>NZ_AP014701.1:0-980125 GCF_055395615.1 Azobacteroides sp. (SeqCode) | reverse complement strand
CTTTACAATTAAATTATTAAGTAAGTTGATGTCTATCTAATGCACTTCTTTTCCAAAGACGATTTCGGATGGGGCATATAGAACATCCCTCATTCCTACGAAAATCAGAAAAATTGATAGAAAGAGCAAAACATTTTTCTCATTCTTCGATAAATTTGTATTATCTCATTATTTTTCAACGTATTATATGACTAGTTGATATTCAAAGGATTTTTATTTATTCCTTAGTTTACTGCTGAATTCTTTTTCTTGTTCATTGCGATTCCTCCCTTTTTAGAAAAATGAAAAATACTCACTGTTTTTTCCGCTTGCGCTTATTTTCATCCAAAATGATTTTTCGAAGTCGAATAGTATAGGGAGTTAATTCTACGTATTCATCTTCTTTGATATATTCTAAAGCTTGTTCTATACTAAAAATAACTGGTGGAGATAAATGAACCTTGTTATCGCTTCCTGACGCCCTAATATTTGTTAATTTTTTGGATTTAGTCACATTTACTCCTATATCTCCCTCTTTACAATGCTCTCCAATAATTTGTCCAGCATAAACGTTTGTTTGCGGATGAATAAAAAATTTTCCACGATTTTGCAGTTTATCTAATGCATAAGCATAAACATTTCCTGTTTCTATTGCAATAATCGAACCATTTTTTCTTTTTTCTATTTTTCCTTTCCACGTTTGATATTCTTTGAAACGATGTGTCATAATAGCTTCCCCTGCCGAAGCTGCTAATATGTTATTAGTTAGACCAATAATGCCTCTTGAAGGAATAATAAATTCTATGTAAGTACGATATTTTTTGTATTCCATAGATACCATTTCTCCTTTTCGTTTGGTAACTATGTCAATAATTTTACTGGAATATTTTTCAGGTAAATTTATTGTTAATTGTTCTATAGGCTCCATTTTAATCCCATTTTGTTCTTTAATAATTACTTGTGGTTGTCCTACTTGCAATTCATATCCTTCACGACGCATTGTTTCTATCAAAATAGATAAATGAAGAATCCCGCGTCCATGTACCATCCATACATCTGCAGAATCGGAAGGAAGAACTCGTAAAGCTAAATTTTTATCCATCTCTTGTATTAATCGTTTATAAATATGATGAGAAGTAATGTATATACCTTCTTTTCCAAAAAAAGGAGAATTATTAATAGTGAATAACATGGACATAATTGGTTCGTCAATAGCAATAGGTACCAGTGGTTTTGGATTTGTCGAATCAGTGATTGTATCTCCAATTTCGAAATTTTCAATACCTACTATTGCACAAATATCTCCTGATTTTACAGATTGTATCTTAATTCTTCCTAACCCTTCGAAAACGTTTAGTTCCTTAATTTTTGATTTTAAAATAGTGCCATTTTTTTTACATAGAGCTATTTCCATTCCTTCTTTTAATTTACCACGATGAATACGTCCTATAGCAATCCGTCCTACATAACTTGAATAATCTAATGAAGTAATTTGCATTTGTAACGTGCCTTCTAATATTTTAGGAGCTGGAATATGGTCTATGATTGCATCTAAAACAGGATGGATATTGTTTGAGGATTTTTCTAAGTTATTAGACATCCATCCTTGTTTGGCTGATCCATAAATTGTAATAAAATCTAATTGTTCTTCTGTTGCATTAAGAGAAAACATTAAATCGAAAACTCTTTCTTGAACTTTTTCTGGGAAACAATTAGGCTTATCCACTTTGTTTATTATAACAATTGGTTTCAACCCTAAATTAATAGCTTTTTGAAGTACGAAACGTGTTTGAGACATTGGACCTTCAAAAGCATCTACTAGCAGTAATACACCATCTACCATATTTAACACTCGTTCTACTTCACCTCCAAAGTCTGCGTGTCCAGGAGTATCTATAATATTTATTTTATGATTTTTGTAATTGATAGAAACATTTTTTGCAAGGATAGTAATACCTCGTTCACGTTCTAAATCGTTACTGTCAAGTAATTGATTAAATTCAGTTTTGTCATCCCGAAATAATTTTCCGGCAATAAGCATTTTATCTATTAAAGTAGTTTTCCCATGATCTACATGGGCAATAATAGCAACATTTCTAATTTTTTGCATATTTTTATATATCTTGATTGTGACAAAAATACAAATAAATGTTCGTTTTATTATTTATAAGTAATGCTCGAATAGACAATGTCTCATTTGTAATTTTTGTACATCTTACATTAAAAATAATGATGTACTCATTAAAGTAGAGAAAAATGTATAGAACAAATACTTGCGGAGAACTTCGTGTTACAAACACAAATCAGGAGGTAATTTTATGTGGTTGGGTACAAAAAATACGTAAAATTGGAAAATTAATTTTTATTGATTTGCGAGATAGATATGGAGTTACACAATTAGTTTTCAACCAAGAGGTAAATGCAAATTTGTGCAATAAGGTATTTGAATTAGGTCGAGAATGGGTTATTCAAATAGAAGGGAAAGTTGTAGAACGTTCCAATAAAAATTTAAATATTTCCACTGGTGATATTGAGATAATTGTTTCGAAACTTAACATATTAAATCCTTCAGAAGTTCCTCCATTTACTATTGAGGAAAATACTGATGGTGGAGATGATTTACGAATGAAGTATCGTTATTTAGATTTACGTCGTACATTGATTCATTCTAATTTAGAGTTACGGCATAAGATGGTTTTTGCCATTCATAGTTATTTAAATAAGCACAATTTTATGGAAATAGAAACACCTGTTTTAATTAATTCTACTCAAGAAGGAGCACGTGATTTTATAGTTCCTTCTCGAAAAAATCAAGGTGAATTTTATGCTTTGCCTCAATCTCCACAGTTATTCAAGCAATTACTAATGGTAGCTGGATTTGATCGTTACTTTCAAATTGTAAAATGCTTCAGAGATGAAGATTTTCGTTCGGATCGTCAACCAGAGTTTACGCAAATAGACTGTGAGATATCATTTGTGGAACAAGAAGATATATTGAATATTTTCGAAGGACTGACTAAGTATTTATTTAAAACAATTAAAGGGTTAGATATCCCTAATTTTTCACGGATCTCATATGTTGATGCAATTCGGTTTTATGGATCGGATAAACCAGACATTCGGTTTGGAATGCGACTTATTGAAATAAAAGATATAATAATTAAGAAAGGATTTTCTGTATTTGATAAATCTGAATACATAGGAGCTATTTGTGTAGAAGGTTGTGCTTCTTATAGTCGTAAGCAAGTTGATGAATTGATAGATTTTGTTAAACGTCCACAAATTGGAGCAAAAGAGTTGATTTATGTTCGTTACAATTTTGATGGTTCTTTAAAATCGTCAGTAGATAAATTCTATTCCGCAGAGGACTTACTAAAGTGGAAAGATAAAGTAGGAGCTAAACAAGGAGATTTAATTCTTATTTTGTGTGGAAAAACAAAGGAGACACAAAAGCAATTAGGAGAGCTTCGTCTTGAAATAGGTTCTCGTTTGAAATTAAGAGATAAAAATCAATTTAAATGTCTTTGGATAATTGACTTCCCTCTACTTGAATATGATAATGAATCAAGTCGTTTTTTTTCTAAACATCATCCTTTTACAAGTCCTAAGAAAGAAGATATTCCTTTATTGGAAACAAATCCTGAAACCGTTAGAGCAAATGCTTACGATATGGTAATTAACGGAGTAGAAATTGGAGGGGGGTCTATTCGTATTCATAATTGTGAGCTACAAGAGAAAATATTTACCATACTGGGTTTTTCAAAGAAACGAGCCCAGTCACAGTTTGGTTTTTTAATAAATGCACTTAGATATGGCGCTCCTCCTCATGGAGGTATTGCATTTGGACTTGATCGTTTTGTTGCTATTTTTGCTGGATTAAATTCCATTAAAGATTGTATTGCTTTTCCTAAAAATAATTCCGGTCGAGATGTAATGACAAATGCTCCTTCAGCTGTTTCTTATGAACAACTGAAAGAATTACGGATTAAAGTTGAAAAATAAGCAAATGTTTTAGGGTGAAATTTTATTTTTTGTAATTGTTGATTGATATCTTTTTATATAAAAAGGTTCAAAATACGCTGTGTTTGCAAACTCCTTTTTAGCAAAAGCGCTTTCTGCCAAGTAAATCATAGCATTTGCGGTAGGATGAATATCATTGATAAAAATAGCATTGGTGGATTTGATCACATTAGTACATTTGTTTGAACCATTCCCAAAAAATATGATGGTATATTTTTTTAAAAATTCTTTATAACTACTTTTATCAATGATATCCGCTTTTGTGGAACAAATTTCATTAAGGGTTGCATCATATAGTGCAGTGAAGACTTCCATCCTTCGAGCATCAATCATAGGGCAATATATTGAATTAGGAAATAGGTGAGATAAGCTATGAATAGCTTGAAATGCCATAATTTTTAAAGTTGGAATAGCTATCAGAGGAATGCCGAACCCATAGCATAATCCTTTAGCTTCAGATATCCCAATTCTCAATCCTGTATAGGATCCTGGACCTGCACTTACTGCAATTGCATTTATTTTATAATTGTTTTTACGTGCATATTCTACGGCTTCGAATAAAAAAACTCCTAATAGAGAAGCATGAGAAGTTTTTTTTGTATAAATCCTACTCAAAACAGATTCACCAGTAACAGACAAAGTCACCGAACAGATTTGTGTAGAAGTTTCTATCATCAGTAGGCAAGGCATTTCTCATAGGTATAAATTCAAATATATATAATATTTAGATTTATACTTTAAATAGAGGGAAGAAATTATGTATATTTGTGATAGTATAATAAAAACTCGGAAGTGTTTCATGTCATTTATTATGGATAAAGTTGTTATGGATGGATTGACTTTTGATGATGTTTTATTAATTCCTTCTTATTCCGAAGTTTTGCCTTGTCAAGTAGATCTTTCTACAAAGTTTTCAAAAAATATTTCTTTGAATATTCCGCTAATTTCAGCAGCTATGGATACAGTTACTGAAGCTAAATTAGCGATTGCAATTGCACGTGAAGGAGGAATAGGAGTAATTCATAAGAATATGAGTATTGAAGAACAAGCTAAGCAAGTACGTTCAGTGAAAAGGGCTGAAAACGGTATGATTTCTAATCCAGTCAGTATTAAGAGAAATAAAACGATTGGAGATGCTTTGGCTCTGATGTCTGAATATAAAATTGGAGGTATTCCTGTAGTAGATGAAAATAATCATTTGGTTGGTATTGTAACTAATCGTGATTTGCGGTTTCGAAAGGATACCTATCAATTGATAGATAAAGTAATGACTTCCGAAAATTTAATAACTACTAGCCAATCTACCGATTTAGAAAATGCTGCTGATATTTTACAATCTTATAAAATAGAAAAACTTCCTGTTGTAGATACTCATAATAAGCTGATAGGATTAATTACTTATAAGGATATTACTAAAGCTAAAGACAAACCTTTTGCTTGCAAAGATTCAAAAGGGCGCTTACGTGTAGCTGCAGGGGTAGGAGTTGCATGTGATACATACGACCGTGTTGAAGCTTTAGTTGAAGCAGAAGTTGATGCTATCGTCATTGATACGGCTCACGGTCATTCAAAGAGAACAATTGCTATTTTAAAAGAAATCAAAAGAAAATACAATATAATAGATATTGTCATTGGTAATATTGCAACAGCAGAAGCAGCTATGGCATTAGCGGAAGCGAAGGCTGATGCTATAAAAGTAGGTATTGGTCCTGGTTCTATTTGTACAACACGAATTATAGCAGGAGTAGGGGTTCCGCAATTGTCAGCTATTTATGAGGTTTCAAAAGTATTAAAAAAAATAGATATCCCTATTATAGCAGATGGAGGTTTACGTTATTCCGGGGATATAGTTAAGGCTTTGGCTGCAGGAGGTTCATCAGTTATGATAGGTTCATTATTAGCTGGTGTAGAAGAATCACCAGGAGAAACCATATTGTATAACGGTCGTAAATTTAAGGCCTATAGAGGGATGGGTTCATTGGAAGCTATGCAAAAAGGTTCTAAAGACCGATATTTTCAAGATGTAGAAGACGATGTAAAAAAGTTAGTTCCTGAAGGAATAACTGCTAGAGTACCTTACAAAGGTTTATTATATGAAGTGATTTATCAACTAGTAGGGGGTCTAAGGGCTGGTATGGGATATTGTGGAGCAGTAAATATAAAACAGCTACACGGTGCCCGGTTTGTGAGAATTACAAATGCTGGAATGACAGAAAGCCATCCTCATGATGTGGCTATTATACAAGAAGCTCCTAATTATAGTTTTCATCGCGAGTAATTTATTTTAGTATTCGTCTTCATTGAAAAGAAAATCATCTTTACTTGGGTAGTCTGGCCAAATATCTTCTATATTTTCATAAATTTCATTCTCTTCTTCTAATTCTTGTAAATTTTCTATTACTTCGTCTGGGCAGCAAGTACGTGATGCATAATCAACTAATTCTGATTTGGTTGCAGGCCAAGGCGCATCTTCCAAATATGAAGCTAATTCCAATGTCCAATACATACTTTATTGTTTATTTTTAGTTAAACCTAATTTAATATTTCTTTTTTAACTTTTATGCTTTTTGATGTATGATTTATTTATAAGATTTTCTATAACATAACTTCCCTAGTAGAATGAATAAAACTTTGTTTTCTTGCGAGTAAGAAGAAATAGTCTGATAAACGATTAATATATTCCAATGCTGAAAAGTGAACAATTTCTTGTTCTGCAATGCGAATAATGCATCTTTCAGCTCTTCTACAAATAGTACGACATATATGTGATAATGCATTGGATGAACAACTCCCAGGCAATACAAAAGAGTATAAAGGTGGCAGTGATTTATCTATTTTGTCTATTTCTTTTTCTAAGTTTATTAGTTTTTCATCTAAAATAGAATAATTTTCTTCTTTAATTTCAGTTGCTAAATAACCTCCTAAAGTAAAAAGATTGTGTTGGATTTGTAACAAAAAAATCCGATCATCATTTTCACTTATTTTGTTTAAAAGATAACCTATAAATGAATTTAATTCGTCTATTGTTCCATAAGCCTCTACACGTAAGTGAGTTTTTATTACTCGTTTTCCACCGAATAGTGAAGTATAACCTTTGTCACCAGTACGTGTATAAATATGGGATTTTTTCATAGTTAACACTATTTTTTTGTATCTTGTATTGAATATTTATCAAAATAAAAAACAATTCCTCCTTTATATAATTATAAATCTAAAATAGTTTTTATCGAGATATTTCTCTTTATTTTCTCACAAAAACGTTTCATTTTTTTCATCTGGGGTTATGTTTTTTAATAAAATGTTTTTACAATAAAATTGTAACGATGAAAATATTTTTTTATTTCTAATTCTACTGAGCAAATAATTAATAAAAATTAATTCTAATTTGAGAATTATTTTCAAATCAATAGTAGTAATTATTTCAATAATTGTTTTCTTCCAGACATTGTTTAATCATTTTTATGACATATAATTTCCAATCTTATAAACCATTCTCTATTTTACCATATAACAAATACTTTTGCTCTTTTTCAAAAGCTTATAGCAATGTATAATAGTAGAATTTCTTATTTCAATTGATATAGAAACATAAAAAGACTCATTAAGTAAATGAGAAGATATCTAAACAAAAAAAACAAGAATTCCTTTTTTGTAAAAAAAGCTTATTATATTATTTAGAGATTTTCCCATTCAATTCTCTATTTCTGAAAATGTATAAAAAGATTTTTTTATACATTTTATTTCAATAATGAATTTGGGAACAAGAGGTAAATATATTGTGCAATATCTTTTTTATAATTTTTTTTAGTTTAACTCCAGTTAATCTATTTTACTAGTAGATCTTTTATTCTTAATAAAATTCTCTTATTAAGAATAATTATTCATACAAGATACAAAAGCAATTTTTTGAAATTAATTCACAGTTTTATAGCTAGACTAATTGGATTTTATGTACTTCTATAAAATTATTTCTTTAAATTTAGATTTCAAAATTTTATTAGAATTTTATAGTAACTTTTAATTTTCATCTCGTTAATTACTGTAATAACTGTGGATATAGCAGAAGTTCTGTAAGCAAACTCAAAACATCCTCCCCATCCTCTTTATAAATATTTAACTTGTCATAAACATTAGATTTAAATTTTATTAAAATAGATAATTTCATTATTCTTACTTGTATTGAAAAAAATTAATATACATTTTTCTCTTTTCTTATTTATACTTCTCAGAGAAAGTAATTCCATATTTTAACCCTTAAGTACTAAGAATTAAACTTACATTCTATGTAATAGAATTTTATATCAAAACTTTCTAATTTTACAAAAAAAAGACTAAGCTCAAAGCTTAAACGAATTAGATTATCTCAATAATCTTCTACATTATTTATAATATAATTTCCATATCACAAACAGTCTCCTTTTTTATTCACATGCATATGTGTTTATACATAATTTCTTAAATTGAAACTTAAAAAAGTCCTTTTTATTGGTATTGTATAAAATTGACCCTGCACAAACCTTCTCTGTAAAAGTCAACAAAAGAGCAATAGAAAAGAAATGTACGGGTACGTATACTTTCTAAATTATATGATTGTGAAATCGGATGATAAAACTGGGACTTTTTTCACAATGTTTATTTAATATTTAAGTATAATTAACCTAAGTGGATTTTCTATGATTTTTTTCTAAATTTTCATTATAATTTGTAATTGTGAATCCTGCTTGTGATAAATCCTTCCAGTAATTTGGATAAGATTTACTAACTACGCCAGGTGTATCTATATTAATTTCTTTCAATTTCAGACAAGCTGGAGCAAAAGCCATTGCCATACGATGGTCTTCATAAGTAAAAATAACAGGGTTCTCTTCTCGTTTGCATCTTTCACCTCTCCATTCTATAATATTAGAGCAACTTCTAATAATATACCCTAATTTGCGCATTTCTTTCTGTAGAGCAGAAATACGATCTGTCTCTTTTATTCGCAAGCTTTGTAGCCCTTTAAAACAAAAAGGAACATCAAGTAAACAACAACTTACAACAAAAGTTTGGACTAAATCTGGTTCATTAACAAAATCATAGTCTAATATTTCTCTTCTAATGAGAGGCATAATGGGATACAAAGTTGTTAAAACTTCTTCTTTTCTACCTAAATATTTTGGAAAATTAAATACTGTTTGTACCCCTAATTTTTCGAATAAAAATCTCCCTTTTGAATCTCCTTGTATACTATTTTCTTTTAATCCTAATAATTCTATTGAAGATTTTTTTGAAGCTAAAGCCATTATTTCATACCAATAAGAAGCTGCTGACCAATCATTTTCTATTTTGAAAGGACGTACATAATATGACTGAGGGCGAATCCATATGACATTTTCTTTCCACTCAACTTGAATTCCAAACATTTCCATTAAACGAATAGTCATTTCAATATAAGGTTTTGAAATTATAGTACCCTTCAATTGTAAAGTTAGACCCTGATCTAAAACAGGAGCAATCATCATCAACGCAGAAATATATTGAGAACTAACTTCGCTATTCAAAGTAATCATTCCTCCCTTCAGTTTTTTACCGATAATATGCAAAGGTGGAAATCCTTTTTTTTCAATAAAATTAATTTTAGCACCTAATAGGCATAAAGCATCCGTTAATGTCCGAATTGGACGATTTTTCATTCTTTCTGTTCCTGTAATAATCCAATTTCCTTTTCTTTGAGACAAATAAGCTGTAAGAAAACGCATGGAAGTTCCTGCAGCTCCGATGTCGAAATTAGTACTAGATAATTGTAAAGCATGCTTCAATACCTGAGTATCATCACTATCCGAAAGATTTTTTATAAAACATATATCATTTTTACTCAAAGCATTCAGAATTAAAACACGATTACTGACACTCTTGGAAGCAGGTAGTTGCACGGATGTATGTATATACAAATTAGTAGGTGGTTGTATTTTATAAATCATAATTTAATTTGAGAAGTGAATATAAATTTATGTATACTAAAATTTCCATCAATATTATGATGGAAGACGTATTAAATATATAATAACGTCAATATATAAATATAAAATAAACAGAAATATAAAATTCCCAAAATTCAATTACATTTGTCATGTGACTGAAAAAGTCACCTAAACAAACGATCAGCAAGCATAAATTTAGATAAAAATGAAAAAAGATAGATTGATTTTTAAATTAATAGAGCAAGAAAGTCATCGACAACATGAAGGAATAGAACTAATAGCTTCAGAAAATTTTGTAAGTTCTCAAGTATTGGAGGCAGCAGGTTCGATATTAACTAACAAATATGCCGAAGGTTATCCAGGAAAACGATATTATGGAGGTTGTCAAGTGGTAGATGAAATAGAACAAACGGCTATAGATAGACTAAAGCAACTTTTTCATGCCGAATGGGTAAATGTGCAACCGCATAGTGGAGCACAAGCTAATATGGTTATATTTTTAGCCTGTCTTCAACCAGGTGATTATTTTTTAGGGTTAGGACTTTCCCATGGAGGGCACCTCAGTCATGGAGCTCCTGTTAATTTTTCTGGACTTTCCTACAGAGCTTTAGAATATGGTACAGAAAAAGATAGTGGACAAATTGATTATCAACAACTAGAATACATTGCAACAGAAAAAAAGCCTAAATTGATCATTGCTGGTGCATCTGCTCACTCTCGGGATTGGAATTACCAACGTATCCGATACGTTGCTGATAAAATTGGAGCAATTTTTATGGTAGATATGGCTCATCCTGCAGGATTAATTGCTGCTCAGCTTTTAGAAAATCCACTTCGTTATGCTCATATTGTAACTTCTACTACGCATAAGACACTAAGAGGTCCACGAGGAGGAATTATTTTAATGGGGAAAGACTTCGAAAATCCTTGGGGCAAAACTACTACAAAAGGTAAGATTAAAATGATGTCTGAAATATTAGATTCGGCTCTGTTCCCTGGTGTGCAAGGGGGACCGTTAGAGCATATTATTGCAGCTAAAGCTATTGCTTTTTATGAAGCTTTGCAGCCAGAATACATTGTATATCAAAAGCAAGTAAAGAAAAATGCCCAAGAAATGTCAAAAGCATTAAATAGTAAAGGATATAAGCTTATTTCTGGAGGAACAGATAATCATTTAATGTTGGTAGACCTCCGTTCAAAATTTCCTACATTAAGTGGTAAAAAGGCGGAAATAGCACTTGTCAGTGCGGACATTACTGTTAACAAAAATATGGTTCCTTTTGACAATCGTCCTCCGTTTCTTACTTCCGGCTTACGCTTTGGAACAGCAGCTATTACTACACGTGGAATAAAGGAACCTCTTATGGAGGAGATAGTAGAATTAATAGATACAGTTTTATTCAATGTAGATAATGATAAAGTCATTCGTTCTGTTAAAAAGAAAGTAAATATCTTAATGAAAAATTATCCTTTATTTGCATGGTGATTGAAATACTATAATGAAATACAAGCGTATTCTTCTTAAACTTAGTGGAGAATCTTTGGTGGAAGAAAAGCACTATGGATTTAATGGAGGTCGTTTGTCTAATTATGCCAAACAGATAAAAGAAATAAGTAAAGTAGGTATTCAGGTAGCTATAGTAATGGGAGGAGGAAATATTTTTAGAGGACTGGACGGAATATCCAAAGGATTTGATAGAGTAAAAGGGGATCAAATGGGCATATTAGCAACTGTTATCAACAGCTTAGCTTTAACTTCTATTTTGGAAAAAGAAGGAATGAGAGGAAAAGTGTTCACATCTATAAGAATGGAGCCAATAGGGCGTCTTTATTCTAAAGAAGATGCTATAGAAACATTAGAAAAAGGGGAAATAGTAATTATATCAGGTGGAATAGGTAATCCATTTTTCACAACTGATACAGCTTCTGTTCTACGAGCTATAGAGTTAAATGTTAATATTATGTTAAAAGGAACTCATGTAGACGGAATATATAGTGCTGATCCTAAAAAAAACTTAGAAGCGACTAAATTTGATAGAATTTCCTACGATGAAATATACAACAGAGGGTTAAAAATTATGGATTTAACTGCTACTGCTTTGGCAAAAAATAATCATTTACCGATTATTGTTTTTGATATGAATACTAAGGAAAATTTAAAAAAAATATTACATGGAGAGAAAATAGGAACTTTAGTTCACGACTAAAGCAGAATATATTATTTAATCTAAAGTTTTTACAGAACATGAATACAATAAAAAATATAATTGAGTGTAATGAAAAAAAAATGATCTGTACGCTAACTCATTTTGAAGAGACTCTTTCTCGTATTCGTGCAGGAAAAGCTAGTATCCATATACTGGATGATATAAAAGTGGAATATTACGGAAACCTTGTTTCACTACCTAGTGTGGCTAATATTTCTATCCTTAACGCAAAAACAATTACAATTTTAGCATGGGAAAAATCTATGATAAAACCAATAGAAAAAGCAATACAAGATTCAGATATAGGTATTACACCTGAAAATAATGGAGAAATAATTCAATTAAATATTCCTTCATTAACAGAAGAGCGCCGTAAGCAATTAGTAAAACAATTACGTGGAGAAGCAGAAAAAGCGAGAGTTAGTATTCGTAATATTCGTAGAGAATCGAATGATATAATAAAAAAAATCGTCAAAGAATGTATTTCTGAAGATGAAAGGAAGGGAACAGAAATAGTTGTACAAAAACTTCATGATAAATATTTTAAAAAAATTGACAAAGTATTTACTGCTAAAGAAAAAGAGATAATGACTGTATAAATATACAGATGTAATAATCCTAAAAAAAGTTTTTTTGTTAAACTAAAATTAAAACAATGCAAACAGTTGATAATTTTTCTTTTGATGGACATAAGATTTTTGTTCGTGTAGATTTCAATGTACCGTTAGATGCGAATTTTATAATTACTGATGACACTCGTATTCGTTCCGCAATGCCAACTTTAAAAAAAGTTATCGCTGATGGAGGGAGTTTAATTATCGGTACTCATTTGGGAAGACCCAAAGGAATAGATCCTATGTATTCCTTGAAACACATTTTACCAAGAGTTTCTGAATTATTGGGTACTAGAATAGATTTTGCTGAAGATTGCTTGAGTAAAGAAACTATTAAAAAAGCAGCTTCTTTACAGTCTGGAGAAGCTTTGTTATTGGAAAATCTTCGTTTTTATACTTCTGAAGAAGGTGAATCTTACAACTTGGGGAGTAACATATTTAAAAAAAACAAACAAGCCGGAAAAGAAAACCAAAAGAGTATGGCAAAACAATTAGCATCTTATGCTACAGTTTACGTAAATGATGCTTTTGGTACTGCTCATCGAGCCCATGCTTCTACTGCTATTATGGCAAATTACTTTGATAGAGAGCATAAACTTTTTGGATATTTAATGCAAAAAGAAATCAATGCTGTAGAAAAAATATTAAAAGATACTGCTCATCCTTTTACAGCCATTATGGGCGGATCTAAAGTTTCTTCTAAAATTAATGTTATCGAAAACTTATTAAATAAGGTAGATAATTTGATTATTACAGGAGGAATGACCTATACATTTACTAAAGCAATGGGAGGGAAAATTGGCAACTCTATTTGTGAAGAAGATAAATTAGGGTTAGCTTTGAGTTTAATCCAAAAAGCAAGAGAGACTAACGTTCGTTTGGTTTTAGCAGTAGATTCCAAGATTGCCGACAGTTTTAGTAATGATGCTCGTACACGTATAGTTGAAGTAGACAAAATTCCTGATGGTTGGGAGGGGTTAGATATTGGAAATGAAACAGAAAAAATCTTTGCTGAAATAATAAAAAATTCCAAAACAATTCTTTGGAATGGCCCTGCCGGTGTCTTCGAATTTGATAATTTTTGTAAAGGTTCTCGTTCTATTGGAGACGCTATTGTTTGTGCTACTCAAAATGGAGCATTCTCGTTGATAGGAGGTGGGGATTCTGTTGCATGTGTCAATAAATTTAAAATTGCTGATAAAGTAAGTTATGTGTCTACAGGAGGAGGTGCGTTACTTGAATTTATAGAGGGGAAACAATTACCAGGTATTAAAGCTATACGTGGTTACTGAACCATTAAAAAAATATTACTACATATAGATAATCCCTATATCAACTTGTTATTGTTGATATAGAGATTATCTATACATTTGTTAAGTACATAAATAAGAGCTAAGTCAAAATACATTCTAATATGTACTTTTAGGAAATAACATATTTGAGGCAATTTTTTCTGTTTTTTTCTTCCCTTTCAATTCAGTTATAATGGAAAAAGCAAAATCAAAAATAAACGCAGGACCTTTTCCTGTAATGATATTATCATCTTTTACTATACCATCTTTAACATAAACTGCTCCAAATAGTTTATCTTCAAACCCAGGGTAAACCGTCGCATTTTTCCCTTTTAATAAATGTAATTCACCTAACAAAAAAGGGGCAGCGCATATTGCCGCAATTTTTTTCTTTTTTGAGTCATATTGTTTGAGGAGTTTTTTTAATCCTTCGTGAGCATTTAAATTTTTTGAACCAGGCATTCCTCCAGGTAATACTAACATTTCTCCACAAGAGAAATCAGTTTCAGAAAATAATTTATCAGCTATGACTGAAACATTATGTGCTCCTGTAACCGTATTTTTACTTGTAATAGATACAGCTGTTATTTTTATTTCACCTCTGCGAAGAATATCTATGATACTAATAGCTTCTATCTCTTCGAATCCTTCTGCTAAGAAAATAAAAACTTCTTGCATACTATACTTAATGTTTTTTTTAAAAAAATTGTTCTCATTTAACACTATCCCTATGATGTATTTTTACTAATAAAATGTAACAAAATATCATACCTTATTGAAGATTAATTCTAAATCTGTTTCCAAAGTTACAATTTTTGGTAAAAACTCTTCGTATAAAAACACGAATTTTTATAAATTTAAATAAATATTTATGTTAGAACAAATATTTTTTACATTTTTCCTAAATTTACATAATGGAGTTAAACGAAAAATGTTTTTATTGCTATGAAAATAGGAATATTTGGAAGTAATTATCAGAAAGGTACCCAAAGTTTTATCAAAAACCTCTTTTATCAATTATTAAAATTAGGAGCAAAGATTTGGATAGATGAGCCCTTTTATAATTATTTATCCAAATCTTTTTCTTTCACACCCAAAATAGAGGGATTTGTTCATCAAGAGATATTTCTATTTGATATGATTTTTAGTTTAGGTGGAGATGGAACTTTTTTACGAACAGTAGCTTGGGTAGGAAACAAAAATATTCCAATTTTAGGAATAAATACTGGTTATTTAGGATTCCTTGCAGATATAAGTACATCTGAAATTACTAAAGCATTAGAGGAGATTTTTCATGGGAAATATCGTATAGAAGAACGAAGTTTATTACAATTAGAGGCTTCTCCGAAATGTCATGAACATCATAGCTATGCTTTGAATGAAATTTCTATTTTGAAGAGAGATACTTCATCTATGATTACTATTTATACTTATTTAAATGATATTTTTTTAGCTAAATATTTGGCAGATGGATTATTGTTAGCTACTCCAAGTGGCTCTACAGCTTATAATTTGAGTGTAAATGGTCCAATCATCATTCCTCAAGCTCGTAATTTTGTTCTAAGTCCGGTTGCTCCTCATTCTTTGAATGTACGTCCTTTAGTTATTCCTGAAGATTATAAAATAAGACTTACTGTAGAATCTCGCAGTGAAAATTTTTTAGTTTCTTTGGATGGACGTTCAGAGATTTGTCCTTCTGGAAGTGAATTCCAAGCAAAAAAATCGGATTTTACCATTAAAGTTATTAAAAGACTTAATCAAAATTTTTACAACACTCTACGAGAAAAGTTACTGTGGGGGACAGATGTTAGAAAGAAAAGAGAAGAAGTGTAAATAAAATTTGAGAACTGGCTTGTGTAAAAATATGAGAAATTTAATATAAAAATTTCAGAACAAAATTGTAAGCTTGTGTAAGCTTTTAAAGCAAAAAATGAACACATTTATCTACTAAAAGTAGATAAATGTGTATTTATGCCTATTTAAAATAGGCATAAATAAGTATAAACACGTATAAAGTGTAAAATTTTCTCTACCAAATTGTGTAGTATTAACATGTCCTGCTTGAAAAAATTGTAATTTTTATTTCTGTAATATTTTTTTTAAAAAATCGTTAATAATAGAATTTTTTATATTTACATCAAAAGTTCTCATTATTTCTCAACTATCCAATAAATACATCCTGTAAGGTTATGATAAATTGCGTTTATCATTAATTATGTAATATGGATTCGGGGAAAAATAAATACTAATACCTAGCAAAAGTTTTTTTTTAAAATTCGAATATCAAAAATGTTTTTTTTGAGAGAGATATATAGAAGAAGTCATTGATTCTAAAATGAGTATTTTACTTTCACTTATATAACTCATTTAAAGTAATAAAATTTTATTTTTATATAAACTATGATATTAGGAAACTCTCTTTTACAAGAGCTATATAAACTACATCCAGGAATAAAGCAAATATTACATTCATTAAAAAATGAATGTAATATTTACTTAAAGGGATTATCTGGAAGTGCAGAAAGCCTGGTTTGTTGTTGTATATTTAAAGAAATAAAAAATCAACATTTGCTTTGTGTATTAAATAATTTGGAAGAAGCAGGTTATTTTTACCACGATTGTTGTCAAATATTGGGGGAAAAAGATGTATTATTTTTTCCTTCTCAATTTAAGCAAAATATTCGTTATGGAAAAAAAGATTCTGCAAGTGAAATATTACGTATGAAAGTTTTAAGTCGATTAAATAGTGATATACAACCTTGTATCATTATTTCTTATCCAAATGCACTTGCAGAAAAAGTAGTTGCTTCTAATGAATTAAAAGCTAATACATTAACGATAAATATTTTTGAAAAGATAGATAGCTTATTTGTCATAGATATACTAAATTCTTACAAATTCAAACGTGTTGATTATGTATATGAACCAGGTGAATATGCAGTAAGAGGCTCTATTATTGACGTTTTTTCATTTTCTAGCGAATATCCTTACAGGATAGATTTTTTTAGCAATGAAGTGGAGAGCATTCGCAGTTTTGATATAGAAACTCAATTATCTAAAGAAAAATTAAATTTTATTTCCATTATTTCTGCAAAGCCAGGAAACATGGAAACAACATTATTTTCTTATCTTCCTATAAGAACAAATTTGATATTTAAAAAAGAAGATTGGATTTATGAAAAAATTCATTCTTTGTGGAATAAAGAAACTACGCTAACTAATGAAGAAACTTTTTCATCTATAGAACAAATACAAGTGTTTTTAACTCCAAAAAAAACTATTCAATCGTTAACGGAAAATTATAAAAAAATTCATTTGAGTAATCCTTCTCACAATAAAAAAAATATAACTATTGACTTTTTTACTGAATTACAAGTATCCTATTATAAGAATTTCGATTTAGTATCCTCTTCTTTGAAAGAAAAGTTACAAAAAGGCTATACTCTTTATATTTCAAGTAATAATGAAAAACAAATCAAACGTATTAAATCTATCTTTGAAGATAGGGGAGAATCTATTCCATTTATATTTATTCCCCATACACTTCATACTGGTTTTGTAGATAAAACTTTACGAATTAGTGTATTAACTGATCATCAATTATTTGGCCGTTTTCATAAATATAATTTAAAATCAGAAAAAGCTCGTTCTGGTAAAATCGCTTTGTCTTTGAAAGAATTACAGCGATTTCAATTGGGAGATTACTTAGTACATATAGATCATGGTATAGGTAAATTTGGAGGATTAGTTCGAGTAGAAATCAACGGAAAGATACAGGAAGTTATCAAAATGACCTTCTTAAATGAAGATACCATCTTTATTAGTATTCACAATTTACATAAAATTTCCAAATATAGAGGAAAAGACAATAAACCTTTACGACTAAATAAGTTAGGTTCAGGAGCATGGGAACATTTAAAAGAAAAAGCAAAAAGAAAAGTTAAAGATATTGCTAAAGATCTTATCCAACTTTATTCCAAAAGAAGAAAGGAAAAAGGCTTTGCTTTTTCCTCTGATACTTATTTACAAAGAGAATTAGAAGCTTCTTTTTTTTATGAAGATACTTCTGACCAATCAAAAGTAAATATAGAAATCAAAAAAGATATGGAAAGCGTTAGACCAATGGATCGCTTGGTCTGTGGTGATGTTGGATTTGGTAAAACTGAGATAGCCATTCGTGCTGCATTCAAAGCATCAACAGACGGTAAACAAGTAGCAATTTTAGTCCCTACTACGCTTTTAGCTTTTCAACACTACAATACTTTTAAAGAGAGATTAGCTAATTTTCCAGTAATAATAGATTATATCTCAAGGGCAAGAACTACTAAGGATAGTAAAATTATTACTAAAAAATTGAAAGAAGGAACAATTGATATTCTAATAGGAACACACAGAATGATTAGTAAAGATATGCAATTCAAAGATTTAGGATTATTAATTATTGATGAAGAGCAAAAGTTTGGTGTAAAAGTGAAAGAAAAATTGAAACAAATAAAAGTAAATATTGATTCACTTACTTTAACAGCTACTCCTATTCCTCGTACATTACAATTTAGTATAATGGGAGTAAGAGATTTATCTAAAATATCTACTCCACCATCTAATCGTTACCCAATTCATACAGAATTACATAGTTTTGAAAAAGGTATTATTCGTGAAGCTATTATCTATGAGATGAATCGTAATGGTCAGATTTTTATCATCGATAATCGCATTTCTCATCTAAGAGAACTTGAAAATTTTGTAAAAAGAGAGATACCGGATGGACGAATTGCTATCGGACATGGACAGATGGACTCTGTCAAATTAGAGCAAATTATTACAGATTTTGTTAATTATGAATATGATATTCTGATTTCTACCACTATTGTTGAAAATGGTATTGATATTCCAAATGCTAACACAATTATTATAAATAATGCACAAGATTTTGGACTAAGTGATTTACATCAATTGAGAGGTCGTGTAGGACGAGGTAATCGTAAGGCATTTTGTTTTTTACTTTGCCCTTCTCTTTCTGATCTAACACCTGAAACAGTAAGGCGCTTACAAGCTATTGAAAATTTTTCAGAATTAGGTAGTGGCATACATATAGCTATGCAAGATTTAGATATTCGCGGGGCAGGGAATATACTTGGATCTGAACAAAGTGGGTTTATTGCTGATTTAGGCTACGAAACTTATCAAAAAATACTATCCGAAGCTCTTCAAGAGCTGAAAAATGAAGAGTTTGCATTTTTATATAAAGATGCAAATCAAACTGATACAAGAGAAGATTATGTTATAGAAACCAATGTGGAAAGTGATTTTGAGGTATATTTTCCTACATCATATATTTCTAATGATTCTGAGCGTATTTTGCTTTATCGAGAATTAAATGAAATGGAAGAAGAAAATATAGAACAATTTCGTATTAAGATGCAAGATAGGTTTGGTAAAATTCCTGTTGAAGGAGAAGAGTTAATAAGAATTGTCTGTCTTCGTAGAATAGCGAAAAAACTTGGTATAGAAAAAATAGTTCTTAAAAACGCCAAAATGATATTGTATTTTGTCAAAAATTTTAATTCTCCCTATTACCAAAGCAAATTATTTGATAAAATAATGGATTTTGTCAAAATTAATTATGAGCATTGTAATTTTTTAGAAAAAAATAATCGCAGAATGTTGAATATTCAAAATATTGACACAGTTGGAAAAGCAATAAAGATTTTAAAAAAAATCAATAACTAGTAAATATGACTTACGAGCAAACTATTAAATATATTTGCAATGTTTTTCCTATATTTCAACAAACAGGAAGTAATGCTTATAAGAAAGGAATAAAAA
The DNA here is from genome assembly GCF_055395615.1 of Azobacteroides sp. (SeqCode). Taxonomy (NCBI): domain Bacteria; kingdom Pseudomonadati; phylum Bacteroidota; class Bacteroidia; order Bacteroidales; genus Azobacteroides (SeqCode); species Azobacteroides sp. (SeqCode). Next base: position 960,227 of record NZ_AP014701.1, on the reverse strand, counting down.
ATTCTTTACTAATTGATAAATACCTAAATCATCCACATACTAAATATAAAACTATTCATGTAGCAGGAACAAATGGAAAAGGTTCTACTTCTCATTTATTAGCCTCAGTTTTACAAGAAGCTTATTATAAAATAGGACTTTATACTTCGCCACATTTGTTAGATTTTAGAGAAAGAATAAAAATAAATGGTGTTTCTATAAATAAAAATTTTATAATTGACTTTATTGCTAAACATAAAAAATTCTTTGAATCCATTCGCCCTTCATTTTTTGAATTGACAACAGGCATGGCTTTTTCTTATTTTTCAGAACAAGCAGTAGATATTGCTATTATTGAAGTTGGATTAGGAGGACGACTAGATTGTACCAATGTAATTACTCCTATTTTGACTATTATTACCAATATAAGCTTTGACCACACTAATTTATTAGGAAATACTTTAACCCAAATTGCAAAAGAAAAAGCAGGAATAATTAAACTTAATGTTCCTGTAGTCATTGGTAAAGCAGATGGAGAAGTCAAAAAAATATTTTTGGATGTAAAATCCAAAATGAAAAAGACAAAATTTGTGTTTGTACAAGACGAAAATTTTATTCTTTCCTCTAAACTACTGTTTTCTGGATACTGGAAATTTGACTCAAAAGAATATCCTAATTTAATTGACGAATTGGGTGGGTATGCTCAGATACAAAATGCAGAAACAACTCTATGTGCTATCAATGTATTAAAACAAGATTTTTTAAATATTCCCTCTGAAGCTGTATATAAAGGATTTCGTTATGTAGTAAAAAATACTAAAATTAGAGGACGTTGGCAAATATTGCAATACGATCCTAAAATCGTTTTTGATATAGGGCATAACATCGGAGGATTAGAGTATATTGTACAACAATTAAAGTCAGAAAGATATGAAAAACTCCATATTGTCTTTGGTATGGTTAATGATAAAGACATCACATCTATCTTTAAAATCTTACCTAAAGATGCTGCTTACTATTTTACTCAAGCAAATATTTCCCGTGCGTTGAATGCTCAAGTACTAATGAATTATGCTAAATCTTTTAGATTAAATGGAAATATTTATTCCACAGTTGCCCGTGCATTTGCCTCTGCTAAACATTTCGCTACAAAAAAAGATTTTATTTTTGTAGGTGGAAGTACGTTTGTTGTTGCCGATGCATTATTAACTTTTCAAAATTTTCAATATTACTAAAATAAATTATACAACTGCGCTAGGGAAAGTTTCTTTGCTGGCTTTGTGGTAATGAGCACATCATCCACTGATATTTCAAATGTTTTTGGATTAATATCAATGCGAGGCATATAGTTATTTAACTCCAAATCTTTTTTTGAAATTACACGGCAATCTTTTACAGTATTTAGTATTTTACTAAGTCCATACTCTTTCACATTTTCAAACGAAACTTCGCTTATGAACAAATAGGAAATTGTAGCAGCTGATTTTCCAAATGCACCGTACATAGGACGAGAAATATAAGGTTCTGTGGTAGGAATAGAAGCATTAGGATCTCCCATTTGTGCATAGGCTATTACTCCACCTTTTATGACTGTTTCCGGTTTAGTCCCGAAAAATTCAGGCTTCCAAAGAACAAGATCTGCTAATTTACCTTTTTCAATAGAGCCAATTGCATGAGATAGACCATGTGCAAGAGCAGAATTAATAGTATATTTAGCAATAAATCGTTTTACACGATAATTATCATTTCCTGTATTTTTATCCTGTGAAAGAACTCCTCGTATTTCTTTCATTCGCGAGGCAGTTTGCCACGTACGACATATAATTTCACCTATACGACCCATAGCTTGAGAATCGGAAGTAAAAATAGAAATTGCACCCATATCATGTAAAAAGTCTTCTGCTCCAATTGTTTGCTGACGAATACGACTCTTTGCAAAAGCGACATCTTCAGGATTATTAGAGTCAAGATGATGACATACCATCAACATATCTAGATGTTCATCTACTGTATTTACACTATAAGGGTTAGTTGGAGTAGTAGATGATGGAAGGATATTTACATATTCACAAACTTTCATAATATCAGGTGCATGTCCACCTCCTGCTCCTTCAGTATGATAAGCATGTATTGTTCTTCCATCTATAGCACGAAGAGTATCTTCAATATAACCGCACTCGTTAATAGAATCAGTATGAATACAAATTTGAACATCGTATTCATCAGCAACTTTAAGACTTGTATCGATAACTGAAGGAGTAGAACCCCAATCTTCATGTAATTTCAGACCTAATACCCCCGCTTTTATCTGACGTTCAAGAGTATCTGGTTTACTAGAATTACCCTTCCCAAGGAACCCAAAATTAATAGGAATATTATCGGTTGCTTCCATCATTTTTCGAAGATACCAACCTGGAGTGCAAGTGGTAGCATAAGTACCTGTAGCAGGTCCTGTACCTCCTCCTACAAAAGTTGTAATTCCAGAGGCTAAAGCTTCATCTATTTGTTGAGGACTGATGTAATGAACATGGGTATCAATAGCCCCTGCTGTTAAGATTTGTTTTTCTCCTGAAATAACTTCAGTAATTGTGCCAATAATAAGTCCAGGAGTTATACCTGATTGAATATGTGGATTTCCTGCTTTACCTATACCTTTTATTTTTCCATTTTTGATACCCACATCAGCTTTATATATACCTTTATAATCAATAATCAAAGCATTAGTTATTACCATATCTAATACTTCTTTGTCACAAAAACCTGATGCTTGTCCCATACCATCACGAATAACTTTACCTCCTCCAAAAACACATTCTTCTCCATAAATAGTGTAATCTTTTTCTACTTGTATTTTTAAATTTGTGTCACCCAAAGTTATCGTATCACCTGTAGTAATACCATACACAGAAGCATACAATCTTCTATCAATCTGTGCCATAAAATTAGATTTTTTTTGAATCTAAAATAAAACCTCGTTTTTTCATAGAAAGAATTATTTTTTCTTGTTTACCTTCAAATGAACCATTTACTAATTCATTTCCTCCCCATATTTGTTTATCTCCAGTAATTTCAACTAGCTCTACATTTTTTGTCTCTCCAGGAGAAAATAGAACAGTTGTTCCTGCAGGAATATTCAATCGGAACCCAATAGATTTTAAACGATCAAAAGACAAAGCTTTATTAGTTTCTTCAAAAATACAATGTGAACCAACCTGTATGGGACGTGTCCCTGTATTAGTAACACGAATACTAACCGTTGTACGATTAGTATTATAAAATATAGGATCATCCTTTGTTTCTACAAATCCTGGTATGACTCCCATAGTATTATCCGATTCTATCCGTTTAGACGACCTAGTTAGCCCCGATCCATAAAGAGCAAGCATTGAAGAAACAGTTTCATGACAAATAGGTTGACGGACAGAGACTAATTTAGTCCCATCTATAAAAGTTCCTTCTACTTGTACTTGTAGTAACATTTCTGCTACTCCAGGTAATACATCATTTTTTCCTAGTATTTTTTTCCCAAATTTTACTAATTGAGAAAGATTATACCCATCACGAATCAGTTCAAGTAATTGACCAGATAGAAGAGCTATTGATTCAGGATAATTCAATTTCAATCCTCGTGCATATCTTTTCTGTGCAACTACACAAGCAGTATGTAACATTAATTTTTCTACATCTCTTGGAGTAAGTCTCATAATATTATATGGATAAACATGTCTTTAATTCTTCAAAGTCGACCTCTTCCTTGTCTACGTGTTTGACAATTTTACCTCTATCCATAATATAATAATAATCGGATAGAATACTAGCAAAATTAAGTTTTTGCTCCACCAATAGAATACTTAAACCTTTATCAACTAGATGATTTAATATTTCAGCTATTTCTTTAGTAATAGAAGGTTGTATCCCTTCTGTTGGCTCATCAAGAATAAGCAAACTTGGATTCCCAACTAATGCGCGCGCAATAGCTAATTGTTGCTGTTGCCCACCACTAATATTTCCTCCCAAACTGTTACGAAAATCCTTTAACATAGGAAAAAGTCCATATATTTCATTCTTGTCAAATGAATGAATAGAATCTTTCCGTGATTCTGTTCCTATTAATATATTTTCATAGACAGTAAGTTTAGAAATAATTTCTCTGCCCTGCGGGACATATCCAATTCCCTTTTTAGCTCTCTTATATGTAGGAAGAAATTGTATCTCTTCTTCATTAAAAATGATTAGCCCTTTAATTTTAGTTAAACCCATAATAGTACGTAAAAAAGTTGTTTTACCTACACCATTGCGTCCCATAATAGTAGTTACTTTTCCTCTTTGGACTTTTATATTTATATCCCAAAGGATACGGTTTTCTCCATAAGAAGCCTGAACACTTTTTGTTTCTAATATAATACTACTCATCATTTTATCATTTTATTATCTTCTTTATTTTGGTTGAATTAGGAAAACCTAAATAACAATCAATGACTTCTTTATTATTTTTCACTTCATAAAAAGAACCTTCGGTGAGAATTTTACCACGTGCAAGAACAGTTACTTTTTCTTGAGCTATTTGCTCTACAAAATGCATGTCATGTTCAATAACAATTACACTATTTTCTTTAGCTAATTCACAAATTAATTCACCAGTTTTAGCAATTTCTGAATCAGACATTCCTGCTGCAGGTTCATCTATAAGCATTAGTTTCGGGTCTTGTAAAAGGACAATTGCTAATTCTAACCATTGTTTCTTTCCATGAGAAAGCGAGGCTGCTGAATAGTGAAGTTCATCTTCCAAACAAACATACTTGGCTATTTCATATATCTTGTCCGACTGTTCTCTTGTGAGTTTAAAAAATAAAGAAGAATAAAATCCTCTTTTACCTTTTAATCCTATCATCAGGTTCTCGAAGACAGTGAGCCCTTCAAAAATGGATGATTTTTGAAATTTACGTCCTACACCCATACGAGCAATTTCTATATCAGACTTACCTACAAGGTCTACACCATTAAATAAAGCACTACCTCCATTTGGTTTTGTCTTTCCACATAACACATCCATAAAAGTAGATTTTCCAGAACCGTTAGGACCAATAATAACTCGTAATTCCTTATTTTTTAGCTCAAAGCTATTCAAATTTAGAGCTTGTACCCCTCCAAAAGACACACTTAAATTAGATATTGATAACATAAATATTTATTTTGAAATCGATATTTTTTTTCGTACATAAACACTTACCTCATCTATTAATCCTGTAATACCATTATTCATATAAAGAACTGTAACTAGGTACAACATACCGAGTATGTAAGGCCACACTTCTGGCATCAATGAAGTGAAGATACTATAAAGAGCATTAACTATCAAAGCTCCCATAACAGCTCCTTTCAAATTACCTCTTCCACCAAGAGCTACCCATATTAACATTTCTATAGAGGCCTTTATATCCATACGACCGGGTGTAATAATTCCTGTTTGGGGAAGATAGAGTATACCTGCTATGGACGCTATAAATGCTCCAATAACAAAAATAGCAGTCTGATACTGTATTACTTTATAACCTGTAAATCTTAGTCTCGATTCACTATCACGTATACCAATAAGTATTTTACCAAATTTAGAAACAACTAACTTTTTAGACAGGAGAAATGTTAAAACAAGTATTAATATTGTAATTAAGTAAATTCCCTGTTTCACATTTTCAGAATATAAGTCAAAACTAAGTAAATAGCGAAAATGAGTTAATCCGTTAGAGCCTCCCAGCATAGTTTCATTACGAGAAAAAAGCAAATACATTGCCAAAGAAAGAGCTTGTGTAATAATAGTAAAAAAAACTCCTTTTATTCGTCGGAGAAAAATGAAGTAACTGAACAGAAAAGCAAAAATACTTGTAACTAATAATCCACAAATTAATGATCCTAAAAATGTTTGAAAAGGCAACCAAAAAGCAGGTAACGTTTTTACCTGATTCCACAACATAAAATCAGGCACCAACTGCCCTTTAGGTAAATTGATTATTGTCATATACATTCCCATTCCATAAGCTCCTAAAGAAAAGAAGAAAGCATGGCACATTGTCATAATACCTGTGTACCCCCAAACAAGATCTACACCAATAGCCGCAATAGCGAAGCAACAATAACGTCCCAAAAGAGTCAATGTATTTATTTCAATAAATCCCAATACATTCGCTATAGGAATTAAAATAAGAAAGACAAACAAAAATAATGCATAAAACAATTTATCTCTCATACATTAACGTTAATTGTCTTCTATTCTACCTTTGTCGAAAAAAAACCCTTTTGGTTTATATTGCAAAAATATAATGATTAGCACTAATATAAGTACTTTTCCGTATAATGATTCAAGTCCAATCTCAAATATCTTAGAAAAAACACCAATTCCAATTCCTGCAATTACACAACCAAACAATTTACCTATTCCTCCCGTTACCACCACAAGAAATGAATCTACAATATAAGTTTGTCCCATATCTGGCCCAATATTTCCTATTAATGTGATAGCACATCCAGCAATACCTGCAAAACCTGAACCTATCATAAAAGTAATCATATCTACCTTTTGTGTAGATATACCTACACAAGCACTAATATTACGATTTTGCGTAACTGAGCGAATTTGTATGCCTAATCTTGTATTCTTAAGGATAATATATATCAGAATAAATAAAATAACACTCATCATCATAATAAATAAGCGATTATAAGGCAACATGAATTTACCTTCAATAATTTCGAACCCACCAGACAAAATTACAGGAGTTTTTATGGATGTTAAATCTCCAAAGATATTCCTTGATATTTGTATGAGTATCAAACTTACTCCCCACGTTGCAAGCAGACTTTCTAATGGACGATTATATAAGTGTCTTATAACCAACCTTTCAACAATTAACCCAAAAAAAGCTGACGATAGAAAGGATATAGGCAATGAAACAAAAAAAGCAATATCAATCCATGTAGAAGAGAGAAAAGTAATAAATAATTGTTGAACACAATAAGTAGTATAAGCTCCTATCATAATAAACTCACCATGACTCATATTGATAACACCTGCTAATCCATAGATAATGGACAAACCTAATGATACCAATACAAGAATACTACCCAAACTCAATCCACTAAATATATCCTGCATAATACTCATCTAAATTATTCCTTATACACAGAAAATCTCTAAGTTTGTGAAGCATTTCCAGCTGCATTGTTCACTCTAAACCATCACTAAGAAACAATACAACATCTAGCTCCAACTATTCAATTAAATAAATCAGGATCATACTTCCCCAAAACGCCATTATTTACATAAAAGCAGTTATTTTCCTCCCATTAGCTTTCTAGTTATCTAACTTTATAAAGTTTTTTCACAACCAAATTTTCCTTGGTTATTTGTCAAATAACACATTTATTTTAACTTCATCAATCCATTAAGTAAACTATTATTTAGCAAATTCGCTAAAAGGCTCTGGACTTATTAAGTCTTTCGTTTCCCAAATAATCTTGAACTGCCCGTTCGACAATATTTTCCCTATTAAAACTTTTTTCTCTAAATGATGATTGTCTTTATGCATTTTAACTAAGCCTGAAGGAGATTCTACTTCCATATTAGAAAGAGCTCTTTTAACAGCTTCAACATCAAAAGAACCTGCTTTTTCTACAGCTACTTTCCATAATTTTAAACTTGTATATGACCAACAGATGGGATCATCTGTTACACGATTTATTCCTCCGGGCAAATTATGTCTAAAACAATAATTTTTGAAATCTCGTACAAATTTAGTGTTTGTCTCATTGTTTATAGACTGATAATAATTCCATGCTGCTAAATGTCCAGTAAGGAATTCAGTATCTATTGCTCGTAATTCATCCTCAGCGACAGAAAACGCCATGATAGGACAAGTAGAAGCACTTAATTTTTGACTAGCAAATTCTTTATAAAAAGGCACATTGCTATCTCCATTAATTGTACTTAATACGGCAGTCTTACCAGTTGCAGAAAACTGCTTAATTTTAGAAACAATAGTTTGATAATCTTGATGATGGAAAGGAGTATATTCTTCAACAATATTTCTAGCAGGAACCCCTCTTGCTAATAAAAAGTTTTTAAGAATTTTATTAGCTGTGCGTGGAAATACATAGTCTGTTCCAAGTAAATAAAATTTTTTATAACTCCCTCCTGCTTTACTCATCAAATATTCAACAGCAGGAATAAGTTGTTGATTAGGAGTGGCTCCTACGTAAATGATGTTTGGGGAATATTCTTGTCCTTCGTATTGTACAGGGTAAAAAAGTAACCCATTGTATTCCTCAAAAATTGGCAATACTGATTTGCGAGATACAGAAGTCCAACATCCAAAAACAGCTGCTACTTTATCTTTATTTAATAATTCTCTTGATTTTTCAGCAAACAAATCCCAATCTGAGGCAGGATCTACAATTTTTGGAATAATTTTTTTCCCTAGAATGCCACCTGAAGCATTGATTTCATCAATTTCCATCATTAATACATCACGTAATGAAACCTCAGAAATAGCCATAGTGCCACTAAGAGAATGTAATATTCCTATTTTTATAGTATTTTTATCTGTGTTATTTGATTTTTTCAGAGAACACCCAGTCAATACCATTAAACTTGTTATTATAATGACAAATACATATAATGAGAATTGCTTCATTTTGTAATTATACTTCAGTATACAGCAAAAGTAAAAAAATTGAGTTAAACAAAAAATTTTTGTTCATATATACGAAAATTAATAAAACTAACTGAATAACAAAAAAACACTTTGCTTTTAAGTATCAATTAAATATAATTTTTCTATCCTCATTAAGGAGGAATAAAATTCATCTTTTTTTTATGTATTAACACCCAGATAGGGAATTAATCAAAGCAGATAACATTTATATCCGTTCAATGTTATCTATAATCTATAAAAGTTTTATTATATAAGGAGAAAAAACAGTCACTTATTTTTTTATAGATTTATAATTGTTTCATTTTCTTAAAAGTTGATCATTACATGTAAGTATATATACAATTGAACATGACTATCTATCCCATAACTTAACTTTACTAACAAATTAATTAGAGTTCCAATAAGGATAGTATTTAACTAATTTCATTTTGGTTACCCGCAAAATTATATTCCTTTCAACAATTTTAAATATAATATTTTTCTAGCTTCTTACATTTCCATAAATCTTTGTATACACAATTCTATACAGAATGAATCTGCAATGTTCATATTTGTTTTTATTCCATTAAAAGTTTAAACCACTGGGTTAATCAGTTTTAGTTAGTATCATTAGTGGACTTGTATATTTGTAATTAACATTACTGAAAATACATACCCCTCCTATTAAATGTAATTACGATATCTATTCCAACACTTCATTGAAATCTATATAGTTTTCGAAACTAACTATAACTAATAGAAATATTTTGGAACTATCAATGCAAAAGCAAAATCTTACTTATTTTTTTTATTTTTATTTTACACATTTAGATAGAGAAAATATTTGAAACACTCCACTTTCTATTACCATTATCATCGCAATCTTCCTACTTGTTCCAATATTTTGATGCTTGATAACGAATTAAAGATGATACGTATTATTTGGAATAATTTCCAAGTGAATATCTCTTTCTAATTTTCTGAAATACGCTACACTAATAATATCTAAAACACCTAAACGTGAAAATTGGATTTTAATAATTTATGTTCTGTAATAATTGAACCATCACGGAACTGGTTTTACATCTAAAGTACAGTTTAAAATTTATAAACTCAGTAAGTGATGTTATCTATCAGTCTAATTTTTCCAACATAAACTGCAATACATCCTACAATATGTTTTGAATCCTCCCAATTTATTACAGGTCGTAATGTATCTCTATCTACTAAATCAAAGTATTCTACTTGAAAATCAGAAACACAATTGATTTTATTTATCACTATTTGTTTTAATATTGAAATAGAGAGACGGTTTTTTTCTTTTCGACTTTCAGACAAAGTTTTAAAAATAATCCATGCATTTTTTTTTTGAGCTGAAGTTAAATGAACATTTCTACTGCTTAAAGCCAACCCGTCTAGTTCACGAACAATGGAATGAGAAATAATTTTAATATTCAAGTTTAACTGTTTAACTAATGCACGAACTATTACTAATTGTTGAAAATCTTTTTCCCCAAAATAGGCATGATTAGGTTTTATAATCTCAAAAAGACGGCTTATTACTTGTGCTACTCCATTAAAATGCCCTGGCCGTAATTTTCCTTCCATAATTGTTTCTAAATAGCCAAATTTGAATTGTTTAATTTTTGAATCAGGGTAAATTTCTTTTACTGAAGGTATAAAAACAAAATGATTATCAGTTTCTTTCAAAAGCAGTCTGCAGTCTGCATTCAATGTCCTCGGATACTTCAATAAATCATTTTTGTCGTTAAACTGAACAGGATTAACAAAAATACTAACTATGGAAATGGAATTTTCTAATACTGATTGTTTAACTAATTCAATATGCCCTTGATGCAAAGCACCCATAGTTGGAACAAATCCAATAGATTTATTTTGTTCTCTTATTTTTAATAGTACTGCTTGTAATTCTACAATTGTTTTAATTAGTTTCATAATTAAAAATTTTTGTTAAAACTTGCGAAGTTAATAAATAAGCACCTATTCAATAAGATTTATTGTGAAGTTTCCTATTCTTTTTTTTTAAAATTAATAGTCTTTTTATTATCTTTGACAGTCTGAGTTAAAAAATATGGATCGAAAAAAAGTTTTGTTTATTACAACTGAGATGTCTCCTTTTCTACCAGAAACGGAAATGTCTTTTTTAGTACAAAAACTTTCTCAGGGTATCTATGAACGTGGAAAGGAAGTTAGGAATTTTATGCCCAAGTTCGGTATCATTAATGAGAGAAAATATCAATTACATGAAGTAATTCGTTTTTCTGGAGCAAATCTTATTATTGGAGACTTGGATTATTCTTTGTTTGTAAAGGTAGCTACAATTCCATGCTCTCGTATACAAGTTTATTTTGTACACAGTAAAGAATTATTTCAAGAAAAAAATATTTTACATGATAATACAGGGAATGAATTACCTGATAATGATGAAAAAAGTATTTTTTTTGCTCGTGGAGTAATGGAAACCGTAAAAAAATTAAGATGGTCTCCTAATTTGATTCATTGTCATGGTTGGATGACAGCATTAGTGCCTCTTTATTTAAAAAAACATTATAATACTGATCCCTGTTTTAAAAACACGAAGGTGGTGTATTCTATATATAATGATAAATTTCAACAACCATTTGAAAGGCATTTTCTAAAAAAAATAGAAATAATTACGGAAAATGATATTGATCATATTAATGATAAGGTAGACTTCAAGTCTTTAACCAAATTGGCTATTAATTTTTCAGATGGACTTATTCAATCAAGTATTGAAATTTGTCCGGATATAAAACAATACATACAACAAAAAGAGGGTGTACCTTTTCTTAAACATCAATCAGAAGATATATATATAGATGCATACAATAATTTTTACGACCAAATACTAGATAAGTAATAAAAATAAAATAGAAAGGGTCTTATTAGTTAGCATTTATTTTAAGATTTTTAATTCTTTGCAATAACGTGGGGTGTGAGTAGTGCCAAAATACTACCAATTTATGCGGATTAAGATTACTTAAAGATTGAATTGACAGTTTTTTTAATCCACTTATTAGTGTTTCTCCTAATCCAAAATTAGCAGCATACAAATCTGCTTCATATTCATTTTTTCTTGATAAGAATAAAAAAATCAAGTTTGTAAGTTCTGAAATAGAGGTAAATAAAAAAGAAAAGCCAATTAATCCTAAATGAAAAGAAGAAATATTTCCTCCTAAGGCTTTGGTTAATAGTAGATTATCTAAAAATAAAGAAAGTATATAAAATGCTATTCCTGTAGATATAAAGGAACTAATTATGGAGTACATAATATGTTTTTTCTTGTAATGGCCGATTTCGTGAGCTAGTACAGCTACAATTTCTTCTGTGCTTAATTCGTTGATTAACGTATCAAAAAGAACAATTCGTTTCTTTTTTCCCAATCCTGTAAAATAAGCATTCCCCTTTATACTTCTTTTAGAACCATCTATTATATAGATGGTTCTAATTTCAAATCCAGTTTTTTGAGTAAATATCTCAATAGCATTAAACAAATCACCCTCCTTTAGAAGGGTTTGTTTATTAAATAGAGGGACAATCCATTCAGAGTAAAACATATTTATTAATAAAGAAAATGTGGAAGTTACTCCCCAAGCTAGCAACCAAAACAATTTACCAGTATATTGGTAAACACAAATGATAATTCCTAGAATCAATCCTCCTATAAGTATATTTAATAAAATACTTTTGAACCAATCTGTTATGAACAGCTTATGGGTAGTTTTATTGAACCCAAATTTTTCTTCAATTATGAAAGTTATGTACCAATTAAATGGGAAATTTATGATCATGTTAATCAACATAATGATACAAAAAAATATTAATGGTAATAAAATCATATTAGATAGATGTTTCCTTAAAGTATTATCCAACCAACCAAAGGCTCCCATAAACAGAACTATTAAAATAACTGCAAATGAAAAACCTTTAAATATTAGTTCAAAACGACTGCTTTCCTTTTGATATAGTTGTTGTCTAGCATATGCTTCTGGTTTATAAATTCCTTTTAGTTGTTCAGGGATTTCAATACTCATCTGTTTTCGATTTAGATGACTTAGAATCTGTTCCCAAGTAAAATCAAGAACAACAATCGTAATAATTGTGTAAAAATAAATATTATACATATCAAATAATTATTTGTGCAAAAGGGATAATATTTATTGGACAAAATGTTTTGTCCAAATATTTAAAATAACCGTTTGTTGCTACCATAGCAGCATTGTCAGTAGTAAAAGCAATAGGTGGAATATGGATTTTCCAATTGTATATTTTTGCATATTTGTTAAATGTTTTTCGTAATTCAGAATTAGCAGAGACACCTCCAGCAAGAGCTACCTCTTTAATATTTAAATCGATAGTTGCTTTGTGTATTTTTTTCATTAAAATATCAATAATAGTTTTTTGTAAAGAAGCACTTAAGTCTGCTTTATTTTCTTCTATAAAGTGAGAATTTTTTTTTAATTGATTTTGTAATAAATAAAGGAATGAAGTTTTTAATCCACTGAAGCTGTAATTATATCCTGATAGTAGTGGTTTACTTAAATGAAAAGCATCAGGATTTCCTTCTTTCGCTAAAGAATCGATAATTGGTCCTCCAGGATAGGACATACCCATCATTTTAGCACATTTATCAAATGCCTCCCCAGCTGCATCATCAATAGTTTGTCCAATTACTTTCATTTTGTTTATGGATTTTACTAAAATAATTTGAGAATTACCTCCAGAAACCAATAGACATAAAAAAGGAAATTGAGGTTGATAATTATCTATTTCATTTTGTTTAATAAAATGTACTAAAACATGTGCTTGTAAATGATTCACTTCAATTATCGGAATATTCAAAGCTATAGACAATCCTTTAGCAAAGGAAATTCCTACCAAAAGAGAACCTAACAGACCAGGTCCACACGTAAAAGCTATCGCTGATAGGTCTTTTTTTTGTATTCTCGCTTCTTTAATTGCTCTGTCTACAACAGGAATAATATTTTGTTGATGTGCTCGTGAAGCTAATTCTGGCACTACACCACCATAAAGTTTATGAATTTTTTGACTGGCTGTAATATTAGACAAAATAATACCATTTTTAAGAATTGAAGCCGAAGTATCGTCACAAGAGGATTCTATTCCCAATATTATTATATTCTCCTCCATAATCAGTTCGATTTTAAAATAGCTAAAAACGCTTTTTTCGGAACATCTACATTACCAATTTGTTTCATTCTTTTTTTTCCTTCTTTTTGTTTTTCAAGAAGCTTGCGTTTTCGAGTAATATCTCCTCCATAACATTTTGCAGTCACATCTTTACGAATGGCTTTAATAGTTTCACGTACAATGATTTTTGTTCCAACAGCTGCTTGAATAGCAACATCAAATTGTTGACGGGGAATTATTTTTTTCAATTTTTCGCACATTCGACTTCCAAAATTAATTGCATTTTCGGTATGAGTAAGTGTAGATAAAGCGTCTATCGGTTCCCCATTAAGGAGAATATCTAATTTAACAAGCTTTGAAGGTCGATAATCACGTATATGATAATCGAAAGAAGCATACCCCTTAGAAATATTTTTTAATTTATCGTAAAAATCAATAACTATTTCCCCCAATGGAAGGTCGTAGACGATTTCTATACGGTCTCCAGAAATATAGTTTTGTTCAACTAGAATACCTCTTTTCCCTAAGCAAAGTGTCATAATTGAACCGATATACTTAGTTCTTGTTATAATAGAAGCACGAATGAAAGGTTCTTCTATATAATCTATTAAGGTCGATTTAGGTAAACTGGCAGGATTATGAATGTCTTTACAATTTCCTTGTTTGTTATACACCTTGTACGACACATTAGGGACAGTCGTAATTACATCCATATTAAATTCTCTATCTAGTCGTTCTTGGATAATTTCCATGTGAAGTAGTCCAAGAAATCCACAACGGAACCCAAATCCTAAGGCAATAGAAGATTCAGGTTGGAAGGTTAAGGAGGCATCATTTAATTGAAGCTTTTCAAGGGACGAACGAAGATTTTCAAAAGCTTCGCTTTCTACTGGATAAATACCAGCAAAAACCATTGGTTTAACTTCTTTAAACCCATCTATAGCTGAATCACAAGGATGTTTTACGTGGGTGATTGTATCTCCCACTTTTACTTCTTTTGAAGTTTTAATCCCAGAGATAATATAGCCAACATTTCCACAAATTATCTCTTCTTGCGGAATCATTTTTAATTTTAGAATACCAATTTCGTCTGCCTCGTATTCTTTCCCGGTGGCTATGAATTTCATTTTGTCACCTCTTTTGATAAATCCGTTAACAACTTTAAAATAAATGATGATTCCCCGAAAAGAATTAAATACTGAATCAAAAATGAGTGCTTGCAGTGGTGCTTCTTTATTACCTTTAGGAGCTGGGATTTTTTCTACAATAGTATCTAATAAAGCAAGAATCCCAACCCCAGTTTTAGCACTGGTATGCAAAATGTCTGTTTTTCTGCAATTTAATAAATCTATAATCTGGTCTTCAGTTTCTTCTATTATGGCATTTGTTAAATCAATTTTGTTTAAAACTGGGATAACTTCCATATTATTTTCTAATGCCATATATAGATTGGATATAGTTTGTGCTTGAATACCTTGTGTGGCATCTACAATTAACAACGCTCCTTCGCATGCAGCGATGGAACGTGATACTTCATAGGAAAAATCTACATGTCCTGGAGTATCAATCAAGTTAAGTGTATATTCTTTCCCTCGATAGTTATATTTCATTTGAATAGCATGGCTTTTGATTGTAATTCCTCTCTCACGTTCCAAATCCATATTATCTAATACTTGCGCTTGCATAAGTTTTTCCTCTATAGTTTGAGTATATTCCAATAAACGATCAGCGAGAGTACTTTTTCCATGGTCAATGTGTGCAATAATACAGAAATTTCTGATGTATTTCATGTTATAACAAAGAAAACAATTTTGATTACTTACATTTCTGTAAGCAACAGTTACAAATTTTATTAAGATGATTAAAGACTAAGATGGCAAAGATAGCAATAATTATAAGAAAGTAGTCTTTTAAAAGGTTGATTATTAAACATAAGTAACTTGTAGCCAATAATCATAACAAAACAATATCAATAGTTTTAAATAAAGCTGTTTTTGAAAAAATTAATAAGTTTTTTTAGAGTAATAGAAAATTGAGAACCGGACTGCATATTTTTGATAGTTAATTTATTTTCAATTATTTCAGTAGTTCCTATAAAAGCAACAAAAGGTATTTGATTGTTGTGTGCATAAGATAATTGTTTTTTGATTTTAGCCCCGTGTGGATATAGTTCAGCGTTAATGCCAGCTCTTCTGATAGAAAATAAAATAGGAAGCACATAAGTTTCTTCTTTTTCTCCAAAATTAACAAACAGGATTTGAGTATGTGAACTATTTGTCTCAGGATAAAGATTTAACTGATTAAGAATATCAAAAATTCGGTCTGCTCCAAAAGAAATTCCTACACCAGATAAGTTAGGTAAACCAAAAATACTTGATAAATTATCATATCTTCCCCCTCCTGAAATACTTCCAATGGGAATATTCAAACATTTAACTTCAAAAATAGTACCCGTATAATAATTTAATCCACGCGCTAAAGTTAAATCAAGTTCTATTGTATTTCTAATAGGGACTAGATTAAGTTTATTGAAAATGATTTCAATTTCTTGTAATCCTTTTATTCCTGAAGGTGCTGTAGCAAATACATTTTTTAAAATTGATACTTTAGTTTGGTTTGAACCTTTAAGCATGAAAATTGGTTGTAGTTGATCTATAGCCTGAGTAGAGATTCCTTTTTGGAATAATTCTTCATTTACTCTTAGTAGTCCAATTTTATCCAATTTATCAATGGCAATTATGATATCTACGATTTTTTTTTCTTCACCAATAATTTCAGCAATACCATTTAATATTTTACGATTATTTATTTTAATTGAAATATTGATAGACAATTTATGAAAAATATCATCAATAATTTGTATAAGTTCTACTTCATTTAGTAATGAAGTACTACCAATAATATCTGCATCACATTGAAAAAATTCTCTATAACGTCCTCTTTGTGGACGATCCGCTCGCCAAACGGGTTGGATTTGGAATCGTTTGAAGGGAAACGTAATTTCACTTTGATGCATTGCAACGAAGCGAGCAAAAGGAACAGTTAAATCATATCTTAACCCTTTTTCAGAAATTTGTTGCGTCAGTTTGGAAAATTGGTAATTGTTCCAATCAACAGGATTTATATTAGAGATAAAATCACCAGAATTGAGTACTTTAAAAAGCAACTTTTCGCTTTCTTCTCCATATTTTCCTAACAGGGTGGAAAGATTTTCTAAAGCAGGAGTTTCAATTTGTTTAAATCCATATAAATAAAAAACACCTCGTATAGTATCAAAAATATAATTGCGTTTATCCATTTCATTAGGAGTAAAATCTCTTGTTCCTTTTGGTATAGAAGGTTTTTTCATGGTAATGATTGAACAGTTACATCAATGAATATTATACTCATAGTTATTAAGTTTAGATTTAACTATCATTATTCCATATTTTATTTATTTTAATCAATAGTACTCAGTTTTTAAATCAATTCAAACTTTCACCGTTCTATGCATTACAGATATTCACAACAATAGTCCTGTACTTATCATATAATTCGTTGTCATCTACTATAACTATGGGGAAGCTACTCTTAATATGAAATAATCTATAATATATATCAGATTTTCAATCTGATCCTTTCTATTCAAACACTACTAAACTGTATAATATCTATACTAATACTAAGTGTGTCATTACTAATTATGCAGTCCCTTATAAAACTAAATATTACAAACAATCCACCGAGATGCTTACTTCGAAATGTGTATAAAGATCATCAATTTCTTGTGAGTTAAAAATTTTCCTAAAATTCTTTCTAGGTATCATACCTTCCTTTTCATATTTGCACTAAATCTTATTTTAATTAATCATATTCTTATTATTTTTTAGAGCAATTGTGATAAAAATATAAGAATATGGTTTCTATTTAGGAATTATTTTAAACGTATCAATGTATTTATGTTTCAATTTATTTAAAAAAAACTAAACAAAACAAAATAAGTTCTAAAAGTGGTCTATTAAATTCACTATGGTACATACATAAAAACAATCTAATCAATTCCTACTGGTTTATAAAACCATATATTTTTATATTTATCTTACCTCCTAAATATGTATGGAATTGTAAAAAATGAATTTAAATAATTTACTAAGGTTGAATTCAATATTTCAGCTGGAACGCAGTATGTTTGATTTAGGATTTTTTTGTAACTTAGTTCCTGAAAGTTAATAGATTGAATTGTTTTTTATTGAATCAAATACTGAGGGATGAGATGGATAATCGTCAAGATAAAATTTTACAAGTTGACATAAAAGATCAGGTAGAAAAAGCATACATTGATTATTCAATGTCTGTTATAGTCTCGCGCGCATTACCTGACGTAAGAGATGGGTTAAAACCAGTACATCGCCGAATATTATTCGGAATGAACGAATTGGAAAATCATTCAGATAAACCTTATAAAAAGTCTGCAAGAACTGTGGGTGATGTATTGGGAAAATATCATCCACACGGGGATAGTTCTGTCTATTTTGCTTTGGCTCGTTTAGCACAAAATTGGTTGTTACGTTATCCTTTGATAGATGGACAAGGGAATTTTGGTTCGGTAGATGGAGATGCTCCAGCAGCTATGCGCTATACAGAGGCTCGATTAAGTCATTTGGCGGAAGAAATGTTACAGGATATTAGCAGAGGTACAGTAGATTTTAATCCTAATTTTGATAATACTTTAGAAGAACCTTCTGTTCTTCCAACTCGTATACCTAATTTATTGATAAACGGATCTTCTGGTATTGCAGTTGGTATGGCTACTAAAATGCCCCCCCATAATCTTACTGAGTGTATTAATGGAGTTGTTGCTTATATTGACTCAAAAGGAAAAATTGATATAGATGGGTTAATGAAATATATCAAAGCACCTGATTTTCCAACAGGTGCAATTATTTACGGTTACCAAGGAGTAAAAGAAGCTTTTGAAAAGGGTAAAGGGCGGATATTGTTAAGAGGTAAAACTGATATCGAAATCCATAACAATAGAGAAAAAATCGTTATCAAGGAAATTCCTTATTTAGTAAACAAAAAGGAATTAATAGAATTAATTGCAAAATTAGTTGGCGAAAAAAAAATAGAAGGAGTGTATCATATAAATGATGAATCCGACCGAGAGGGTATGCGTATCGTAATAGATGTAAAAAAAGATTTCAATTCGAATGTGCTTTTAAATAAATTATATAAACTTACTGATTTAGAATTTTCTTTTTATGTCAACAATATTGCTTTGGTTAGAGGCAAACCAAAGACTTTAAATTTAAAAGAGTTAATCTTCTTTTTTTTAGAGCATCGAAAAGAAGTGGTATGTCGTCGTACAAAATATGATTTAAATAAGGCTGAAAAACGAGTTCATATTGTAGATGGTTTGATAATTGCTTCAAATCATATTGATGAAGTTGTTGCTATTATTCGTTCTTCAAAGAATTCGAATAAAGCAATTGAGAGGCTAATTAAATGTTTTAATTTGACAGAAATGCAATCACATGCTATTGTTGAAATGCGTTTAAGGAAATTAACTGGGTTAGAACAAACTAAACTTCGTTTAGAATTCGATGAACTTCAAGAAAAGATTGCTTTTTGTAAGAAAATTCTTTCTAACGAGGAAACTTTAATGAAAGTTATCAAAAATGAACTAATAGAGGTGAGAAATAAATTTGGAGATGTAAGAAAAACAAATATTGTCTATAATACAGAAGATATAGCTCCTGATGATTTTTATATTGATGAAGAGATGATTATTACTATTTCTCATTTAGGATATATTAAACGAACTCCTTTAGTAGAATTTAGGTCTCAAAATCGTGGTGGAGTAGGAGCAAAGAGTTCAGAAACTCGTGAAAAAGATTTTGTCGAATACATTTATGCAGCGAGTATGCATGCTATGATATTATTTTTTACTCAAAAAGGAAAATGTTATTGGTTAAAAGTTTATCAAATTCCAAAAGGATCAAAAACATCTAAAGGACGTGCCATTCAAAATCTGTTGAATATAGATACAAATGATAAAGTAAATGCTTTTATTCGTGTGAAATATTTAAATGATAAGGATTTTGTAAAATCGCATTATTTAATATTTTGCACCAAAAAGGGGATTATTAAAAAAACATCTTTAGAAGCTTATTCTCATCCTCGTCAAAATGGGGTAAATGCAATTATTATTCATGATGGTGATGAAGTAATAGCAGTAAAAATGACCAATGGTAACAATGAAATTATTATTGCTAACCGAAAAGGGCAAGCGTTACGTTTTAGTGAAACCAAGGTACGTAGTATGGGACGTTTGGTCGTTGGAGTAAAAGGCATGACTCTTAATCTTGCAAATGACGAAGTAATAGGTATGATTGTTATTAATAACAATGTTAGAGAAAATGTGTTGGTTGTCTCAGAACAAGGTTATGGAAAACGTTCAATGGTAGATGACTATCCTATTACCAATCGAGGTGGAAAAGGAGTCAAGACTTTAAATGTTACTAAAAGAACTGGTTACTTGGTAGGTATTAAAAATGTAACCGAAAGTAATGATGTAATGATTATTAATAAATCAGGTATTGCAATTCGTATAAAAGTTTCTGATTTAAGTATTATAGGTAGAGCCACTCAGGGTGTTCGTCTTATTAATCTTGAGAAGAGGAACGATGAAATTGCTTCAGTTTGTAAAGTAATATCAGAATCTGATATGGAATAATAATGACAAAAACAACTGAAATATATTGAAATAGAAAATAGGATTAAATACAGATTAATTATTTCAAAAGTGCTAAATGTTAACGCAGAAAATAATTAATAATAGTTTGGATTGCAGGGAGAGTAAACTGAGTTCTGAAGAGCAGAATAGCGGAGTTTGTTTTCATTAAACTAAAAGTTATAGTTGGTTCTCTTTAAGTTTTTTTTAATCTTTAGATGTTTGTTGGTTCTATAAATTATTTTCGCTTTCTAAATTCACCTTTTCCTTCTAGTGTATGTCATGAAATACTTTTTAAAATTAAAAAAAGAAATACCAACAGGAACTGTATTTAGTTAAGAAACTAGGTTGACAAATTTTATTCATTAATTAAAATTCTCATTAAATCGGTAAAATATTTCTAGTTTATATTTTAATTAGCGAAAAGATTGTATTGAGGATTTTTAAAAAAAATCTTAAGAAGAAGGGTTATATTTGAAAATTTCAAAGAAAAAATATAGGAATGATGCAAAGAAATGTTATACTTATATCGTGATAAAGAGCTTATGATTATACGAACCCCACCCAATTATAAATAATAATTATAGCTGATAAATTAAAACATTAATAAAATTAATGTAATACCAAAAATTTCATAATTTTAGATTGAAACATTTTTTTCAAAAAAAGGAAGAGATTGAATAAAACGTTTGTTAATATAGTTTTTTGTTATCAAGTGCTTGTACAATATCTTCTTTCAGGTCTTCAATGTTTTCTAGTCCTACAGAAAGACGTAGCATTTCATTAGGAATTTCTACCATTTTTTTACATTCATCACTCAAAGTTCCATAGATAGTAGATAGAGGATGGATAATGAGAGATTTATTATCGAAAAGATTTGTTGCTCGGCGAATGACTCGTAATTGGTTAAGAAAAGCAAAACACGTTGGACGGTCTTTCAAATTAAAAGTTAGCATAGATCCAAAGTTTTTCCCAAATTGCCTGTTACTAATTTTATAAAATGGATTATTAGACAGTCCGATATAGTTAATTTCTTTAATTTGTGGAATAGTTTGTAAAAATCTTGCTAGTAATAAACAATTTTTAGATGATTTTTTAAAACGTAAACTCAAGGTCTCTAACCCTAGATTTTGTAAATGTGCAACGTAAGGAGACATATAAGTCCCTGTATTTCGAGATATTTCACTGCGAAGTTTAATTGCAAAAGCTTGTTTTCCAGTAGTTTTAGATAATTCTCCCAATCGTGGTGAATCTGACCAGTCAAAAGTTTGATGGTCTATTATTAGACCGCCTATACTAGTTGCTCCACCAGAAATATATTTTGTACTAGAAACAATTTCCAAATCTACTCCTAATTTTTTTGCATTAAAAATAGGCCAAGGGCTCAAAGTACTATCAACTATCAATGGTATATTTTTACTGCGAGCGATCGATGATAGGAGTTGTAAATCAACCACTTCTAGGTGTGGATTCGTTATTGTTTCAACAAATATAGCACAAGTTTTCCTATCTATATTTTTTCCCACTTCCTTTTCATCTAATAGATTACAAAATCTTGTTTCCACTCCAAAAACTTTTAAGGTAAAATTGAATAAAGAAAATGTATTTCCGAACAAATGAGGAGAAGTGACGATATTCCCTCCAGCGTAAGCAATAGTCATAAAAATATTCAAAATAGCCGCCATACCTGAAGATGTTGCTAATACATGCTTAGAACCACTAATTTGTTGTATTCTATCTTCAAATATTTCTACTGTTGGATTGGAAATTCTCGAGTAAGTATGTTTACCATTTTTACCCAAAAAAGCATTTTCCATTTCTTCAGCAGTATCAAATTCAAAAGCTACTCCTCCGTAGATGGGCATTGAAATAGAATTATAGGTGTCTTTTTGTTGAAATCGCCTATTTAATATTAGACTTGAAATATCTTTTTGTTTTTTATTCATTATTTATAATATTAAATGTATAAATACATATCAATGATATGTAAATAAAAAATAGAACTGATTATTTTATAATATTGCAAGATTGATGTTTCTTTTTTTTATAAAAAAATCAATTTTCAACTATATATTGTTAAATTAATTATATTTAATTAACTATTTAAAACGATACAACTACTTAATCTTCAGTGTGAATGTTTTAATATGAATATAGTAACGATAACTGTTTTTATTGAAGAATTATGAAAAAAAATACCACTAAAATTGAACAAAATAAATTTGCCGATAATGTTGAACGTTTTGCCGATGTGGATATTTTACGTTATTGGGTAGAAGGATGGGAAAGTCTTTCTTTAAATCAAAAGAAATTACTTTACTGTCTTAGTGAAGCAGCTTTACAAGGAAGAGATATTATTTTTGACCAAAATAATCATTACAATCTAGCTATTAGACGAATTTTAGAAGCTATTTATTCTAACTATAGAGGTGATGTAATGAGTAAAGATTATAAGGCCTTTGTAATTTATATGAAAAAGATTTGGTTTTCTAATGGTATCCATCATCATTACAGTGAAGAAAAAATTTTGCCAAGTTTTTCTAAAAACTTTTTTGTAAAAGCAGTAAAATCTTTAGATATTTCTCTTGTCCCTACAAAAAAAGGACAATCAGTAGATAATTTCCTTACAGAAGTAATTCCTGTTATGTTCGACATAGATAGTTATGCTAAGAAAGTTAATCAAAACGCTGATCTTGATGCTGTTGTTACTTCTTCTAACAATTATTATGGAGAAAACATTACTCAGGAAGAAGTTGAGCATTTTTACCATACAATGAAAAAATCTCCAAATATCGCTCCTGTTGCTTATGGATTAAATAGTCGTTTGGTTAAGAAAAACGATCTTCTAACAGAAGAAGTGTACAAAATTGGAGGATTATATTCTTCTGCTATAGAACAAATTGTCTATTGGTTGAAAGAGGCAATTCAATATACTGAAAATATGCTACAAAAGAAAGTTATTAGTCTATTAATTGAATATTACCAGACCGGTTGTTTAAATAAATATGATGAATATTCTATTCACTGGGTTCAGGATACGGAATCAAGGGTCGATTTTGTTAATGGATTTATTGAATCTTATGGCGACGCTTTAGGAATTAAAGCAAGTTGGGAATCCATTGTAAATTTTAAAGACTTAGAAGCTACATCCCTTTCTAAACTCATTAGCGATAATGCTCAATGGTTTGAAGATTATTCTCCTATTGCCTTGCAATTCAAAAAAAAAGAAGTAAAAGGTATAACTTCTAAAGTGGTTATTGTTTCCACTTTAGGGGGTGATTGTTATCCTTCTACTCCTGTTGGAATAAATTTACCTAATTCTAATTGGATACGCAAGAATTATGGTTCAAAATCTGTTACTATATCTAATATTGCTGATGTTTATAATAGAGTATCAGCAAGAAATGGACTTATAGATGAATTTGTTTACGGAGAAAAGGAAAAAAAACTAATTAAACAATATGGAAATAAAACAGGTAACCTTCATATTGATTTGCATGAATGTCTCGGACATGCTTCAGGACAACTTTTACCAGGAGTCGATCCTGATGTTTTGAAAATTTATGGTTCTGTTATTGAAGAAGCACGTGCAGATCTTTTTAGCCTTTATTTTATGCCCGATAATAAAATATTAGAACTTGGTTTATTACCTAATTCTGAAGCTTATAAGGCTGAATATTATAAATTTCTAATGGATGGTGCTATTACTCAACTTACTCGCGTTGAATTAGGAAAGCAGATAGAAGAAGCCCACATGCGAGCTCGTGCTCTAATCGTTCATTATATTTTTGAAGTTGGGTATAAAGAAAATATCGCTGAATTGGTAAAAAAAAATGATAAAACTTACGTTATTATCAATAATTATGAAAAAATGCGTGAATTGATAGGTGAATTACTTGCAAAGGTACAACGTATCAAAAGTGAGGGAGATTTTAACAAAGCCCAATATATAGTGGAAAAGTATGCAATTCAAGTAGATATTAACATACATAAGGAAGTATTGAAAAGATATGCACGTTTAAATATTGCTTCTTATAAAGGTTTCATCAATCCTAATTATGAAGCTATTCGTGATGAACATGGTTACATTGTAGATGTAAAAATTAGTTATAATGAAAATTATACCGAACAAATGTTGAGATACTCAAAAGATTATTCCCATCTACCTACTTACAACAATTCATAATAAATATTTAAGAAATTTCTCAGAAGGAAAACTCATATGAAAAGATTCTTAATAATGTCTTGTTTAATATACTTGTATAATAACATTTAGTTAAAAATTTACTTAAAAAATTTACTTAAAAAATGGATGGATTAGTTATTATTAAAGTTGGAGGAGAAATCATCAAAAATCCTGAAGCGCTAAATTCTTTTCTTAAAAATTTTTCGAAAATTGCTGGATATAAAATGCTGATTCATGGAGGAGGAACTGTTCTTACAGAACTTGCTAAAAGTCTTAACATTGAAACCAAAATGATTGATGGACGTAGAATTACTACTAAAGAAATCTTAAAATTAGCTGTTATGGCTTATGCAGGGTTAGCCAATAAGGAGATTGTTGTAAAATTGCAGGCATTTGGTATAAATGCTTTTGGACTTACAGGAGCTGATGCAGATATAATACGTTCTGAGAAAAGGCTAGCTAAAAATAATATTGATTATGGTTTGGTAGGAGATATAGAAAAAATTAATGTACAATTTGTAAATGAATTTCTTAGTAAAGGTTATGTACCTGTTTTTGCTCCAATTACTCATAATGGAAAGGGACAATTGCTAAATACTAATGCTGATAGTATAGCCGGAGAAGTAGCAAAAGTTTTAGCTTACAATTATAGTGTTAAATTAGTTTATTGTTCTGATAAGCAAGGAGTTTTGTATGATGAAAAAGATGAAAATAGCACTATTAGTACATTGAATTATATTGATTTTCAACGATATAAAGAGAAAAAAATCATTATAGGAGGGATGTTACCTAAATTGAATAATGCTTTTAAAGCCCTTTTTGCAGGAGTAAAAGAAGTGGTTATTACGTGTGCTTCTAATATTAATTGTGAGTGCTGTGGTACTCGTTTAGAATTATGAAGTCAAATAAAAATGAAATAGAATCAAAGAAGAAGAAATGAAGAATATTTTATTATTAGGAAGTGGAGGAAGAGAGCATGCTTTGGCATGGAAAATTAGGCAAAGTTCTAAAGTCGGACAACTCTACATTGCTCCAGGAAATCCAGGTACAGCAACAGTTGGAATAAATGTAAATATTTCGATAGTCGATTTTGAAAATTTGAAACAGTTCACTTTAAATAATGCTATCAATATGGTACTAGTTGGACCCGAAGAACCTCTTGTAAGAGGTATTTACGATTTCTTCAAACAAAATGAAAAATTAAGAAATATTCCTGTAATTGGGCCTTCCCGTATGGGAGCAATGATGGAAGGAAGTAAAGATTTCGCAAAATCTTTCATGTTTAGAAATTATATTCCAACCGCCAAATATTTAAGTGTAACTAAAGAAAATTTGCAAGAAGGAATATGGTTTTTAGAAAAAATGAAAGCCCCTTATGTATTGAAAGCTGATGGCTTAGCTTCTGGTAAAGGTGTGCTAATTATTAGTCGTTTAAACGAAGCAATTAAGGAATTGAAACTTATGTTGGGTGGAAGTTTTGGAAAAGCAAGTGAAAAAGTAATAATTGAAGAATTTCTTTATGGTGTGGAATGTTCTGTATTTGTAATAACAGATGGAACGCACTATAGAATTCTTCCAGAAGCAAAAGATTATAAACGAATAGGAGTAGGAGATACAGGTTTGAATACAGGAGGTATTGGTGCTGTAAGTCCCGTACCATTTGTCGATAAAGTATTTATGAAAAAAGTAGAAGAACGTATTATTATTCCAACTATAAATGGGTTAAAGAAAGAAAATATTGATTATAAAGGATTCATTTTTATTGGACTGATTAATGTAAATAATGAGCCAGTAGTCGTTGAATATAATTGTCGTATGGGTGATCCAGAAACAGAAGTTGTTATGCTTCGTATACAATCAGATTTATTTGATTTACTGGATGGTATTGTTAAGGGAAATCTTTTGGATAGAGAATTAATTTTTGATAGTAGAGCAGCTGCAACAGTTATGTTAGTATCTAATGGGTACCCAGGTATTTGTGAAAAGGGGAAAATTATTAGAGGATTAAGCAAAGTACAAGGAAGTATTCTTTTTCATGCTGGAACAAGCCAAAAAGAAGGCAGAATTGTGACTAATGGAGGACGAGTATTAGCAATTAGTTCTTATGGTAAAAACAAGGAAGAAGCTTTACAGAAAAATTTTAAAAACGCAGAATTAATAGATTTTGAAGGAAAATACTACCGGAAAGATGTTGGTTTTGATATTTAATTCTTTATACGGTTGGATACTAAAATAATACACAGAGTAATTACTACCAATTGGGTCGCTATATTCTTTTCTATATTGGTATTTATTGTCTTACGATTATTTGATAATACAAATTTTTGTTCCATTCTATGGTGGATCTCTGCATTTATTCAAATAATAATTGCGTTGCTTCTTTTTTTTCTTTCTAAAACATATGTCATTGTTCGACAAAAATCACTACTTCCTACTTTTTTCTATCTTTTGTTTGTAGGAACGGATCCATTATTATTTGATAATTTGACTGGAAGTATTTTAACAGTACTTATTACAATTTGTTTTTTCTTTTTATTTGCTACATATCAAAGTTTACTACCGCAATTTTATTCTTTTAATATTGCGATATTAATAACAATTGGAAGTTTATACTGGATTCCTTTGTTCCTCTTTTTTCCATTATTTTTGTATGGTATGTATTTATTGAAAAGTCTTAATCATAAGAGTTTTTTTGCCTACCTTCTGGGTTTTTTTATCGTCTATTTATTTTTATGGACACTAAATATTTTTTCAGAAAATGATCTCAGAGTTTTTTTAAAAAATATTTTCATCTTTAAAGATTTTCAGATTGTCCATGCGTTTTTTTTCGAATTAGAGGAATGGATCGCGTATGGAGTTTTATTCATTTTTCTTTTTCTTATTGGATTGAAAATTTTTTTATCTAATATCTCTGAGAGAGTTCGTATTGTAATAATATTAAAATATCTCTGGATACTGTCTTGTGTTCTTTTTGCGCTATTGTTGATACTAAATCAATGGAAAAATGAATGGTTATTACTTTTGTATAGTCCCGTTTCTTTGTTAGTTGCTTATTTTTTTACTTTTTCACAAAAAAAGTCGGTGTCGTGGTTGTTGTTAAGCACAATTACAAGTTTTTTAGTATTATTTCTTTATAGAATATTTTAGAGGAATTTATTCCTCATTTTTGAATCTATAGCGATGCTTGTTGGAAGTTCATTGTCAGTTAATTCTACTTTCATAATAGTTAAATACTCTGAACTATAATAATTTTATTTAATGACAAAATCGAAAACTCTATAAAATTTTTATATAAATAATTGTTTTTTTCCTTTAACTCAAGTATATGAATGGTAATTCCTTTTCTAGTATATGTAAATAAAGTAAATTATGTAATACACAATAACTCTAACTCATCTTTTTCTTTGTCAATTTCTTCAATTCTAATATTAGCAATTCCACAACCTATGTCTTATTGATGATTTTAGTTGACAGACCCACTGCAGGAGATATACGTTTTTTAAAAATTAATACGAAAACGATCACCTTTTTACAGTAAATTCTATAAAAGGGGTAAGCTTTACTACATCGCATCGCTACAACCAACTACCCTTGCTGCTGTCAAACCCTGAGGGATTCGAAGGGAGCTGACCGTGTAGGACTTACCCCAGTGCAAAGCTAGAATATATATCTTAGAATAAGATATTAAATTAATTGTTTTTTTTTATTTTGATAGATTGAATTTGTATTTTTTTATAATTTTATAAGAGTGATTAGTAGAAAACAGTAGATAGTATTTTGTTTTTATGATAAAAAAAGCGGTATACTATACACTTGGATGTAAGTTGAACTATGCAGAAACTTCTACTTTAAAAGAATATTTTTTGAAAGCTGGAGTTTTAACAGTACAGGAAGAAGAAAATCCTGATATTGTAATTATTAGCACTTGTTCAGTAACAGAAGAAGCAGACAAAAAATGTCGTAATTTAATTCGTCGTACTAGGAGAAAATATCCGAGTGCCTTCTTAGTAGTTACAGGTTGTTATGCCCAATTGTATAGCAGAGATATAATGAAAATAGAGGGAATTGATTTAGTAGTAGGTTTAATTAGAAAGAGAGATTTATGTGAATATGTTTTGAATGGAAAAAAGGGAATAATAATATCTTCAGTAACAGACAAGCAGGAATTTATTCCTGCTTGTTCATATAATGACAGAACACGATCATTTTTAAAAATACAAGATGGTTGTGATTACTCTTGTAGCTATTGTTCTATACCTTTGGCGAGGGGAGGAAGTCGAAATAATCCAATATCGGATATAGTTAGAGATGCAAAAAAATTAGGAGAAAAAGGAATAAAAGAGATTGTTTTAACTGGAGTAAATATTGGAGATTTTGGTAAAAGTACTGGAGAAAATTTTTTAGATTTACTGAAAAGTCTGGATAATATTAAAAATATTAGTCGTTTTCGTATATCATCTGTTGAACCAGATTTATTGAGTGATGAGATAATAGAATTTATTGCATTTTCAAATCGTTTTGTTCCCCATTTCCATATCCCATTACAATCCGGTAGTAATGCTGTACTACAATTGATGCACCGAAAATATAATAGAGAGTTATTCCTATCTAAAATAAAGAAAATAAAAACCTTTATGAAAGATGCATTTGTTGGACTTGACATTATTGTAGGAATGAGAGGAGAAACTGAAGAATATTTTAAAGAAAGTCAACTTTTTTTGGAAAATTTGTCATTTAGTCAATTACATGTATTTACTTACTCGGAACGTTTGAATACTATAGCTTTGAATATTAGTCAGGTAGTTCCTTTAAAAAAGAAACAAGAACGAAGTAAAAAATTATTAGAACTATCGGAAAGAAAATATAAAGATTTTTATTTTTCACAGATAGGAACAAATCATAGTGTTTTATTTGAGAGTAGTCGTAAAGGTAATAAAATGTATGGCTTTACTGAAAATTATATTAAAGTGGAAATTGGATACAATGAGAAATTTGTTAATCAATTGGTTGATGTGACTTTAGGTGAATGGAATGAAAATGCAATGGCATTAACATTGAAACTTTAGTATTTAAAGTAAAATATGAAAATAATTTTAATGGGTTACTGTTTTTAATGATGAAGCAGACAGCTATCGTAATTCTTAATTGGAATGGTCATAAATTATTAGAAAATTTTTTGCCTTCTTTGTTAATGCGTGTTCCAAAAGAACACGTAGATATTATTGTCACTGACAATGGTTCTACAGATGATTCTTTAGAGTTTTTACATTTGCATTATCCTATGTTGACAGTTCGAATTTTTAATAAAAATTATGGCTTTGCAGAAGGGTATAATCGGGTATTGTTGAATTTAAATTATAAATATGTTGTATTATTAAATACAGATGTAGAAGTAGGAGAGGGTTGGTTTTATCCAGCAATAAATTATTTAGAAACTCATGAAGATGTTGTCGCTTTGCAACCAAAAATTTTGTCTCTTTCAGATAAATCTTCATTTGAATATTCTGGTGCAAGTGGTGGTTTTTTAGATAAATATGGATATCCTTTTTGTCGTGGTCGTATTTTTCATATGGTAGAAAAAGATAATGGACAATACAATAATCCAATACAGATATTTTGGGCAAGTGGAGTATGTTTATTTATTCGTTTAGAAGATTTTAAAAAAATAGGTGGATTTGATCCTGTATTTTTTGCTCATCAAGAAGAGATAGATTTGTGTTGGCGATTGAGCAACTTACAAAGAAAGAAAATTGTATGTTTACCTTGTTCGTACGTTTACCATTTAGGAGGAGCAACACTCAACAAGAAACATCCTCAAAAAATCTATTTTAATTTTAGAAATAATCTTTTAATGCTTTATAAAAATTTGCCGGATACTTGTTATATTAAAGTGATGATTATTCGTTTTTTTTTAGATAATTTACTTGCTCTGTATTTTTTATCAATAGGACAACTTCATATTGCAAAAGCAATATGGAGGGCAAGGTCAGATTTTAGAAAATTAAAAAAAAACTATCAAATTATTCGAAGTGAAAATCAAAAACTGTCTTCAACTGTTTTTCATGAGTGTATAATTTGGCAATATTATTTCAGAGGTAAAAAAAAATGGAACTCCTTGAATATTTCTTCGAAAACAGATTAATAAATATTGTTTACAATATTTTCAAAAGCAAAATTTTTAATGTATACATTCTGTGCAAGTTCCCAACTTTAGCTACAAATTTATCCTACGTATAATGAAAATTCAAGACTTTGATGCAATTATTAAAAATAATAGAATAATCGCGTATAACAATTATAAGTGGCTTAAATAGTTTAATAAAATCAATAGTTTTGAAACATAATCCAAATCAATTAATATTTTTTGAAATTACGAATTTTGTTTACGATGATATAATTTTTTCAGCAGTCATTTCCTAATAAAATTATTACTAAACAGTAAGTGTAAGCTAAAAATAGCCCATTCACTTCAATGGGTTATTTTATTATGGTATTTTTTTCAAAAGACTGGATTCTTCTCTTCAAAACTTTGAAATACAAAAGATTCTGCTCTTTTTGATACTAATATTCCAGTCTTTATCTGACTTTCTGTTTTTTGGATTTTAATTTAATCTTTACCAGCAGTTCTTTGTTATTCTTGTATTTTAAGTTCCAATGCTTAACTGTTTGGTATTTTTCCATGATTCAAATTTACTTTCAGCGTCTGCTTCAGAGAAAGCGCCTTTGGTAACTCCTTCTAACAAATGTTTTTTAAAAAAAACACCTTCATGAGAAAGGATATTTCTTGTAGTATCTGTCGGCTGAGCCCCTACATTTAGCCAATACAAAGCTCTTTCGAATTTCAAACGTATTGTAGCAGGATTCGTATTTGGATTATAAAATCCAATCCTTTCTATAAATTTTCCATCTCTTGGAGCTTTATTATTTGCAATCACAATATGGTAGAAGGCGTATCCCCTTCGACCGTGTCTTTGCAATCTAATTTTTGTTGCCATTTGATCTAATTAAACAAATTTAAATTAATATTTACATTATAACATGTACAAAGGTAAGATTTTTAATGAAATACTTGAGCATATTAAAAAAATCTCTGTATTTATTTGTATTCACACCCTACCAATTAATTACATATAAAAGTTTTATCAAGATTAAAAGTAATGATACTTAATTGTTTTGAAAAAATTCATAAGAACAACGAATAATATAATTTTTCCTATCTTCAATAGTAAAAAATAAAAGCCGTTTTATATCAAATCTTTTTAATAATCTATTAACCTCAGATTAGTATCTAAACGAACACTCTCTTCAATTTTTTTGATTTCTGTTGCTCATTTTATTTATTACCGTTCGATACTAACTACCAGTACTTTTTATAACTTTTCATACTAAGTATAATTGATATAATCAATACGAAAATGCCTCTGTTTACATAGTACCCCTACATTTGTTCTATTAATAATAAAGGACTATAAAAGGTAATCATCACAATATGATCGTAAGAAAAAACAAACGAATTAAATAAAGAATTCATCAAAAAATAAATTCTTTATTAATTTGTTGGATGAAGAATTATCCGATAATAAAACAGAAGATAATAGTCAAACTAACCCCCACCCACAAATTTTAATATTTCAAGAGAATCTCCTTCTTGTAATAAAATTTTCTTAAATCTTATCGGTCTAATAATATCGAAATTATACTCTATGGCTATTCCCTTATAATCAATATCATTGTATCGCAAAAAATCTTGAATAGTAAGATTTTCTTGAATTTTTTTGTTTTTTCCATTAAGCTTAATAGTAATCATTAATTATTTCCTTTGCTTTATTTAATGTCTCATTAATGTTTTCTGATCCAACAATCTCGGTAACCATGCAAATGTTTTCAGGTTTAAGTTTAGCAACTTCTGAAAGATTAGCAAGCTTTATTCCTCCTATAGCAACTTTAGGAATTTCGATATGCGTAATACAGTATTCCATATATTCCAAACCTACAGCATCTACTACACCTTCTTTTGTAAATGTCTGAAATATAGGTCCTACTCCTATGTAATCAGCACCATTAAAAACAGCCTTATTTGCTTGTTTGAAATTATGTGTAGAAACACCTATAATCATATTTTCCCCTACAATTGTACGAGCTCTTAATAGGGGAAAATCATCTTGCCCAAGATGAAGTCCATCGCTACAGACAGACATCGCTATATCAATGTCATCATTAACGATAAAAAAACAATTGTAGTCTAATGTCAGTTGTCTTATAATTTCGCATTGTTTCAATTTCTCTAATTTTGTTTTTTTCTTTTCACGATACTGTAGAATTTTAATACCAGCATCAAGTAACTCCTTTACTATTTCAATATTGTTTCTACCATTTGAAAAAAATTCAGCAGTAATGGTATATAAGCCTTTTGGAATTGCTCTTTTCATAATATCCAATCCTTCAAAATTGGTTGATAGCCTTTTTTGTAAATCATATCTTTTATTTGTTTCACACTAGAATGATCATTTATTATGAATTGTCCTTCAGTTTTATTCTTGTTAGAATATCCTCCTATTTCTGTTCTTGAACCTGCAGATAGTTTAGTTATACCTAGAGGTATGAGATTGTTCCTTAACTTATTACTTTCTCTGGTAGATATAGAAATGTTTATTCTATTCATAAAAAGTCGAATAGCACAAATGGCTTGTACAAGATTTTCATCTAAAATAATAGTTTTTGGTTGATAATTCCCAACTGCTGGGCGTAATCTTGGAAAAGAAATACCTATTTCTACATGAGGAAAAGTTTTTTGTAAATATTTAGCATGAAGACAGGCAAAGAAAACTTCACTTATAAAGTCATTCAATCCGAGTAACGACCCAACGGTTAAACTAATGTATCCAGCTCCAGCCGCTCTTTCGCAAGTTTCTAATCTATATCTGTAATCTGCTTTTGCTCCTTTGGTATGAAGCATTTTATACAAAAGTTCGTTATAGGTCTCTTGATAAATTGTTAATCCCTGAGCTCCGGATTTTCTCAGTTGTAAATATTCAGTCATTTCAAGTGGATAAACTTCTATATCAATATAATCAAAATGATCACTTAAGATAACAATACATTCTTTGAGGTATTGAACAGACGATTTAATACGACTTTCTCCAGTAACAAGCAAGACATGCCTTATACCGTAATCAGTAAGAACTTTGCATTCCTGTTTTATTTCTTCCAAGGTTAATATATTCCGCCTAATTTTGTTTCTTGAAGAGAATCCACAATAGATACAATCATTAGTACAAAAATTGGATACGTATAAAGGTGCATACAATAAAATAGATTTTCCAAAATATTTATTAACAATTTTATGAGCTTTTTGTGCCATATCTTCAATACAAATGAAAGCCTGTGGAGATAGTAAATTTAAAAAGTCCATCTCATCAAGGGATTCCTTGCTTAGTGAATTTTCTATTGTTTTCTTTGAAAGATTTTTTATGTATTTATTAAAATCAAACTTATCATATTCTTTTTTAATATCGTAAAAATTCATAAAACAATTGTTTTAGGATATTGAATCCGATTTTACAATTAAATCGCTTAATTGTTTTTTTTATTTATCTCTCTATCTTCCCCAAAAGTATCTGTCTCGGTTTGAGACAGATACATCTCCCCATTAGTATTGAATGTTTTTTAACAATATTTTGATTTTTTCTGAAAAACGAGTATTTATATGCTTCTTAATCACAGTTGTTGTAACGCTTCCAACAATTGTTCACTTTCTTCTTTTATTTTCTCTTTTAAAATATTATTTATGAGTTTCAATACCTCTCGTTCTCTACCTTTCAAATCTTTCAACCAGATAGATTTTTTATCATTTAAATTGTCTCTTTGAATAATTAAATTATTAAATGGTTCCCCACTCTTGTTTTGTAACATACGATCTACATAGACCTCTTTATCTATTAATTCTGATAAATGTTGTGATAATTCTTTCGCTTTTTCTCCCATGATTAGTTAGAAACTGTGTATTTGAATTAATTGATTATTATACAGCATAAGGTCTCATTCTCAAATTTTCTATCTGTAATTAATATAATAATTCAGTTACTATTTCTCATTTAAAAAGTTTGTTAAAGGAGACGATGCTTTCGCTGTATTTGAGACTATTCCAAGTTTGGCAAGATATGCCTTTCTACCTGCTTTTACTGCATATTTAAAGGCTGACGCCATTAAAATAGGATTTTCACTTGAAGATATAGCAGTATTAGTCATTACAGCTGTACAACCTATTTCCATACATTCACAAGCATCAGAAGGTTTTCCAATACCTGCATCAACTATTATAGGAGTATCTATTTCTTCAATTAAAATCCGTATCATTTCCTTTGTTTGTAATCCTTTATTTGTCCCTATTGGAGCTCCTAAAGGCATAATTGCTAAAGCTCCAGCGTTCTGCATATCACGTGCTGCGTATAAATCTGCATTCATATAAGCAAATACCTTGAATCCTTCTTTGACGAGAAGTTCACATGCCTTTGCTGTTTGATAATTATCAGGAAACAAATATTTATTATCGGTCATTATTTCTATCTTTATTAAATCAGTTTTTACAACAGTTCGAGCAATATTCGCGATTCGAACAGCTTCTTCTGCATTTTTTGCTCCTGAAGTATTAGGCATTAAAAAAATATTTTTAGGTATAAATTCGAGAATATTTTCATTGGGATTATTGAAATCAAATCTTCTTACAGCTACAGTTATTATTTGAGATTGTGAAGCTTGTATAATTTTAGGAATGAGCCTATTATTAGGAAATTTTCCACTTCCTATAAAAATTCGACTATTTAAAGTCAATCCTGCAATATTCAATAAATCTTTGTTCATAAACGAACATTATAAATTTTAACGAAATACAGTGAGTTAATGATTTGTGATTACATTAAATATCAGTTACTTTGTATTATATTATGTTTTTTTAATTAAAAAAGACAGTTTTCAAAATCTAGATGAAGCCTCCCCTAGTGTATAAATTTAATGATTTTTTCAAAAAAAACATTTCCTATTGATAATTTTTTTTGTTCAATTCTTTTTTTTAAAAAATGTCAAGTATATGAAAATTGCACAATTACAATATATATCTTGTACTATAAACCCCTGTATTTCAAATATTATATTGTTAACTCAAAATTAATGCTTAATGAAAGTTATTATTGGAGGAGGAGGTACTGGAGGACACATTTTTCCTGCCATATCTATTGCTGAAACGTTAAAAGTACGATATCCATCCGTTGAAATACTATTCGTTGGAGCTGAAAATCGTATAGAAATGAGTCTTGTTCCTAATTCTGGCTATAGAATTATTGGATTACCTATTGCAGGATTCAATCGAAAAAACTTATTTCAAAATATTCCCGTACTTTGGAAATTGTTTAATAGTTTGTTAATAGCCTATAAGATTATTAGTGATTTTCAACCCGATATTGCTATCGGAGTAGGTGGTTATGCAAGTGGTCCAATATTACAAGCTGCCGCGGGAAAAGGTATTCCAATTTTAATCCAAGAACAAAATTCATACGCTGGTATAACTAATAGGTTATTAGCAAAAAAGGCAGCGCGAATTTGTGTTGCCTATGATAAAATGGAAAAATTTTTTCCAAAAAAAAAAATTATACTTACTGGTAATCCTATTCGTCAGGATTTGGTAATTACTAAAGAAAAAAAGAAAGAGGGTTATATTTATTTTGGATTAAATCCCCAAAAAAAAACTGTTTTAATAATTGGTGGAAGTTTAGGTGCAAAGACAATCAATGAAAGTATTTTATCTTCAATGAAGATAATAGGAGAAGGGGATTTACAGTTAATATGGCAATCTGGAAAACCTTTGTCCCCTTTTATAGATACATTACCTTCTAATATTTATTTTACAGAATTTATCTCTCGTATGGATCTAGCATACTCAGTAGCAGATTTAGTCGTTTCACGTGCAGGAGCAGAGTCTATATCCGAACTATGTTTGTTAGGTAAACCAACTATTCTTGTTCCATCTCCTAATGTGGCAGAAAATCATCAGGAGAAGAATGCTGCAGCATTAGTACAGAAAAATGCTGCTATTATGGTTTTTGATAGAGAAGCTGTTGAAAAATTAATTCCAAAAGTATTAAAACTTATCCAAGATGAAGGTGCATTAAATGTATTAAGCAAAAACATTTTGAAAATAGTCTTACCAGACTCAGCGAATAAGATTGTAGATGAAATAGAGAAAATATTCCAACTCCATCCTTCAAGAATTGAGAGTTATTGTGAAAATATTTGGTCAAATATCTATTTTATTGGAGCAGGTGGCATTGGTATGAGTAATCTAGTGAGATATTTTCTTGCTAAAGGGAAAAATATTTCTGGGTATGATAAGGAGGAGTCTATTCTTTCTAAACAATTAAATAATTTAGGAGCGTCTATCCATTATGTTGATAACATAGGTTTGATTCCCAATTTATTCAAAGATAAAAAAAAAACATTAGTTGTAGTTACTCCCGCTATTCCACATAATCATTCAGAATGGACTTATTTTCGTAATAAAGGGTTTAACATTGTGAAACGAGCACAACTTTTGGGAGAAATAACAAAAACTAAGAGAGGGATATGTATATCAGGGACACATGGAAAAACTACTATATCTTCTATGATTGCTCATTTGTTAAAACAATCAAAAATAGATTGTAGTGCGTTTTTAGGAGGTATATTAAAAAATTATAATAGTAATTTACTGTTATCAGATACGAGTGATATAACTGTCATTGAAGCTGATGAATATGACCATTCTTTTTATTGGCTTTCTCCTTTTATTGCAGTGATTACCTCTGTAGATACTGATCATTTAGATGTTTACGGTACAGAAGAAAATTACAAAAGAGCTTTTGAACATTTTACTTCTTTAATTCGTAAGGGTGGAATATTGTTAATGGAAAAAGAAGTAGATATTATTCCCCGTTTGCAAGATAATGTGCAGATATATCGTTATTGTGGAGATATTTCAAAAGTAAGAGGGGGGAATAAACCTGATTTTTATGCACAAAATGTACGTATGGATAATGGAAAAATTCATTTTGATTTTTTGACACCTAATACTATTATTGAAAATATTCAGTTAAGTATACCTATAGAAATTAATATTGTTAATAGCATTGCCGCTTTAGCAGTATCTTGGCTTAATGGTGTAACTGTCGAAGAATTAAAGCAAGCTATGCTATCTTTTATGGGAGTTAAGAGACGTTTTGATTTCCACATAAAAACTAATGATTTAGTTTTAGTGGATGATTATGCCCATCATCCACATGAATTAGAAATCTCTGTAAAATCGATAAGGACATTATTTCCTGATAGAAAATTAACAGTTATTTTTCAGCCACATCTTTATTCTCGTACTAATAATTTTTACAAAGAGTTTGCTCAATCCCTATCTTTAGCAGATGAAGTAATTTTATTACCAATTTATCCAGCAAGAGAAAAGCCAATTTTTAATACTTCTTCTCAGATGATACTGGAATTACTAACTATGCCTCATAAACAATTAGTAAATCACGGCGATTTAGTTTCTTTTGTTGTTAAACAAAAGAAAGATGTAATTTTAGTTGTAGGAGCAGGGGATGTTGAACTATTGATAGATCCATTGAAAATGGCTCTAATGACTTGTCGGTAATTATTTCCATGCCCTCAATCTTATCCAACTAATACGATTAGTTTAGTATTAGCTCATAGAGAAATTTTTATTCTTTATGTGTAAAGAGTTGTTATTGCAATAACAAGATTAAATTATTTCATATGTTTTTTAATTAACTTCAATCAAATCGATTTAAAATACCTTAATGGCTTTCCACACAATTTCTTAGATGAAGTAGGTCAACCACAATCACTATGTAATGTAATTCTGTCTATTTCCCCCCCCCTACTAAAATACATTTCCCAACTTTTAAAGCCCTTAAAATGGGTTTTGATATTTATTGCTACTATTATACACGAATATCGGTGGCTCCTCGAGGAGGATACTATCCAAAGTATTTAGTACCGCCCATTAATAAATAATATTTCTGTTTGAATTAAATATTATTTATTACACCGTTCTTGAAAATTGCAATATTTACAATTTTCAATTGTTTTAGTTTGTTGAAAAGGAATATTAGGATTAAACAATTCATGAATTTTTTTAAAGAGTAAATTTTTGAATTCAATTCTAAATTTATTGAAATTGTTTATAGGTGTGTTTTCATAAGTTAAAATTGGAGAATATTTTTCTTTAGTAATTTGTTGGATATATAATAGAGAAGGTATTATAGGTTTCTCTTTCTCTTTTTGAGAAAAGAGCATAGAATAGACAAAAATTTGAAAAATGTCTTTATTTTTGCTACAAAAAAGTTCGGATAATTTTTTGAGAGAATTTTTTTTGTAGCCAGTTTTATAATCTATGATGATATATTTTCCGTCTTTTTTTTGTAATCGATCAATAATTCCATTGATATTAACGCAAATATTTTCTCTTTTAAGTGAGAAAATTCCATTTATGGGATATTCTAATTCAAGAATTGAGAAGGGTATATGTTTTTGATCAAATCGTATTAAACGATCTAACATTTTACAGAGGATATGTAAATTCATTAACTGTTCTCCACTATAATCTTTTTCTTTAACATATCTTTTAAAAAAAATTTTTTGGAAAGCTTCTAACGCAATATTTCGTATGCGTCTTGGAAATTGAATATAAGAGTTAAGAATTTTGAAATCAATTTGTTTTATACCAATCTCTTTGTAAAGAAGTTTAGCAGCTTGATGAAATATAGAGCCAAAAACAGAATTGTCAATTTCAGAAGTTAGCTCTTCTTTATTTTTTAATTCCTGAATATATTCTAAGTAAAAACGATATGAACAAGAAAAAAAACAAGCTAAAGCTGTTGTCGATAAAGCTTTAGCTTGTAAATTAGTATTTAAGTCATATTTATTTTTAATTTTTTCCAACAAAAAACTGTCTTTATCTATTGTGACATGTTGAAAATGCATAGGAATAATACTTGCTTGTAAAGCAAATCGTTCAATGTAATTTTTTAATCGAATATCTACTAATAATTGTAGAAGAAACCGACTTAATTCAGCTTTACCTGTTTGTGTTTTGTTTGTAGTATACATAAGTGTGATATTTTTTGCTCGGGTAATTAGCCGATAGAAATGGTAAGCGTATATAGAATCGTTATGTTCAATAGTATTCATTCCAAAATACTTTCTCAAAAATTGAGGAATAAAAGTGTTTTCGTTTTTACCTCCAGGAATATGTCCTTCGTTAACATTAAAAATTAATAAATTATTGAAGTCCAATGTACGAGTTTCTAGCATACTCATTATTTGTAGTCCTTGTACAGGTTCTCCATTAAAGGAAATTTTTATTTTAGAGAAGTATTTTTTAAACAAACGAAAAAAGGTTGTTTTGTTAATATTAAAATTTTCAGTAGATAGTATTTCATATAAACGATTTATAACTAAATGAGAGTGAAAAATGGAGTCTTGATATAATCCAGCGTATATATTTACATTTTCATTTTTATGAAGTTGTTCTATTTTTTTTATAATATTTAAAAGATATTCTATTAAACTTAATGTGTCTGGGGCATAGGTAAAAAGAATTTCATCTTGTAGTTCAATTAATGTAGGGGAAAGAATATTTTTTTTTATTAATCTTTTTTCTACTTCAGGAGCCTTTGGGAAAATAAGAATTGTATAAGGATGCCTTAATACAGGAAGCACATATTTATATCCAAATGATTGATCTGAAGAACGATACCCTTTAGTTTGCATTTCAATGAGTATTTGTAGAAATCCACTAATAGCTGTTTGTACAATTGGAAAGCCCATTGTAATATTGATATTTTTTATTTTATCAAATGGGATAGTGTGTATTATTGTCGGTAAAATTGCTTCGTTACACAATACAATTGCCGAGTCAGGTTTTGTAAAGGAAGATTCTCTCTTTAAAGAGTCTATCCACTGTGGAATAACTGCCGATTGACCACTTTCAGAAAAAGAACTCAGAAAAGTAATTTTTTTATCTGAGTGTAAAAAAACATCAAATTGCTGAGGAGGTAAAAATGAGCTAAATTTATAAATATTTTTTTTTATAAATTGTCCCGCTTCAGTTTCTAGATAGTATTTATCATAATCCCAATAAAAGGAAGATTTCTCTTTTAATTGTTCAAATAATTGTTCTTCACATTTATTTAATGCATTAAATCCCACAAAGGCATAGTGTTTTTCTTTGAAAAGATTTTTTATATTTTCTATTACTTGCTTCATTAACATTCCGGAATAAGCAATATTTTTTTTTATTAACCTTTTTTTGAAAGAAATATATACTTCACCTAATACATTCCAGATATTGAGAAAATTATTTTGTAATAATGTATTCCCCTGGAAAGTAAATTTGAAATGGCGAATTATAGTTTGAATTTGGGTTTCAGACAAATGAGGAAAGTTATCTCGTAATGCATTTAAATCTTGCAAGTTTTTAAATAAAACCTTTGCATTTACGTTATTTTTATCTATTTCATCAAAATCATTTAGAAGCATTTCTCCGAAAAAAAAAAAATCGTCTAAAGTTTCTGTAAAAGGCTTTTTAAAATGATTATTGTGTATTTGGTTATATGTTTTGTAAAGTTCAAAAATTAATGAAATGTTATCACTAATTTGAAGAGATGAAGATTCCTCGAACAAACTTTCTATAGTTTTGTATTGAGGAGACCATAAAGAAGTCTTAACGTGCTGATAAAGGTAACTATTAAGAAATAATTTTGCCCGCATACCTGGAAAAACCACAACAATATCTGAAAGATTTGTTCCAAAACGAGAAATAAGATTTTTTGCAACCAGATTAAGAAAAGAAATAGGAAAACACTTATTCATTTTTTATACGTGAAAGAAAAATAAAAAAACTTAAATCCTATATTATATTGATAAAAATTCCCCATCAAAATAATAACTTTATATAAAAGTAATCGTTTTTTTAAAAAAAATATTTCACCAAATCCTGTAGATTTTTTAAACTTTTCAAAAGATTTTTTTATAGATATTTATAAAATTGATTGATTTTTAATAGAATTTTGCAAATTTGCATTGTTTAAATGCTTATTGTAGCAAGTCGAAGATTAAAAGATTAGATAAAAAAAGATATGTACAAAGTTGTATAGTTACTTTTTAAATGTAATTATAATGGGACTAAAATTAGAAGAGCTTCCTGTGATTGCAAGAAAATTTGTTTCTTGTATGAAGGATAGCAAAGTATTTGCTTTTATTGGCGGGATTGGAGTTGGGAAAACAACATTCATAAAAGAAATTTGTGATGTATTAGGTGTAAAAGATATGGTAAATAGTCCTACTTTTTCAATTATAAATAAATATTATTCAGAATTTTTAGAAAATTATATTTATCATTTTGATTTCTATCGGATAGAAAATATAAAAGAGGTAATTAATATTGGTATAGAAGATTATTTTGAAAATGAAGAATTGTGTTTTATGGAATGGGCAGACAAAATAGAAAGTATCTTACCTAAAAAGACAATATTTGTGAATATAGAAGAACAATTAGATGGATTAAGAGATATCAATTGGAAATAGCAATTAAATAGTAATTTGAAATTATTTGTTATTTTTTGTAATGTTATAAGTTTTTTAATGAAAAAAATAATATTGTCACTTTTTTTGTTCTTTTCTTTTTTTTGCTTACAAGCAAGGGAAATGGACAAAGATCAGGCTATTACGTATGATTTAAGTAATAATAAAATATATACTATTGCAGAAATAAAAATTAGAGGAGTGGAAAGTTACAATTACGAAGATTCTATATTAACAAATATATCAGGGCTTTCAATAGGAGATAAAGTAAATGTACCTGGAGATAAAGTCACGTCTGCACTTAAATCACTTTTGAGACAAGGTTTATTTTCATGGGGAAAAATTTTAGCAACCAAGCAAACAGCAGATAGCATATGGCTTGAAATTGTTTTACAACCTAATCCGATTATATCCAGTGTTAATTTTATGGGAATTAAAAAAAATGAAGAAGAAGAGTTGAAAACTAATATAGGTATAAATAGTGGTTCTCAATTAACATTGAGCTTAATTAATTGTGTTGAAAAACGAATAAAAGATTATTTTTTTGAAAAAGGGTTCAGCAACACCGAAGTGAGGATAGAACAAAAAAATAATATTGTTGATAAGAGGAAAGTAATATTAGACATTACAGTGAACAAAAATCAAAAAACTAAAATTAGATGTATCCATATTATTGGGAATAATGTATTGTCAGATTACGATCTAAAAACAGTAATGCAAAGTACTAATGAAGAATTTTCTTTAAGAAAAAGACCGAAATTAAGTTTACTAAAAATTTTTAATTCTAAAAAATTTATTAAAAAGAGGTATAATGAAGATATTGAAAATATAATTCTTAAGTATAATGAAAAAGGATATAAAGATGCTTGTATTGTTAACGACAGTATAGCTTTTATCAATGATAGTCAAGTAGATATTTATTTGACAATAAACGAAGGTCGTAGATACTATATTCGTAATATTAATTGGATTGGAAATACATTGTATTCTTCTGAAAAATTGAATAGTATATTAGATATGAAGTTAGGCGATATCTATAATCAGAAAAAAATCAATGAGAGACTTTTGATGAATGAATATGCTGTGTCTAATTTGTATTATAATAAAGGTTATATTTTTTCTTCCATAAGTCCAATAGAAGTATGTATTGAGAATGATTCTATAGATTTGGAAATTTCTGTTTCAGAAGGTATTCAGGCATCTATTAATCATATTTTTATTAATGGAAATGATAGGATTTATGAAGATATTATCCGTAGAGAATTGCTAACAAAACCAGGACAGTTATTTAGTAAAGAGGTACTAGCTCGTTCGTCACATGAGATAGTTCAAATGGGTTATTTTGATTCAGAAAAAATTGATATTCAACCTATTATTGACTCTGAAACTGGTATGGTAAATATTAATTATAATTTAACACCTAAAGCAAATGATCAACTTGAATTTTCAGCAGGATGGGGAGGAAAAGATAATGGAATTGTTGGGTGTTTGAATTTGAAATTTTCAAATTTTTCTATAAAAAATTTGATTAGTCCTAAAAAATATAAAGGAATTGTTCCACAAGGAGAAGGCCAAACATTAACTTTAAATGCTCAAACCAATGGAAATTATCATTCATTTGGTATTTCGTTTTTAGAACCATGGTTTGGTGGTAAACGTCCAAATAATTTATCTTTGAATGCTAACTATAGGACAGAAACGAAAAAAAATACATTAGATACGTTGTTAAAC
Organism: Azobacteroides sp. (SeqCode); assembly: GCF_055395615.1. Taxonomy (NCBI): domain Bacteria; kingdom Pseudomonadati; phylum Bacteroidota; class Bacteroidia; order Bacteroidales; genus Azobacteroides (SeqCode); species Azobacteroides sp. (SeqCode). The sequence goes on along the minus strand of NZ_AP014701.1, from coordinate 916,114 downwards.
ATATTTGGTTTTTCTACAGGTTATAGTAAAAAATTGAATTGGCTCAGTGATTATTTTATTTTAATGTCTGAACTTTCTTATCAACATTATCAGTTGGAAAACTGGCAAGATTTTCCTATTCATAATGGTATAGCACATAGTATAGCTTTAGGATTAGAATTAAGCCGTAACTCTACGAATAACCAGGTATATCCGAGTTATGGTTCTATCTCTTCTTTATCTATTAATACAACTCCACCTTATTCATTATTTCCTTCCTGGAAGGATAAAGAGTGGAAGTGGATAGAATACCATAAATGGAAATTCAAAAGTAAAATATTTGTTCCACTAGTCGATAGGAAAAAATCAAAATATACACCAGTTTTGATGAGTCGTATTGAATACGGTTTTAATTATCCTTTAGGAGATAATCTTTTTGGAAATTTTTGTATGGGAGGTGAAGGAATTGCAGGTTATTCTACAATATGTGCTAATGAAACAGTTGGGTTGAGAGGCTATAAACCTAACACAGATACACCTAAAAATATTTATACAAGATTAGCTCTAGAGTTACGTTATCCATTTGTACTTGAACAAACGACTACTATTTATGGATTAGCATTTATAGAAGCAGGTAATACATGGACGGCTATTAGCCCTTTTACTTCATTTTATTTGAAGCGATCGGCAGGAATGGGCATTCGTATCTTTTTTCCAATAATTGGTTTAGTAGGGGGTGATTTGGCTTATGGTTTTGATGAACCATTTGGTAATTCTGAAATTAAAATTTCAGGATTACAATTTCATTTTATTTTAGGTCAAGAATTTTAAAAAATAGGTCATAACTTCGTAGTTATTTTTTTAAAGTTTATGAATGGAATTAATAATTCCAGTTAAAAATGTTAAAAAATATTGTGTCATTTGCTTTTTTATTGGCTATTACAGGAGTATTTGCACAGCAAAAAATTGCTTACGTTAACTCTTCCGAAATAATTAAAATTATGCCTGAATATATTCAAATGCAAGATTCTATAAAGAAAATCCAAACGGCAATACAAAATGAAATGACTATTTTAGAAGAGGAGTACAAGAAAAAATGCGAATTGTTTCAAAATGAAGTGGATAATCTTGTAGAAAGTGTTAAAATGAGAAGAATGCAAGAAATTAAAGATATTGAAGAGAGATCAGAAATTTTTCGTGAACAATCTCAAAAACATTTACAACAAATGATGGAACAATTATTTTATCCTATTCGGAGGAAAGTGCAAGAGGCTATAAAAATGATAGGTGAAGAACATCAGTGCACTTACATATTTGAGGGAGAAGTATTTTTGTATATTAATCCTACTGCTTTTAATGTTACTTCTCTTGTAAAACAAAAGCTAAAATTAAAATAAACTTATAATTTGTTAATTCCGAAATTATTTAGATGAAAGGATTTATTGGAATATTTGATTCAGGATATGGAGGGTTTACTATTTTTGAAAAAATGCGTCATTGTTTGCCTGAATATGATTTTTTGTATTTAGGTGATAATGCGCGTACTCCTTACGGTACGCGTTCATGTGGAATTGTTTATGAATTTACATTACAATCTGTAAGAAAGCTTTTTGAAATAGGTTGTTATTTGGTCGTTTTAGCTTGTAATACAGCATCAGCAAAAGCATTACGAACTATTCAACAAAAAGATATACCTAATATCGCCCCTCAAAAAAAGGTGTTGGGAATAATTCGTCCTACAGTGGAGGCTGTAGGTACACTAACTAAGACACGTCATGTTGGTGTATTAGGAACACAAGGAACGATTCTTTCTAATTCTTATTCTAAAGAAATACGGAAATTATTTCCAGATATTGTTGTAACTGAAGAAACTTGCCCTATGTGGGTTTCTTTGGTTGAAAATGGCGAATACGATAAACCCGGTGCAGATTATTTTATCAAACAGCATATAGATTCCATTTTAAACAAAGACCCACTAATTGATATACTTATTTTAGGTTGTACTCATTATCCCTTCTTAGAAACTAAAATTAGACAGTGTTTGCCAAAATCAATCTCTATTCTGTCACAAGGAGAATATGTTGCTAAAAGTTTAGTTGATTACTTATATCGACATCCAGAAATTGATATGCATTGTTCTAAAAATGGTGTGGAATATTTTTATACTACTGAATCGGAAAAGAAATTTGCAAGTATGGCTGATATTTTCTTAAAAGGAAAAAAGATTGATGTTCACCGAATTGGTTTAAAATAAAAGAATACTAAAATACTTGGTATCAGTTATTAAAGAAACTAATAGCTAAAAGAAAAGTTCATTGAATTACAAATAAAAAAAAGTTATTTTTGTATCTGATTATATGGTGGTCGTAGCTCAGTTGGTTAGAGTGTCAGATTGTGGTTCTGATGGTCGTGGGTTCGAATCCCATCTTCCACCCAGTTGGTTTTTGTATTATTTTGATTTTAATGGATGTTGGTTCTTCATAACAACATCCAAATCTAGGATTACTTTTTACTAAAAGTCTCATTATTCCGAAATGCTGTAGGGAATTTTTCTCGCTATACATACAGTCAAAATATTTCTAACAAAAATAATGTTGCTAAGAAAAATATAAATATTCAGAATTTTCAAATACAAGAACAGATTGTTTTCGTATACTCTCATACAATGTTTCCCTTCATTTTCTGTGATTGTTCCTTTTTTCTATATATATCTTTGAGATATGAATTAAGATGATTAAAATGCCTTTATGCCAATTGTGACTAATTAACATAAATACAAGTATCAATATAAATAAATTTACTGGGAGACAAATTTATTATTTTCCGATATAATTTATTAAATGTGTATGATTATTATCAATTACGAGGTAAACATAAATAATATTTCTTGATTCTTTTAGCTAATAATTGAATATTTAGCATATCAGATACTTTTGATATGTTTCGTGTAGTACCATCTTTATACAAAATATCTATACTATCGTCAGTTTCGTCATACATATCAGTAGATATTTCATCGTGAGCCATAAGATAAACTGCCTCTTGAAATGAAATATGATAAGTGTCTGCAATTTGTTTTTGCTTGTTCTCAATGTATGAGATGTTAAAAGGAGTAGATTTTATTTTTATTTGAAATAATTTGTGATGTAATAAATTATTGCTTAATAATGAGAGAATTTTATCATCGTGTTGAGACCATACTTTCATTGCAGAAAGAATATCATTATCATCTAAATTGATAAAATGTTCTATTGCTTGCGATTCATTTTGAAAAATAGATTTATCAACAGATTGGTAAAGAAAATAATGTAAAGCAGGAGAAGCAAATAACTCTACTCCCTGTTTTGCTAATTGTTGTGCTCTATTTAGAAGATTTATCAACATTTTCTCTGCTGCAATCACTGTTTTATGCAAATAAACTTGCCAAAACATCAATCGTCTTGCCATAAGGAAATTTTCTATAGAATAAATTCCTTTGGCATCTATAACCAAACGATCATCTTTTATGTTTAACATCTTGATAATACGAGCTGAACCAATATTGCCTTCAGTAACACCTGAGAAAAAACTATCTCTTCGCAAATAATCTAACCGATCTACGTCTAATTGTCCACTAATTAATTGGTGGAGAAATTTCTTAGGATATTCATTTTTAAAAAGTGAAATAGCTAAATCTAGCCTATTCCCAATTTTTTTCTTAATTTTTTCTATCAGTAATAAAGAAATTTCTTCGTGACAAATATTTTTTACTAATATATTTTCCAAAGCATGGGAAAAAGGAGTATGCCCTAAATCATGCATCAAAATACAAGCTAAAGCGGCTTGTTTTTCTTTAAAAGTAATTAAATGTCCTTTAGAACGTAGTTGAATAATAGCTTCGTTCATCAAATACATTGCTCCGAGTGAATGATTCATTCGAGAGTGTTGAGCTCCTGGATAAACTAGATAAGTTAATCCAAGTTGTCTAATACGCATCAAACGTTGAAAATAAGGATGCTGAATAATATTATAAATAAATTTATCATTGATATTAATGAATCCAAAAACAGGATCATTAATTATTTTTTTAGGATGATAGATTTTCATGAATTCAAGGTATATATTTCATCAAATATTCTGCCATTTCTGATTGTAATTTTTTTGCTTCTTGAATGGTTGCTTTTGCAAACTTTTTAGAAGAGTCAGCATAAATAATTTTTCTAGATGAGTTTATTATTAAACCACAATGACTGTTCATTCCGTATTTTGCCACATTTTTTAAATTTCCTCCTTGTTTCCCTATACCAGGTACTAATAAAAAATGATTAGGAATAATTTTTCGGATATTACTTAATGTTTCAGTTTGCGTTGCACCTATTACATACATTATTTGTTCATCTGTTGCCCATGTTTTTGATTTTTGTAATACTTTCTCAAAAAGGTATTTACCTGTTGAGTCAACAGATAGTTGAAAATCATGTGAACCCTCATTTGATGTTAATACTAATAAAATTACCCATCTATTGGAATAAGTAAGAAAAGGTTTGATACTATCTTCTCCCATATAAGGATTTACTGTTACTGCATCATAATCTGCATAGTCGAATACAGAACGGGCATACATCTCTGATGTAGTACTTATATCTCCTCGCTTTGCATCAGCAATTATAAAATGTTCAGGATAACTTTTTCGAGTGTATTCTATTGTTTTTATTAAGCTAATTAACCCGTTAATACCTGATGCTTCATAAAAAGCTAAATTTGGTTTATAAGCTATACAGTACTGCTGAGTGGCATCAATAATGATTTTGTTGAAAGAAAAAATAGGATCTTCTTCTTTTAGTAAATGGGGAGGAATTTTCCTTATATCAGTATCTAATCCTATACAAAGAAAAGATTGTTTTTTTACAATATTATTAAATAATTGTTGCTTGGTCATAAAATGATTTTTTTCTTTTATTAAAGTTCGTTTTCTTTTAATTTTTCATAATTTTCTGCTATAATTAATTGATCTATAAATTCTTGAATATTCCCATTTAAAAATGATAGCAGATTGTATGTCGTATAATTTATACGATGGTCAGTTATTCGTCCCTGTGGATAATTGTAAGTTCGAATTTTTACTGATCTGTCACCGGTAGAAACCATTGTTTTTCTTTTTAAAGCAGTTTCATTTATTCTTTTTTGGTATTCCATATTATAAATGCGAGAACGAAGCTCTGTCATAGCTTTTTCTTTATTTTTAAGTTGTGATCTTTCGTCTTGACATTGGACAAAGATACCTGTTGGGATATGCGTTAAACGAATGGCAGAATAGGTAGTATTTACTGATTGCCCCCCAGGACCAGAAGAACAAAATGTATCAGTACGGATATCCGAATCTTTAATTTTTATATCAACATCTTCGATTTCAGGGAATACGGCTATTGTAGCTGCAGAAGTATGTACTCTACCCTGTGTTTCAGTGATAGGGATACGTTGTACACGATGTACACCAGATTCATATTTTAATATACCGTACACATTTTCCCCACTCACAGTAAAAATAATTTCTTTGAAGCCACCGATAATTCCTTCACTAATACTTGTTACTACCAATCCCCATCCTTTGGATTCACAATATTTAGAATACATCTTATAAAGATCACCAACAAAAAGAGCGGCTTCATCACCACCTATTCCACAACGAATTTCTACAATAGCATTTTTCTCATCTTGAGGATCGGTAGGAATTAAAAGTAATTTTATTTTTTCCTCCAACTGAGGAAGGAGTAAAGCAGATTCCTCTAATTCTTCTTTAGCTATTTCACGCAGTATTGTATCCGATTCTTTTTTTAAAATAGTTTGAGCATCTGCTATACTAGTCAATATTTGTTTATAACGATTTCGGATAAATAAAATTTTCTCAAGTTCACGATATTCTTTACTAAGCTTAACAAAACGTTCCATATTGGTAATAGTATCTGGATTGCTAATTAGCTTACCAATTTCTTCATACCGCATCACTAAAGTATCTAATTTTTCTAATAAAGAAACCATTTTTACATTTTAAGGAGTTTATTATCCCTTTTATCTATTTGTTGTCCCTTTGCTTATACTTGCTGATTTTTTCTTTGATATTTTGATATTCGGAATCTAATTATTTCCACATCTTAACCAAAAATTCTTCATAAAGCAGGAAAAACCTTTCTTCATTTCTTTTTATTTTTTTTAAAACTTTCATTTCAAATTTATACATTTTATTATCAACATATTTACACTTTTTTCCCGTTATATAATAAAATCATATGCCTTGATTAACGTAACTAATGATACAATATGATACAATATGATACAATATAATTCAATATAGGGAAAGGAAGATAAAAGCATTAATACAAATTGGGATGCTCAGAATATTTCATCAGTGTACTTTTTTCAAAGTATTCCTGTTAATAACATTATGCTTTATGAGTAAAATTTAACCATAAGTTATTGTATTTTTACTTTTTAACAGTAAAAAAGGATTTTTTCAAAAAATATTAATTTATTAATTATGATTAATAAATTAATAATAAAAATAGAAGTACGTTATGATTTTGAAGAATTAAATTTTTACGGAAAAATTTTAGTAGCAAATTTTTTCAAATTTTCTGCAAATATTTCCCATGAAAGAGATTTTTTCACTTTTTTAATATGAATAACAAATTTTTCTATTCCAACAGTGAAAATTTTTTCTATTCCAACAGCGAAGTCTCTCGCTTGAGGTTGACAAATTATTCCCGTATTAGATTTTTCTATTATTTCTTTTAAATTTCCTACACTAGTTGCTACAATAGGTATTTCGAAATGGTAAGCAATAGAAATAACCCCACTTTGAGTTGCAGATTTATAAGGCAATACCAAAATATCAGTAGCGGAAAATAATAAAGAAACTTCTTTATCGTCTATGTATCTATTTAAAACTAAAATTCTATCTCGTGTATAAAAAGTATTGATTTTTCGTTGATATTTTTCGAATGAACTATAAGATTCTCCAGCAATTACCAATTGGTAAGACTCGTCTAATAAATAAAATGCATTTATTAATAGGTCTAATCCTTTATAATTACGGATTAATCCAAAAAAAAGCAAAGTTTTCTTATTCGGTAGAAGATTTAATATTTTCTTAGCAGTATTCTGTTCTATTTTTTCTCCAAAATGATTATAAATAGGATGAGGAGATAAGCAGTAAAGAGCATCAGGTTTTAATGCTAATAAATTATTTTTTACAATTTCACTCATTACTATAAACCCATCACTTTGATTAAATACCCAACGAGTGAGACATTTATCAAAAAAAAAGGGTTCGTGAGAGATTACATTATGAAGTAGAAAAATAATTTTTGCCCTGTTTTTAAAATATTTGGAAATATATCCGTAGGGAAGAGCAAGGATTGATATCCAATAAACAATTACTAATATATCTGGTTGAAATTTTTCAATACTTTGACATATTTCACAATAAGAAAATGGATTAATGATATCCAATAATTTTTTAGAAGGGACAAAGATAGCTTTATCTTTTGTTTCCACATACTGTGTCCGGCCAGGGAAAAATAGTTTTGGATATAAACGAGAAAAAGAAAAAGCTTTTACTCGATGTTCTTTTTCTAATGCTCTATAAAGTAAGGCACCAAATTGGGCAATGCCTCCTCTATATGGATAAAATGGAGAAAGGATAGTAATTTTCATAAAAACTAAAATGAATTATAGTAGATATAAGTAAGATTATAAGAGAGAAACTTAAAATTTTCCTTTTTACTTATTAGTAAATTATAACTTTACAAATTTACTTAAAAAGTAATTTAATAATCTCTGATAATCTACAATCAGAAAAATGTAGTTTTTAATATGTTTTTACAGAAACTAAAAATAACATGATATAAATAATTATTTGATAATTAGGATATAAAAACAATTGTTTTACAAATTTTGTTACTGAATGTAAAACAAAATTTCAGTTTTAGAAAAAAATATTAAAATTTAATGAGTAAAAGTTGTAGGAATAATTATTATTTCGTTTTCATACGATAAAAAAAATAATTGCTAAAAAAGTGTGTACCAAAACCAATTTATTTCAAATATCAGTGATACATATGAACACAGATTTCTATTTTCATTATGAATCAATTCTTTAAATCTACATTGCTCAAAAGTTGAAAAAACTTTTGAGCAATGTTCAAAAGAAAAAATGAACCGAAAACAAATATGTATACGAACAAAGTATTTTTTTTAAAAAAAAACTTTCAAAACAGAATAAATATTGATTTCAGAACTAAAGAAACCACAGAAGCAATCATTAAATTCTTTTTTTTTTGAGGGGAGGGGGGGGGAAAATTTAATGCGTTGCAAAATATCAAATATTTTTTTCTAGAACAGACAATACAGTTATTCTTTATCCTAAGATAGACAGGATATGTGTCAATATAGTTAATAAGATTTTGAATAAACGTTCTGAATCGGAAACAAAAAAACTAGTTTTTTTCTAAAATTATATTAATTCGTGTCAATATTTCTTTGTAAAGCTTTTGGTCAAACTGTAGTGGATCTATTTTTTTTATATTACTTTTTAATTTGTAAAAATAAGCGGTATGAAAATGTCCAGTTTTGTAACTGTAAACTTTATTACAAAGTCGAACAGTCTCAAATAAATGCCCTGTTCTTAAGATTGTTTTTATTGAACGTTTATTTTCCGTATCACACATTATTTCAATACGATAAAAACCAATACTAAAAAGATAGTATTCTAATACTAGTATAGCTTCTGATATGTAACCGTACCCGGCATGATTTTTATCTAAAAGAAACCCAATCTCTGCAATTTCATTATGACAATCGATAACAGTTTTAATTTCTCCGATAAAACTATTATTCTTCAAATATATGGCATAACGTAGCTCTTTTACTTCTTGCCAAATATTAACTGAATTCTGAATGTAATGTTTAACATTGGTTTCACTATTCCACTTGTAAATGGTTTCCCTCCAAAAGCCAACATATTCTAAATCTTTATCATAAAACTTTAACAACTCCTCTATAGTTGTTTTGTTGTTAACATATTTTAATAGGGATAATCTGTTACTTTCAATTCTTTCTCGAGGTTTTATGTTGTTCATAGGCCTATTCTACTGTTACACTTTTTGCCAAATTTTTAGGTTTATCTATATTGCAATTTTTCAATTTAGCTATTTGAAAAGCTAACAATTGTAAAGTCAAAATAATACTGAATGGTTGAGCCATCATTGGTAATTTTTTAACAACAATTTTATTATTAAAATCTAGTACGTCTTTATTTGTAATAACCAACACAGTTGCCCCTCTCGCACTAACCTCTTTCATATTGCTAATCGTTTTCTCTCGGATATTATCATCTGTTACAATAGCAATCACAGGAGTGTTTTTTTCGATTAGCGCAATTGTACCATGTTTAATTTCACCAGCAGCGTATGCTTCACAATGAATATATGATATTTCTTTAATTTTTAAAGCTCCTTCCATGGCTATAGCATAATCAACACCTCTACCTAAAAAATATATATGTTCTGCTTTATAAAGTTGATAAGCAGATTTAATAATATCTTCCATTTTACTACTAATAATATAAAATAATTCATTTGTTAGTCCCTCAAATAAAGTTTTATCATTATTGATAAGAAGAGCTATATTCAATAATTGAGCCATGTAAGCTTTTGTTGTGGCAACTGACACTTCTTTACCAGCTTTCGTATAAATAATATTATCGGCTTCTCTTGCAATACTACTATCAATAACATTAACAATAGCTAAAGTTGGTATTCCTGATACTTTTGCTATTCTAGTAGCAGCGAGTGAATCAGCTGTTTCTCCACTTTGAGAAATAATAATTATTAAACTATTGTCTTGTACAATCAACTTTTTGTAACGATACTCACTGGCTATTTCAACATTGGTAAAAATATTGAGTTGTTGTTCAATCCAATATTTAACTAATAATCCAACATTGTAAGAACTTCCACATGCAACGATATCAATACGACTATATCGTTTTAAATCAAAATATTCTCTTGTAAAACTATGTAATGTTTCATAGATTATATCTGGTTCTTCATAAATTTCCTTAAGCATATAGTAATCAAAATTACCTTTATCTTTAAACTCACTAGTATTAATTATTGGTTTGATCATACGACTTACCTGTCTTTTATGATGAAAAATTGTTACGATTGGATCTATTTCGGCAATATCATCATCTTCTAATAAAATATAAGAGTCAGTATAAGAAGCTAAAATAGAAGCATCTGAAGCAAGAAATCCTTCGTTATTATTATAACTAACAACAAGTGTACTATTTCTTTTCATGGCATAGAGTTTTTTGTTCCCTTTAACCATGACACCAAAAGCAAATGAACCAACAAGCATATTATTTGTCAGATAGAGTGCTTCAATAATGTCTTTTGTATCATTATAAATACTATCTGTAAGAGCACATGCCACTTCTGTATCAGTCGTTGAATTAAATTGATAACCTTTGTTTTGTAGATAACTTTTAATCTCTAAATAATTTTCAATAACACCATTGTGCGCTAAAGTAATAGCACCAATATTGTGTGGATGACAATTATCAATATTTACTTCTCCATGTGTTGCCCATCGTGTATGACCAAGCCCAAGATTAGATCTAATATGTTTATTTACTTTACTAATAAGATTATCAACACCACCAACACTTTTGTTTATTTTTAATTCACTATTAAATAAATAAGAAATACCCGCCGAATCGTATCCTCTATATTCCAATTTAATTAATCCGTCTAAAATAACTTTTATAGCATTTCCATTAGCACCACAATATCCAATAATACCACACATAGATATTTTTATTACTCCCCATCAGTAATCATTTTAGCATTTTAGCATTTTAGCATTTTAGTACTATCAGGAGAAGAGTTAATAGATTTTATTTCAATATTTTAAGTATGTACACTATACACATTTTGATTTTTTAGTATCTCAAAGTTAAGCGAATAAATATTAAGATTTAAAGTTGTCTTTTATCTTAATTTTCAAACGTTATCTTAAATTGTGAATTGTATAATCATAATAAAATAAAATTTCTGATACCAAAAAAGTTTATGAAAAAAAACTTCGATCCTTCACTTATTTTTAGTGAAATATTATTTTTATCTACAAAAAATAGCTTTACTAGAAATTTCTCTTTTTTCAATAAAACCAACTTATTAAAGTTACGTATTAGTTTTTTATAATTTAGTATTCGTTGAATAATCTTTGAACAAAGATTATTCATAATAGCTCTTAACAAGAACAAACTCTCTACCAATGTTTTATGGTTTTTCTACAATTCTAAATCAGATATCTACTCTAACTTAGAGTGGTGGTTTTTATAAAAATTAACCTCTTCCTATAAATAATCTCTCCCATAAAATTTAAGAAGAAATTTTTTCTTACAAAATTTAAGAATATACGTAACTATCCTTAAATTTTGTTATGTAAAATATGAGTTACATTAAATTGTGTTACTTGTCAATTTTAAAAGAATAATTGCAGGGTAGGATTTTCTACTAACCTGTGAAAATTTTATCATTTCACTACCATTGTAAGCTGTAATACTTGCAGATATCACAAATTTCTAGCATATCTATTCTAAATTTTGAAAATAATGTCTTATTACCTTTCTTGAACACAATTTTATTCAGTATGGATATAGAACTTATTAGAGTATTGGTTAATATTCTAGTAAATTTTTAGACCAAATTCCTAAAATTTGTGCAACAATTTTAATTACTTTCTTTCTGAAAGTAAAATTTACTTTTTAGTAAGATATTTTAAGAGGTTTATTTTTTATAGCCGTGATACTCGCTGACAACCGATGTCACAGCAAACCTTGAAAAATTTATGGACACTTACTATCACTATCCTTTGTTCACAAAAACATGAGTTATAAAAAAGTTTTTCAAAAAATTGGTATGCTAGATGTATATTGGCTATATGAGATTTAGGAATTATAAGAATATACCAATATATAAATTTTTGAAATAAAATACTCGTTATGTTATAAAACATTATCCAATACTATATACTGTAATAAATGACCGATATTAGAATCGGACGTTTATATAGAAAGGTGAAAAATTAAAGTGTTATTTAGATAAATTTTACTTTTTAAGGAAGACATATAATTTTTTGCTCAAGTCATATTGTTAAGTCTAATATTTTATAGTTCATAATTCATTGAAATTTAATGAATTTCTGTATACTTAGACAAAAATCACACTTAAATTTTCTTTATAGTTACTTTTTAAAAAAATATGAATATTTATTAAATAAATTGTGTATAAGCGTTAGCTATAATATATTTTTGCTATTTTTTTTGAATTATTCTTCCTTAAATAAAACTAAAAGAACTCTGTATTGAATATTATTATCAGAACAATTACTGAGATCCTAAAATATTCATTCGTTAAATATATATACAAGGCTCAGTATAAATAAGTTTAATTCTTCATTAGGAAAAATATAATTTATGATTATTAGATGAGAATCATAAATTATTCCAAAAAAGTAGAGTATCTTTTATAAAAAAAATTAATTGTATTTGCTTAAAGAGATGAATATTCATTATATCTAGTTAATTGTATGAATTATTTGATTGTATCTCACATTCAAGAGTCTTGGAACAATTTATTTTACTATAAATGTATCTTCTATGCATTAAAACTTTTAGAAACTTGATAATAATATCAATACAAAGTATTTTAATTTGAAATTATTGATAGATAGAAAACGTTTAGAGTTAATTTGTAATAATGAAAACATTAATGTTTGGATGGGAATTTCCTCCTCATATTTTCGGAGGGCTTGGTACAGCAAGTTATGGATTAACTAAAGGGATGGCTCTTCAGTCTGATATGGAAATAACTTTTGTTATGCCAAAACCTTTGGGTGATGAAGATAAAAGTTTTTTAAGATTGATAGGAGCTTGTAATACTCCTATTGTATGGAAAAATGTGCATTGGAACTATGTCCAAAATAGGATTGGTAACTACATAGATACTCAGTTATATTATGATTTGAGAAATCATATTTATGCCGATTTTAATTATTGCTATACTAATGATTTAGGTTGTATTGAATTTTCTGGAAAATATCCTGACAATTTATTGGAAGAAATAAATAATTATTCTATTATCGCTGGAGTGATAGCTCGCACAATAGATTTTGATATTATTCATTCACACGATTGGCTTACTTACCCTGCTGGTATTCACGCTAAATATATTACAGGTAAACCACTTGTTGTCCATGTACACGCAACCGACTTTGATAGAAGTCATAATAAGGTTAATCCTGCAGTTTATGGTATCGAAAAAGATGGAATGGATAATGCTGATCACATTATTACTGTAAGTAATTTGACTCGTAATACAGTAATAGAAAAATACTACCAAAATCCTAATAAAGTGACCACTATTCATAATGCCGTGGAGCCAATAAGCTCTAAAGTAGCAGAGATAAAATCTCAAAAAAAAACAGAAGACAAAGTTGTTACTTTTTTAGGACGTATTACTATGCAGAAAGGGCCAGAATATTTTGTAGAAGCAGCAGCAAAAATACTAAGAAAAAAATCAAATATTCGTTTTATCATGGCAGGTTATGGTGATATGATTAATCAAATGATTAGTTTAGTTGCTCAGCTAAGCATCTCTGATAGATTTCATTTTACTGGCTTTATAAAAGGAATAGAAGTGTCCAAAATATTGAAATCCAGTGATGTATATGTTATGCCTTCTATTTCAGAACCTTTTGGTATCTCTCCTTTAGAAGCTATGCAATGTGGTGTACCAAGTATTATTTCCAAACAATCAGGTTGTTCCGAAATTTTAGAAAAAACTATTAAAATTAATTATTGGGATATAGAAGCTATAGCAGATGCTATGTACTCTATTCTTACTTATCCTAGCATAGCAAAATATTTGCAAGTGGAAGGTAAAAATGAAGTAGAAAGAATAACATGGGAAAAAGTAGGGAATAGAATTCGCAGTGTATATAATAGTTTAGTTTAAACTAAATTATTATATACAACTTTGGATAAAATCCAAGATAATTTTTAGTATCGTCTATTAACATAACAATAAAATCTATCAAGATTTTATTGTTATGTTAATAGAAATATCTCGTGGATTTAAACCTCTAGTACGTAAAAAATTGTTTTCCTAATTAATAGTCCTAATGAATTTTTATTAATTTTCATCCTTCGTTTCTACATTGTTTGTTTGGGACAAGTCTTATTAGGTTTTTATTATTTTTACTCACTATTCTTGTACTCTCTTCAATTTTTTAATATCCTTGAAAAAATCATACTAAATTTTTAGTTGTATTTAGAAAAAATGACATCTTTTAACACATTCTTCATTTGTTAGCACAATCAATATCTTATGTTTCTATCTTAGAATTTTAAAATATAACTAAATTCAAGGTAAAGCAAAGAAAACTTTGAATATTATTCAATTACATTTAGCATTACTTGATATATAAGGTGAAGGGAATATTTTTATCAATTTTGTTTTCTATAAATATTTTGTGGTTTTTCAAAAAAAGCTATGTACTATCAGTGATCTCCTATTATTTTTTCTTAATCTAGTAGAAAACAAAAAAATGATTATGAATTTCTATATTTTACCTTTATAAAGGTCACTGCATTATTACCGTTATTTAACTTCCATATAAATCCAATAAGTTTTGTCGATAATTCACTGTTAGATTTCACAATCTAGTTTCAATATTAAATTATTTAGATTTGGATACACATTATTGCATGAATAATCCATAGCTTATTCAAAATTATCAGCTATATGTTGATAATATCCATGCAACTCACAGTTGCACATGTATTTTAATTTTACTCTTGCTGAATTCCTATAAAAAACAACTTTTTAAAAAATTCTATCTCTACAATCAATATGTCTTGCTCTAACAGAAATAGCAGAATTAAGAAATAGAATTTTAATTGTTGAAAAAAACGTTTTATCAATTTGCTTAGAAAAGTATTTCTGTTTTTAGTAATTATTTACTTTTGATAATTTTTTCAAACTTTTTACTAAAAATGTATAATTTGTTAGTTTTTTAGTTTTTTTTAAAAAAAAATGTTCTCTAAAGATAGCAAATTCAATTTTAGTAAAATTTTGTATACATAATACGATGTAAGCAATAAATTTTAGAAATTTCGTTTAATGACATACTGAGATTCAAATTACAGTCAGTAATTACCATTAAGGTGATTTTTTACATTAAGAAGTTTTTTTTGTTTAATAAATAAGACAAAACATAGAAGAAATAGGATTATCCGCATAACTTCTAAATTCTAATTTACATACACAATAAAGCATTTGAACAAAAATTTTAACTCAAATAGTAATTGTAGTAATTATAGTAAACCACGTTTGTCAGCAATTATTATATTCTGAAATATTTAACATAAATGTCTTTTTCTTCTTAATTTCAGTTTTACTTTGCTAGAATGAGATATATTCAGAAATTCATTGATGTCCTAGCTAGTCATAATAATATACCGTTTTCTAAAAGTAGAAGTAGTTAGGGAGACTTGATACTTCCTTGTGCGGCTGAAGGGACTCGAACCCCCATGCCTTTCGACACCAGATCCTAAATCTGGCGCGGCTACCAATTACGCCACAGCCGCTTAATTGCCACAAAAATACAACTTTTCTTTTAAAAAAAAGTTGCATTTTTCTGTGTTATATAAAAATCTCCTATCTTTGTTAAGATTTCGTTCGTCTATGAAAAATGGAATCTAAATAATTTTAGTAGTAAAACAACAAAACGTTTATAATATTCGTAGGTGGAAGAGTACTGTTAATAGCCTGGATATTTAGGATTTTGAAAAATCAAACTATCAGTTACAAAACGGGATTTTCGTGGGTCTCAACCATATAATCATGAAAGCAATTTGTTTTTGTTTCCAAGTTCACCAACCCCTTCGTTTCAAACGATATCGTTTTTTTGATATTGGTACTGAGCACTACTATTATGATGACCTTGTTAACAAAGATTTTATTTGTGGAATAGCAGAACGTACCTATCTCCCAGCAAATAATTTACTATTAAACATGATCAAAAAATATAATGGGGAATTAAAAGTTACTTTTTCTATTTCCGGAACTGTGTTAGAACAGTTAGAAGCCTATGTTCCAGAAGCGATTGAGCAATTTAAGGAATTGGCAAAAACTGGTTGTGTAGAGTTTTTAGCAGAAACATATAATCATTCATTAGCTTCTCTTATTAATCCAGAAGAGTTTGTAAAACAAGTACAAGTTCATTCAGAAAAAATTCAGCTTCTCTTTGAACAAAAACCTAAAATATTCCGAAATTCTGAATTAATTTATTCCGATAATATTGCCTTACAGGTGTCAAATATGGGGTTTGAAGCTATATTAGTAGAAGGAGCTAAGCATATTTTAGGATGGAAGAGTTCCAATTATTTATATTCTTCTGCTTTTGTCCCCACATTAAAATTGTTAACAAGGAATACAAAACTCAGTGATGATATTTCTTTTCGTTTTTCTAGTCATAATTGGATTGAATATCCGTTAGTTGGCGATAAATTTGTAAAATGGGTTACCGATACTCCAGATTCTGAACAGTTAGTGAATATTTTTATAACTTACGATACACTAGGTGGATTGCAAGCCGCATCAACAGGAATATTTGACTTTTTCGAATCAATTCCTCGTTTTGCTTTAGTGAAAAATATTAAATTTTTCACCCTTTCTGAGGTTATTGACAAACTGAATTCAGTAGGTGAATTAACTGTTCCTTATCCTTGTTCATGGGCAGGGGAAAAAAAAGATATCAGCAATTGGATGGGTAACCTTCTTCAAAAAGAAGCAATAAATAAATTGTATGGTATTACTAAAAAAGTTCACCTGATAAGTGACTACAGAATTTTACAAGATTGGAACCATCTGCAAACCACTGATAATTTTCATTACATGAATACAAGACACTTTTCTGGACAAAGTGTTTTTAGTCCCTATGAAAGCGCCTATGATGCTTTTAATAATTATATGAACATACTAAGTGATTTCAGTATTAGAGTAAATGAGCAATCTCCTGAAGAAGTTGAAAACGAAGAACTTAGTTTTTTAAAAAAAACTATTTTAAATCAAAATAAAGAAATTGAACGCTTGAAACAAGAATTAAGAAAACAAAAAAGTAAATCACCGTGAATTAATAAATGAAAGTGTTACTAATAAGGTAATACTGAGACAATCAATACTAGTACTCCTCCGAGTTAGTATCTATTTAGCTTATGTTGGTATTCTTAAGTATATGGAAAAACAATGATGTGCTCTACTGAGAGAATTTTATTTCCTTAATTGCCAATAATGAACTACAAGTGACGGAGTTGATTAGAAATTTAAAGCCTAGTTGTGTTATTAGTTTTATTTCTCTTGTTCCCAACAAACTTGTACAAGAAGCTATCAGTATAAAAAATTTTTGAATTTTACTCATCAAAAATTACCTTCTACTTCTAATTACAGAGTTACTAACTCTACATCTTTTGTTAATCTTTGTTAGCAATGTTTATGAAAATCAGTTATATGTACAATTTTTTAAAAAATTGTACATATAACTGATTTTCAATATCAATTGTTAGACCAATTTTTACTTAATATATACGTATTTTATACCATTTTGAATTGGTACAAAAAAAAATGTTGGAGACAAACTGATCATTATTTATTAGAGTTTTTTGAAAAAATAACCCTTAGTAATTTTTCTAAGAAATTATAATTAACAATATTCTTTTATTTCAAACTTAAGTTTGAAATAAAAGAATATTGTTAATTATAATTTCTTAATTTAGATAAACATAGAAATTTTAACTGTTAGCTTTAAAAATACACCCAATAGAAAAAATAAGATTATGATAACATCAATGGTATACAATACCAAAAAAAAACGTTTAAAATTACCTGAATATGGAAGAAACATTCAAAATATGATAGATTATTGCATTTCTATTCCTGATAAAGGAATGAGGACAAAATATGCAAATGTCATTATTAGTATTATGGGTAGTATGTTCCCGCATTTGAGAGATGTAAATAATTTTAAGCATATTTTATGGGATAATTTGGCAGTTATGGCAGATTTTTCATTAGATATTGATTATCCTTACGAAGTAGTGAAAAAAGAAGATTTATATATTAAACCTTCAAAATTACCCTATCCGCAAAGCTCTATTGCTTATAAATACTATGGGAAAAATATGGAAAAAATGATTCGAAAAGTTGTAGAATATGAAGAGGGCGAACGGAAAAAACGCCTTATTAATCTCTTGGCAACTCATATGAAGAGATCTTTTCTTATTTGGAACAAAGAAGGAGTAGATGACCATAAAATTTTTGAAGATCTTAAACAACTTTCAAATGGTAGCATTGCTTTAGATGAAAATCATTATAAGTTAATAGAAATAAAAAGAACATCATATAAAAACTCCGGAAATAATCGTTTTCTTCACTTGCAAAGATTCAGAAAATGATTTTTATTCATGCGATCTTTCATATTTTGTGAATGAAAGAAAAAAAGGATTTCCTGTATTAGCAGGAATTTTTCTGCAATATGTCTTATTCCATTCACTATAATTAATGATAGGGAAAAAAACATTAGCTTCTGGAAAAGAAGCGTGAATTTTAGTCAAATAAAGCCTATTTGCAATAGGTAATGTTTGTTGATAAATCTGGGAACCTCCAATGATAAAAATCTCTTCTTCATCTATTAATTTTGATAAAGCACAATTTAATGAGGTATAAATCTTGACATTCTTTATTGTCAAATTTCTATTGTGACTGATTATAATATTTCTTCTATCAGGAAGGGCACCGTTAGGAAGAGAATTGAATGTTTTTCTTCCCATAATTATGGTACGTCCTAGTGTTATTTCCTTAAAATATTTTAGGTCAGCAGGCATATGACAAAGCAAATCGTTTCCTTTTCCGATTTCATTGTTTTTCCCTAGAGAAACAATTATAGAAAGTTTCACACTGAATCTGTCATTTACTAAGTTTAAGATTAAAAATAAAATTACACATTTACTTCTCCCTTAATAAAGGGGCTATATACATAGTCTTCTAATTTGAAGTCTTCGTACTTAAAACAAAATATATCTTTCACTTCTGGATTGATAGTCATTGTAGGAAGTACTCTTAGTTCACGGTTTATCTGTAATTTTACTTGATTCAAATGGTTAAGATATATATGTGAATCTCCTATGGTATGTATAAAATCTCTAGGGATTAGATCAGTAACCTGTGCGACCATCATCAGAAGTAAAGCATA
Organism: Azobacteroides sp. (SeqCode); assembly: GCF_055395615.1. Taxonomy (NCBI): domain Bacteria; kingdom Pseudomonadati; phylum Bacteroidota; class Bacteroidia; order Bacteroidales; genus Azobacteroides (SeqCode); species Azobacteroides sp. (SeqCode). Next base: position 896,779 of record NZ_AP014701.1, on the reverse strand, counting down.
TTCAGCTATATTAAATGGCAAACCAATAAACACATCTGCACTCCTTTGGTACAGCTGCAAAGATAAACTATTATTGCTAACATAGAATTGGAAAAGGACGTGACATGGAGGAAGTTTCATTTTAGAGAGAGCATAAGTATTCCACGAATTAACTATCAATCTACGAGAATCAGGATTTTTTTTTATCATCTCTATTACTCTCCCAAATTGATTCTGTCTATTCCATTGTTTCCCATATATTGGGCCTAAATTCCCATTTTCATCAGCCCATGCATCCCAAATGTGAATATCATTATCATTTAACCACTTAATGTTTGTATCACCTTTAATAAACCACAATAATTCATAAATAGCCGCCTTAATATTAATTTTTTTTGTTGTTAAAAGTGGAAACCCATCTAGTAAGTTAAAGCGCATCTGATAACCAAAGATGCTGAGTGTACCAGTACCTGTACGATCTTTCTTTTCAACACCTTCAGAAAGTATTTTTTTACAGAGATTTAAGTATTGCTGCATCTATATAATCGTTTTTATTCTGCAAAAATAGAATATTTTTTGTATTTTGATCATTATGGATTTTAATAATATGTCAACAACAGTGGAAAGATTATGATAACAACAGACCAATTACGAGAAGTTTTGAAACGCCAATCCGCGTTAAGGAGGCATCTTTGAAATTGATGATAAAATAATTCAGTTAGAAGAGGAAGAACTCAGTACAAGAGCTCCCGATTTTTGGGAACATCCTGAATGTGCAAAAAAAAAAATAAAAACGATAAGTATTACCAAGGCTTTGGTAATTGCATATAATGAAGTTCAATCAGCTGTCAAAGAATTGCAATTAGCTTTTGATTTTAATAAAGAAAATCTTGTTAGCGAAGAGGAAATTAATAAAATTTATAAAAATGCTATTGTTTTAATTGAAGAACTGGAGTTGAAAAATATACTTCAGTCAGAAGAGGATCATTTAGGGGTAGTATTAAAGATTAATGCTGGAGCAGGAGGAACAGAAGCCCAAGATTGGGCAGCAATGCTTTATCGAATGTATAGTCGTTGGTGCGAAACGAAAAAATACAAAGTAACTATTACTAATTGGTTAGATGGTGATGATGCAGGTATAAAAACAGTTACTTTACAAGTAGAAGGAAATTATGCTTTTGGTTATCTAAAAAGTGAAAACGGTGTACATAGATTAGTACGTGTTTCACCTTACAATGCTCAAGGGAAAAGAATGACCTCTTTTGTTTCTGTTTCCGTTGTTCCTTTAATAGATGATACTATTGAAATTGATATTAATTTGGGAAATATTACATGGGATACTTTTCGATCAAGTGGGGCAGGAGGGCAAAATGTTAATAAGGTAGAAACAGGTGTACGCTTACATTATAATTATAGAAATCCTGATACAGAAGAAGTTAACGAAATTGTGATTGAAAATACCGAATCTCGTTCTCAGTTTGGGAATAAAAATAATGCTATTCGTTTATTAAAATCACAACTGTATAAATTAGAATTAGAAAGACGTAAAAAAGCTTCTGCAAAGATAGAAGCTAACAAAAAAAAAATAGAATGGGGATCCCAAATTCGTTCATATGTTTTTGATGATAAACGAGTAAAGGATCATCGTACTAATTGGCAAACTTTCAATGTACAAGCAGTTATGAACGGAGATATAGATAATTTTATTAAAGCTTATTTGATGCTAACCAGTAATGGACACTAAAAATCTAAGTATATGTATAATCTAAGTATATGTATAATCTAAGTATATGTATAATCTAAGTATACGAGTATACTAATTTAAATAGATCATAAATAATTATCTGTTTAGATTAAACTGTTTAAAATTGAAATTCTATGGAAAAGGAGAATACAAAGTAGCTCCATTGTTAAACTCTCTAGTAGCTCTTTTTAGAGAAAGTGATAGGGGAAGCCTCCCTATTTAGATAAGTTTTTTTATAAAATAAAAAGAGTTTTTACTAATAATTAAGATTTAAATCCTTTACTATTAGTCTAAGACTATTCGAATAGTTTTAGTATACAAATGAAAAATAAAAGTTCTCCGCTTGTTTTAGGAACAGAAAAAATAAGTAAGTTATTAATACAATACGCTGCTCCAGCAACAATTGCCATGACAGTTACTTCGTTGTATAATATTATTGACGGTATCTTTATTAGTCAAGGAGTGGGTGTTCTAGCTTTTTCAGGATTAACGATTACTTTTCCTATAGTGAATTTTGGATCTGCTTTTAGCACTTTAGTCGGTGTTGGAGCATCTACTTTGCTATCTATTAGAGTAGGAGAAAAAGATTATAAAACTGCTAACAATGTATTAGGAAATCTAGTCATTTTAAATTTAATTACAGGTATAACAGTAACATTGATAACTCTTCCTTTTTTGAACGTCATTTTACATTTTTTTGGTGCAAGCTCAGATACATTCCCTTATGCTCACAGTTTTATGTTAATAGTTGTTTCTGGAAATGTTATTTCTCATTTATATTTTGGGTTAAATGCTTTGCTTCGCTCAATCGGACATCCACAAAAAGCTATGTTAGCAATCTTTTTTTCTGTATTTATCGATTTAATATTAAACTCTTTATTTATTTTTTACTTTAACTTGGGAATACAAGGAGCTGCCTTCGCGGAAATTATTTCGCAAACAATTGTTCTTTGTTGGCAATTATATTTATTTAATAATAAAAGCTTTTTTATTCATTGGAGAAAAAGAATATACCGATTGGATAAGAAAATAGTAACTGATTCCTTAACCATTGGATTAGCACCTTTTGTAATGCATGCTGGTAGTTGTTTGATAATTATCCTTATTAACAAACAATTGGTATGTTATGGAAGTGATTTGGCAGCTGGAGCTTATGGAATAGTTAGTAGAGTAGCTTTTTTATTTATTATGATTATTATGGGCTTAAATCAAGGAATGCAACCGATAGTAGGTTATAATTATGGAGCAAGAAAATATGATAGAGTTATTGTTGTATTGAAACAAGCTATTTTCTGTGCGACTCTTGTTATGATTATAGGATTTACAGTAGTTGAACTATTTCCGCATATAGTTGTATCTATGTTTACAAAAGAAAAACAATTAAAGGATATTGCTATCGTTGGATTGCGTTGGGTATTTGCTATTTATCCGTTAGTTGGGTTTCAAATGGTTAGTTCTGCTTTTTTTCAAAATATAGGAGATTCGAAAAAGTCTATTACTTTATCATTAACCCGTCAGATTATTTTTTTAATACCTATTCTTTTTGTTTTACCTCATTATTTGGGAGTATTGGGAGTATGGGTAAGTATATGTATAGCTGACTTTTTATCTGTATTATTATCAGGTGTATTATTGTATAAAAAATTGAGAACTATAATATTATAACTTTTTTTTAAAATTTAGTATTAACATCTCTATACAAGGTATTCAAAAAATATAAAAAGAATTAAAAAAATTTGGATTTATATGAAAAGTTATTTAACTTTCTGTCGATTTGTGTTCCGTCTAGTTAGATTGTTTACTTAGTATAGTAATAAATAATACGAATAATGTATTTGCTTGGGTATGATATTGGAAGTTCTTCTGTAAAAGCATGTTTAGTAGAGGCAGAGTCAGGGGAAGTTGTCGCGCAAGATTTCTCCCCGAAAATAGAAATGCAAATCATTGCTAAGAGAGTGGGGTGGGCAGAGCAAGAACCAGAATCATGGTGGGTCAATTTAAAATTGGCTCACGAGTCAGTATTAAAACAATCGGGTGTTGCTGCCGCAAGTATTAAAGCTATCGGTGTTTCTTGGCAGATGCATGGACTAGTTCTAGTAGATAAATTTAAAAAGGTACTGCGTCCTTCTATTATTTGGTGCGATAGTAGGGCAGCTTCTTACGGTGAAAAAGCTTTTGAAATTCTTGGAAAAGAAAATTGCCTGGAGAATTTACTCAACTCTCCAGGCAATTTTACTGCTGCTAAACTAGCATGGATTAAAGATAAAGAACCTTGTATCTACGAACAAATATACAAGTTCATGTTGCCTGGAGATTATATTTGTATGCGTTTAACAAATAAGATTGTGACTACTGTAGAAGGTTTGTCCGAAGGTATTTTTTGGAATTTTAAGAAAAATTGTCTATCTGAAGAGATTTTAAGTTATTTCGGCTTTGATGAAAGTCTTGTTCCAGAAATTAAACCTACCTTTGGTATTCAAGGGTTTGTTTCTGCTGAGATAGAAAAGGAATTAGGATTGAAAGAAGGGACTCCGGTATCCTATCGAGCTGGCGATCAACCTAATAATGCACTTTCATTAAATGTATTTAATCCTGGTGAAATTGCTTCAACAGCAGGTACTTCCGGTGTGGTTTACGGTGTGTTAGGTCAAATAAATTATGATCCCCTTTCACGTGTAAATACTTTTGCTCATGTTAATCATGAAGACAAGCAAATTCGTTTAGGAGTTTTATTATGTATTAATGGCACAGGAATATTAAATTCATGGATTAAGAAAAATATTGTTTCAGTAGAAACATCATATAATGATATGAACAGTATAGCTTCCAAATCCCCTATTGGTAGTAGGGGAATTTCTATTATTCCATTTGGTAATGGAGTGGAACGTATTTTAGAAAATAAGGGAAAAGGATGTTCTATTCATGGAATTAATTTCAATACGCATAACCGATCAGATATTATTCGAGCTGCTCAAGAGGGAATCGTTTTTTCTTTTCAATACGGAATGAATATAATGAAAGACATGGGAATAAGTATACAGGTTATTCGTGCAGGCAATGCTAATATGTTTTTAAGTCCAATTTTTTGTCGAACTTTGGCAAGTATCAGTGGTAGTATTATTGAGCTTTATAACACTAATGGAGCAGCAGGAGCTGCTAAAGGGGCTGGTATAGGCGCAGGTATTTACAGAAACACCCAGGAAGCATTCGCTGACCTTGAAAAACTTACTATAGTTGATCCAGAAGTTATAGAAAAACAGCAATACCAAGAAGCGTATGAAAGATGGGAGAGTTTTTTAAGTAAATAATCTGCTTGAATTTTTCTTTTAGCAGGGATATAGTATATTTTGAGAAAGGAGTCGGAGGTTATTTCAATGTAGTAAGTAAATAGTAAGATTTTCATCTATTAAAAAGTAACTTTCGATAGATAATAATAGATGACTGGTGCAGAGTTTAATTTTTTGAAATTAAAATTTTTTATGCTATGAATGTATTAAATATCAAAGAGTTTTTCCCAGGGATTGAGAAAGTCAAGTTTGAGGGAATAGAAAGCAAAAATCCATTGGCTTTTCGTTGGTATGACGAGAATAGAGTCATTTTAGGGAGAACCATGAAAGAATGGTTGAGGTTTTCTATGGCTTATTGGCATACTTTATGTGCTGAAGGTTCCGATCAGTTCGGTGGTGGAACTAAAAAATTTCAATGGAATAAAGGTTCAGATATTATTAGTCGTGCTAAAAAAAAGATGGATGCTGCATTTGAATTTATGACAAAAGTAGGTATCCCATTTTACTGTTTTCATGATACAGATTTAATAGAAGAAGGTGATTCTTTTACAGAATATGAAAAGAATTTAGCTAAAATCATAGAGTATGCTAAAGAAAAACAGGTTGCTACTGGTATTAGATTACTTTGGGGCACAGCTAATGTTTTTGGAAATCAGCGTTATATGAATGGAGCTGCCACTAATCCTAATTTTGCTGTTGTCGCCTGGGCAGGAGGTCAAATTAAAAATGCAATCGATGCGACGATTGCATTAGGAGGTGAAAATTATGTATTTTGGGGTGGTCGTGAAGGTTATATGAGTTTGTTGAACACAGATATGAAACGTGAAAAGGAACATTTAGCTCAAATGTTGACTATGGCTCGTGATTATGCACGGAAGCAAGGATTCAAAGGTACTTTTCTCATTGAACCTAAACCAATGGAACCGTCTAAACATCAATATGATGTAGATACGGAAACTGTTATTGGTTTTTTGCGTTATTATGGATTAGATAAAGATTTTAAAGTAAATATTGAAGTAAATCATGCCACTCTAGCAGGTCATACTTTTGAGCATGAATTACAGGTAGCTGTTGATGCAGGTATGCTGGGTTCTATAGATGCTAATCGTGGCGATTATCAAAACGGATGGGATACCGATCAGTTTCCTATTGATATTTACGAATTAGTACAAGCACTTTTAGTCATTGTTGAGGGAGGTGGTTTTTGTAATGGAGGTACGAATTTTGATGCAAAAACTCGTCGTAACTCAACTGATTTGGAAGACGTTTTTATCGCTCATATTTCCGGAATGGATATTTTCGCTCGTGCTTTAGTTTCAGCTACAAGTATACTTAAAGAATCGGATTATAAAAAAATGCGTTCAGATCGTTATGCTTCCTTCAATTCTGGAGACGGAAGAGCCTTCGAAAATGGGGAATTAACTCTTGAAAATTTACGTAATATTGCGTCAAAAAATGGTAAACCTACTCAAATTAGTGCCAAACAAGAACTATACGAAGCAATAGTAAATATGTATATTTAAATTTTAGAGTTGTTAGTGTATTAATTATTGATTTTTAGTTAGCGCATTTTACGTATATAAATTAATTATAAAATTAGAATTATGAAGCAATATAATCCGTTGTATGTTTTTTTTATCACTTTAGTAGCAACCATGGGTGGATTATTATTCGGGTATGATACTGCAGTAATTTCTGGAGCCGAGAAGGGGTTGGAAGGATTTTTTTTAAGATCGGCTGATTTTCATTATAATAAAATTTGGCACGGAATTACGTCTTCCAGTGCTTTGATCGGTTGTGTAATAGGTGGATTAATGTCTGGATTGATGGCATCTAGATGTGGTCGTAGAAATTCATTACGATTTGCATCTGTATTGTTTTTTTTATCAGCACTAGGTTCTTTCTATCCAGAATTTTTGTTTTTTCCAAAAGGAGATCCATCTCGTAATCTTTGGATAGCTTTCAATCTATATCGTATTTTAGGAGGTATTGGTATAGGATTGGCATCTGCTATTGTGCCTATGTATATTGCCGAAATAGCTCCTTCGCAAATTCGTGGAAAATTAGTTTCATATAATCAATTCGCTATTATATTTGGTATGTTGGTGGTTTATTTTATAAATTATTTAATAATGGGAGATCATACTAATCCAATAATATGCAAGGATAGTTTAGGTAAATCTGTTGTCGATATTTCTTCAGACCAATGGACTATTGAGCATGGTTGGCGATATATGTTTGGTTCAGGAGCTTTTATAGCATCAATATTTGGGTTTTTACTTTTTTTTGTACCTAAAACACCTCGTTATCTAGTATTGGTAGGTCAAATACCTCAAGCATTATCTGTTCTTACTAAAATAAATGGGGCAGAGAGAGCAAAAGAAATTTTATCTGATATACAAAATACTTCAAAAGAAAAGACAGAAAAATTGTTTTCTTATGGCATTATGGTAGTAATTATCGGAGTCATTTTGTCAATTTTCCAGCAAGCGATTGGAATTAATGCTGTGTTGTATTATGCTCCTCGTATTTTTGAAAATGCTGGTGCTGAAGGTGGTGGTATGATTCAAACAATTATTATGGGTATTGTAAATATACTATTTACAGTAGTGGCTATTTATATGGTAGATAGTGTTGGACGCAAACCTCTACTTATCATTGGTTCTATTGGTATGGCAATAGGCGCTTTTGGTATCTCTATATGCGATCATTTTAGCTTAAAAGGATTTATTCCTGTGCTTGCTGTTATTGCTTACGCAGCTTTCTTTATGATGTCATGGGGGCCTATTTGTTGGGTATTAATTTCTGAAATATTTCCAAATACTATTCGTAGTAAGATTATAGCTATAGCTGTTGCTTTCCAGTGGGTGTTCAATTATATAGTATCATCTACTTTTCCATCACTTTACGATTTTAGTCCGGTAATCTCATACGGATTATACGGAGGAATATGTATACTTGCAGGTGTTTTTGTTTGGAAATGGGTTCCTGAAACTAAAGGAAAAACTTTGGAAGATATGAGTATCTTTTGGGAGAAAAAGAAGTAGAGAAATTAGGAGGAGTCGTGTCATTATAAAAAAAGAAAAGGGGGGAATTATATTTCACATTCCTCCTTTTCTCTTTTAAATTAAAGAGTTTGATAACTAAAATCAAAAAACCAACTCCATATCAATATCATCCTCACAACTAATGAAAATAAACCAAGAAATTCATTTTTTCAAAAAAATATATAACCTTATTAGTTAATAAACTAACTAATAAAAATATTAATATCCTATTCTTATCCTATATGTTGTAAATAGAATCTACATTTATACAATATTTTGGATTATTAATAACTAGGGTTCCCCCTATTTCACTTCTTCAAAATCTACATCTGTAACATTATTCTCACTATTAGAAGTATTATTTTTTTGTGTGTTATTTCCAGAAGAATCGCTGGCTTTTGCTTGTGCATTATTATACAATTCCTGGCTTATTGCTTGAAAAGTATTATTTACTTCTTCAATAGCAGTATCAATACTCGATAGATCTTGTACTTTGTAGACTTCTTTCAATTTTTTTAAAGCAATTTCAATGGAAGTTTTTTTATCAGACGGTATTTTATCTCCCAAATTTTTCAGTTGTTTTTCTGTTTGAAAAATTACACTGTCAGCATGATTTAATTTGTCAACACGTTCTTTAGATTTAGCATCTGCTTCAGCATTAATAGTAGCTTCTTCTTTCATACGTTTAATTTCAGCATCACTTAAACCACTAGAAGCTTCAATACGAATACTTTGCTCTTTACTCGTAGCTTTATCCTTCGCTGATACACTCACCACTCCATTTGCATCAATATCAAACGTTACTTCAATTTGAGGAACCCCACGAGGTGCTGGCATAATACCATCTAAATGAAATTTTCCAATAGTTTTATTATCTTTTGCCAGTGAACGCTCACCTTGCAAAACATGTATTTCTACCGATGGTTGATTATCTGCAGCTGTTGTAAATGTCTCTGATTTTTTTATTGGAATAGTCGAATTGGCTTCAATTAGTTTTGTCATTACATTTCCCATTGTTTCTATGCCTAAAGAGAGTGGAGTAACATCCAACAATACCATTTCTCCTAAATTACTGTCTCCAGATAAGATAGCTCCTTGAATAGCTGCTCCTACAGCTACTACTTCGTCTGGATTTACACCCTTGGAAGGAGCTTTACCAAAAATCTTTTCTACTTCTGCTTGAATAGCTGGAATACGAGTTGACCCTCCTACTAAAATAACTTCATTTATATCTTTCGCTGTTAGACCAGCATCCTTTAATGCTTTTTCACAGGGTTCAACTGTAGTACGAATCAATTTATCAGACAATTGTTCAAATTTAGAACGATTTAGTGTAACTACTAGGTGTTTTGGCATACCATCCACTGGCATAATATAAGGCAAATTAATCTCAGTAGAAGTTGAGCTCGAAAGTTCAATCTTTGCCTTTTCAGCAGCCTCTTTCAGACGTTGCATTGCCATAGCATCTTTGCGTAAATCAAGACCTTCATTTTTTTGAAATTCATCTGCTAAAAAGTTGATGATTACATAGTCAAAATCATCACCTCCCAAATGTGTATCCCCATTAGTTGATAAAACTTCGAATACTCCACTTCCTAACTCGAGGATAGAAATATCGAATGTTCCACCACCAAGGTCAAATACAGCAATTTTTATATCTTTGTTGGCTTTTTCTAGTCCATAGGCTAAAGCAGCAGCTGTCGGTTCATTAATAATACGTTTCACTTTCAAGCCTGCAATTTCTCCCGCTTCAATTGTCGCTTGACGCTGCGAATCACCAAAATAAGCAGGAACAGTGATAACAGCCTCTGTTACTTCTTGACCCAAGTAATCTTCAGCTGTTTTTTTCATTTTTTGAAGAACCATTGCAGAAATTTCTTGTGGAGAATATAGACGTCCATCAATGTCCACACGTGGAGTATTATTACTACCACGTACAACCTTGTAAGGCACACGATTAATTTCATTGTATACTTTATCATAAGTCTCACCCATAAATCTTTTGATAGAAAAAATAGTTTTGGTAGGATTAGTAATTGCTTGACGTTTCCCAGGATCTCCCACTTTTCGTTCACTATTAACAAATGCTACTATAGATGGTGTTGTCATTTTTCCTTCACTGTTAGGTATAACTACTGGCTTTCCTCCTTCCATTACAGAAACACAGGAATTAGTCGTTCCTAAATCAATTCCGATAATTTTTCCCATAATTGTAATATGTTTAATTGTTTAAATTTAATCTCATTTCAATAGATACTTCGTCAAACGATATGCCAAAACGTAGGACTGACAATAAGTCAGTTCTACGTTTTGGCAATCAGTAAAATATTTCGAGACATAGAGTATACGTTATAAAATTGAATAATAATTAATAATTTCTTTTACTAAATCAAATGATCAAAATTTAATGATTAAAAATTTCTTGTACTCAGATATTTTTTTATAAAAATTTTAAGAAAAAGCATTAAATGTAAAATGAATTAATCCTATTTATAATCTCTTTTAATGCTATGGACAATCCATTTATATTTTTACCCCCTGCAGTAGCAAAATGAGATTGTCCGCCCCCATCTCCTTTAATAGCTTTAGCAGCTTCGCATACAATTTGTGAAGCATTTAACCCGCTTTTTATTAAGTCATTACTAATCATAACAGTAAGTAATGGTTTTCCTTTTGAAATAGTTGCTGCAGCAAAGCAAAATTTTTCTATAAATTCTCTTTCAATTTGAAAAGCAATATCTTTAATCATTGAGGAAGAAAAAGCGCCTTCTAATATGAACAAATTAATTCCATTTAAAGTTCGTTTTTTCGTTTTTATAACTCTTTTTTTAACAAAAATCGTTTTTTCTTTAGTATACTCCTCTACTTGTTTTTTTAATGAAATATTTTCATTAATAAGTTTTTTAATCGTTTGCGACAAATCTGATGTATAATTTAATAAAATTTTAATATTGCGAATAGCATCTTGTTGAGTATAAAAAAAATCCTCTACTGTTTCTGCTGTAATTGCTTCCATACGACGAATATTTGCAGCAATAGAAGATTCTCTTACGATACGAAAACTTCCAATATTTCCAGTTGAAGTAGTATGTGTTCCACCACACAATTCAATAGAAGAACCAAATTTTATTATTCGAACATTTTCTCCATATTTTTCACTAAATAATCCTATTGCTCCATTTTTTTTTGCTTCAACAATAGGAACACAACGTTTTTCTTCTAAAACAATATTTTGACGTATTTTTTCAGTAACACTCTTTTCTATTTGGCGAATTTCTCCCTCTGTTACTTTTCGAAAATGAGAAAAATCAAAACGCAAAATTTTAGAAGAAATATAAGAACCTCTTTGTTCAACATGCATTCCCAACACTGAACGTAACCCCTCGTGTAGCAGATGAGTTGCAGTATGGTTACATTCTATTGACCGTCTTTTCTTAATATCTACTTCCGCTTTAAAAATATCATACAAGTTTTTTGGCAACTGATTGGTTATATGAATTGTTATATTATTTTCACATTTAGTATCTATAATAGATAAACTTATGTTATTAGAATCAATTAATCTTCCACTATCTCCCACTTGTCCACCCATTTCCGCATAGAAGGGTGTTTTATCTAAAATAATATGATAATATTCTATATTTTTTTGTTTAACTTTCCGGTAACGAATGATTTTAGATTGGATTATTGTATTATCATACCCAACAAATTCAGTATCTCCTTCTTGTAAAATTGTCCAATCTTTAATTTCTATTATAGAAGCATTATGAGCCCGTTTTTTTTGTTTTGATAGCTCAGTATTAAAACTGGTCTTATCAATTTTCATATTTTGCTCGCGAAGTATCAATTCTGTTAAGTCAGATGGAAATCCATAAGTATCTTTTAAAACAAAAACATCTGTACCATTAATAATAGTTTTATTTTTCTTTTTTACTTCTTGAATTCTCTGATCTAATAGTTTTATCCCTTTTTTAAGTGTCTGTAAAAATGAACTCTCTTCTTCTTTAATTATTTCTTCAATCATTTTTTTTTGATCAATTAATTCTGGATAAGCTTCTCCCATAGACTTAATTAAAGATGGAATTAATTTATAAATAAATGCTTTTTTTTGTTCTAAAAAAGTATAACCATATCTAACTGCACGACGAAGTATTCTTCTAATAACATAACCAGCTTTTGTATTAGAGGGTAATTGTCCGTCAGCAATAGAAAAAGCAATAGTTCGAATATGATCGGAAATAACACGTATAGCAATGTCCCTTTTAGCATTTTTTCCGTAACTGAATCCTGTAATTATGGCAACTGTTTGAATAATAGTCTGAAAAACATCGGTATCATAACTAGAAATTTTTCCTTGAACAGCCATACAAAGTCGTTCAAATCCCATTCCTGTATCAACTACCTTTTTGGGAAGGTTTTCCAATGAACCATCAACCTTTCGATCAAACTGCATAAAAACTAAATTCCAAATTTCAATTACTTGAGGATGATTTTTATTAATTAGAGTTAAACTATTTACTCTTGCTCGTTCTTCATTTGAACGAATATCTATGTGAATTTCTGAACAAGGACCACAGGGTCCAGTATCTCCCATTTCCCAAAAATTATCTTTTTTATTTCCTTCTAAAATTCGATTTTTAGGAAGATATCTTTCCCAATAATTGGCAGTTTCTATATCTCTCTCCAATTTTTCGGAAAAGCTACCTTCAAAAAAAGTTACATATAATCTGTCTTTATTCAATTTTAATATTTCAGTTAAATATTCCCAAGCATATTCAATCGCTTCCTTTTTAAAATAATCACCAAAAGACCAATTACCTAACATTTCAAACATAGTATGATGATAAGTATCATGTCCTACCTCTTCCAAATCATTATGTTTTCCACTTACACGTAAACACTTTTGCGAATCAGCTATTCTTGTGTATTTAATCGGAAAATTTCCTAAGATAATGTCTTTAAATTGATTCATTCCCGAATTAGTAAACATTAAAGTAGAATCATCTTTAATAACGATAGAAGAAGAAGGAACAATTTTATGATTCTTACTCTCAAAAAAATCTTTAAACGACTGACGTATTTCTTTAGCTATCATACTTAATTTACACTTTAATTCTTTGTGAAAATATAACAAATATTTTATTTTTGTTTAGAGCTGAATAGTAAAAACACTTCTATCTGTTAAATATGGAGTTTAAAAAAGAAAAACTATTTTATTCTATCAAAGAAGTAGCTAGTAAATTGAATGTCAATGAATCTTTATTAAGGTTTTGGGAAAAAAAATTTGCATCTATTCGTCCTGTTAGGACAACTAAAGGAACTCGTCAGTATTGTTTGAAAGATATAAATAAAATTCGTCTTGTACATTATTTGGTAAAAGAGAAAGGAATGACTTTATCCGGTGCTCAGAAAAAACTCAAAGAAAATAAAGATGAATTGATACGAACTAAGGAAATTATCTATCATCTAAAAAATATTCAAACAGAACTTGTCAATTTAAAAGCTGAATTTGATGAATTAGATAAATTTTTATGAAAAATTGATGACAAATGGACATATTTTCAAAAATTGAAAAACTTATATTAATTTCAAATCCTTCAAAAACTCTGGGATGCTTTGTTCAAAGTTGACTCCAAAACGAATATCTGTTCTTGCATCTGCTGTTTTTTTTATAGAAGCAACTGTAAAACGAGTAGCAATAGATGCTGAAATATCTAAAGTAAAATTATTTAATAATCCCGATAACAAAGCCGAGCCAAATATATCACCTGTCCCGTGAAAACAATTTGAAATTCGTTTTTCTAAAACATAAGTTATTTTTCCAACTGAAGTATCATATGTTGCTACTCCCAATTCTTCATCTTTAAAGAATACACCTTTCAAAACTATTTTTTTAGGACCCAATACACTCAATTTTTTCAATATTCCTTCAATATACTCTCTTGTATAAGGTCCTGGATGATACTTTTCTTCTATCAGCAAAAGCGCTTCTGTAAGATTAGGGACAATAATATCTGCTTTTTTACATAATTGACGCATTCCATTTACAAATTGTAGAGTAAATACTTTATATAATTCTCCATTATCTGCCATAACAGGATCTACCAAAATAGTATTATTACTATTTTGGAAAGTTTTTAAAAATTCCATCACCAAATCCAATTGTTTAAAAGATCCTAAAAAACCTGTATAAATAGCATCAAAAGCAACATTAAGACTTTTCCAATGAGCTGTTATGGGCATTATATCTTCCGTTAAATCACGATAAGTAAAATCTGTAAAACCTCCTGTATGAGTAGATAATACTGCAGTAGGGAGAACGCTCGTTTCTATTCCTGCCGCCGAAATAATAGGTAATGCTACTGTTAAAGAACATTTACCAAAACAAGAAATATCATGAATAGCAGCAACTCTTTTTAGTCTTTTCATATCATAGAATATAATTAAATTTTAACATACTATTTAACACACTGAATTCAATTAAAACCTTCTATCCAAATTATTTTATTTTTGTGCACAAATACAACCATCTGAAATTAATTTATAAAGCTTTTCTAAATATATAATTCAAACCATCCTATTCTAATTCAACTTATCATTTACTCACCATATTAACAACAAATATAATAATTTGTTACTTTTCAGAATCCTTTAATTTAAATTATCTATTTCTTCGTTACAATTACTATTCTGGTGTTTAATTACAGAACCCAGCGAACCATTCTATACTCTCTAATATCAATTTTTCAAAAAAGAGACAAAATTCTGAAACTTTTCACTGTATTCCTATATATTTCCAAACAATTTTACTAGAACATAGAACCAATAAGATACTGATGAATATCATTTTCCCCTCTTTTAAAATTATTTAACATCACTTAAAAATCATACAATTATAAAACCTACGATAAACGAAAAACTTCCTCGTTATTACATTCATAACAATTTGCAAGACATATACATTTAATTTATACTAACTGGTAACATACTTTTTCAAAAAAGTATTATTAGTCAGTATATTACAAAATATATCAATCGTAATATTTCTCTATTCAATTTTTTATTCGTTAAATAAATTCAAAAAAATAAAATATCATACTATGATGTTTTAATAATTTAAAATTACCTAATTTTAGGTAAAACAAGATTAACTATGAACACCGTACAAAATAAGTAAATTATGAAGCGTTATTTACAAAGAGGAGTATCGGCTGAAAAAGAGGATGTTTATCGTGCTATAAAAGATGCTGATAGAGGATTATTTCCAAAAGCATTTTGTAAGATTATTCCAGATATTCTAGGAGGTAATATAGAATATTGCAATATTATGCACTCGGATGGATCAGGAACTAAATCTTCACTTGCTTACTTGTACTGGAAAGAAACTGGTGATATTTCTGTATGGAAAGGCATTGCACAGGATGCTTTAGTGATGAATGTAGACGATTTACTTTGTGTTGGTGCTACGGATGATATTCTATTATCTTCTACTATTGGAAGAAATAAGCAATTAATACCTGGAGAAGTTATTTCAGTTATTATTGAAGGAACAAATGAGTTTTGCAAGGAATTAAGTCAATTAGGCATAAATATTTATTCAACTGGAGGAGAAACCGCCGATGTGGGAGATTTGGTAAGGACAATTATTGTAGATAGTACAGTTTTTTGTCGAATGAAAAGAAAAGATATAATTAATAATGCTCATATTCAATCCGGAGATGTAATTGTTGGTTTGAGTTCTTGTGGGCAAGCAACTTATGAAAAGGAATATAATGGTGGAATAGGTAGTAACGGATTGACTTCAGCAAAACATGATATTTTTTCTAATTATTTAGCAACAAAATATCCCGAAAGTTATGACTACAATCTCCCAGAAAAATTGGTTTATTCAGGGGGAAAAAAACTAACAGATAAAATTGAAAATTTGGGAATTGATATCGGAAAATTAGTTCTTTCCCCTACTCGCACTTATGCTCCAGTAATTAAACAGATATTAAACAAATGGCGTCCTTACATACACGGAATGGTACACGTATCTGGGGGAGGACAAACAAAAATATTGCATTTTGTAGACAAAGTGCGAATTTATAAAAATAATTTATTCCCTTTACCTCCATTGTTTCAGCTGATCCAACAGCAATCTAAAACTGAATGGAAAGAAATGTATAAAGTTTTTAATATGGGACATCGTATGGAAATTTATCTCCCTCCACAGTATGCAACTGAAGTAATAACAATTTCTCAATCTTTTAATATTAACGCGCAAATTATTGGAACGGTAGAAAAATCACGACAAGCAGAATTAATTCTTGAAACTCCTTATGGGACTATTGTTTATCCATAAACAAATAAATTCATTGATGTAAAAAAAATAACAGAAAATTTTTATTTGTATAGTTTTTTTAGGTTTTTTATTGTTGAATTATTAATGCGATGGCGAAAACCGCTATACCTTCTTTTCTTCCGATAAAACCCATTTTTTCAGAAGTAGTTGCTTTAATAGAAATATTTTCTTTGTCGGTTTGTATAATTTCAGCAAGACATATCTTCATTTGAGGGATAAATGGATTGAGCTTGGGCTGTTCAGAACAAATAGTAACATCTAAATTATTTAATTCGTATTTTTGGGAGTGAATGATATCCATTGTTTGTTTTAATAAAATTTTGCTATCAATATTTTTAAATTTTTCTTCCGTATCAGGAAAAATTGTTCCAATATTTCCTATATTAGCAGCTCCTAATAAGGCATCACAAATAGCATGAATGAGTGCGTCGGCATCTGAATGCCCCTTTAACCCCTTTTTATAAGGTATTAATATTCCACCTAACCATAATCCGTAGTTGGCCACAAATTGGTGCACATCATAACCAAACCCAACACGTACTCTCATGTTTTTCAATTTTATCAAATTTTTAATTCTAGGGGTATTTTTACCATTATTTTACATAAAAGTCAAGAAATTTTTCATTGTTAATATATCCATGTAGATGATCATTGACGTTTAACCTTCCAATACCTTCTGGTGTACCTGTAAAGATTAAATCACCAACTTTGATCGTAATAAATCGACTTACGTATTCTATGATTTCATCTATTTTAAATACCATATTTGATGTATTTCCTTTTTGAACTGTGTTATTATTAATGTTTAAATGAAATGGCAACTGATTTATATCGCATTTTAATTTTTCTATTTTTATAAATGTACCTACTACTGCTGAATTATCGAAAGATTTACAAAGTTCCCATGGAAATCCATATTTTTTAAATCGTTTTTGCAAATCTTTTGCTGTCATATCTATCCCAATCGTAATCTCTTCAAAATATCGATGAGCAAATTGACGATCTATGTTTTTTCCCAAACGATTAATCCGTATTACAATTTCTGCTTCGTATTGAATTTCTGACGAAAAATCAGGAATGTAAAAAGGTTTTCCATCTTTCAATAAAGAAACATCAGATTTCATAAAAATAATGGGTTCTTTTACTATAAACTTATCATAAGTTATCTCATTATTGTAAGAAGCATAATTCAAAGCTACACAAATAATTTTCATAGATGTTTGTAATTATTTCTAAATAAATACTAATTTTTATTTTAAAGTAATTTATCCTTTTCTTCTATTTGTTTTGTAATTATTTTTCTTGATTATTTTCACGAATTACTAAAATTGAAATGACTGTGCTAATTTTCTTAGAACTACTTCAAATTTATATAAATACCTCTCACTACTCGTAGTATAACTATCTATTGTAAATTATATCTATTTCTTCTATTTTATTTATAAAAAGTCACTTTAGCTTGCAAAACAAATAATACTGATATTATTTGTTTTAAACAAATCTTTTCTACCTAATTTTATCTACTTGCCAAATATAAAAAGTTGTTTTGATTACTTAACATTTTATTTTTTTATCAAAATTTTACATTAACCTTCCTAATAAGGAGAAATTTAAAATAAATCTGCATTGTATATAACCACAATACAAATCAAATATGAAAATTATTTAATAGTTCGTATAACTACAATCACTTTTTAAGAGTTATTATAGGCAAATAAAATAGAAAAGTCTAAAAAGACTTGTTTCTTAGATTTAACGTACTCTTTTCAGTATCAATCTATATGGTACTCCAATAAGATCAATAGTTTGAATCTCTAATTATTTTATTAAATCGTAAAGTATTAATTGTTGTTTAGAGACTGCTTACTTATTTATTCAAAATCTAACGTTTTCTTATTTGTGCTTAATCAATGCTTTTTTTATTTAATAATATATATTCAAAAATTAAGGTTCAAGAAACCACTGCTATTTCTTTTCTTATATTATTTAAGAAACACATACTAATTAGTTTCACTTTATATAATCAAGAACTCCTTATTCTTTCTTTTATAAGAATTAGCTAAACCTTTTAAAAAATTCTAACTTATTGGTGATAAGTTAATTATTTTTTATATAAATGATGATATCAAATTTATTGCTATCAGTTCTGTATTAATTAGCTAGATCTATAATAACAAGCCATGAACTAAAGATAAGAAAATGAGGAGTAAAGACCTACATCTGTTACAAATATCATTAAACTTTTCAAAGGTCAGTGTATACTTTGTAACACACATCATTGGTGTTTGTTTATTAAAATTTTTGATTTTAAATTTGGTGTGCTATGTGAGTCTAATTTTTCAAACTTGATTGGGATGCTTACTATAATGAGATTATAGCAACAAATTACATAGAAAATATAAGCTTTGAGCTTAAAAAAAAGCATGAGTCTATCTAAAATATGTTTAGTATCTTAATTAAGATATAGATATATATAACAAAATATGCTATTAACCAACTAAAAAAAATTAACATTAATTATTACTATTGAGTAAGAGTAGTAAGTAAATACACATACAGTAAAAGCTATTACTACATTAGTAATAATCCAAAAAGAGCACTGGGAACATTGAGTATGATTTCTATCATACATATATGATAACTATTACTGATACCCATTAACTCTATAATAGGGTTGATAACCCTAATAATTTGATATATAAATACGAATTTAAAATAAATTGTAGTATTAGAAAAGGAAGAAAAGGCTTTTATTAGCTAATACTTAGGTTTTCCTATATAATATTTATAACTTTAAATTAAACTAATAATTTGTATTATTCTTTGTTTCCTGGATGCTATAGCTCTATTTTTGAAACTTTGGCTAGCACATCAGACAACTTAGGAATTGAAACCTATGTTGTAGGGGGAGTTGTTCGCGATGGGTTTCTTTACCGTTCATCTAAAGATATTGATGTTGTATGCGTAGGAGATGGTATCCTATTAGCCAGAGAAGTCTCTAAGCGTTTAGAAGGGAGCAGTTTTGCTATTTTTAAGAATTATGGTACAGCTCAATTAAGATATAAAGATATAAAGATAGAATTCGTAGGATCCAGAAGAGAATCTTATTGTTGGAATTCTCGAAATCCAATAGTAAAAGAAGGAACCTTAGAAGATGATATGAATCGTAGAGATTTTACGATTAATACGTTAGCAGTATGTATGAATCATAATCGTTTAGGAAAATTAATAGATTTTTTTGATGGATTAACTGATTTAAAGAACTGTATTATTAGGACACCTTGTAACCCAAATGTTACTTTTTCAGATGACCCTTTACGGATGTTACGAGCAATTCGTTTTGCCTCGCAATTAGGGTTTTTTATAGAATCTAAAACATTTGAAGCTATAAGCAATAATTGTAATCGGATAGCTATTGTTTCAAGAGAACGAGTGGTTAATGAATTAAATAAAATAATTCTTTCCCCTCGTCCTTCAATAGGTTTTGAACTTTTAGAGAAAACAGGATTATTACGTCTTATTCTTCCTGAACTTACTGATCTTAAAGGGACAGAAACCAAAGAAGGTGTGGGACATAAAGATAATTTTTATCATACGCTAGTAGTTGTTGATAATCTTTCTAGAAAGAGTAGTAAATTATGGTTACGCTGGGCAGCTTTGCTTCATGATATAGGTAAGCCTTTTGTCAAACGATTTAATAGACGATTGGGTTGGACTTTTCATGGGCATGAACGTAAAAGTGCAAGTATGTTAAAGGAAATTTTTGTACGTATGAGAATACCAATGAATGATAATCTTCGGTATATAGAAAAAATAGTTTCCTTGCATATGCGGCCTATCGCATTGTCGAATAATGAAGTGACAGATTCTGCTATTCGTCGTTTGTTATTTGAGACAGGTGATGATATTGACGATTTGATGTTACTTTGTGAAGCTGATATTACTTCTAAAAATATTGAAAAAGTAAAAATTTTTTTTTATAACTTTCAGTTAGTAAGAAATAAATTGAAAGATGTAGAAAAAAGAGATAGAGTGAAGAATTTTCGATTTCCGATAAATGGATTGGAAATTATGAGAATGTTTTCTTTACCTGAGGGAAAAAAAATAGGAGAATTAAAATCAGTAGTAAAGGAAGCTATACTAGATGGGAAAATCCCTAACGAATACGAAGCCGCACGTAATTATTTAATCGATTTGTTCAAAACAAAGTAAAACAAAATGAAAATATTTATATTTTTACATTTATAAGTAGTATTTTCATCAAAAAAGCTTCTAATTTATTTGATTGTTAATTATTAGAATTCCTGAAAGTTTATTATTCCATTTTATAACTTTGATCATAAGCGGTTCTTAGTTTATCCGTAATAAAAATAGCATACCTATTATTTTGGAATCGGCACAACTTCTTAATGAAGTTTTTATTATTTACTCTAACCAATAATACCATTACATCAATAATACTTTAATAGTTGCAGTTAATCAATTTTTAGTCATAGTATATATTTTTTTGGGAAAAATCGTACAGGTGAAAAGTAAATAAAAATGAGAAAAACAATATTTATACAAGCGTGTTTTTAGTATCATACACTCAGATAAATTAAGTTCCGCGTTTCCTACAATAAAACTGACATTTTCTTGTTAGTAATAGGGCGCTTTTTAATTTTTTGTAAACAGTTGAAAATAAAAACAAATATCTCTTCTTTTCTAATACTATGAAGTAATGATAGGAAGGGTGAGAGGGAGATTTAGGAAAATAATGTTGGGTGTTTTTAATCCTTACATAGAACTGTAGTGTAATACAAAAAGTAAAATTTACAAAATTCAGTAGATAAGATTAATGTTTTTAAATTCTTTAAAACTGAGATATAGTTTTTATATTACACCAGTCAATTTTATACAATTGACTAAAAAAATAAGAATTTGAACATTCGAACGATATTAAAAAGTAAACCTGAAGATAGTAATTTTTGAGTTTATACCAAAAATTTTCATTAGATACTATCTCTTCTCATATGCTAACGAACATCTCTATAAATTCTCTGACCTAATTGATTAGAGAAGTTTCTACAAATAGGTCTACAAAGATGCAATCTTTGTGATAAAAGCTAAAATTACTACTTCATTGATTATTTGTTCATTCTTTCTTTATCTATAATAAATTCTTTCATCATTCTGTTCCCTGTCCGTTTTTATCCGACAACGAATGTGCGCTTCGCTAATCATTTTACGGATATGATTTATTGATTTTTTTGTTGGTTTTTCTCTTAAAAATGATTCTACATGACGTCGTTTCTTGTCTTCAAAGATATCATGAATGTCTATCAATATCCCAGTTTCTTCTACATTACCAAATTTTTTGTTTAAAACTGTTCCAAAAACAAGCATACTTGGCGATAAATTCATATAAGCATTTATTATAGGAGGAATGTTTATTCCATACTTTCTTACTGCTAAAGAAAGTATTTTATAATCTTCTTTATAAATATTTTTATTAAAAAGATTTTCTAATGCTTGATAGTCTATATGGACTTTTAAAGTATAAATAGGAGTAACTAAATTTTCTTTGTCTTTAAAATATTTGTTAAGAAAGAAAAGAATTGTATTGCGTGCCTCTTTGTTATAAGTTTTATACATTGTCACTTTTCCGAAAAAAAAACGAAGGTGAGGATCTATTACAGACAACGCACCTAAACCATCCCAAAGATTATCTAATGCAAAAAGTCCTTTTGTTCCGATTCTACTAGCTTGATAATTTAAAGATACAAACGATCGTCCTAACTCTACCATTTGTGGCAAATAAATATTCTTAAACTTTTGAGAAAAATAAAACAAACTGCTTGTAGCAATATTATTTGGCTGACCATTATTTCCAAAAGAAATTTCATTTCCACATCGGAATCGATATCCTCCAAGTATCTCTTCATCTTCAGGACTCCAAACAACCAACTGGCGATACGGTATTTTCATTGTATCAAATTCATCTATATCCACTGATTTCCCTGTTCCACCACCATAATACCGAAAAGCTTCTTCTCTCAAACGACCTATTTCTCTCATCAAATGAGGAGCATTATGAGCAGTAAATATATATATTTCATTGCTCGATTTATTGGTTTTCCTAAAAAGTTTTTCTTCCGTTAGTTCAGATTTAATTGAAATACGGTCAATTTTAGGTATTATTTTTTCCATAAAAAATAAAATTTATTGCTTATTATTCATTTTTCATAAGATAAACTTTATTTTTCACTTCATTTGCCCATTGTGAAACTGTTCTAGATGAATCAAATATCTTCCATGGAATAGATTTCCCAAAATGAATAGTAAATTTACTTCCGAATGCCTTAAACATCTCACTAGACAAAAATAGCATTTCCAAATTGAACTTTATACCTAATCGTTTCCGAATATCAGCAATAACATAAAACAAAAAAGAATTAGCAGCTTCGAAATATACTGGAACAACATTTCTACAATATTCAATTGCTTTTGAAACAAACATTTTCTTCCATTCAAGGTCTTTAATTTTTCCTTTAATTTTTCTTGAACAGACTCCTGCTGGAAATATAATGATTTGATTATTAGAAATAAATACTTCATTCAAATAATTAACCGAATTTCTATTTTGTCTCCCACACATGTTGACAGGAACAAAAATACTTTGTAACGGCTCTATAAAATAGAGAACATCATTGACTAGGCATCTAATATTTCCGTTATATTGCTTTCCAAGTATAGTAGATAGACAAATCCCATCCAATCCACCCAACGGATGATTAGATACAAAAATACACTTTTCATCATTTACAGGTA
This sequence comes from Azobacteroides sp. (SeqCode), assembly GCF_055395615.1. NCBI lineage: Bacteria > Pseudomonadati > Bacteroidota > Bacteroidia > Bacteroidales > Azobacteroides (SeqCode) > Azobacteroides sp. (SeqCode). The sequence goes on along the minus strand of NZ_AP014701.1, from coordinate 873,568 downwards.
GATTCTCTATTCCTTTTAAATAAAAAGTAACGCGACTATTTCTAATAATATTTTCCATAAACTCTATACCTATAAAACCAGCATTTAGCTGAAAATATTCATTTAGTTTATTTTGACAAACAAGTCGGGCTAACCATTTAATGACAAATGTTGGCATTTTTATATACAAATCAGGATATTTTCTCAAAAAAAATTCCCAAATGTCTATCTGAAAAGCCTTCATCATATTTTACTTACTTAATAAAAGTAATAATCTAATATAAAAACAAACCAATAATACCTGCAAATAAAATCAATAAAATAGGATGTAATTTCCAAAATAAAGTCAAAAAAAAAGCTATAATAAAAAAAATATAACTTTTATAATCGATAAAATTCTCTTTGTTTATCAACATAAGAGTTGTTGTTGCAATTAATCCAACCATAGTAGGACGTAGCACTTTAAAAATACTATCAATGTAACGATTGGAACGGAAACGTTGATAATTCCTAGCAATCAGAATGATAATTATAAAAGATGGTAAACAAATAGACAAAGTGGCAATAATACTGCCCAAAGCACTACCAACAATTGTATAACCCGTATATGTAGCTAAATTAATAGATATCGGTCCTGGTGTCATCTGAGAAACTGCTACAATAGAAGTAAATTCACTAACACTTAGCCATCTATATTCTTTCACTATTATATGTTGTATATAAGACAAAATAGCATAGCCTCCTCCAAATCCAAAAAGACCAATTTTAAAAAAAGTATAAAACAATTGCCAATAAATCATTTCTATTGTATGCATTTCACAATAAAGGCAATCTATTATTATGATTGCCTTTATTGTAATTATCTTCTCAAAATCTATATTCCATATATTTGAGATGCTAAACGCTTATAGCTATTTAATCGCCACTTAGCATTAGCTTGTGTTATGAAAAATAATTCTTGAGCCTTTTTAGGATGTTGTTTCATTAAAGAAGAAAATCGGATTTCATTTTTCAAAAAATCCTGAAATTTACTCCAATCTGGTTCTTTAGAATCTAATTGAAAGGGATTTTTTCCTTCAGCTTCCAAACATGGATTAAAACGCCATAGATGCCAATAACCACATTCAACAGCTAATTTTTGTTCTTCTTGAGCTTTCCCCATCCCTTTTTTTAAACCATGATTAATACAAGGTGCATAAGCAATTATCAATGAAGGACCATTATAAGATTCTGCTTCACGAATAGCCTTTAGAGTTTGCATCTGATTAGCTCCCATTGCTATTTGAGCCACATAAACATACCCATAAGTCGTAGCAATCATACCCAAATCCTTTTTACGAGTACGTTTTCCTGAAGAAGCAAACTTGGCTACTGCACCAACAGGAGTAGATTTAGACGATTGCCCACCAGTATTAGAATATACCTCAGTATCCAAAACAAGAATATTTATATCTTGCCCAGAAGCGATCACATGATCTAATCCACCAAAACCGATATCATATCCCCAGCCATCACCACCTATGACCCATTGCGAACGTTTTACAAAATAGTGTGATAATCCAAATAGTTTTTTACAAATATCATCAACACCACTTTTTATCAGTGGTATCAATTTTGTAGCTACTTTACGTGTTTTTTCATAATCATTGCGATTATCAATCCATTCACGAAATAATTTTTTTTGTTCTTCTGAACAATGAGGAGAAGATAATCCTTCTATCATCAATCGTTCTACACGTCCACGCATTTTTTCAGTACCAATATTCATACCCAATCCATACTCAGCATTATCTTCAAACAAAGAATTTGCCCATGCAGGACCATGTCCCTCTTCATTTTTGGTATAAGGCGTTGAAGGAGCAGAACCTGAATATATAGAAGAACAGCCTGTAGCATTGGCTATCATTTGGTGGTCACCGAATAATTGAGAAATTAACTTTACATAAGGCGTTTCCCCACAACCAGAACAAGCTCCAGAAAATTCAAATAAAGGGGTAGCAAATTGTGAATTTCTTACATTCAACGAAATATCTACCAAGTGTTGCTTAGTTTTTACTTTTTCTATGCAAAAATTCCAATTAGCCTGATTAGTATATTCATTTTCAATTGGAGACATTTTCAAAGCCTTTCCATGTTTGTTCCCAGGACAGACATCAAAACAATTGCCACATCCTAAACAGTCCAGTACATTAACTTGAATTCGAAAATTCATTCCTTCAAATTGTTTTCCTATAGATTTTAATGTATTCAAGTTAACTGGAGCTTTAGCTTGTTCACTATCATTTAATACAAATGGACGAATAGATGCATGAGGGCAAACATATGCACACTGGTTACACTGAATACAATTATTCGAAATCCAAACAGGAACATGAGTTGCTACACCTCGTTTTTCGTAAGCAGAAGTCCCTTGTTCCCAAGTACCATCCTCATAACCACAAAAAGCAGAAACTGGAAGATCATCTCCTTTTTGTGCATTAACAGGATAGACAATCTTAGTGACAAAATTAGGAACATTTTCTTTTATTTTTTCAGTTTTCAACTGAATATTTTCCCATTCTACCGGCACTTCAATTTTCACTACATCACCTCCTCGATCAACCGCCGCGTAATTCATATTTATAACATCTTCACCCTTCTTTCCATACGACTTTACAATAAATTTTTTCATTTGTTCTATTGCTAAATTGTAAGGAATAACTCCTGTTATTTTAAAAAATGCCGATTGGAGAATTGTGTTAGTACGATTCCCTAATCCAATTTCATGAGCGATATTAGTTGCATCGATAATGTAGAAATTAATATGATTAATAGCTAAATATTTTTTTACATTATCTGGAAGATTTTTTTTTACTTGTTTTTCATTCCAAACCGTATTCAAAAGGAAAGTCCCATTTTTTTTTAAACCTTTAGTTACGTCATATAAACGAAGATACGCTTGAACATGGCAAGCCACAAAGTCAGGCGTATTTACCAAATAGGTAGAACGAATGGGGTTATCTCCAAAACGGATATGAGAAGAAGTAAAACCTCCAGATTTTTTAGAATCATAAGCAAAATATGCTTGACAATATTTATTTGTGTTGTCGCCAATAATCTTAATGGAATTTTTGTTAGCACCTACTGTACCGTCTGCTCCTAACCCATAAAATTTAGCTTCAAAAGAACCACGTTCAAAAGCTAACTCTTTCTTCTTTGGAAGAGATGTAAAAGTAACATCATCTACAATACCAACAGTAAAATTATTCTTTGGGTTAGATAAAAACAAATTTTCATAAATGGCAAGAATACAAGATGGAGTCGTATCTTTTGAAGACAAACCATAACGTCCACCTACAATCAAAGGATATTTCTTTAAAGCATAAAAACAACTCTTTACATCCAAATAAAGCGGTTCTCCAACAGCTCCTGGCTCTTTAGTACGGTCAATAACAGCTATACGTTTAGCTGTTTTAGGAACAGTTGCAAAAAAATGTTTTGAAGAAAACGGACGATACAAATGAACAGATACCAAACCCACTTTCTTACCCTTATTAGTCAAATAATCAACCGTTTCTTTAATAGTTTCGGTAACTGACCCCATAGCAATAATTACGTATTCAGCATCTAGTGACCCGTAATAATCAAATAAGCTGTATTTACGCCCTACTATAGCAGAAAGTTGGTTTGTATAATTTTCTACAATGTCTATTACTCTATTGTAATATACATTACAAGCTTCACGAGCTTGAAAATAAATATCCGAATTTTGTGCCATACCACGAGCTACCGGATCATCCGGATTTAATGCTCGTTTACGAAATGCTTCCAAGGCCTTTTGATCAACCAGCGAAACTAAATCCTCATCATTCAATTGTTCTATCTTCTGAATTTCATGAGAAGTACGAAACCCATCAAAAAAATGTACGAAAGGGATACGGGAACTAATTGCTGCCAAATGAGCCACTGCTGACAAATCCATTATTTCTTGTACTGATCCAGTAGCAAACATAGCACACCCCGTTTGTCGAATAGCCATTACGTCTTGATGGTCACCAAAAATAGACAAAGCATGCGAAGCCAAAGCGCGAGCTGAAACGTGATAGACCCCTGGCAATAATTCCCCCGCCACCTTATACATATTAGGAATCATCAACAACAAACCCTGAGAAGCCGTAAATGTAGTAGATAATACCCCCGCTTGTAATGCTCCATGCATGGCACCAGCAGCACCAGCTTCTGATTGCATTTCATCCACACGAACAACTTCTCCAAAAATATTTTTTCTATCTAAAGTTGCCCATTCATCAATATACTCTGCCATAGTAGAAGAGGGAGTAATAGGATAAACTGATGCAACTTCACTGAACATATAAGCAATATGAGCTGCTGCTTGATTACCATCACAAGTCAAAAAAATTTTCTTCTTAGACATAATTAATTATCTGAAATCATGAAATATATTCGTTCCACTCTTTGTTAAAGGTAAAGATATATTTTCAAATAGCAAAGGATTGAAGTAAACTGATTCTGAAATCTCACTTTCGTTATGATATCTGTCGTAAGAAGTAACAGCATAATAACATCCTCCTATGCAAAAACTATCTATTGGAATAGATAATTTATAATTTGTAATTCGGGTAGCAATTAAATTTCTGGAATCATTAATATCTATATATTCATTTTTCGAACGATATACATTGTAAAATACATTTTCTTTTTTAGGACAATTAGCAGATTTCCAATCTAATAATAAGTTAGAAGTATCAACCGTTAATCGTAAGTATTTTGGAGGAATAGGTCTAATTACATTTAGCCATATTAAAGGTGGAAGTAAAGCGGGATAATTATAAAAATTATTTTTGATTTCATCCATAATTCCTTTTTTGTTATCAATTAAAAAACTCGATCGAAAAAAAGCATTCCCTTTTGTATTACATTTGCGAGAACATTGAATTTGTTTCGTTATCATATGTACATCCCAATTAAAATCTTTTTCATCAATTCGGTAAACTCCTAATCCAGGAACCACGAAACGTCCATAACTCCTTAAAATCCAATCTTGAATAAATGAACAAAACAAATTATCAGAATAAGAATAATACATCATGGGAACAATAAAATCATGTTTCCCCATCCGAACCCATTGTTCCACATCTTGACATACTTCATAAGCACTCCAATGTTTTTCTTTATTGCCAGATATTTGAATATATATACTTGCTACTGCACTACTTACTTGCACCCAAGGTTTTTTACTTTTTACTGTATTATATAATTTACTTACAAATCGATTAATGTTATTTTTTCTCCATTCAATTTTATTTTCTCCTTTACCATAACGTTTATAAGTAACATCATCAGGAAATTCTGTGGATTGCTCAGGATAACGAATATAATCCATGTGAATGCCATCAATATCATACTTTGCTACTATTTCTCTTACAATAGAGAGAAGATATTTACTTGTTTCAAAATCACCCGGATCTAAATAAGTTAACCCTTTATATGTTTTTGTTCGCAATTTATTCCGCTTTATAGCATGAGAACAATTGATTCCTTCTTCAATTCCTGACTTTCCTAAAAGATATGTTACTAACCAAGCATGACATTCTAATCCTAACTTATGGCATTCTTCAATAAGAAAAGACAATGGGTCATATATTTCTTCACATTCCATATTTTTTATAAAAGGACTTATTGGTTCTATTTTAGACTCATAGACAACATCTCCCCGTATGCGGGTTTGAAAAAAAATCATATTAAAATTGGCTTTTTTCAAGCAATACAAAATATTCTTCAATTCTTCTTTTTGTTTATCAATATCATCAAACGTTTTAAATGGTTTTGTAGGCCAATCCATTGCATTATTTGTTGCTATCCAAACAGCACGAATTTCATTTTTTGGTATTTGTGCTGTAATTTTTACAGTCAAAAAAAAGAAATAAAAAAAAAATAGAATAATCTGTCTCATAATTAAATACAAATTTATGCATTAATGATATAAACTCAGCAAAAATATATTTTTACACATTGAAAGAGTTGTTGGTAGAATTGGTTATACTTTTGAGATAATCACAAAATTTATAAAAATTAAAATTTTTTATATTCTCCGCTAATTGTAACTTTGTATTGCGTAATATCTTTTTCGGTATTATGTAATTCTTTTGATGAATCTTAAGTTTATGCTATCTTTCATTACATGGGAAATAAATCCTGTTATCTTTACTCTCCCGATTATTGGAAGAGAGGTTCGATGGTATGGTATTTCCTTCGCAACAGGATTTGCACTAGGTACATGGATTGTTCAAAAAATTTGGAGACAAGAAAAATTAAACGTAGTATGGTTTGATAAATTATTCCTTTATGTGGTAATTTCTACCATTATAGGTGCCCGGTTAGGACACTGTTTATTTTACAATCCAAATCATTATTTATCTCATCCTTTTGAGATAATTAAAATTTGGGAAGGGGGATTATCTAGTCACGGAGGAACTATTGGAATCATTATTGCAATTTGGATTTATTCAAAAAAAATAACCCACAAAAGTATATTGTGGACATTTGATAGGTTAGTAATTCCTGTTGGTTTTGTAGCTGCATTGATTCGTTTAGGGAACTTAATGAATCATGAAATATATGGTTATCCAACAAATGTACCTTGGGCATTTCGATTTATAAAAAAAAATCCTGTACAAGATATAAATCCTATCTTTACTCCCCCTTCTCATCCAACTCAACTTTATGAAGCATTTTTTTATGTACTTATTGCCTACGTTTGCCTTTGGATGTATTGGAAAAGAGGATGTCATAAATATCCAGGACTCATTTTCGGTACATTTTTGGTAGGTATTTTTATTCCTCGTTTTTTTATTGAATTTTACAAAATTGTACAGGAACCATTTGAAGAAAATATGCTATTAAATATGGGTCAATTGTTAAGTATTCCATTCATTATCACGGGAATATGGTTTATATATAAAGGATTAAAACTAAAAAACAAAAAATCTATGAAGTTATGAAGTATGAACAATTGATAACTAATCAATATTGCTAACGTAGCAAATTTTCTACAAGAGAATACCAGACACCTAAGCAAATGATAATTCAACTATACTTATTTGTCGTTCACATTTTTATATTATTTTTTTCGAAAAATTATTGTTCAAAACAAAAAACACAGTTAATGAAAGTATGTATCATATCTTTAAATTATGTATCCACATTTTTTCATTACCCTTTATTTTTTATACTTACCTATTCGATGAGTTCCTTTTTTTATGAAAATTAAACTTACTAAGTTAAATTGTAAACGGTGAAATAACTCTTCATTATGTAAAAAACAATTCATTTAAAATCTGCAATTATACATTTTTTGTAGACCTACAAAAAATGAACAAACCTTTAATTCAAAAATCACATATAATGGATAATCATTAATTTTTAACTTAACTATAGTCCATCATCTATTCGGGGTAATAAGGTGAGGAACAATATTTTTAGAATTTTTTAACAAAAACTGACCATTTTCATTTTGAACACGTATTTTAAAACAATATAATTGACAAAACTGCTATTTTACTCATTTCAGACTTTAATTAAGAGAGTATTTATATCATTTAGCTGGTTTAATAATTTTTTATTTTTCCGGTACAATACTCTAAATAAAATAAAACCTAATCATCCTTTAAATTTACCTTTCTCTATAAAAAACTACAATTTTTTATCGATGAGAACATACTTTAATAAGTAATTCAAGTGTAGTCATAATAGCGTAAATTGGATAAGTATTGTCGTAAATTACGAAGAAAACAGAATCCTAAAAATTAGGTATATTGACTTGCTTTTTCTTGTATCAATAAATTGATATCACAGTTTAATATAAAGTTATGCAAATAGTAATGGGGATGGGAATGATATAAATTTTATTTCTTTCAAATTTAAAGACTTTTAACTTCTTTGTGTCATCCAATCAAAATGATTTATTAAGTAGCATTCTGTAATTTACTTTTAGTAATATTAATAATTCCTCGAAAACATAAATTTTTTAATAATTTAAGCAACAATGTATCATTCCCTCTTTTATGATTTTTTTAAAAAAATATTCCCCATAATCTAAATCTATAAAGTAGTATACCAAGAAAAAACAAATTATAACAGCAACTAAATATAAACACTACTTAGAAAATTATAAACATCTAAATTTTACAGAGCTCTTAGATTATCAATCTATTAAATAGATATTTTAAAAGCATTACAAGGAACTTTTTATTTATCATTGAAATTATATACCTTCGTATGTATATAACCTAATTAAAATTAGTATGAATGTTAATTTATATATAGCATTATGAGCTTAAAAATCATTGTATTAGCAAAGCAAGTACCTGACACTCGTAATATAGGAAAAGATGCAATGAAAAATGACGGTACAGTTAATCGTTCTGTCTTACCGGCCATCTTCAATCCAGAAGATTTAAACGCTCTAGAGCAAGCACTTTGTTTAAAAGAACAACATTTTGGTTCCGTAATAACTTTATTAACAATGGGACCTCCTCGTGCAGCTGAAATTATTCGAGAAGGTCTGTTTAGAGGAGCTGATAATGGTTATCTTCTTACTGATCGTGTCTTTGCCGGTGCAGATACACTAGCTACCAGCTATGCTTTACATATGGCCATCAAAAAAATAGGCAGTTTTGATATAATTATATCTGGTCGTCAAGCAATAGACGGGGATACAGCACAAGTAGGTCCCCAAGTAGCTGAAAAATTGAACATTCCACAAATCACTTATGCTGAAGAAATTCAATCAATTAAAAATAAAAAAATCGTTGTAAAACGTCGTCTAGAACATGGAATAGAAATAGTAGAAGGAGAACTACCCATATTGGTAACTGTTAATAACTCTGCTCCTGAATGTCGTCCAAAAAATGCACGACTGATTCAGAAATACAAATATGCAAAAACTCCTTCTGAAAAAGGAACAGAAAACAAACTCTATACCGATTTATATGAATCTCGTCCTTATCTTAATTTAATTGAATGGAGTGCTTCTAACATAGAAGCTGATAATAAACAGTGCGGACTTCACGGATCACCTACAAAAGTAAAAAAAATAGAAAATGTTGTTTTTCAAGTGAAAGAGAGCAAAGTATTTAATTCTTCCGATACACAAATAGAAGAATTAATAATAGAGTTAATTACCAATCATACAATCGGATAATTTATGAATAATTTATTTGTATATCTTGAAATAGAAAATAATAAAATAGGAGATGTTAGTTTGGAATTACTTACAAAAGGTCGTTCATTAGCAAATCAATTAAAATGTCAATTAGAAGCTGTTGCCATTGGCAATCAATTAAATAAAATTGGAGAACAAGTGTTCCCATATGGCGTAGATATACTACATACTTTCGATGATACTTGCCTATACCCTTATACATCTCTGCCTCATACTTCCATACTAGTTAGACTTTTTAAAGAAAAAAAACCACAAATAGTCTTAATTGGAGCTACAAGTATTGGTAGAGATCTAGGACCTCGTATTTCTTCAGCTTTGTTTAGCGGCTTAACAGCCGACTGTACATCCTTAAAAATTGGTGACTATGAAGAAAAAAAAGGAAGCAAAGCATATACTAATCTTTTATACCAAATTCGTCCAGCTTTTGGAGGAAATATTGTAGCAACTATTGTTAATCCAGATAATCGACCACAAATGGCAACTGTTCGAGAAGGTGTAATGAAGAAAGAAATTTACAACGCTAATTATAAAGGTAAAATTATTATACATGAAGTTAGCAAATATGTTTCCAATTCTGATTTTATAGTGAAAATTATTAGACGACATATTGAATCTTCAAAAGTGAATATTAAAAGTGCTTCTATCATCATTGCTGGTGGTTATGGGATTGGATCGAAAGAAAATTTTGGATTACTCTATGATTTAGCAAGAACTATTGGAGCCGAAATTGGAGCCTCAAGAGCTGCAGTGGATGCTGGTTTTGTTGAAAACGAACGACAAATCGGGCAAACTGGAATTACTGTTCGTCCTAAATTATATATTGCCTGCGGAATTTCTGGACAAGTTCAACACATTGCTGGTATGCAAGGCTCTTCCATGATTATTGCTATTAACAATGATCCAAACGCACCTATTAACGCCATTGCTGATTATGTGATTACAGGAAATTTTGAAACTATTGTTCCAAAAATGATTAAATATTACAAAAAGAATAGTGAATAGACTGTAAATTGTGGTAGAAAACTAATTTGATGACATCAAAAAAAGCATACACGATACATATATCACAAAAAAAACTAAGAGTTAAATAATAAAATTATGGCAAATTTTTATTTAGACAATCCTTCTTTAAAACATCATCTTTATCATCCTTTGATGAAACGTATCGCCAAATTAAAAGAACGAAATTACACAGATAAAGATCAATTTGACTATGCTCCAGTTGATTTTGAAGATGCAATAGATAGTTATGAGAAGGTAATGGAAATTGCAGGGGAAGTAATTGGTAATGTCATTGCTCTCAATGCAGAAGATGTCGATCATTTAGATTGTAAGGTAGAAAATAATCGTGTACAATATTCTCCTGGTACAATACAAAACTTACAAATAACCACTCAAGCTGGTTTAATGGGACTTTCAATGCCACGTCGCTTTGGTGGTTTGAATTTCCCGATGGTTACTTTTATCATGGCTTCAGATATGGTAGCTCGTGCCGATGCAGGATTCTGTAATCTCTGGTCACTACAAGACTGTATCATAACCTTATATGAATTTGGAAATGAACAACAGCACAAACAATTCATTCCTCGTGTTTGTGCTGGAGAAACCTTATCTATGGATTTAACTGAGCCAGATGCTGGTTCTGATTTGCAAGCAGTAATGCTAAAAGCTACCTATGATGAAAAGGAAAAATGTTGGAGACTAAACGGAGTAAAACGGTTTATTACTAATGGGGATGCTGATATTCACCTCGTTTTAGCTCGTTCGGAAGAACAAACAAAAGACGGTCGTGGACTTTCTATGTTTATTTATGATAAACGAGATGGAGGGGTTGATATTAGAAGAATTGAAAATAAAATGGGTATTAAGGGATCACCTACTTGTGAATTAATTTATAAAAATGCTAAAGTACAACTGTGTGGAGAACGTAAATATGGCTTAATTAAGTACGTAATGTCCCTAATGAATGGTGCTCGTTTGGGTATTATGGCTCAAGCAACTGGACTTTCGGAAGCTGCCTATCGTGAAGCAGTGGCGTACGCACGAGAAAGAAAACAATTTGGAAAAACCATTATTGAATTTCCAGCAGTTTATGAATTGATTGCTAACATTAAGGCAAAGTTAGATGCTTCTCGTTCTATTCTTTATGAAACTGCTCGTTTCGTAGATATATATAAAATACTGGAAGAAATTTCCAAAGAACGTCAACTAAATGATGAAGAAAAATCAGAATTAAAAAAATATAAAAGGTTGGCTGATGCATTCACTCCGCTCGGAAAAGCTATGAATACTGAATATGCCAATCAAAATACTTACGATTGTATACAAATTCACGGTGGATCTGGTTTTATAAAAGATTATCCTTGTGAGCGTTTATATCGTGATGCTCGCATTACTAATATATATGAAGGAACTACACAATTGCAAGTTGTAGCTGCTATCCGGCATGTGCTGACTAACACTTATCTAAATCAAATGGAAGAATATCAGGCATTGCCCTTAAGATTGGAACTAGATAGTTTAAAACAAAGATTATCTGAATTAGTAGAAATCTATAAACAATTAATTAAAAGGGTTATTTATACAAAAAATACTGAATATATTGATTTTCACTCTCGTCGTCTAGTAGAGTGTGCAGGACATATTATATTAGGTTACCTATTATTATTAGATGCTGACCGAGATTCTGTAAAGTTTACCCATTCTGCGGAAGTATATATCAATTATGGAGAAGCAGAGATAAAAAAAAATCAAAATTTTATCAATCATTTTAATACTGAAAATTTAAAATTTTATAAATAATATATTATTTTCAGAAAATTTAAATAACCCTTTGGGGGTTTGGTATATTTTTTATAGTGCTAGGATACACCCAAAATGAAATGTTTATAAAATCTATCTTTTTAAAAAAATGCTCATTCGACTTTACAAAGTTTGTTTTTTTATTTTTTAAAAAAATCATGGAAAAAAAATGCATGCAAAACAGTTCATTCTTCAACTTCAACAAGTTGCTTAATGCTTTCCAAAACAAAAATATTGAATCTATGGCCGATCTGCAAAATCAGTTTTCAAAAGTATATGAGGCATTTAATTCCAATAAATAATTTTTACAGCTACTTCTAAATCTCTTATGCAAGTGTTTAGTTTATGATTATAATTTTTGTCTCACAGATGTGAGCCTCATATATCAAGCACAATCAATTTGTCTTTTTATAAATTTCCTATTTAAGAAAAGAATATTTATATCAAAAAATACAAAGTAGCTATACATTAAATACTCTAAAAAAGATAACAAAACAAAAAACGTGAGACACAATTTTAGAAAATATGTCTTCTCTCATAATACAACTATCTTAAATTTATTTAAAAATTCATTTTTACTTTTCTACCCTGAACTATGTATTAATTGTTCAAAAATTTTGCTAGATAAATGAGATATTTTTAAAAATATGTTTTCTAAATATATCGAAGCTACATTACAAAATGTAATGATAATTGCTTACATAATAGATTTTATAGAGAAAAGTTCTTGCTTAAAAAAAATACCTTTCACTTACACTAAAAAACTTGTTTTTTTTAAATGGCGTTAATTTTATTTGTTTCAGTTTCATTCTTTACAAAGATTTAATTAGTGTAATATATAAGTTGGCAAAATGTTATATTTATATGAACTAAAGCTAATTTAAATCAAACAAAAAAGAGTATGTAGGACATTTGAAGTAGAAAAAAATTTAGATTAATTTACATTTACAGGTATCATTTAATAATATTTTATTAAATGATACCTGTTTTGCTGTTGCCAATAGCTCTTGAGAGAGGTATGAATATCAAATAAACCTTTTCCTCTAGCAGTTACATGATTTTTTCTGTTCTAGAATAGAACAGTTCAGTATTCATAAATCAATTGGAACAATTATCTAAATATATTTCTCAATTAAACAAATTAGCATTAATTTGTTTAGCAAAATTTTACTTTTTTCAAGAAATCATAATTTAAATAATTAAAATTATGATTTCTTAGTTCTCATTTAAATGATTACCTTTGTAAAAGGTGCGATTTTTTTTAACCAATAAATGTAATGAAAACGTTAAAACGACAATTAGCAAAAAAATTACTTGACATCAAAGCAATAAAATTTCGATTTACTAATCCTTTTACATGGGCATCTGGTTGGAAATCTCCTATCTACTGTGACAATAGAAAGACCCTTTCTCATCCTTTTATTCGCAATTTTATTAAACTAGAATTGGCACGAATTATTTTTGAAAAATATGAAAATGCAAATATAATCGCTGGGATAGCTACAGGAGCCATTGCTCAAGGAGCAATGGTTGCAGAAGAATTAAATCTCCCTTTCATTTATATTCGTTCAATTCCAAAAAACTATGGGCTGGAAAATATTATTGAAGGTGACTTGAACCCAAAAGCCAAAGTTGTAATAATTGAAGACTTAGTTTCCACAGGAGGGAGTGCTCTTCGAGCTATTGAGGCTGTACGTAACGCAGGATGTCAGGTAATGGGAATGATAGCTACTTTTACTTATGGATTTACCATAGCTGAAGAAAAATTTAAAAATATTAAAGTTAAATTAATTACACTTTGTAATTACAATACTATTTTGGAAGAAGCGTTAAAAATGAATTATATTAAGACATCTGAAATTGAAATTCTCCAAGAATGGAGAAAAAATCCATCCAAATGGGGAATCAATCATAATAGTTTATGACTAAACGACAAGCACATAGAAATATCTTTTTGTAGTCAGTCACGAATATGTAAAAAAGAGTCAAATGCGATTAATCTCGATAAAATTCCTGACAATGGAATTCAGGATTTTGCTTTTGAATCAAGTTTTTTCTATGAATCATATTTTGGAGGAAAGTTTCTGTTACCGAACATATTCCTCTAAAAATCACTAAATCTTCTTCTAAGTCAGTTCAGTATAAAAGCCTATATGTAGATTTATCTGGATCAAAAAACAAAAAAAACAAACAATATTATTAATATTTACCCTACACAATGAAATTGTGGCAAAGAAGTACTAGAGTTAATAAAGAAGTAGAAAATTTTACGATTGGTAATGATCGTAAAATAGATTTATATTTAGCAAAATCAGATATTTTAGGTTCTATAGCTCATATTACTATGTTAGAAAACGTAGGATTATTGACTGATAAAGAACTCGAACAATTACTCACTGAACTCAAAAATATCTACCAATTAGCTAATCATGGGCAATTTTCAATTGAAAAAGGAGTAGAAGATATTCATTCTCAAATAGAATTAATGCTCACTAGAAAATTGGGAGATATAGGGAAAAAAATTCATAGTGGGCGTTCTCGAAACGATCAAATATTATTAGATTTAAAACTATTTACACGAGATGCCATTCAAATTTTAACGAAGGAGATTTCTGAATTAGTAGATTTTTTAATTATTCAAAGTGATAAATATAAAAATATCCTGCTCCCAGGATACACTCACTTACAAATAGCAATGCCTTCATCTTTTGGTCTTTGGTTTGGATCTTATGCCGAAAGTTTAGTAGATGATTTATTATTGTTACAAGCTGCTTATAAAATATGTAATCGTAATCCTCTAGGATCGGCAGCTGGGTATGGTTCTTCTTTCCCTTTGAAAAGACAACTTACTACAGATTTATTAGGTTTTGATTCTATGAATTACAATGTGGTATATGCTCAAATGGGAAGGGGAAAAATGGAACGAACAGTAAGTTTTGCTCTAACAGGAATTGCAGCAACTCTTTCTAAATTAGCCTTTGATATGTGTTTATATAATAGTCAAAATTTTGGATTTATTGAACTTCCAAATGAGTTTACTACTGGTTCGAGTATTATGCCCCACAAAAAAAATCCAGATGTATTCGAATTGGTACGAGCAAAATGTAATTGGATACAAAGTATCCCTCAACAGATAACTTTAATTATTAATAATCTCCCTTCAGGGTATTTTCGTGATATGCAAGTCACTAAAGAAATATTTTTACCTTCTTTTGATGAATTGTTGGAATGTATTCGTATGATTTCTCAAGTAATACAAAAAATAAATGTTAACACTTCTATTTTAGAAGACGATAAATATTCTTTTCTATTTAGTGTAGAAAAAGTCAATGACTTAGTCTTGGAAGGAGTACCTTTTCGCGATGCATATAAGCAGGTAGGAACGGAAATTGAGAATAACAATTTTATTCCAAATAAAAAAATAAACCATACACATGAAGGAAGTATTAATAATCTTTGCAATGACAAAATTTCCACAATGAAAAAAATAATTATAGGCGAATTTAATTTTGAAAAAGTTAATAAAGCAATACAAAATTTGCTAAAATAAATAGTTAAGAACTACTATGATTAGTAGCATAAAGGTAAAAGTTCAGAAATAATTTCTCAAAGTTTAAATAACTTTGTAAGTTCTATAAATTCCTCTACCGATAATTGTTCAGGGCGCTTATTAAAAAGTGAGTAAGTGAATCCGTTATTCCATTTTCCAAACAAAGGCCTTAACGAATTTCTTAATGTTTTACGTCGTTTATTAAAAGCCATTTTAACAATGACTTTAAATAAAGATTCATCACAACCTAAATTTTTTCTCTTATTACGAACCATACGAACAACAGCAGATTCAACTTTTGGAGGAGGATAAAAACAATCAGGGGAAACTGTAAAAAGATATTCTATATCATACCAAGCACTTAACAAGACAGTAATAATTCCATAAGTTTTCTTCCCTGGTAAAGAAACTAAACGCTCTGCAACTTCTTTCTGTAACATTCCAGAACAAAAAGGAATTTTATCTTTATGTTCCAATATTTTAAAAAATATTGGAATGGAAATATTGTAAGGATAATTGCCAATTATATAAAAACATCCAGGGAATAAATCATCTAAATTCAATTTGAGAAAATTTGCTTCAATAATTCGGAGATCTAACTGCGAATAATGTTTTTTTAAATAATCTACATATCTTTTATCTATTTCTACAACTACCAAATCTCTTTTACATAACAAAAGAAATTGAGTAAGAATACCCATTCCTGCCCCAATTTCCAATACTGGAAGTTTAGGATAAAAAGAAATAGTTTCAGCAATACGTTTAGCAATCAACAAATTATTTAAAAAATGTTGTCCTAAAGATTTTTTAGGGCGAATCCTACAAATATTTGACATAATAATTAATAAAAATTAAAACAAAGATAAGTTTTCATAATAACTTTGAATTCCTATTCAAAAAAAAAATGATCTATGCGCATATATGAAAATTATTCATTACTAAAACACAATACTTTTCATTTGAACATTAAAACTCGTTGGTTTATAGAATATGAATCAGAGGAAGATTTACAAAAATTACAAAAAGACAAATATTTTTGTTCTCAATCAAGTTATCATATTGGACAAGGCAGTAATATATTATTTTTAAAAAATTTTGAAGGTATAATTATGCATTCCAGAATCAAAGGAATTGAAATAATCGAAGAAGACAAGGAACACATTTACCTTAAAGTAGGAGCTTCAGAAAATTGGGATTCTTTCGTATCTTATTGTGTTGAAAAAGGTTGGGGGGGAATTGAGAATCTTTCTTTAATTCCTGGTGAAGTAGGATCAAGTGCTTTTCAAAACATTGGTGCCTACGGGGTAGAAGCTTCTAATGTTATAGAAAAAGTATATACTTATTCCATCGAAACAAAATCAAAACAAATATTTTCGCACAGAGAGTGTAACTATTCTTATCGTAATAGTTTTTTCAAAAAATCAAGAGGGATGTTTTACATTACACACGTGGTATATCGGCTTTCTAAAAAGCCGCAATTCAAATTAGATTATGATAACATAAAATTTTTAAAAAAACAAAATAATAGTTTATCTACCATACGAAAAGCTATTATTTCTATTCGTCAATTATATCTTCCTAACCCAGAAGTTTTTGGAAATGCCGGTAGCTTTTTTATAAATCCATACATTTGTATTACTCATTATAAAAGAATAAAAAAACAATACACAGATATTCCTTGTTACCCTATTAATAAAAAAATAGTAAAAATTCCAGCAGCTTGGCTTATTGAACAATGCGGATATAAAGGAAAAAAATTAGGAGGTGCGGCTACTTACGAAAAACAGCCTTTAGTCATTGTTAATCTCGGAGATGCTACTAGTAAAGACATTGCACAATTGGCAGAAAAAATTCAAACCATAGTAAAAAATACTTTCGGAATAGAACTTCAATTAGAAGTAACTTACTTATAACCCTAACACATCACATATAATTGCTTGCCGAGCGAAAATACCATTTTTAGCTTGTTTGAAATAGTATGCTTTAGGACTAGCATCTACATCTGGAGTAATCTCGCTTACACGAGGTAAAGGATGTAATATTCGAAGATTATCTTTACTATCAGCAAGCATATCATTAGAAAGAACATATACATTTTTCACCTTTTCATATTCCATAAAATCAGTAAAGCGTTCACGCTGCACACGAGTCATATATAATATGTCAGATTGGTTGATTATGTCTACCGAAAAATCTGAATGTTCAAAATATTGAATACCATTTTTATTCATAAATTGCTTATAAATAACGGGTAGCTCCAATTCTTCAGGAGCAATAAAATGAAAAGTAGGATTAAAATAAGACATACCATTAAGAAGAGAATGAACAGTTCTACCATATTTCAAATCTCCTACTATTGTAACAGTCAAATTACAAAGCGTTCTTTGTGTTTTATATATAGAATAAATATCTAATAAAGTTTGTGAAGGATGTTGATTCGATCCATCACCAGCATTAACAATAGGTACATTTGTTATTTCAGAAGCATAACGAGCTGCTCCATCCAAATAATGCCTTATAATAATAACATCAACATAGTTGCTTATTATTTTTATCGTATCTTTTAAAGTCTCACCTTTAGAACTGCTTGTGGTAGCAGCGTTAGAAAATCCAATAACTCGACCATCTAAACGATTAATAGCTGTTTCAAAACTCAAACGGGTACGCGTAGATGGCTCAAAAAAAAGTGCAGCACAAACTTTATCTTTTAGTAAACGCTGATCTAGATTTTGTTCAAAATATTCTGTTCGTTCAATCAAATGTAAAATATCTTGCTTGGAACTATCTGTAATAGACACAAAACTCTTTTTTCTCATAAAGAAATAAAACCGTTTTTACAAAAAAACTTAAAAGAACTAAAATCTGTTTTTTTTAACCAAACTCTTTCTTTTAATTTTTCTTTCATTCATAATATCTTTTCAATCATAACTATTCAATTAGATTTATACCCTATTCAAATAATCTATCTTTCCAGAGATAGGCGTTTTACAATAAACGAAATACTCAAAAGAAACTATAACTACAATATTTAAATACTTTTAGTAATAGTTTTTTTTATTTATTACGATTTTTAGTACCCCCCTATTCTAGAGGTGAAAATACTCAACTTTTGTCAAACATAAAAATCCTACACTCAATTCTTATCTCAAGAAAAAATCAAAACAAATAACAGTTTTTCACTTCTTTCAAAAAGTATTTATAATATTTGAATTTATTATTTACCGTATGATATGTCCACTGTTTTTCTCTCTATTTTTACTTCAAATGTTTTTAAATCGTTAGTGGGAAATTTTTTAATGAACTTTTAACATGGCCTTTGATTTCCATTCTTTTTCAAAATCATAGTAAAAATTTATTAAAATGTGATGAACTGATTATTGCTGCTCCCACTATATTCTTATGATTTTTTCGTTGATTGTATTGCCTCATACGATTTAGTGTGATAATTCGTTGATATAAAAAAATCTTCTATAAATCATGGAAATTAAAATCAAATTTAAAATGAATAGTTTAAACTATTTTGTAAACTTTTATAGAAAACTGATATAATTATTATTGCTATTTTTTTTGCTTTTTTAAATAGGATACCATCTATATGATATAATAGGGTGAGAGTGACATTAAATTTATAGCTCTTCTTTAATAGGAAGAGAACTCTTTCTCATTAAATATTCTCGTTTGTAAAAGTTAATAAAAATTACCTATTACATATTCTTAAAAGTTATATAAATATTTATACAACTTTTCACTATTCCTCTTATCTTTATGAGTGAAGAAGTTTCAAAAATACGATCAGAAAAACATAAATTTCTTGTATTACCAACGAATAAAAGAGTTAATTTAGAAACACTTTTTTAGATAGTGTTTGTATATGGAAAATAGTATTAATTAACTGCATAACTTTTAAAAATTTTCTTTGAAATAACATGTAACGAAAATAATGAAAATGACTATTTCAAATGATTGATATAAAACCAGAATTAAGATTCTAAAATGATAGAAAATTGTAAATGCACAATAGACAAATTAAACTCCAAGCTTTTTCTCATTTATTAGATATATTAGATGAGTTACGAGTAAAATGTCCTTGGGATAGAGAACAAACTAACGAAAGTCTTCGTACATATACAATAGAAGAAACTTATGAACTTTCTAATGCTCTTATTCAAAATGATATTTTAGAAATAAAAAAAGAACTTGGTGATGTACTTTTTCAGATTATCTTTTACTCAAAAATTGCAGAAGAAAAACGGCAATTTGACATTGCTGATGTTTGTCAATCAATTTGCGATAAATTAATTTTTCGACATCCTCATGTTTTTGGAAATGTGGAGGACATGGATAATGTTTCACAAGTATCCAAAAATTGGGAACAACTTAAACTCAACGAAAAAGGAACTCAACATACAATACTTGGAGGTGTTCCTACTTCTTTGCCTTCTTTAGTAAAGGCTTGTCGTATTCAAGGTAAGGCTAGTAGTGCTGGATTTAATTGGAATAGAAAAAAGGATATTTTGGAAAAAATTCAGGAGAATTTCTCTGAACTAAAAAAGGAAATACTTCGAATGGATAAAGATAGGATGGAAAATGAATTTGGTAATTTATTTTTCATCCTTGTTAAGGCTGCTCAACTTTACAAAATCAATCCAGACAATGCTCTAGAACGTATTAATCAAAAATTCATTTCTCGTTTTAATTATATAGAACAAAAAGTTTATGAACAAAATAAAACTTTAAAAGATATGATCTTTTATGAAATGGAGACACTATGGAAAGAAGCAAAAAAAAAATATAAATAGATTTTTGATATTTTCTTATTATTGATTTCTTACAGTGATACCTTCTTTCCAGAGGTAATTTTTCAATTCTTTTATACTAATTTCTCCGAAATGAAAGATACTTGCGGCAAGGGTAGCGTCAGCTTTTCCTAAAAAAAAAGCATCACGAAAATGCTCTCGTTTTCCAGCTCCACCAGAAGCAATAATCGGAATATGTAGTGAATTTGAAAGGATAGAAAGAGCTTCGTTCGCATAACCATTTTTTACTCCGTCATGTGTCATACTAGTGAATAGTATTTCTCCAGCACCACAATTTTCCACTTCATTAGCCCATTCAAATAAATGCTGATTTGTTTGGATACGCCCACCATTTAAGTAACAAAGCCATTGTCCGTCAGATTCAAGTTTAGCGTCAATGGCAACTACACATACTTGACTTCCAAAGTTTTTTGCAATATTTTCAATTAAAGATGGCTTATGTAAAGCAGCAGAATTTATCGCTATTTTATCTGCACCAGCGTTAAGTAGTATATCCACATCTTTCATTTCACTAATACCACCACCCACAGTAAAGGGGATATTAATATTTGCTGCTACTTTTTTTACTAATTCGGTAAGAGTTTTACGTCTTTCGTATGACGCAGTAATATCCAAATAAACTAATTCGTCAGCACCCTGCTTACTATATTGTTTTCCTAATTCGGCAGCATCACCAGCATCACGAAAATTAATAAAATTAACTCCTTTAACAGTTTTTCCATCTTTTACATCAAGACAAGGAATGATTCTTTTAGCAAGCATATTTTTCTAATTCTTTCAAGTGTATTTTATCTTCGTAAATAGCTTTTCCAATGATTACCCCAGATAATCCAGCTTCTTGTAGCATATCTATATCATGAATGCAACTTACTCCTCCACTAGCTATTAAATATATATTTGTATCTTTCTGTTTAATTATCTTATACAGCTCTATGCTCGTACCTTTTAACATTCCGTCTTTGCTTATATCCGTACAGATAACTTTTGTAATACCACATTCACGCCATTTTTTTATAAATGGAATTATCTCTTCATTAGTTTTTTCTGTCCAACCATTTACTGCAATTTTGTTGTTTTTACAATCAGCTCCTAACAAAATGTGTTCTCCACCAAAATTATTAATCCAATTTTGAAAAATTTTTGGATTTTTTACAGCAATACTCCCTCCTGTAACCATTTTTGCTCCATTATTAAAGGCAATTTTTAAATCAGAATCAGATTTCAATCCTCCACCAAAATCAATGATAAGAGATGTATGAGAAGCTATTTTTTCAAGTATTTTATAATTGATTATACAATTAGCTTTTGCACCATCCAAATCTACCAAATGAAGACGACGAATTCCATAGTTTTCAATTTTTTTTGCCATTTCCAATGGATCCTTATTATAATTTTTTTTTTGTCCATAATCACCTTGAGACAAACGAACAACCTTACCTTCGATAATATCAATAGCAAGAATAATTTCTATCATAATCCTATACAATTAAAGTAAAAAGCAAGTAAAAGATTTTTCATAAAGAAAGAAAATTATTTAATATTTTTTCGCCAATTTTTCCACTCTTTTCAGGATGGAACTGAGTTGCATAAAAGTTATTCTTTTGTAAAGAAGCACTAAAGGATTCTACGTATTGTGTTGTAGCAATTGTATACTCATTCGTAGGAACATAATAACTATGTATAAAATAAACAAATGATTCTTCTTTAATTCCTTTGTATAGATGTTTTTTAAGGGATGTAAGTGTATTCCAACCCATATGTGGAATTTTATATTCATGATTTTTTGACTGAATTTTTAGTACCGGAGTATCGAAAATTCCCAAACAATTTACATTTCCTTCTTCAGAAAAACGACACATCAGTTGCATACCAATACAAATACCTAAAACGGGTTGCTTTAATTCTTTTATTAATTCGTCTAGACGATATTTTTTTAAGTATTGCATAGTTTTAACTGCTTCTCCCTGGCCAGGAAAAATTATCTTATCAGCCTTTTGCAATAATTCTTTCTCGTCAGTAATTATCGGGTTGATCCCTAAACGTTTAAGTGCATAATGAACTGAATAAATATTACCTGCATTGTATTTTATAATTGCAACATTCATAATTGTAAAAAGTTTAACAAAATTCTTTACGGAAAATTGTTATTTGGCAAATGCTACGGATCTAGTTTCTCGGATTACCGTAATTTTTACTTGTCCTGGATAAATTATCTCACTTTGTATTTTACGAGCTATTTCATTAGATAATTTTTCAGTTTCAACATCATTAATTTTATCTGCTCCTACAATAACTCGTAGTTCTCTACCGGCTTGAATAGCATACGTTTTGATTACACCAGGGTAAGAAAGAGCTAATTGCTCCAAATCGTTTAACCTCTTAATATAAGATTCTATAATTTCTTTTCTTGCTCCTGGTCTTGCACCAGAAATTGCATCACAAACTTGAACAATAGGAGCTAACAAGGTCTCCATTTCCATTTCATCATGATGAGCACCAATAGCATTACATATATCAGATTTTTCTTTATGTTTTTCAGCGAGTTTCATACCTAATATGGCGTGTGGTGATTCAGGTTCGTTATCTGGAACTTTACCGATATCGTGTAGTAGCCCTGCTCGTTTAGCTCTCTTAGGATTTAATCCTAATTCCGAAGCCATAACTGCACATAAATTAGCTGTTTCACGAGAATGCTGCAATAAATTTTGTCCGTAAGAAGAGCGGTATTTCATACGACCTATCATGCGAATCAATTCAGGATGTAATCCATGAATACCTAAATCAATAGTTGTACGTTTCCCTATTTCTATAATTTCATCTTCCACTTGCTTACGCATTTTTTCTACTGTTTCTTCTATGCGTGCTGGATGTATGCGTCCATCTTGAACTAAATAATGCAACGCTAAGCGAGC
The DNA here is from genome assembly GCF_055395615.1 of Azobacteroides sp. (SeqCode). Lineage (NCBI taxonomy): Bacteria > Pseudomonadati > Bacteroidota > Bacteroidia > Bacteroidales > Azobacteroides (SeqCode) > Azobacteroides sp. (SeqCode). The sequence continues at coordinate 850,285 of NZ_AP014701.1, read as the reverse complement.
AACTTCTCTTCTCACTGGGTCGAATCCAGAAAGAACGATTGCTTCAGGGGTATCATCTACAATAATTTCTACGCCAGTAGCTGCTTCTAATGTACGTATATTTCGTCCCTCACGGCCAATAATTCGTCCTTTTATTTCATCAGAATCAATTTGAAAAATGGTAACTGAATTTTCAATAGCAGTCTCCGTTGCTATTCTTTGTATAGAGTGAACAACAATTTTTTTAGCCTCTTTATTTGCTGTCATTTTTGCTTCCGCCATTACTTCATTAATATAAGCATCTGCAGATGTTCTTGCTTCTTCTTTTAAAGATTGAATCAAATATTTTTTACCTTCTTCTGCAGATAATCCAGAAAGAGATTCTAATCGTTCTATTTCCATTTTATGAATTTTATCCATTTCTTTCTTTTTCTTTTCTATAATTTTTAATTGATTAATTAAGTTTTCACGAACAACTTCCAATTCATTATTCTTTTTGTAAAACTCTTCCTGTTTTTGTCTAAGAATTGATTCTCTTTGTTTTAAATCAACCTCATACGATTGGAGTTTTGTATTACGTTCGTTTACTTGACGCTCTATATCAGCTTTCATAGAAAGAAATTTACTTTCCTGTTTTAAAATTTCAATTTTTTTAGCTGATTCCAATTCTTTTTTTGTTTCTTCAAGCATTTTTTTACTTTTTATTTCATATATCGAACTGATTTTCAGCCATGCAATATACCCTAGTATTGCAAGAAATAACATTATTATAAGTACTATTGTTGTTGTCATAAATTTTTGTCTATTATAATTATTAATAATTGAGTTTTCAATTAAATAAAAAGGCACCAATTCTTTTCTTAAGTATAAATTAAACTTCAAAAAGATGATTGGTACAAAAAACATTAAAATAAACAACTATTCAGAATTTTTTATGTATTCCTCTAGTTCTCTATTAAGTTGCTCAATTATACTAAAAATTGGTGATTTATCCTGTTGGTTCTCTTTGTTAAAAACTTCTAAAGCAAAGTGAAAACTTACTAATACAAGTAAATCAGTTTTTTCTAGAGAAGGATAACAAGAACTATAAGCCAAAAACTTTTCGGTAAGATTCGCTGCTGCCTTTCTTATATTTTCTTCTTCTGAACGTTTACACGTATATGGATAATATTTATCGAGTAACTTTAATTGTATTTTAAAAAAATCTTTACTCACAATATTGTTCTATTTGTTTAATAATGCAATGCATCTATCAACTTCTCTTAAAAGTTTTGTTAATTTATTTTTAGTAATCTTAAAAGCATCTTGCTTTACTGAAATAATTCGTGCTAATTTAAGATTGCTATATTTATCTTTCAATATTTTATTTTCTTGTTCTAATTTTTTACATATCCCTCGTAACATTTCTTTCTGAATTTTTAGATCATTGTACAAAAACAGTAAGCGACGTACACGACCTTCAAGAACAGACAGCAACTTACTCTCTTCTTCCGTCATAACGAGAAATAAAATAAAGATAAGAAATGAATAATAATATTTCAATAAAGAAAATGTAAAATACCTAACACATTTTACAAAATCCCCTTTGTGCTTGGCAACTCGTAATTAAAAATATCACGATGGATAGCCATTTTGATAGCACGAGCAAACGATTTAAATATTCCTTCTATTTTATGATGTTCATTTAGTCCTTTTGCTTTGATGGTCAAATTTATTTTAGCAGTATCACTTAAAGATTTAAAAAAATGAGGAAACATTTCTGTTGGCATATCTCCTATTTTTTCCCTATTAAAATCCACTTCCCAAACTAACCAAGAACGACCTCCAAAATCTACAGAAACTAAGCATAAACAATCATCCATTGGTAAACAAAAACCATATCTTTCTATTCCTCGTTTATCAGTTAAGGCTTGTGATAAAGCACTCCCTAATGCGATTCCTGTGTCTTCTATTATGTGATGTTCATCTATATTTAAGTCTCCTTTTACTTTCACAACTAAGTCTATACCAGAATGTTTACCGATTTGTTCCAATAAATGGTCAAAAAAACCAATTCCGGTAAAAATATCAACTTTACCTTTTCCATCTATATTTATTTCTATGTAAATATCTGTCTCTTTAGTCATTCGTTGAATAACAGCTTTTCTTTCTCCAGCAAATAAAAATTCACTTATTTTATCCCAATGAACTGTTATTAAAGAAGTGTTCATAATTGGATTTGTTTCATGACTCAATAAAATAGACTTACATCCTAAGTTTTTAGCTAATTCTACGTCTACTAAACGATCACCGATAACATATGAACCATTCAAATCATAGCTATCGGAAAAGTATTGAGTGAGCATTGCTGTACCAGGTTTGCGAGTAGGCAAATTATCTTCTGGAAAGGATTTATCAATAAAAATATTATCAAAAAAAATTTCTTCGTTTTGAAAAATATTCAACATTTTCTTTTGAACTATATCAAAATTATTCTGTGGATAAACCGATGTTCCTAACCCATCTTGATTAGTAACCATTACTAATTCAAAACTTAAATATTTACGAATAAAATACAGGTTGCGAATTACACCTGGTAGAAATTCCAACTCTTCCAAATTGTTTATTTGGAAAGTTATAGGTGGCTCTACAATTAATGTCCCATCTCTATCAATAAACAAAACTTTTTTTTTCATTTTATATTTTTTAATGCTTCAATCAATTTCTTATTCTCTTTCTCAGTACCTATTGTTATTCGTAAACAATTACTACATAGTGAAATAGAGTCTCGATTACGAACAATAATACCTTTTTTTACTAAATTGTTATAAGCAGTAGTAGCATTTTTTACTCTTATTAAAAGAAAATTAGCATCGGAATGATAAACTTTTTCAACTATGTTATTTAATGATCGCAACTCCTTAGTGAGTATTTGTCTCTGGGTTAAAATTATTTTTACCCATTCGTTTTTTTTATTTTCTTCATTCAAACGTTCGTTAATGAAATTTTGAGTAAAAAAATTAATGTTATAAGGATACTTCACTTTATTAAAAAAGTTGATAATTTCTTCTGAAGCAAAAGTCAATCCACAACGGACAGAAGCCATTCCCCAAGCTTTTGAAAAAGTTTGCAAAACAATCAAATTTGAATGCTTATCTAAATTAGATAACCAAGAAACATGGTTAGAAAAATCAATATATGCTTCATCTATAACCACAATTCCTTGAAAAATAGAAATAATTTTCATTATTTCTATTTCGTTTAACAAATTTCCAGTTGGATTATTTGGAGAACAAAGAAATATCACTTTTGTGTGTTTATTAGTCGCACTTAAAAGTTTTTCAGCACTTAACTGAAAATTTTCATCTAATAAAACTTTTTTATATTCTACATGATTAATATCTGCAGCAACTTGATACATTCCATAAGTAGGTTCAATAGTGACTGCATTATCTTGTTTGGGTTCGCAAAAAATACGAAATACCAAATCTATAGATTCATCACTACCATTACCTATCATAATTCGACAAGGATGTATTTTTTTTAGTTTTGCTATCTTTTCCTTGAGCGAATACTGTAAAGGATCCGGATAACGGTTGTAAGGTTGATTATAAGGATTTTCATTAGCATCTAGATAAACAGAAGCTTCACCTTTAAATTCATCTCTAGCACAAGAATAAGGGTTAAGATTTAAAATGTTCTTTCTAACCAAATATTCTAATTCCATAGTTTAATTATTACAAAAAGTGTATTCGTCTATCATGTCAAATACTAATATTTGACATGATAGACGAATGATTAAATATTATTAGCTAGTTTTCTAAGAGTAATTGCATTTTTATGTGCTTGCAGTTGTTCGCTTTCTGCCATAATTTCTATTGTAGAAGCTAATTGTTTTATTCCCTCTTTAGTTATTTCTTGAAAAGTTATCTTTTTTATAAAGCTATCAAGATTAACCCCACTATAGGATCTGGCATAACTGTTAGTTGGAAGAGTATGATTAGTACCAGAAGCATAATCTCCTGCACTTTCCGGAGTATAATGTCCCAAAAATACAGAACCAGCATTGACAATTTTCTCTGCTAATTCTTTATAATTTTTAGTTTCAATAATTAAATGTTCAGGAGCGTATTGATTAGTTAGTTCCATAATTTCTTGTTGATTTTGAAGAATAATAATTTTACTGTTTGACAATACTTTTTGAATTATCATTTTTCGAGGGAGTACTTGTAATTGTTTAGTAAGTTCCGAAAGAACTTGTTTCACAAGTTTCTCAGAGAGAGTTAGCAAAATGACTTGACTGTCTACACCGTGCTCTGCTTGTGATAATAAATCAGAAGCGACAAAAGCAGGGTTAGCTGTTTCATCTGCAATGATCTCTACTTCAGAAGGTCCTGCAGGCATATCAATAGCAACTCCTTCAATAGAAACTAATTGTTTGGCAGCTGTTACATACTGGTTCCCTGGTCCAAATATTTTATAAACTTGAGGAACAGACTTTGTCCCATAAGCCATAGCACCAATTGCTTGGATACCTCCTATTTTAAATATTCTATCTACTTTTGCTTCTTTTGCTGCAAAAATAATCGCAGGATGAATATTTCCTTCGGAATTAGGAGGAGTGCAAAGAACAATTTCTTTACAACCGGCTATTTTTGCCGGAATAGCCAACATCAAAACGGTAGAAAAAAGCGGAGCTGTTCCTCCAGGAATATATAAACCTACTTTCTCAATAGGAGAAGCTTTTTGCCAACAAACTATACCCGTAGATATTTCTACTTTTGGAAAAAGATTTTTTTGAGCAGAGTGAAATTTTTCTATATTTTTTTTTGAAACAAGAATAGCTTGTCTAAGTTGATTGGAAACTAAATGATCAGCAATATTTTTTTCTTCCAACGAAACTTCCAATCTGTCAAGGTGTACATTATCAAATTCTAACTCATGTTCTTTTATTGCTATATCTCCTCGTTGTTTTATATCCTTTAGAATATTTTGTACAACTTTAAATAACCGAGTGTTATCAATTAAAGGACGATGAATAATTTCATTCCATTGTTTTTTATGAGGAAGTCTTAATATTTGCATAAAAATTATAAAATCATTTTTTCAATTGGAATAACGAGTATTCCTTCTGCACCCGCATTTTTTAATTTAGCAATAATTTCCCAAAATTGGTTTTCATTAATCACAGAATGAACAGAACTCCAACCTTCTTGGAGCAAAGGAAGAACAGTTGGGCTTTTCATACCAGGAAGAATTCGAAATATTTTTTGTAAACTGTCATTCGGAATATTTAAAAGAATGTATTTTTTATCATTAGCTGTTTTAACAGCATCTATACGAAAGATTAGTTCTTGAAGTATTTTATTCTTTTCTTTATTTAAATTTTTGTTACTAATTAATATTGCTTCAGAACGCATCACTATTTCTACTTCTTTTAAGTGATTACTAATCAATGTACTTCCAGAACTAACAACATCAAATATTGCATCAGATAATCCTATCCCTGGTGAAATTTCTACAGAACCATTTATAAAATGAATATCTGCTTCAATAGCATTTTTTTTTAAAAAATTAGACAAAATTCTTGGGTAAGAGGTTGCTATTTTCTTTTTGGAAAACCAATGCAATCCGGTATACTCTTCCTCTTTTGGGATAGCCAATGAAAGCCTACAATGACTAAATCCTAACTGTTTTGTTACAATTGCTTCTTGCTTTTTTTCTTGAAATTCATTTTCACCAACAATTCCTACATCGGCTACTCCATTAGCAACTGCCTGAGGAATATCATCATCTCTGAGAAAAAGAATTTCTGCAGGGAATGTGTTGGATTGTATCAATAAAGTCCTTTTTGCTGCTGGAAGTCTAACTCCAACTTCATCAAGTAAAACAGTTGTCTTTTCGTGTAGACGACCTTTTGTTTGAATTGCAATTCGTAACATAATTTTATTTTTGATATATTTTGGGAGTTTATTATTTCTTGAAGTTTCAATTAAATTAATTGACAATCATTATCATATTATATAACGAATTTTCCACCCCCCCCTTTATTTTATGAAAGGAGCTCTACCTTTCCAATTATTCACATCCGATTTTTGGTTTCCCATAATTACAATTAAGTATTTTTTTCAAAAAAAATACTTAATTACTCCTTTTTGATTAATTCAGCACCCTCAAATTAAATGACATTAATTTATGCAATTAATACCTTTCATTCATTGCAATCTCTTCGAAAAATTATAATAGTTGTGGAATCTAATTAGCCTGTAATAAAACATATACTAGTAAATTCTGTACGATTGAATTTTATCAAAAAACCATTTTTTTGAGGTGCTTATTAGGAATAAATTCTAAATGAATTAAGCACACATAGATCTACTTATTTTTTTCTTTCTTTTCGACCAAAAAATATTAAATCCACACAATTAATTATTTAACACACAAGAACCGTGCAAAAATAAAATACTCAATCCTTCTATTTTCTTCACTCCCAACAAAACCAACTATCACAATCTTGATCCAAAAAAGCAAGAAATTTCATAATCTAATCGCTAATTCACTAACCCAATTTTAAATATAACTTCCCCAAAAATTATACTTTAGTTGTCCTTTTCGTACTCTTCAGAAGAAGAGCATCAATCATAAGTATTAAATAAATTTTACATACCAAACAGAAGCCACCCTGATTTGTCGGCAATAACACTAGTAGAACACTGCCAGAAAACACATCGGTGAAGTTACTATTTTTTTTATACAAAGTATAAAATATTTGAAAAATATAACTGCTAAATATATTTATTTATTGATTTTTTACTGTTATAATAAATATTAATATGTTTAGTTTAATTGATTTTTATTAAAAAATGATTAACTTAGGATATTATGTTATTTTTTCAAAATGAGACATATTAATCTTGAGGGGATGGGTGTAGCTCTCATTACTCCATTTAAGTCCGATGGTTATGTTGACTACTCTGCTTTATCTTGCTTAGTAGATTATCAGTTACAGAATGGTACAGATTATTTAGTTGTTCTGGGTACAACAGCAGAAACTTCTACGCTTACTTCTGAAGAACAAAAAAAAATCATCCAATTAGTTGTCTCTAAAATTAACGGAAAGATTCCTATTGTTATAGGTATAGGAGGAAACAATACACAAGAGGTAGTTCATAAGCTTCGTGTGGAAGAGTTTATAGGAGTTGATGCTATACTTTCAGTAGTTCCGTATTACAATAAACCTGCTCAAGAGGGAATATACCAGCATTATAAACATATTTCGGAAGCTACATCTTTACCTGTTATTCTTTATAATGTTCCAGGTAGAACAGGTGTAAATATGACTGCCGAAACTAGCTTACGTCTTGCTAATGAATTTGAAAACATAATTGCAATAAAAGAAGCTTCTGGGATAAAAGATCAAATAAATACAATTATTGAAAATAAACCTAACAATTTTCAGGTGATTTCCGGAGATGATAAACTTGCAGTATCTCTAATAGAAATAGGAGTAAGAGGTGTAATTTCAGTTATAGGAAATGTTTTTCCTAAGGAATTTAGTAAAGTGATACATTTTGCTTTAAATGGAGATAATAGTAATGCTTGTACTGTTAACAATCAATTTTCAGAATTATTCGAATTGTTATTCATAGAAGGCAATCCATCTGGTGTAAAAAGTATGCTAAATATAATGGGTTATATTGAAAATAAACTCCGTTTACCCTTAGTACCAGTCTCAAAAGCAATATATAAAAAAATACAGAAAGCTTTATTGATGTTCAGAACGCAATAAATCGTTAACTGTTTTTACAGGATTGAAAGTTTCTATTGGAACTTCCACGAGTACTGTATTCCAATCCGACATAGCTCCATTCCATAGGCCAGGTAACTCTAGTATTTTGAGTTGTTTCCCATTTTTTGATTTCAAAGAGACAAAACCAGTGTTTTTATTTACATACTTAAGTAAATCAAATCTTTTCCCTCTATAATTTTTTAAGGAACAAACTAAATCTACAGGGTTAAAATGTGTTCCACTTTCAAATAAAGCTTTTTTTTCGAGATTTTTTAAATCTATTTGAGAATTTTCTAATATTTGCAAAGAAGTTGTACCATCTGGATTAACTGCTAAAAATGGACCACCTCCTGGTTCTCCTTCATTGCGCACCATCCCACAAACTCGCAAAGGACGATCTAATTTAGATTTAATATATAATACGAGTTCCCTCTCCTCTAATTTTTTAGTTTCTGAATTTTTGATACACAAATCATTTTGAAGAAAAAGTAACATTTCTAACAAATTTTCATGTATATGTTTTCCGGAATCAATTAAATTTAGATAATTGAATATTTTTTGTTGATAGGTTATTAATACACCAGCAAGTAATTGTTTATATCGGATAGTTGTTGCTTTAAATGAATCGGGAACAACATTATCTATATTTTTTATAAAAACAATGTCAGCAACGATATTATTTAAATTTTCAATTAATGCTCCATGTCCTCCTGGACAGAATATTAATCCATTTTTGTCACGAAAAGGACGATTTTCTTCATCTACAGCTAGAGTATCAGTAGATGACTTTTGCTCACTAAAATTTACATAATATTTCACATTAAACAGACGAGTATAAATATCAATTTTTCCTCTAAGGAAAGATTCAAAAAAAAATTGGTATCCAGGTGGAATAGTAAAATGTACTCTTACCTCTCTATCCTTGTTCCCTGCATAAAAAGCTCCTTCTACTAAATGCTCTTCCATTGCTGTACGATAACCATTGGAGCTAACATGAAAAAGTATCAACCCTTTAGGAAGTTGTCCATAATTAAGCCCCCATTCAAAAAGTAAATTTTCAACAATAATTTTATAATTGTTATCAGTTATCAATTCAGCTATTGATTTCCCTTTATTAGTAGTACAGATTTGGTTTAAATCTTCATAAAAGGCAAAACGACGAATTTCAGAAAAAAATTTTTGTTCAAAATCAGTAGTTGGGACAGCATACTTGGATGATAGAAATTTAAATAAATTTTTAAACATTCGACTGGCACTTCCTGAAGCTGGAACAAATTTGACTATTATTTTACTTTGATCTAGATAAGAAAACCACGCATTTGTGTAAATTTGTTTTTCTTTATCAGATATAGCTTTTATTTCTCTGTTTATAGAAGCTGATGCAACAATAGGTAGATAAGGAGGCTCTTTTCGGAAACATTCTAATTGTTCTCTAATTTGGTAAATGGATATACCTTTAGACTCAATTTGTTTGATATCTGCCTGCGAAAACATAATTTTTCATTATCTACATTCTTATATACAGCAACAACTACTTTAGCATTGAAAGCTACGAAGATAAACTCTCATTCGATATTTTACAAGTAAATTTTAGATATTTTTTTTACTTTTACTTTTATACGATTATACATTTATACATCGATAATGCAATAATTCAGAATTAATTTTCGTTTAGAATTTAAACATTAAAAATTATGATACAAAAGGAACAGTTTGAAAATATAATAGCCATTTGTCGTAATTTATTTAAAAATAAACTCAAAGATTACGGTGCTTCTTGGCGTATAATGCGTACGCAGTCTATTGCCGATCAAATTTTTATAAAAGCTAAACGTATTCGTAACATAGAAACAAAAAAATGTTATATGGTAAACGAAACTATAGAGGATGACTTTATAGCAATTGTCAATTATGGGATTATTGGATTAATTCAATTGGAGATGGGATTTTCTGATACAGTGGATATTCACAATGAACAGGCGTTGAATTTATATAATAAATATATTGTTGAAACGCAAAGGTTGATAATTGAAAAAAATCATGATTATGATGAAGCTTGGAAAAATATGCGTACAAGTTCTTATACTGACTTCATTTTGACAAAAACCTTCCGTATCAAAAAAATAGAGGAAAATGAAGGTGAAACTTTGGTATCAGAGGGAGTATATACAAATTATATGGATATAATCAATTATGCGCTATTTGCACTAATTAAATCCGGATCATGAAGAAACAATTATGATTAAGATGAAGTATTGAAGAATACATATCATAATAATATTATGACATGCATTATTTCCGCTATTATAAATTAATAATAGTAGAAATAAGATAGATAGATAGATAGATAGATAGATAGATAGATAGATAGATAGATAGATAGTATAGCTCCTTATACCATTTTAAAAAAAACCTAGATCTGGAGTTCTCTTTTATTAATTATGAAATAGAATATTTCATTAATTTTTCAAATTTTGGATATTTATTATCTCTTATTTATGTTTGGATAATTGTTCAAGAACGAAAACTTCATTGCAAAAGATAATTCTTAAATTCGAAGAAATTCTTCTCTAACTTAACTTTTTGTTTTTTACCTATAATAAAAGCTTGTAGTTTGATTGGAATATCTATATTAATTCCTAATATACTATCTACAGTACTTTTAAATTTAGCAGGATGCGCAGTTTCTAAAAAAAGACCACCTTTATCAATATTAAGGGATTCATCTATCAATGCTTGATAGGCAATAGCTCCGTGAGGATCAAGTATATAGTTATATTGATCATATACATGTTTCATAATTTTGGCAATTGCTTTGTTATTGTAACTATATCCAGAAATTTGTTTAGTAATAAATCGGTGGGGATTAGGATAATTACTAAATAAATCTATAATACGTTTAAAATTGCTTGGATCACCCACATCCATGGCATTAGCATAAGTAGTAACAGAAGGTTTTGGAATATACATCCCTGTATTTAGATAATTAAGAAATACATTATTTTTATTATGAGCTGCAATGAAGTGTCTAATAGGTAATCCCATTTTTTGAGCTACTAATCCGGAACAAAGGTTCCCAAGATTTCCACACGGAACACTAACTACCAATTCTTTTGCTTTATTTATTTTGTCCAATTGAGCATAGGCGTAAAAATAATAAAAAGATTGAGGAAGAAAGCGTGCAATATTGATGGAATTTGCAGATGTCAATCGTTTCTTTTCATTTAGTTCTTTATCTATAAAAGCAGCTTTTACGAGAGCTTGACAATCATCAAAAGTTCCATCTATTTCTAATGCAAAAATATTTTTTCCTAATGTGGTAAATTGGGATTCTTGTATATCACTCACTTTATTTTTAGGATAGAGTACATATACGTTGATACCTTCTACTTCAAAGAATCCATTTGCCACAGCACTACCTGTATCTCCTGAAGTGGCAACCAATACATTTATATCCTTCACTTCTTCTTTTTCGATAAAGTACCTAAGTAAACGTGACATAAACCGAGCCCCTACATCTTTAAATGCCAATGTAGGTCCATGAAAAAGTTCAAGAGTATATATATTGCTATGTATTTTTACAACAGGCACTTCGAATTGAAGTGTTTCGTTTACAATATGCTCCAAGACATCTGCTTCTACATCACTACCAAAAAATGATTGTGCTACAATGTTTCCTATTTGTTGGAAGTTCATGTTTTTCATATTACTTATTATACGGCTATCTATCAAAGAAATATTTTCTGGCATATACAATCCCTTATCTCCCGCTAACCCATTGATTACTGCTTGTCCCAATGAAGCAAAAGGAGCTTGTTTACTCGTACTATAGTATTTCATTTTTTATTTTATTAATATTTTTCATTTACAGGGTTTAATACATTTCTTAGATCCAAACAGTTATTTGAAACTAAGTGATTATGATATTTTTTTGTCAAAAAAAATATCATAATCACTTAGTTTCAAATAAACAAGGAATTTCCAACACACCCTGCATCTTCTAGAACCTATCATACATATTTTGTATGAGCTAGACTTAACCCTTCCTCCATTTTAGATGACAAAAGACTTATGATTCAATCAACTATTTCAAAATTTAAATAATTCTTTAATAAAAGAATTACCTTTTATTATACCAAATGTCCCATCTTTCACAGAAAATTCATTAAACTCTTCAACAGAGTCCGGTTGATTCCCTTGTTTATAAATAAGAAAAGGAACAGGTTTATTAGTATGGGTACGGATAGCACAAGGGGTAGGATGATCAGGAAGAACACTGATAGTAACTAAATTACTGTATTGCTGTAAAGTCTCATAAATTGGGCGTACAACACGACTGTCTATATCTTCTATCGTTTTTACTTTTAACATAATATTCCCTTCATGTCCTGCTTCATCGCTGGCCTCTATATGGAGATAAACAAAATCGTTTGTTTTAAGTGCCTCTATAGCTGCTTTAACTTTTCCTTCGTAATTGGTATTGTAAAGCCCTGTAGCACCTTTAACATAAATATTTTCTAATCCTGCGTATATTCCAATACCATGAATTAGATCTACAGCTGATATTACAACACCTTTTTTTAATCCATACATTTTTTGCAATGTTTCCATTGCTGGTCTGTATCCTGGAGACCATGGCCAAATACTGTTAGCAGGATCTTTACCCGCAATTGATCGTTGCTGATTTATTGGATGATTTCTTAATATCTCTTGCGAATGAAGTATCATATTGTTTATCAAAATAGCCGTTTCTTCAGCTTCTGGTTTTGTTGCTTGTATCATCAATGAATGGAAATAATGTAATGGCACATCGTGCGGAGGAATACATTTTAAATATTTATTTCCACCTTTAATTAATAGAAGATGACGATATGAAACGCCTGTGTGAAATTTTACCTGTTTTGAGCCTAATTCTCTATTTAAGTATTGGATTAAAACATCTGCTTCTTCACTATTAATATGTCCAGCCGAATGATTTTTTATTAAATTATCAGATATACATATTAAATTACAACGCATTGCTAATTCGTCAGGTTGCAACGTAACACCCAAGCTTGCAGCTTCTAATACACCACGCCCTTCATATACTTGAGTTAAATCGTATCCCAGTATAGAAAGATTGGCTACTTCACTCCCTGGATGAAATCCATCAGGTATTGTTTGTAATCTTCCTGTAATACCTTGTTTTGCCAACTTATCCATATAAGGTGTATAAGCATATTGTAAGGGTGTTTTTCCTCCCAACATATCTATCGGTTCATCTGCCATTCCATCTCCCAATATAATAATGCTTTTCATAGTTTAAATACGATTTAATTACATGTACATAAGTTCTGCTATTCCATAACTGGCTTCATACTTCCTGTACTTTAATATAGTTAAAACTATTACATATGAATTTTGTGTTAGGACGCTAGATTAAACGACAACTATTACATTTTCAATAAAAACGTAATTACTAATAAAAGTATTCATATTTTTTTATTCTTATTATTTAGTAAAGTTTTTTAACGTATGTTTGCTATGGAAATGATATCTGAAAATACTCCTGCAGCAGTTACGTCATCACCCGCTCCATAACCTTTAATAACTATTGGGTAGTCATTATACCTCTTAGTAGATATCATAATAATGTTGTTACTCCCTTCTAATTCATAGAAGGGATGATGACTATCTACCTCTTGCAATCCAATTTCACATCTACCTTTTTCCATTTTTGCAACTAATCGAATTCGTTTTTTTTCAAACTCTACTCGTTGTCTCCTATTTTCAAATTCTGCGTCTAATTCTCTAATATTTTTCCAAAAATCATCTAGTGAACCTCTAAAATATTTTTCAGGAATGAATAGGTTAATTTTAACATCTTCTTGTTCTATTTTGTACCCAGCTTCACGTGTGAGAATAACAAGTTTACGAATTACATCGCTACCATTTAAATCTATACGAGGATCTGGTTCAGCATAGTGAGCTTCTTCTGCCATACGGATAGCTTTACTAAATGGAATTTCTAAACTCAAAGTATTGAAGATAAAATTAAGAGTTCCAGACAAAACAGCTTCCATTCGTAGAATACGATCACCACTATTTATCAAATTATTTATAGTATTAATTATTGGAAGACCAGCGCCTACATTTGTTTCAAACAGAAATTTCACGTCTCGCTGACGAGCCGTTTCTTTCAAATTTAAATAATCAGTATATCTAGATGATGTTGCAATTTTATTTGATGTAACTACCGAAATATTGTTTTTTAACAAAGGTACATAAAGATTTGCAATGTCTTTGCTAGCAGTACAGTCTACAAATACAGAATTGTATATATTTAATTCTAAAATTTCTTTGCACAAATAATTAGGGAAATTATCTTTTCCTTTTTCTTTTAATTCTGATATACAAGTACTAATGTTAAGTCCATCTCGACAAAATAAACATTTCTTGGAATTAGCAATACCCACCAAACGTAAATTTAGACTATTTTGCTCCATTAAAGTTATTTGCTGTGTGCGAATTTGATCCAATAATTTCCCACCTACTGTTCCTAAACCTATAATAAAAAGATTTAGTACTTTATATTCAGACAGAAAAAAAGAATCATGAATAGAATTAAGAGCTTTACGTAAATATTGTAATTTGATAACAAAAGAAATATTGGTTTCTGAAGCACCTTGAGCACAAGCAATTACACTGATACCTGCACGTCCCAATGTTCCAAATAGTTTACCAGCAATACCCGGCGTCCGTTTCATATTGTCACCTACAATAGCAACAGTAGCCAATTCTTTTTCAGCTTTTATAGCACTTATCTCACCATGTTCAAGCTCTAATACAAATTCTTCTTTTAATGCCTTTACAGAAAGATACGCATCTACATTTCGAACAGCGAAAGAAGTATTATTTTCTGAACTTGCCTGAGATATCATAAATACACTGATGCCATTATTGGCTAATGTTTTAAATATTCTATAATTAATACCAATAATACCTACCATTCCCAAACCTTGCACAGTAATCAAACACGTGTCATCGATAGATGATATCCCTTTTATTAAAGATTTACTAACAGTTATTTTTTTTTTATTAGAAATAAAAGTACCTGATGTACTTAAATTGAATGTATTAAGAATTCGTATTGGAATATTTTTATGATATACAGGGTAAATTGTAGGTGGATAAATTACCTTAGCTCCATAATTACACAGTTCTATTGCTTCATTAAATGTAAGATGTTCTATTACATAAGTAGAACTGATTATTTTTGGGTCAGCAGTCATGAAACCGTCTACATCTGTCCATATTTCCAAGATGGAAGCATCAAGGGCTGCAGCCAGAATAGATGCTGTATAATCTGACCCTCCACGTCCTAAATTAGTTATTTCGTTAGTTTCTTTATCAGAAGAAATAAAGCCTGGAACTAACGATATTTTTGGAAATGAGGTGAAAATACTCTTGATTAACTGATTTGTTAATTCAAAATCTACGATGTGTTTGTCAAAATGTTTTTCTGTTTTAATAAATCTTCGAGAATCAAATAGTTGAGCATCTTTTATTACGTATAATAAAATTAGAGAGGATATACGTTCTCCGTAACTTACGATTGCATCAGAAGTCTTAATTGACAAATCCTTAATCAGATACACTCCTTTAAATATATTAAGCAATTCGTTTACTAAATTTATTACTCCATTCTGCGCTGAAGTACAGAGTTGTGGACAAGGAATTACTTCTTTAATAAGCTCCAAATGTCGGATAGCTATTTTAGATAATTTTTCTTCATATTCATCATTACCCAATGAAGCTATTTTAGATATATTTATCAATTGATCTGTAATACCTCCTAAAGCAGATAAAACTACTATAACCGGCTCGTTTGTTTCTTCTATTATTTTTTTTACATTCAAGATACTTCGTTTACACCCTATGGAGGTCCCTCCAAACTTCAATACTTTCATATTTGCTGTTCAATTTTGATTTACAATTATAAAGACAATTGGCTTTCCTCCCTTGATAATTAATTTTCCTGATTGATTGATGAAAATATTGTTTAGGGATTAAGATGATATAACAAAATTCAACTATTCAAGACAACTCACAAAACAATTTGCAAATTTAGGTATTGTTTTTGAACATACAATTATTGAACTCAACAAATGAGATTTTATTTTTAGTTACTTTTTTTGCCTCAACTACTGTTCCATTATCTAGCTTTATTTATGGAATAATAAATGATTCCAACACAATTTTCAGAAAATTAACACAACAATTTTACGTTTTCTAATTAAAATGGAAGATTTGTCTTGATTCGTTTATATACAGCTTTTCCAAAAAAAGGATAAATATTTTAAATATTTCTTTTACAGCTATTTACAGAATTTTAAAATAATCAATCTAGAATATTTTCCAGAATTTCAGATAATACTAAAATATTCTACATACAAATTTGGAAGGCAATATGAAAAATATTTATCCATTGAAAAATTGTCTATAAATTTAACAAAAACGCAATGAATATTTAGCTGACTTACTGAATTCGCGTAAAATTTTCAAAATAAACTTGCTCAATCTCTTACTATTCTGAAACATTAATTTTAAAAGACAGTTGAAAATTAGCCAATACTTTGTCATTTGACTAGTACAAAAAATAAGCTGAAAATATTAGTTGAATATTATTTCGGTAAGTATTTTTTTAGATGATTTTCTTAAAATATTCTAAAAAAGTGAGATGTAATATGAAATATTTTTTTGAAATACTCTTCAAGCAATGCTATAACACGATAGTTGAGTTGGAAAAAAGCTGTGCAAAATTTATCAAAAAAATTACAGTAACATACAAATGACTAGAGAAGAATATTTTTTTTGTTCAAAAAATACAATTCATGAATAAAATAAAAAAGTAAAATAAAACTTATGAGTTTCAGGTATTACTTCTTTTTGTTAATGTTAGGTACCAATGATGTTAATCTATTATAGTTATTTTATTGAATGAATATATAAATAATTTGTTACATCTCTGGGAAAAACAGCTATTACTATTCTCTGAACCAGCAAATAAATGAATTTTGAAAGAAATTATACTAAAATTTTACTCTATTATAAAACTTGGAAGATTTATGAGACTATGTACGTATAATCAATGTGACATTATGTATGTCACATTGATTATACGTGAGAAACTTTTATTAGTTCAGTATATTTTCAATTCTATGCTTAGATCTATGAAATACGAAAAAGTTGTCAATAAAATTTTCACGAAAATAAAATGGGAAAAATTACTCTTTTAAGCCTAGGATAGAATTAAAAGAGTAGGGTAGAGGAGCTTTATTCAAAGTAAGATGGATGTCTCTGAACTTTTGTCTATTCTAGATATACAAGCAAGCATCATACTCATTCCTGTGTATGAGTATGATGGAAAATCATGAGAGAAACAAAAGTTTACAAAATAACATAACGATGATAATAAATCCCTATCCAGGTAGAATGACACAAAGCTTATCCAATCTAGAATCATCTAAATTACAAATCTACACATAGAGTTAGTTTAATAGATTAGACAATCAGAGAAAGCATAAGCTACTAAGGGACAAAGAGAACTACCCGATTATAGTCTCCTTATTTTCCTATTTTGAAGTTATTTTTCTTTTCATAGATACACTTACTAACTCTATCAGAATATTCATCCACAAGAGTTGCTACTCCCTTGCTATGATCCTTATCTTCATAGATATCTTTATACATCATCCTCAATATATCAATTGAAAGACCACCCTTTATTTGTCCTTCAAACACTGTGATATAATGAGCTAAACTCACTACATTCTTTATTTTCTCTGTTGGACTTACTCTAAGTCTATTTGTTAAAAAACCAATATAATGTTGAGCATTCTCCCTAGATGAATAAAGTTCCATAATTTCACTGAGAGACGTTCTATTCAAATCATAATATATCAGGAGCACAACACCAAATCCTGCAATAGCTCCGTCTTCGAGTGTATCAAAAATTGCAACCCCATTCTCTTCTTTTAGATACCCATGCCTTACTTTAACGAAATCACTCCCCTTAACATTAAATGGATTGTTTCGTTCATTTTGTAAAATTCCCGTAATTTTCAACATAACAAATAAAATTTAATTTTTATTAATTCTCAAATTCATGCACAATTATTCACTTAAAAAATTTGCATTATATTTTATCTTTCACAAATATTTTAGATTATTTCATTATTAAATCGAGTCTTTTAAAGTCTAAATCTTACTATGTAGATTACTGTCAACTTTTTAAGTTTGCATTCCCCAAGTTCCAAGTGCAAAGATACTTAAATTAAACAGTTTTTTTATTATAAAGCAGTCAATTTATAAGCCGGATTCTGTTGCCTAATAACTCAGACAAACTGTCATTTATCTAGATTTAATGTTTCCATTAAATTCAAGCGATCTACCCCCCGACATCGGACGAGTAGTCCTAAATAGGCGTCGGTATACACGACCTTGCAACCCCCAAGTAGTACAGACTTTTTGCATTTCTGCAAAAACTGGTAAGCTCTTACCTCACCTTCTCACCCTTACCTTAAAAAATTTAAAAGGCGGTTATTTTCTTCTACTTAAACTCTATTCTTGCAAATAGCTATCTGTTAGATAGTAAGGTACTCTACGTTGTCCAGACTTTCCTCTTTTCAATAATGTAAAGAAAAGCGACAGTTAAATTAACTACTTTATAGTAATGAATGTACGAAACATATATAATATATACAAACATTTAGATACGTAAACAAATTCGATTAATTATTTTTATATATAGAAAAATAAAAATATATAATGTATTAAAAATCAGTATGATATATATTAATAATTAAACTTTCAATCTAAATATTTATTGTAATTTATATATTATTAATTACGTGAATTACAGTAAATATATTATTTATAATAATATATTTACTGATAATCAATATATTAGCTTAATTTATTAAATTGATAAATTAAGCTAATATAGTACGCATAGATATTGCAAACCATAGAAACATCTACAAATGCAAAGTATACATTTGTCTGTAATTTTATATACATTTGTCTGTAATTTTATATACATTTGTCTGTAATTTTATATACATTTGTCTGTAATTTTATATACATTTGTCTGTAATTTTATATACATTTGTCTGTAATTTTATATACATTTGTCTGTAATTTTATATACATTTGTCTGTAATTTTATATACATTTGTCTGTAATTTGTTTATATGATAAAAGATGAATTTGGGAACAGAATTAAAATACTAATGGAAAAGGAAAACATTAGCCTTACATCTTTTGCTAATGAAATAGGTATTACCCTAGGAGGATTGAATCATATTTTAGCTGGAAGGAATAAACCAAGGTATGATATGTTAATAAAAATTATTAGTAAATATAGGAATATAAGTTTGGATTGGTTGATGCTGGGTTGTCTACCTATGTACAAAAAAGAGGATTCAATTTTGCCTCCTACAACAAAATTAACTTCATTTAATACAAGTTCTTTGAAGAATATTAGTGAACCAAAAAAACCACCAATTGAATCTTTTAAGTCCTTCGTAGGAGAACTTTCTATATCTGAAGCTATCGAAGAAATAAGGATTTTTTTTAAAAATAGAACTTATTTAGTATTAAAACCAGAAAAATAAACATAATAAACATTATCCATCCAATTTTAATTTAATTCCAACAAATTCGTATAAATAAATTTATGAATAAATACATATCAGATTGGAAAATCAAAGAAAATATACTTCTAAATAGCAATTATTTTTTGCTAAAATTAGTTTCAACAAAGTTTTTGCCAGAAATTTTACCAGGTCAATTTGTTCAAATTAAAGTAAAAAATTTGGAAAATGTATTTTTGCGCAGACCTATTTCAATTCACTACGTGGATAGAAAAAACAACGAAATTTGGTTATTGATCCAAATTGTAGGAAAAGGAACTCGTAAATTATCTGAAATACAACCAAATAAATATCTAAATTTAATTTATCCTTTAGGAAATGGTTTTACTATTTTTTCTAACTTGGATAAAGATAAAAAATTACTCTTGATTGGTGGAGGAGTAGGTATTTCTCCTTTACTATATTTGGGGTCTTATTTAAGAGATAGAAATCTCAACCCCACTTTCTTGCTTGGGGCAAAAACAAAAAATGATCTACTTCAATTATCTGAATTTCAAAAATTCGGAACTGTACATATCACTACTGAAAATGGGATGTTTGGAGAAAAAGGGTTTGTAACCAATCATTCTTCACTATTTACAACATATGCTGATTTTATTTATTCTTGTGGATCCAGACCAATGATGCTTGCTGTAGCTCGATATGCGAAACAGCGCAATATACCTTGTGAAGTTTCTCTTGAGAATTATATGGCTTGCGGGTTTGGAGTCTGCCTTTGTTGTGTTGAAAACACAACAAAAGGGAATATCTGTGTATGTAAAAAAGGTCCAATATTTAACATAGACCAATTAAAATGGCAGATCTGAATATCAATATAGGCAAATTAAAATTTAAAAATCCAGTACTAACAGCTTCCGGAACATTCGGCTATGGAATAGAATACTCAGATTTTGTAGATTTATCTCAAATAGGTGGAATATTCATAAAAGGGATAACCACTTATCATAGAGAAGGTAATGATTATCCAAGAATGGTTGAAACATCTTCAGGAATGTTAAATTCTGTAGGTTTGCAAAATAAAGGAATAGATCATTTTATTAATGATATTTATCCAAGAATTAAAAATATAGATACCAACATAGTAGTAAATATTGGTGGTTTAACTGTTGAAGATTACGTTACTTGTTCAGAAAAAATTAATGAATTAGATAAAATTCTTGCTATTGAATTGAATATTTCTTGTCCTAATATAAAACAGGGGGGGATGACTTTTGGGACCAGCCCTTCTAATGCTTCAAAGGTTGTTAATGCTGTTAGGAAAGTGTATCGTAAAACATTAATAGTTAAACTATCTCCAAATGTAACAGATATTACTGAAATTGCTAAAGCTGTTGAGGAAGTAGGAGCTGATGCTATTTCTCTAATCAACACGCTAATAGGAATGGCAATCGACATTAAGAAAAAGAAACCAATATTATCTACGATTACAGGAGGATTATCCGGTCCTTGCATTAAACCAATCGCCTTACGAATGGTTTATCAAACTTATAGAGCTGTGAAAATTCCTATCATTGGGTTGGGAGGAATATCTAATTCCGAAGATGCCATCGCATTTATTTTAGCAGGAGCTACTGCTATACAAATAGGTACTTACAATTTTATTGATCCTACAATTTCTCTGAAAGTGGTGAGTGAAATAAACAAATATTTAGACAAAAATCGACTCAAATCAGTAAAAGAATTAATAGGAACATTAATAATTTGACAAGTATACCCAACCAAGCGCATCTATACATACATTAGTACTTGGATGAGATTTTATTATATCTTTTAATAACTAATTGATTTTATTGGATGAAAATTCCACTACATCGTCACGCTTAGTATGACATATACTAAACTCTTCAAAAAGTTAAAAAAACAGAGACATCTTTTGAAGATACAGATATATTTACTGATAGCATCTTTATTCAAATCAGCAACTAAAATAGTTGATCACTGATAAAAGTACATAAATATTTCACGGAAATTAAATGACACATTTCGAACAATATATTGTTAAAACAACAATAAAAGAACTTACTATTAAAGGAATTTTAAATATCTTTAGAAGATACACCATTAACACAAAGTACAAAAAAAAGATAAGTAATTTCAAACATTAGTGAAAATAAAAAATTTGAAAAATAAAACTATTCATACTAACACAATAGCAAACAACAAATACAATTTAACCTATTAAAATTCAACAAAAAAAATAAAACAAATAAAGGATTAATTACCTTATATCCACCATCATTAAAATTCTACAAGTCCTTATTTTTTGACAATTACTTCCTATTTAACTAATTTTATACATAACTTTTTTACAAAACAAAATTAGGATTATGTTTGAATATTTAGCCGATAAATTGGATCGATCTTTAAAATTACTAAAAGGAGAAGGGAAAATTACTGAAATTAATGTTGCTGAAACTATCAAAGATATTCGTAAAGCATTACTAAATGCAGATGTTAACTACAAAGTAGCCAAATCATTCACCGATACAGTTAAGAAAAAAGCATTAGGACAAGATGTACTTAAATCAATAAAACCGGGCGAGTTGATGGTGAAAATTGTTCACAATGAACTATCCGAATTAATGGGAAGTGCCACTTCTGAATTGGACTTATCCAGCAAACCAACAGTCATTCTAATGTCTGGCTTGCAAGGTTCAGGTAAAACAACCTTTTGTTGCAAGTTAGCAAAAATGCTAAAAGATAAAAAAAACAAAAATCCACTTTTAGTTGCCAATGATATTTATCGTCCAGCTGCAATAGAACAGCTAAAAATTTTAGGTAATCAGATCGGTGTGTCTGTTTATTTAGAGTCTAACAACAAAAAACCGGTGCAAATTGCTCAAAATGCTATTAAACAAGCCAAACAAAATGGAAACGATGTAGTGATAATAGATACAGCAGGACGTTTAGCTATAAACCAACAGATGATGGAAGAGATTACATCTATCAAAAAAGCTATTAATCCTGATGAAATATTATTTGTAGTGGATTCTATGACCGGACAAGATGCTGTAAATATAGCAAAAGAGTTTAATAGTCGTTTGAATTTTAGCGGAGTTGTTCTTACTAAATTGGATGGAGACATGAGAGGTGGAGCTGCTTTATCTATTCGTAGAATTGTTAATAAACCTATCAAATTTGTAAGCAAAGGAGAAAGAATGGAAACAATTGATGTTTTTCATCCAAAACGTATGGCTGACCGTATCTTAGGTATGGGAGATATAGTTTCTCTAGTAGAAAAAGTACAAGAACAATACGATGAAAAACTTTCTAAATATTTGCAAAAAAAAATCGCTAAAAACAAATTCGATTTCAACGATTTTCTTACTCAAATAAAACAAATTAAAAAAATAGGAAATTTAAAAGATTTGGTTTCCATGATTCCTGGTATTAGTAAAATGATAAAAAATATAGATATTAATGATAATTCTTTCAAAAAGATTGAAGCAATTATTTATTCTATGACACCTACCGAAAGAGCTAATCCGTCTATTTTAAATGTAAGTCGAAAAAATCGTATAGCCAAAGGTAGTGGAAGAGGAATGTCAGAACTAAATCAATTACTCAAACAGTTTGACCAAATTCGAAAAATGATGAAAACGAAGACTATTCAAAATTCATTAAATAAAACATTCCAACACAAATAAAAATGATATAATGAATATCTCATATAATTGGTTAAAAGATTATCTCTCATTTGACCTATTTCCTAATCAATTGGCAAATGTTTTGACTTCCATTGGTTTAGAAACAAGTAGTATAAAAAAGGTAGAAGCTATTAGAGGTGGATTAAAAGGATTAATTATTGGGCAAGTACTTACATGTAAAAAACATCCTAATTCTGACTATTTACATATTACAACTGTTGATTTAGGTATGAATAATCAACAACAAATTGTATGTGGGGCACCTAATGTAGGTGTTGGTCAAAAAGTGGTAGTAGCAACTGTTGGTACTACTCTATATTTTGGTGACAAAACTTTCACTATCAAAAAATCCAAAATTAGAGGTATTGAATCTAATGGGATGATTTGTTCCGAAAATGAAATAGGTATTGGATCAAGTTATGATCAAATTATTGTTCTTCCTGAAAGCACCAAAATTGGTATTTCTGCAAATGAATATTATCACTTAGAAAGTGATTACATTTTGGAAATAGATATTACTCCTAATCGTATAGATGCAGCTTCTCACTATGGAGTTGCCCGTGATTTAGCTGCTTATTTGTCTTTTAATCATTCCCAATCAGTTGTTCATAATTTTAATATAGATGCTTTTAAAATAGAAGATACAACACCAGCAGTTATTGTTAAAGTTGAAGATGCTTTAGCTTGCCCTCGTTATACTGGAATTACTATCAAAAATGTACAAGTAAAAGAAAGCCCTCAATGGATAAAAAGACGTCTGGAAGCTATTGGAGTACGTCCTATCAATAATGTTATAGACATTACTAATTATATTTTATACGAAATAGGCCAACCTCTTCATGCTTTTGATCTAAAAGCAATTAAGGATAACAAAATTTTTATTAAAACATTACCAAAAAGGACACCTTTTATAACACTAGACGGCGTAAAAAGATTACTTTCTGATAAAGACTTGATGATTTGTAGTGATAGGAAAGGTATGTGCATTGGTGGAGTCCTAGGTGGATTAAGTTCTAGCGTGACAACATCTACAAAAGACATATTCCTTGAATCGGCTTATTTCAACCCAACTTACATTCGCAAAACTACTCGTTTTCACGGACTAAATACAAAAGCTTCATTTTATTTTGAACGTGGAATCGACCCTAATAATACTTTATATGCATTGAAACGAGCTGCACTTTTAATTAAAGAAATTGCTGGTGGAATTATTACCGGAGAAGTACAAGATATCTATCCAAATAAAATTACCAACCGAATTGTGGAATTGGATATTCACAAAGTTAATAATTTGATAGGAAAAAATATACCAAAAAAAGATATAGAAATTATTTTCAAAAGTCTTGAAATAACTATTTTAGGTAAGAAAAATTATACATGGAAATTATGTATTCCTACTTATCGTGTAGATATTACACGCGATGTAGATGTTATTGAAGAAATTCTTCGCATCTATGGATATAATAATGTAGAAATAAAAAAAGAAATAAAATCCACATTTTCTTTTCAGACCTTTACAGATAAAAGCCACGAATTACAGAATCTCATATCGGAACAACTTATAGGGAAAGGATTTAATGAAATTTTAAACAATTCACTTACTTCTGATACTTATTATGATGGGTTAACTTTCTTTCAAAAAGAAAAATGTATATCACTGTATAATCCATTAAGTTCTGATTTGAACGTAATGCGTCAAACGTTGTTATTTGGAGGATTAGAATCTATTAAATACAATTGTAACCGTAAAAATTCAGATTTGAAACTTTACGAATTTGGGAATACTTATTTTTATTCCTCCAAAAGAAAAAAAGGAAATGATTCTTCACTCTCTGTTAAAGAAAAAAAAAAATTAGCTTTGTGGATTACAGGTAATTCAATAGATGGAAATTGGGTACGCTCAACAGAAAAGTCTTCTATATATGAATTGAAATCTTATATAGAAAATATTCTATATCGATTAGGTATCAATCCAAAAAAAAATGTTTATACCTTGTGTGAAGATGATATTTTTTCATCTAATTTATCTATTAAAACACTTTCTGATAAACAATTAGGAGTCTTAGGAATTTTGAAAAAAAGTATTTGTAAAAAGTTCACTATTAACACAAAAGTCTATTTTGCTGAATTAAATTGGGATTTATTAATGGAAGAAACCAATAACATACGTATAAAACAAACTGATTTACCTAAATTTCCATTTGTAAAAAGGGACTTGTCATTATTACTCGATAAAAGTATTCTTTTTTCTGAAATAGAAAAAATTGCCTATCAAGTAGATAAAAAAATCTTAAGAGAAATAAAATTATTTGACGTATATGAAGGGAAAAATTTACCAGAAGGAAAAAAATCATATGCTGTAAGTTTTATTTTGCATGATGAAAAAAAAACACTAGACGACAAACAGATAGAAAATTTAATGAATCTTATTAAAAATAATATGGAAGAAAAACTTAATGCACAATTAAGATAACTCTAAAATAGTATGGGGAGAGCATTTGAATATAGGAAAGCAACAAAATTAAAACGATGGGGTAATATGGCTCGTGTATTTACTAAATTTTGTAGACAAATTACGATTTCCGTAAAAGAGGGTGGTACTAACCCAAATATTAATCCGCGCTTGCGAGTTTTAATACAACAAGCAAAAAAAGAAAATATGCCAAAAGAAAATGTGGAAAGAGCAATTAAAAAGGCTTTCTCTAAAGAGATGATAAAATATAAAGAGATAATTTATGAAGGGTATGGTCCTTACGGTATAGCCTTTATCATAGAAACAATAACAGACAATCCAACTCGAACAGTAGCCAATGTACGAAGTTATTTCAACAAATATGGTGGTTCACTAGGAACAAGTGGGAGTTTACAGTTTCTTTTTAGTCGTAAATGTGTATTCAAAATTACACATAAAAAAGAAATAGATTTGGAAGTATTAGAATTAAAATTAATTGATTTTGGAATAAATGGAGTTGAATTAGACAAAGAGGAAAATGCCATACTAATTTATGGAGAATTTCAGTCTTATTCAGTTATCCAAAAATATTTGGAAGAAAATGACTACGAAATTCTCTATGCTGAATTTGAACAAATTCCTAAGAACTACAAAGAAGTTACGAAAGAAGAGCGTATTTTACTCGAAAAGCTTTTCTTAAAATTTAAAGAAGATGAAGACGTACAAAATATCTTTCACAATATGAAGTAATCTAGTCATCTATTTTACCTTTATTAAGTTTTTCCCTGTCATCTCTTTAGGTTGTTCTAGTCCTAAAATATGAATAATAGAAGGTGCTACGTCAGATAATTTCCCAGACTCTACTTTTAAATTCCTATTTTTGGATACAAAAATAAATGGAACTGGATTCAGTGAATGAGCAGTATTAGGAGTTCCATCATTATTTAAAGCATAATCAGCGTTCCCATGATCGGCGATTATAATGACTTCATATCCATTAACTTTAGAAGCTTCAATAGTTTCTTTTAAGCATGCATCTACAGCTGATACGGCTTTTTTGATAGACTCATAGACGCCTGTATGTCCTACCATATCTCCGTTAGCATAATTAACCACAATAAAATCAAATTGTTGCGATTGAATCTCTTCTACCAACCTATTTTTAATTTCATAAATAGACATTTCAGGTTTTAAATCGTAAGTAGTTACTTTAGGAGAAGCTACTAAAATACGTTTTTCATTTTTATACGGTACTTCTCTACCTCCATTAAAAAAAAAAGTAACATGCGCATACTTTTCTGTTTCCGCAATATGAAGCTGCTTTAACCCCAAATTAGAAAGAAATTCTCCTAAAGTATTATCTACATGTTCTTTGTCAAAAATAACATGCACATTTTTAAATGTAGAATCATAAGGAGTCATTGTAAAATATTGAAGATCAGGAATAGTTGTCATCCCTTCCTCAGGCATATTTTGCTGAGTAAAGACAACCGTTAATTCTCTGGCTCGGTCGTTTCTATAATTAAAGAAAATTACTACATCTCCTTTTTCCACTAAAGCAACAGGATTTTCATTTTTTACATGAACAAGAGGTTTAATAAATTCATCTGTTATACCTTCTGAATAGGCTTGCTCTAAAGATTTTATTAAATCCTCAGTAGGTGTACCTATCCCCTTCACCAACAAATCATATGCTTCCTTTATTCGTTCCCAGTGTTTATCTCTGTCCATAGCATAATAACGCCCTACAATAGAGGCAATTTCTCCAACAGTTTGCTTTAAATGAATCCCTAATTTCCGAATAAATCCAAGTCCACTTTTGGGATCCGTATCTCTTCCATCCATAAAACAGTGTACAAAAACTTTATCTATACCATAAAATTTACTAATGTCTATCAATTTAAACAAATGTTCCAAACTACTATGAACACCTCCATCAGAAACTAAACCAATTAAATGTATTTTTTTATTATTTTCTCTAGCATATGAATATGCTTTTTGAATGGAGTGATTTTCAAGTATAGAATTATTTTGTATGGCAATATTAATTTTTACTAAATCCTGATAAACTATACGTCCAGCACCAATATTTAGATGGCCTACCTCCGAATTTCCCATTTGTCCTATAGGCAATCCCACATCTTCCCCTGATGCTTGCAACAGGGAGCTAGGATAATTTTCCAGCAGATAATCCCAATAAGGAGTTTCTGTACTGTATATCACATCCCTTTTAGTATGGTCACCACACCCCCATCCATCAAGAATGACTAAAAGTACTTTTTTTTTATCCATAAACCTCATATTTCGGAATTTTCTCAATATAAAATCGAAAAAATAAATATTTATTTCTACCAATTCTTAATATTTTTTTTCTAGTCTAGAACAAATACGCTACAATGTAACTTTAAAAATATTCATTATTTCAATAACTTCCTTCTAGATTTCAAATCAAAACCATAACAGAATTCTAATTGTGTATATAAAACCACTATGCTGCCAACCATAAATCTAACTCATTTAGATTTATTCTCATTACTTACTTTTCTCATGTTAAACTAAATCATATTCAAAATAAAATCCTATATAAACAAGTTAATTTATACTATTTAAGTACGCAAATACTTCTAACTTAGAAAGGAAATTATTTACTTCAAATATCATTATTAGGGAAATTTTACTAAGATCTAAATAACAAAAAAAATTATCAATTTGTCAAATTATACCGAATATTTATCAGTATAATTAATTATCAAAAACTATTTTTTACTAAAAGTAACTAGCAGTACATTCTATGGTTTGAAGCAAATTTTTCTATGATACCCTAAGAATTCTGAAAATACTATTATGAGTTGAAATAGTCATATTTTCATTATTATCTAACAAGGGTTTTTATAAATTTAACTCAAATTATTTCTTTCTGATTTTTTATTCCGAATCTTCATAATTTTGACTTAATTTTTCTACTTAAATCTTTCGAAGGTTGAATTGAAATATATAAGCACGGAGCATATATATTTCAATTCTTTTTTCTTAAATCGTTTGTTTTGCTAAAACAGTGAGATTCTTTAATCTCTTCTCGCTACAATTTATTCAAATAATAATTACTGTTCAACTGTCAATAGAATCCCTATACAATTCCATTTTTACAGAATTAAGAGTGAAATTTTATTCACTAAAACGATCTGCATTTGCAAAATGAAGAATAATCAAGTATTCATAATTAGGAAACAGTGATTTATTGCTAATCAAAAAAACATAATTTACCTTCATTCATCCTTATAGAATAATGATTTATGCATAGAAAAAGCTGCTTTACGTCCATCTCCCATTGCTAAAATCACAGTTGCACCACCCCTTACTATATCACCTCCTGCATAAACATCAGTCAAATCAGTCTGTAAGGTATCTTGATTTACAATAATTGTTCCTAATTTATTTACTTTAAGTCCTTTAAAGGAATTAGGCACAAGTGGATTAGGAGAGACTCCAATGGCTACGATGACTATATCCACATCTAAAACTTCAATTGCATTAGGAACCGACACGGGTTTTCTTCTACCAGAAGTATCTGGTTCTCCTAAAGCCATTTGCTGAAGAATTATTTGTCTTACCTGTCCTTTTTCATCTCCAATATACTCAATTGGATTGTAAAGATTCATAAAAATAATACCTTCTTCTTTAGCATGTTTTACTTCTTCTATGCGTGCCGGCATTTCTTCTTCTGAACGACGATAAATAATCATAGCTTTTTCAGCTCCTAAACGTCGAGCTGTTCTTACAGAATCTATTGCTGTATTTCCCCCACCAATAACTGCTATATTTCTACCAAAAAAAATAGGAGTATCGTTTTCTTTCCGATTAGCACCCATTAAATTAACACGAGTCAAATATTCATTAGAAGATAAAATCTTTGAAAAATTTTCTCCAGGAATATTCATAAAATTAGGCAAACCAGCACCTCCAGCAACAAAAAATCCTCTATAGCCCTCGTTATGTAAATCTTGATAGGTAATAGTCTTACCTACAATTATATTTTTAATAAATCGAACACCCATTTTATTCAAAATATCAATCTCTACATCTACAATGTAATTTGGCAAACGAAATTCAGGAATACCATACTTCAATACCCCACCAAATTCATGCAAAGCTTCAAAGACTGTTACTTCGTATCCTAATTTAGCCATACCTCCTGCAAAAGATAATCCTGCAGGACCTGAACCAACCACAGCAATTTTAATTGCATTCTTTTCTGCAATTTCAGGAATAGATACTAAACTATTTTCTCGTTCAAAATCGGCAGTAAAACGTTCTAAATAACCAATAGCCACCGGATCTCTTTTAGTTTTTAAATAAATACACTTGCTTTCACATTGTTTTTCTTGAGGGCAAACCCTACCACAAACTGCTGGCATAGCAGAATTTTGTTTCAATATTTTGGCAGCTTTCAAAATATTATTCCTCTCAATGTTTTTAATAAATTTAGGAATATTGATTTCTACAGGGCACCCTGTTATACACTTCGGGTCAAAACAATCCAAACAACGTTTAGCTTCCAATAGTGCTTGCTCTAACGATAATCCTAAACTTACCTCATCGTAACTATGACTCCTATAATCTGGATTCATTTCTCTCATATTAACACGTGGAATACTAATACGTTCTCGATTTTTCATACTCTTGCGTAAATTTTCTCGCCAAGATTCATTCCGTTGAGATTCCAAATATTCCTTATCAATCATGATTTTCCTTAATTTATAATTAATTATAAGCATTTAGCCGTATTATCATTTCATCAAAATTAACCTTATGAGCATCAAATTCAGGTCCATCTACACAAACAAATTTAGTTTCTCCATCCACTGAAACACGACAAGCACCACACATTCCCGTTCCATCAACCATAATAGTGTTCAAAGAAGCAATCGTAGGAATACTATATTTTTTTGTCAAGAGAGCAACAAATTTCATCATAATAGCAGGTCCAACCGTTATACAAAAATCTACTTTTTCTTTCTTGATAACTGTCTCTACACCACTAGTTACAAGCCCATTTGTCCCGTAGGAACCATCATCAGTCATTATTATTACTTCATCCGAAAATTTCCTAATTTCTTTTTCCAAAATAATTAACTCCTTAGTTCGTGCAGCTAAAATAGCAATTACTTTATTTCCTACTTTTTTCATTGCTTCTACAATTGGCAACATAGGAGCAGCTCCAATTCCACCACAAGCACAAACAATAGTCCCAAACTTATCAATATGAGTTGCCGTACCTAATGGTCCAACTAAATCAGTAATTTCATCTCCTTCATTCATGGCGCAAATCTTTTTAGATGATTCTCCAACTCGTTGAATAATAAGAGTAATCGTACCATTTCGAACATCTGCATTTACAATAGTTAATGGAATACGTTCCCCATTTTTACCTACTTTTACTATTACGAAATGTCCTGCTTTTCTTGATTTAGCAATTAAAGGAGCTTCTACTTTCAATTTAATCACATTTTCAGAAAGAATTTCTTTTTTAACAATTTTATTCATTTAGTATTTTTTTAGAAAAAGTATTACAACAAGAGTAATCAAAAATAAAGATTTTAACTGTACTTTTATCAATCTACAAGTTCATTTTTTCTTAATTAGAACTGATTCAACAATTTACAAAAATGCTCATTTTAAGAAAACAACTTTGAGATAATTAAAAACAATTGAAGATGGTAACATTAAACAACTTATCTATCTTGCTTATAAGTTGTTTTTTCAGCAGCTGCAATTACGAAACTATCTAACCCAATAAAGGGAAATTCCTCAATTTTTAAAATCAATAGGATATAAAAAACCAACCCAATTATAATTATCCTGTAAACGAATATGAGAAATTCATTAAAATTACAAATGACAGATATTATTTTTCTATATCATAATCTGATATTCCAATATAAGTATTGGAATAAATATTTTTGACAGGATTTTTCGATAGACTTGGTTGTCAAATAGTATGAAAATATCTGTACATCACCTTAGCAAAAATATTTTATTATATATAAAACAATAATTTTATTACTACTAACTCACTTTTTAGAAAAAAAAGAAAGCAAATTCAATCATCCTTTAAAAAGTATAGCAAGCGTATTATGCTACTTACAAGGATAAAAGAAGAAAATTGAATACTAAATCTTTAATTGAAAAATAACTCAAAACTGAAATAAACAACAAAATACATAATAACATTTAATAGTAAAAATATAACGACAGACTAGAAAAACTAAAGAAACTGAAAAATAAACGGAAATAAACGAAGTAGTCGAGTATGTACTAATTATTTAATTTATTATAATTTATGAAAAGTTTAATAGTAGTGTTAGGTCCTACTTCAGTAGGTAAGACAAAGATAGCTCTCTTTTTAGCAAAATATTTTCAATCGCCTATCATTTCTGTGGATTCTCGACAATTTTACAAAGAAATACCTATTGGAACAGCAGCTCCATCTATTGTAGAATTATATCAAGTAAAGCATTATTTTATAGCTAATCTTTCAATTTTTGATTATTACAACGCTAACAAATTCGAACAAGAAGCAATAAAGCTTATTTCTCATCTTCACCAAAAACATCAAACAATCATTGCCTGCGGTGGATCTATGCTATACCTTGATGCTCTTTGTCAAGGTATAGATGAAATTCCAACAATAGATCCTCAATTGCGTATGGATATTTCTTCTCTTTACAAAAAAGAAGGCATATACTCTATTCGCCAACAATTAAAGATTCATGATCCTACTTTCTACAACACAGTAGATCTAAAAAATCATAAAAGAGTAATTCATGCTTTAGAAATTTGCCTCATGACAGGAAAACCATATTCTCAATTTCGTTGTAAAAATATAAAAACACGTCCATTCAATATTATTAAAATTGGATTAAATAGAGAACGTCAAGAGCTTTATAATAGAATTAATACCCGTGTAGATATGATGGTAAAAAATGGACTTGTTGAAGAAGCTAACAAAGTTTATCCCTATCGTTACCTTAACTCTTTAAATACAGTCGGATACAAAGAGCTTTTTCAATTTTTTGATGGAAAATATACTCTAGATTTTACTATTGAAAAAATCAAAAAAAATACAAGAAATTATTCTCGCAAACAGATGACGTGGTTTAAAAAAGACAAAAAAATTAATTGGTTTTATCTACATAAAAATGATGAATTTATAGTCAATCATTTACTTGATAGTATTGAAATTTCTTTATCCCATTTACCATATCAGACGCCAGTCAGTTTAAAATCCCATTCAATTCAGTAGTTATTAAATACATTCTACCTTTTATCTTTAAAAAAATTCCTCATTAAAAGACTGGATTCCTCTGCCAATACTCCATTAGTAACTCTCGTTTTAGGATGTAGAATAGAAGGAAACACCTTGTTATATCCTCGCTTCTTGTCTTCTGTTCCATAAACAATACGTTTTATTCGAGACCATGCTAAAGCTCCAGCACACATTAAACATGGCTCTAGTGTTACGTAAAGTATACAATCTGTCAAATATTTTCCTCCCAAAGCTCCTGCTGCAGCGGTAATTGCTTGCATTTCTGCATGTGCTGTTATATCATTAAGCATTTCCACAAGATTATGTGAACGAGCAATAACTCGTTCATCCAAAACAATCACTGCTCCAATGGGAACTTCTGCTTTTTCAAAAGCTTTTTGAGCTTCAAACAAAGCTTGCCTCATATAATATTCATCCTCTTGTAGCATCATCATTAACTAATAAAAGAAATTACTCATTTTAAATACAAATACAATTTTCAAAATTGCATGCACATTTTATATTACAAAAAAAAATAACATGAAAACATAATCGAATAAATACCAACAGTCACAAAAATATTCAAGAATAATCCCTCCTCACGCAAGGTACAAAAAATGAAGGAAGCTTTCAATAAGAAAAATTTCCTTTTCATTTTTATACAAAAAAAGTATTATTTTTGTTGGGTTCTACTCGAGTATGTAAATAAGTGAAAAAGAGAGTTTTGTCAGTGAACGTATTTATGATAGAAACATTAAAAAATAAAATTTGAAAATCTTATTTATAAATACTTCCTTAACTATAGTACAAGAAGGACATGCTCAATTAAATAGTCATATTGGAATTATATAATTCTGTATTGGGCTCAGTTTGTAGCTTTTTTGAAAAATCACTAAACTACAAAAATTCAATAAAAAATGAAATAACAATAAGCCACAGAATAAAATTGCGTTTATCACTTTTAAAGCATGTTACAAATTATAGAAAATTTATTGAATAATGTTGACTTAATAGAAATTAAGACATACTATGAATAAGAAAAAAAACAATAGAAATATATTTTCGGGTAATAGAAAGCCTATCAAATTTGGAATCAACTGGGTATTTTTTTTAATACTAGCTGTATTTGCTTACATTTTCTTTTTCAACCGTAGTACAGTAAATAATAAAGATGTTAATTGGACTGAATTTCAACAGCTTGCTCGGAAAAATTTTTTCAGTAAAATGGTAGTCAATCTGCATGATAATAAAGTAACAGCTAAAATTAAAAAGGAGAAAGCTTTAGATATTTCAGACATAAATACTTTTCCTCATTCATATCCATTCATAGGAAAAAAAATAGAAGGGACTGTTTCTACAACAGTCCCTTCTACAGAGTTTGCAAGCTTTTACAAAGAAGCAGTCTCCCAAAGTAATATAGATGCTACAGTAGAATATGACGAGGGGCATAATTTATTATGGTATCTATTTGGAAATCTTTTACCAATTCTTTTCTTCGCTTGTATTTGGATATTCATTATGAGGAGGATGTCTGGAGGAGGGGGAGGAGGAATATTTAATGTAGGTAAAAACAAGGCACAAGTATATGATAAAAGTTCATCCGATTCTAAAAAAATCACATTCAAAGATGTAGCCGGATTGTCAGAAGCTAAACAAGAAGTAGAAGAAATTGTTGATTTTTTAAAAAATTCTAATAAGTATACAGGGTTAGGAGCAAAAATTCCGAAAGGAGTTTTATTAGTTGGTCTTCCAGGAACAGGAAAAACGCTTTTAGCAAAAGCCGTGGCAGGAGAAGCTGATGTTCCATTTTTTTCCATGTCAGGTTCTGATTTTGTAGAAATGTTTGTAGGAGTAGGGGCTTCTCGTGTTCGAGATTTATTTCGTCAAGCTAAAGAAAAAGCACCATGCATTATTTTTATTGATGAAATAGATGCTGTTGGAAGAGAACGTGGAAGAAATCCAAATATAGGAGCTAATGATGAAAGAGAAAACACATTGAATCAGTTACTAACTGAAATGGATGGCTTCGGTTCAAATAGTGGTGTAATTATTTTAGCAGCTACGAATCGTGTAGACATTTTAGATAAAGCATTATTGCGTGCCGGTCGTTTTGATAGGCAAATCAACGTAGATTTACCAGAACTAAATGATCGAAAAGAAATTTTTGTAGTTCATTTACGAGATATTAAAACAGACAATTCTGTAAATATGGATTTTCTGGCTCGTCAGTCGCCAGGATTTTCAGGAGCAGATATTGCAAATGTTTGCAATGAAGCTGCTTTAATAGCAGCTCGTAATGGAAAAGAATTTGTTCAAAAAGAAGATTTTACAAATGCTATAGATCGCATTGTTGGAGGGTTGGAAAAAAAATCAAAAATAACAACTACAGGAGAGCGTCAAACCATAGCTTTACATGAGGCAGGTCATGCTACTTTAAGCTGGATGTTAGAGTATACCAATCCTCTGGTAAAAGTGACCATTGTCCCTCGAGGAAAAACTTTAGGGGCAGCTTGGTACGTACCAGAAGAGCGAAAAATCACTACTTGCCAACAGTTACAAGACGAATTATGTGCCACTTTAGGTGGAAGAGCTGCTGAAGAATTATTTTTAAAAAAAATTTCTACTGGTGCTGCTAATGATTTAGAACGAATAACAAAGCAAGCATACGCTATGGTTGTTTACTATGGGATGAGTAAATATCTACCAAATGTAAATTACTATGACGCTACAGGCCAAGATTGGGGATTTTACAAACCTTATAGTGACGAAACAGCCTATCTAATAGATAAAGAAGTACAACGAATAGTGGAAGAACAATACAATAGAGCAAAAATAATTCTTACAGAGTATAATAAGCAACATCAACAATTAACAGATATTCTACTGGAACGAGAAGTAGTTTATGCTGATGATTTAGAACAAATATTTGGGAAACGCAAATGGTTATCTCGATCTCAAGAAATATTGGAACAGCAAAACTATCCGAATCAACAAAATAATCAAGAGGATAAACAAAAAGTTTTTGAATGAAAAATTTCTTAATAAGAGCTTTTTCCAGTCTTATATATGTTTTTTTTATAATATTAGGCATCTTGCATTGTTATACATTTCTCATTGTATTTTCTATGATAACTTTTCTTTGTTTGCATGAATTTTACAGACTAGTTAATATTAAACAAAAAACTGTCATTCATTATTTACATTGTTTAGGAGGTGTATTGCTGTTTGTTATCACTTATTTATATACTTCGGGTATCTTTCCTCATCTTAATATTTTTCTATTTTATTTGCTCTACATTGTAACTATATTTACCCTAGGATTATACGATAAATACAAAAACCCTATTACTCATATAACATTTATTTTGTTTGGACAATACTATGTAGCACTTCCCTTATCATTACTAAATGCTATAGCTTTTGAAAAAAACATTTACTCCTACAAATTACTGTTAGCTTTATTTGTATTTATTTGGATAAACGACTCCGCTGCTTATATCGTAGGAACTAACTTTGGAAAGCACCAATTATTAAAACACATTTCTCCTAAAAAATCGTGGGAAGGATTTTTTGGCGGATTTATTCTTACTCTTATTTCTTCCTTTATATTTGCCCGTTTTTTTTCAAAAATATCTCTTTATAATTGGATAGGAATGGCTATTGCCGTAACAGCATTTAGCACATTAGGTGATTTAATAGAATCTCTTATAAAACGTACATGGAGAATAAAAGATTCAGGATTTACTATCCCTGGGCACGGAGGATTTCTCGATCGTTTCGATAGTTTACTTTTTGCTACATATGCTCTACTTTTTTATGTGAAATGGTTCATGCAATAACTCTTGCTTATACAAAAGCAACTAAAATCATCATTTTGAAAAATATTTGTATCTTTGTCCTAAAACGATTATTGAATAATGACGAAACAGAATGAAAAAGATAGAGTGTTCGTTTTTGATACTACTCTACGAGACGGTGAGCAAGTACCTGGGTGTCAATTGAGTACTATTGAAAAAATCCAAGTTGCACAATCCTTAGAAAATCTTGGCGTAGATGTTATTGAGGCAGGGTTTCCTATTTCTAGTCCAGGAGATTTTAATTCAGTAGTAGAAATTTCTAAATCTGTAACGTTGACTACAATATGTGCATTAACTCGTGCAGTGGAAAAAGACATCGATATAGCTGCCGAATCACTCCAATATGCTAAAAGAAAAAGAATTCACACTGGAATAGGTACGTCTTACTATCACATTAAATATAAATTCAATTCAACACAAGATGAGATTATAAAAAGGGCAATAAAAGCTGTAAAATATGCTAAAAAATACGTCGAAGATATTGAATTTTATTGTGAAGATGCAGGGAGAACAGATAATGTTTATTTAGCAAAAGTAGTAGAAAGTGTTATAAAAGCCGGAGCAACAGTAGTAAATATTCCCGATACTACAGGATATTGTCTTCCAGCAGAATATGGAGCAAAAATTAAATTCCTTATGGAAAATGTAAAAGGCATTCAGAATGCTGTTCTCTCTACTCATTGTCACAATGATTTAGGTATGGCAACAGCTAATACTGTTTCTGGAATTATAAATGGAGCGAGACAAGTAGAAGTGACTATTAATGGTGTAGGAGAAAGAGCTGGGAATACCTCTTTAGAAGAAATAGTAATGATCATTAAGAGTCACAAAGAATTGAATGTCAAAACTAATATCAATACCAAACATATTTGTCCTATTAGTCGTACAATTTCTAATTTGATGAATATGCCGGTTCAACCTAATAAAGCTATTGTCGGAAGAAATGCTTTTGCTCATTCTTCAGGAATTCATCAAGATGGTATATTAAAAAATCGGGAAAATTACGAAATCATGGATCCAAAAGATGTAGGAATTAACGATAATACTATTGCTTTAACCGCTAGGAGTGGTCGTGCTGCTTTAAAACACCGATTAAATATTTTAGGAATTAAATTTTCTCAAAAAAAACTAGATAATATTTATGAAGAATTTCTCAAGTTAGCTGACCAGAAAAAAGATATTAATGATGATGATTTATTAATACTTACTGGCAAAGACCGAACCAAATCTAATCGTATAAAACTAGAATATTTGCAAGTTACTTCTGGAATAGGAATTTTACCGGTAGCTTCTGTTTGTTTAAATATTGCAGACGAAAAATTTGAAGCTGCCTCTTCAGGAAATGGACCTATAGATGCAGCTATTAAAGCAATAAAACAGATTGTTCACAGACAAGTAG
This sequence comes from Azobacteroides sp. (SeqCode), assembly GCF_055395615.1. Lineage (NCBI taxonomy): Bacteria > Pseudomonadati > Bacteroidota > Bacteroidia > Bacteroidales > Azobacteroides (SeqCode) > Azobacteroides sp. (SeqCode). Next base: position 812,181 of record NZ_AP014701.1, on the reverse strand, counting down.
TTATCCATGAATTTCTAATTCAAGCTATAAACAAAGGTAGTAACGATATAGGTAAAGTTCATATGCAAGTAAAGCATAATGATATCAATTATTACGGTTTTGCAGCCAATACTGATATTGTTGCCGCTTCAGTAGAAGCATTTATAGATGCGATAAATAAATTTGTAGAATAATAAAAAAATTGCCTTTATGGGACAAACTCTATTTGAAAAAATTTGGAATAAACATGTTGTAATTACTGTAGAGAATGGTCCTACACAATTATACGTAGATCGCATGTATTGTCATGAGGTAACTAGCCCACAAGCATTCGAAGGATTGCGAAAGAGAGGATTGAAAGTTTTTCGTCCAAAACAAATTACTTGTATACCTGACCACAATGTTCCAACTCAAAATCAAAATCTACCTATTCAAGACTCTATTTCAAGAAAACAAATATATACTTTAGAAAAAAATGCTAGGGAATTTGGAGTTAATTATTATCCAATAGGACATGCTTTCAATGGTATTGTACATGTAGTTGGACCTGAAATAGGACTTTCTCTACCAGGAATGACGATAGTATGTGGTGATTCTCATACTTCTACACATGGAGCCTTGGGAGCAGTAGCTTTTGGTATCGGAACAAGTGAGGTAGAAATGGTTTTGGCTACACAATGTGTTTTTCAAATTCCTCCAAAAACTATGCGAATTACAGTAAAAGGGAAGCTAAAATCAAGTGTTAGCGCTAAGGATATAGCACTATATATTATTTCTCAGATTACTACTGGAGGTGCAACTGGATATTTCATAGAATATGCTGGAGAAACGATTGAAAGTCTCTCTATGGAGAGCCGTTTGACATTGTGCAATCTTTCCATAGAGATGGGAGCAAGAGGAGGAATAATTGCCCCAGATGAAATAACATATGAGTATATTAAAAACTGTGAATACGCTCCAAAAAGGAGAGATTGGGATAAATCTCTAGCTTATTGGCAAACACTAAGGAGTGATAAGGATGCCTTTTTTGATAAAGAAGTTATTTTTGATGCAGATAACATTGAACCTATGGTGACTTATGGAACAAATCCTGGAATGAGTATAGGTATTAATGATACTATTCCTTCAGTAGAAAATATAGGAGAAACAAGTCGAACCTCTTTTTTAAAATCGTTGAAATATATGAATTTTAATCCTGGAGAAAAAATCATAGGAAAGTCTATTGATTATATTTTTTTAGGAAGTTGTACTAATGGACGAATAGAAGATTTCAGAGCATTCTCTAATTTCGTAAAAGGGAGAAAAAAAGCAGATAATATCACTGCATGGCTTGTCCCAGGTTCACAAAAAGTAGATAAACAAATTAAAAAAGAAGGATTAGATAAGATTTTAAAAGATGCCGGATTCGAAATTCGTCAGCCAAGTTGTTCTGCATGTTTATCTATGAATGAAGACAAAATTCCTGCAGGTAAATATGCTGTATCCACTTCCAATCGTAATTTTGAAGGTAGGCAAGGACCAGGAGCAAGAACGATTTTATCAGGAGTATTAGTTGCTGCTGCTTCATCTATAACAGGGAAAATAACAGATCCAAGAACAATTTTCTAATAAAACAATTTAAAATATCTCAAGAAAATTTAATTTATATATTATTAATAATTATATAAAGAATATAAAACTATCACATGGAAAAATTTGTAATATTAACAAGTACGGTTGTACCTTTACCAATACAGAATATTGATACTGACCAAATTATCCCAGCACGTTTCCTAAAAGCTACTTCTAAAGAAGGGTTTGGCAACAATCTTTTTCGAGACTGGCGTTATGATAAAAATAATAATCTGATATCGTCTTTTGTATTGAATGATTCTATTTATAGTGAAAGTAAAATATTAGTAGCTGGGAAAAATTTTGGTAGTGGATCTAGTAGAGAACATGCAGCATGGGCAATTGCAGACTATGGATTCAAAGTGGTAGTTTCCAGTTTTTTTGCAGATATCTTCAAAAATAATGCAATGAACAATTTTGTCCTTCCAATAGTTGTTTCAGAGATTTTTCTTTTTCAAATATTTGAAAAAGTTAATAAAGATCCAAAAACAACATTAACTATAAATCTTGAAAATCAAACAATTATCAATAATACTACTAAAAAATCGGAAAAATTTGAGATTAACACTTATAAAAAAGAATGTTTTTTAAACGGACTTGATGATATTGATTATTTGCTGAAAAAAAAAGATAAAATAGAAGAATACGAAGTTAACTGTGAATATTGAAATATTAGATACAACTTTACGCGACGGAGAACAAACTTGTGGTGTCTCTTTTTCTAGTAGTGAGAAGTTGCATATTGCTCGTATTTTGTTGGTGGATTTAAACATTGATCGCATAGAAATTGCTTCAGCAAAAGTATCAGAAGGGGAATATGAAACTGTAAAGCGAATTGCTCATTGGGCTATCTCCAACAATTATATTGACCGTATAGAAGTATTAGGTTTTGTAGATAACAAAATTTCTTTGAATTGGGTAAAAAATGCTGGGTGCAAAGTAATGAATTTACTGTGCAAGGGTTCGCTCAAACATTGTACTAAACAACTCAAAAAAACGCCTGAACAGCATCTTGCTGATATCAAAGAAGTATTGAAAAATGCGAAAAAAATGGATATTACTATTAATATTTATTTAGAAGATTGGTCAAATGGAATGTTGGATGATCAGGATTATGTTTTCTTTTTGATGGATAACTTAAAAAATACAAATATCAAACATTTCATGCTTCCAGATACATTAGGAATTCTCAATCCATTTAATACTAACATATTTTGTAAAAAAATTCGAGAAAAATACTCTGATATTCAGTTGGATTTTCATGCACACAACGATTACGATTTAGCAGTAGGGAACGTTCTTGCTGCTGTTAATGCTGGAATTACAGGAATTCACTCCACTATTAATGGTTTGGGAGAAAGAGCAGGCAATGCTCCATTAGCAAGCGTTATTGCTATTCTCCATGATCAATTGAAAATAAAAACTAATATTGCAGAAGAACATTTAAACTGGTCAAGTCGTATAGTAGAATCCTATTCAGGTATTCGAATCCCAAATAATAAGCCGATAATTGGAGATAGTGTTTTCACTCAATGTGCTGGAATTCATGTGGACGGTGATAGTAAAAGTAATCTCTATTGCAATGATCTATTACCAGAGCGTTTTGGACGATTAAGAGAATATGCTCTTGGTAAAACTTCTGGAAAATCCAATATTAAAAAAAATCTAGAAGAAGTAGGTATTGAATTAGAAGAAGAGTCTATGAAAAAATTAACTGAACGAATTGTAGAACTTGGAGATAAAAAAGAAATCGTTACTCAGGATGACTTACCTTATATTATCTCAGATATTCTTAATTCTGGAAATACCGAAAAAATACGAATTGTTAATTATTCATTGTCTTTAACACATGGTCTGAGACCAATTGCTACTGTAAGAATTGAAATTAATGGAAAAGAATATGAAGAAACAGCAGCAGGTGATGGGCAGTATCATGCTTTTTCTAAAACACTTTGGAAAATTTATACCCAATTAAATAAACCAACACCAATTTTAAAAGACTATAATGTATCTATTCCTCCAGGAGGACGCACTGATGCCTTAGTCCAAACAACTATTGTTTGGAATTTCAACGATAAAGATTTTAAAACACATGGGTTAGATGTAGACCAAACAAAATCTGCTATCAAAGCAACCATCCGAATGTTAAACAGAATAGAAAGTATGTGGAAATATAATGAATAAGTATCCAACACAATAATTAAATTCATTTTGCTTTTAACCCATCCAAATTTACTATATAGAACACAGATTAGAACTATAACTTAAAGATTAATAACGCTAGCCTCCTGTGTCAATTTCATTCAAAAGCTATATTAACTTCAAAATTTAGCTCCCTATAAATACTAAAAACATAATTTTTAACCCTTATTTATTTATTTTTAGGAATAAAAAATTCCTAAATTAAAACCTAAAATAAGATATTTTTTTACTGAGCTCATCTAAACGCTTGCAGAGAATGTGTCGCATATACCCAATTTTACCAATGTAATTCTCTGATTCAGAATTCAATTACATATAAGCTCGAGAAATGAACACAACACCTATACAATAACAGAAATTTATTTTTTAATGTTTTTTTTCTGTAATTCACAATTCCATTTTAGAGAGAGAAAAAGAAAACTATTAAAGCTCTAAAATTCATTGAAAGAATAATTCTCTATATTATGTTGCATTCTTATCTATATCGTGCTATTCCTCATAAACTTTCCAATATTTATCTCATTATTATTATTAATATCTTAGTTTTAAAAACTAAATTCTGAATTATTAACACATGTCTAAAAACAAAAAATCAAATAAGCGCAGCAAATTTCCATTATTTATTATAAATTTTATACTTAAAATTTATAATTGAGGCCCTGCCAAGACTAAATCTTTTCCTTCTGGCAAATATTGTTCAAAATTCTTAATATATTTCAAAGCAAGTGATTTTGCCTTTATCTTCCACTCTTCTTGATTAGTATATGTATCACGGGGGTCAAGAATACCTTCAGAGACACCTTTTAGTAGTTTTGGAACATATAGATTAAGAATAGGAATATGTACCTTTTCTTCTTTTTCAATAGATCCGTCAATAATAGCATCTATAATAGAGCGCGTGTCTTTAATAGAAATACGTTTATTTGTACCATTCCAACCAGTATTCACCAAATATGCCGTGGCATTATGCTCTTTCATTTTCTTAGACAACACACTTGCATATTGAGTAGGATGTAAAGTAAGAAAAGCTTCACCAAAAGCAGGAGAAAAAGAAGGAACTGGCTCAGTAATACCACGTTCCGTTCCAGCCAATTTAGATGTATAGCCACAAAGAAAATGATATTGAGCAGATTTTTCATCCAATATTGAAACTGGAGGAAGTACACCAAAAGCATCAGCAGATAAATAAACAATTTTTCTTGCATGTCCAGCATTTGAAGGAAGTACTATTTTGTTAATATGATAGATCGGATATGAAACACGCGTATTTTCCGTTTTTGAGACCTCTTTAGAATAGTCAGGAGTCCCATTAGTTTTTACAGTCACGTTTTCTAGCAAAGCATCACGACGAATAGCCTCCCAAATATCTGGTTCATTTTTTTGATTTAAATCTATCACTTTCGCATAACAACCACCTTCATAATTAAATATACCATTATCATCCCAACCATGTTCATCGTCTCCAATCAAATAACGCTTCGGATCAGCACTAAGAGTGGTTTTTCCTGTTCCAGATAAGCCAAAAAATACAGCAACGTCACCCTTTTCACCTACATTCGCTGAGCAATGCATAGACGCGATTCCCCTCAATGGCAAATAATAATTTTGCATAGAAAACATACCTTTCTTCATTTCTCCACCGTACCAAGTACCACCAATAATTTGCTCTTTTTCTGTTAGGTTAAACAATATATATATATCAGAATTCAACCCTTGCTCTTTCCATTTCTGATTACTTTTTTTAGAACCGTTAAAAACTACAAAATCAGGTTCCCCATACTGCTCCAATTCATAATGTGAAGGACGAATAAACATATTCTTCACAAAATGTGCTTGCCAAGCAACCTCAACAATAAAACGTACTTTCATACGAGTATTTTTATTCGTTCCACAAAAAGTATCTACTACATACAGTTCTTTTGCTGTATTAAGCTGTCTTATAGTTAAATCTCTCAAATTGCCCCAAACGGCTTGCGAAATTGGTTTGTTAATATTATTATCCCACCAAATTGTATTTTCAGTTGTTGTATCCTTTACGATATAACGATCCTTAGGAGATCTTCCAGTGAATTTACCAGTGTCTACCGATACTGCACCTGTATTAGTTACAACACCCTTTTCAAATCCCTTGTTTTCAGGATTTGTTTCAGCTTTATAAAGTTCTTCATAGGAAGGATTATAAACAACAGTAATATCACTGCTAATACCATATTTACTTAAATCTATTTTAGCCATCAAAAATAATTTAGTTATTTCATTTAATTAGATTAATCGATTATCTCTTTGTGTCAATAAATATATCTAAAAACATACAAAAATATTTTTTTTTTAAAAAAAAAGCAAACAAATTGCAATCAAATAATTTTAATCACAAAACTAAAGAAGAATCGGATTGTTTTTTAGTTAAAAATTTTTTTAACTTATTTATGGCTTCTGCTCTATGACTAATAGTATTTTTTATTTTTTCACCTAATTCAGCAAATGTTTGAGTATATCCCTGAGGAATAAATACAGAGTCATAACCAAAACCTGCTATTCCTCTTTTCTCCTTTGTAAGTATCCCTTTTACAAGACCTTCAAAAAAATATTTTCTTCCCTGAAAAATTAATGCAATTACTGTTCTAAACTGAGCTGAATAATCATTTACCTTCTCTAATTTCTTCAACACTTTTTGTATATTTGCCTCTGAATTTTTTATTTTTCCAGCATAACGAGCGGAATAAACACCAGGTGCTTTATTTAAAGCATATACTTCCAACCCTGTATCATCGGCAAAGCAATCCACACCATATTTTTGATAGACATACTGTGCTTTTAAAAAAGCATTTTCTTTCAAAGAAGATGCAGTTTCTGGAATATCTTCAAAGCAAGCAATATCTTGTAATGAAAAAAGTTTAAAATTTTCACCTAAAATATCCTTGATTTCTTGTAATTTGTGCAAATTGTTCGTGGCAATAATTAGCTTTTTATTTGTCATTATACAAGGGTTCTGTGCATTTGTCAAAACTTTTTTTTCAACTCAGATACAAAAAATAAACAAATCTACAGAGTAGGAATTGGATTTTTATTACTAAATCACCTTGTTTTTTTTAAAAATTTTCCTACCGGTTTTTTCTTTTGGCAAAACAAAAAATAATATTACTTCATCAAATCTTGTTCTTACAGAAACAATGACAGTCATTAATTAAATAATTCTTTATCTTTCCTTTAACTTTAATGCAATGTTCGACTACTTGGATTATTCCTGAACTGCAAAGGAATACAAACTTGATCTTGAAAAGATACTAGCAAACTATCTACTACATATAAATTTTCAATTTTTACAGAAAAATACAAATTTTGCATTCAATATAATTTGAATTAAACAAATCTATATTATCCTAACTAATTTTATACTCTTCATACTTAGATAAAGTAACATGCTAAGCCGATGATTAGAAAATATTGGGTAACTATTTCTTACCCATTGATAATACAGAAGCTCTTCTTTGCAAACTCTTACCGATTTACATTAAAAAATATCCTATCACACAGTTAATTTCAAAAACATCTATATACTAATTTAAACACAAACCATCTCTACTTTACTTAGAAAATATACCATTTTACTTAAATCTTCAAAAACTAATCTCAAAGTGAAACTGTAGGTGCATTATACCCAAGCACTATAATATTCCATACCAATTACCCATTCTAAGTTTATTTAATACAAGCCTTAATTTTTATCACATAGAAATAGATAAACAATGAGAGCATTACTAAAATTGAAAAAGCAATACACAAGTGAAATTTTACAATAACTAAATAACTCTCCAATCGACGAATAGGAAACAGCTCACTAAAACCATAAACTTATAACATTTCTAACTGTAATTTCATAAAAAATATAGCCGCCCCATGTACAATTATTATTTATAAATCTTAGCATTTCCATCAAAAAAAAGTTATCTGCAAAAAATAACAGCCTTCAATGAAAAATATTCTTCATTTGTTTTAAATTATTTTTATATGTGAATATAGATAAAACCATTCAATTGCATTTCTTTTTTGTCATAAATATTTCTTCCATCAAGAACAATTGGCTGGTACATAGTTTCTTTTAATAATTTCCACGAAGGAAAGTAAAATTCTTTCCATTCTGTTAACAAAAGTAAAGCATTTGCATCTTTAGTAGCATCGTACATATTCTTGTAATAGTTTAGCTTGTTACCAAACCGTCTTCTAGCTTCTACTACTGCTACAGGATCATATACTTTTAATATTGCTCCCGCTTTTAGTAATAAATCAATCATTACTAAAACAGGCGATTCACGCATATCGTCAGTATCCGGCTTAAAAGTTAGACCCCAAAAAGCAATAATTTTCCCTTTTAAGTTATTTTCAAAAATGTACAAAAGTTTATCAAAAAGTATTGTTTTTTGTTTGTTATTAACAGTCTCTACAGCTTGTAATACTTGCATAGTGTAATCATTTTGAAGCCCTATTTGAATTAAAGTTTTTACATCTTTTGGAAAACAACTTCCTCCATATCCACAACCAGCGTACAAAAATTTATTACCAATACGAGAATCAGAACCAATACCATTACGAACCATATTTATATCAGCACCAACCAAACTGCAAAGGTTAGCAATATCATTCATAAAAGAAATACGTGTTGCCAACATTGCATTAGCTGCATATTTAATCATTTCTGCCGAAATGATATCTGTATAAATTATTCTATAACGATTCAATATAAATGGTTTATATAGCTTGTCCATTATTTTCTTCGCCTTTTCAGTTTCTACTCCTACTACTACTCTGTCTGGACTCATAAAATCTTTTATAGCTGTTCCCTCCTTCAAGAATTCAGGATTAGATGCCAAATCAAAAGGAATATTTATTCCTCTTTTATCTAACTCTTCTTTTATAACAGTTTTAATCTTTTGAGAAGTTCCAACTGGCACAGTACTTTTAATAACTACTAAAACATAATGTTCTATATTTTTTCCAATAGTATGAGCTGCTTTTAATACACAGTTCAAATCAACATTTCCATCTTCATTTAATGGAGTTCCTACAGAAATAAAAATTATTTCTATCTCTTTTAGAGAATTTTTTAAATCAATTTTAAAACACAAACGTTTTGCTTTGTAATTTTTTCTAACTAATCTTTCTAAATTAGGTTCATAAATAGGAATAATACCGCTATTGAGTTTTTTTATTTTATTTTCATCAATATCTACACAAGTAACATAGATTCCCATTTCTGAAAAACAAGTCCCAGTTATTAATCCTACATATCCTGTTCCTACGATCATAATATTCATCTTGGAAAAAGCTTCTAAAATATTAATATATACATATAAATAAATTTATATATATAAAAATATTTAATAAATATTATAACGTATATAAAAAAATGCTTTACATTTGTAACAAATGTAATTTCCGTGAGGGAAATCAAATATAGTTTTAATCTTTATAATCATTACAAAATGAAAAAGTTAGTATTATGTGCAGCCTTTTTTTCTATTGTTTGTTTTGGTTCTTGTAAAAACCAATCAGATCAAACAGATCAGGCAGATCAAGATCAAACAAATCAAGTAGATCAAACAAACCAATCAGATCAAACAAACCAATCAGATCAAACAAACCAATCAGATCAAACAAACCAATCAGATCAAACAGATCAGGCAGATCAAACAAACCAAGAATCAAGATCTTCGAAGTAATTTGTTCAGAAAAAATATAGGAGGATTTTTTTTATTTTCTTCCTATATTTTTTATTTCAAATCGTTTTTATTAAAATTTAGTCGGCTAGTGTTTATAGCGAATAGATTGAAATCTAACTTTGAAAAAGTTGACTTCTCCTTTTAAACATAATAGAGAGTTAACAATAATAGAGTATCCGCAAAATATTTTGTCTTAAATTAAGACAAAACAATCTCAGGAATTGTAATCTTATCTTCAATCAGGTTATGATTCTTTATAAAGATAAGCAATAAACTTCCATTGGAATTAGTAAGGTTTTTTATTAATATTTTAGTAAATCAGTGAATTTTGAAAACAAGTTAACAAAATATTTTCCACATATCATTTACAAACAAAGAACACAGTTTACTGATTTGTATAATTTATATACAGATTGGAACAGAAAAGTTAACCTTATTTCTCGAAAAGATATAAAAAATTTATATGAAAGACACGTACTGTATTCTTTAGGTATTGCTCAGATAATATCTTTTTGTGATCACTCTACGGTATTAGATGTTGGAACGGGAGGTGGATTCCCAGGGATACCATTGGCTATTTTGTTTCCAAACGTTCGATTTCTTCTTTTAGATAGTACAGGAAAAAAAATAAAAGCGGTAAAAAATATTATTAATGAGCTTGACTTAAAAAACGCAGAAGGCAAATGTATACGGGCAGAATACGAAAAGGATCAATTTGATTTTGTTGTCAGCCGTGCAACAATGCCTTTGTCAAGATTGGTAAAAATTATACAGAAGAATATCAAAAAAAAACAACAAAATGTTTTCTCCAATGGTCTTTTTTGCTTAAAAGGTGGTGACTTACAAGACGAATTAAAACTACTAAAAAATAGAATAATAGAATATGAATTGAATAACTTCTTTCAAGAAGAATTCTTCAAGACAAAAAAAGTAATTTATTTACCTTTATAACTCATAATTCTCATTTCCGTATCACCTTTATCAAACCCTTTTTCACAACTTGAATAATACTAGATGGCTTTGCTGATTGGATTTCATTTCTTCTGTAATTTACCACATAATCCACAGATTTAATAATCTCATTACTTATTTCTGAAAAATTAGTAGGTGTAAGTTGACCGCTAATATTAGCAGAAGTAGAAACTAAAGGTTTTTTCAATTGATAACACAATTGTTTAGAAAAAATTTCTTCTGTTATACGAAAGCCTAAAGTACCATCAGAAGCAATCAAATTAGGAGCTATATTTTTTGCTCCCGAATAAATAATTGTTAATGGTTTGAACTTTGATAAATCTATCAACTTATAAATAATTTTAGGAAAATCTTTTATATAATTATTTAATTTGACAGAAGAATCCAACAATATTAACATAGACTTTATATTGGAACGTCTTTTAACAGTGTAAATTCGCTCCACCGCTTTTACATTAGTAGCATCGCACCCAATACCCCAAATAGTATCAGTAGGATAAAGAATAATCCCTCCTTTCTTCAAAATTTTATACGCTCTTGTTATTTCTTCTTGCATAAAAAAAGATCATAGAATCATTTTTCATTACCACATATAGCTTTTAGACTCATATCAAGACTCTTTACAGAATGAGTCAATGCTCCGACAGAAATATAATCTATACCAGTTTCTGCATAATCACGAATTGTATCATAAGTAATTCTTCCAGAAGATTCAAGCTTATACCTACCATTCACTCGTTCAACAGCTCTTCGAGTATTTTCTACATCAAAATTATCTAACATAATACGATCGATACCTCCTGTTTGTAAAACTTCTTCTAATTCATCAAAGTTGCGTACCTCTATTTCAATCAGAAGTTGAATTTCTTTTTTCTTTAAATATTTTCTTACCTGAAAAATGGCATTTCTTATACCTCCTGCAAAATCAATATGATTATCTTTCAATAATACCATATCAAAAAGACCCATACGGTGATTATTACCTCCTCCAATACGAACAGCTTCTTTTTCAAGTATCCGCATGCATGGTGTTGTTTTACGAGTATCTAATATACGAGCAGCTGTCCCATCCAATCTTTTCACATATTTACGAGTTATTGTAGCAATCCCACTCATTCGTTGCATAACATTTAATATTAATCGCTCAATTTGAAGTAAAGATTGAACCTTTCCTTCCACTGTAAAAACCAAATCATTCCGTTTTACTTCTCTACCATCTGGAATATAAATATTCATATTCAAATTTGTATCAAAAATACGAAATATCTGTTTAGATGCTTCTACACCAGCTAAAATACCTTCTTCTTTTACTAGTAACTGAAGCTTTCCTTCTGACAAAGGAGAAATAATCGACAATGTCGTATGATCTCCATCTCCAATATCTTCTTCTAATGCCAATTGAATAAGCTCATTTATCAACTTTTGTTCCATACTATTTAAATAATTGCTTTAATTTTTCTACATAGTCTAATTTTTCCCATGTAAATAATTCTACTTCCAATTCTCTGAATTTTCCAATATCTACATATCGAGAAGTAAATATTTTTCTTATTTTTTCTGATAAACGTCCCATATGCCCATAAACAGCTGTTTCTATATAAATAGGATTGCGAAGTTTCAAACGAATCTCAATTGCCTTAGGACGCATATCAAATATTTCTAATACCTTTTTTGCTATTTGACTATCTGTTAAATCAACCTTACTTTTACCATAAGTATTGATAAAAATATTCATGGGCTTGGCAATCCCTATTGCATAGGATATTTGGACTAATACCTCTTCTGATACGTCTGCTGCTACTAAATTTTTAGCAATGTGACGAGCAGCATAAGCTGCTGAACGGTCTACTTTAGAAGAGTCTTTCCCAGAAAAAGCACCGCCACCATGAGCACCTTTTCCTCCGTAAGTATCTACGATAATCTTCCTACCAGTTAATCCTGTATCACCATGAGGCCCACCAATAACAAATTTCCCTGTTGGGTTTATATAATATTTGACTTCTTCATTAAACAAAGCCTGTACATTTTCAGAATACTTTGTTTTGACACGAGGAATCAAAATATTTCTAACGTCTTCCATAATTCTTGATTGCATAGCTCCCTCTGAACTAAATTCATCATGCTGTGTAGAGATGACAATATTATCTATACTTTCAGGAACACCATTATCATGGTAACGAATAGTTACTTGTGATTTAGCATCTGGACGAAGATAAGACATTAGATTGGGTTCTTGTTTACGAATCTTTGTTAATTCTTTCATGAGTTGGTGAGATAAATCTAAAGACAATGGGATGTAATTAGCTGTTTCATTAGTAGCATAACCAAACATTATTCCCTGATCTCCTGCACCTTGATCAAAAGGATCTTCTCTTTCCATACCTCTACGAATATCACTTGACTGTTCATGAATAAGACTAATTATCCCAGAAGATCTTGATTCAAAATGATACTCATTTTTCGTATATCCTATATCTTCTATTACTTTTCGAACTATTTCAGAAATATCTAAATATACTTCAGACTTTACTTCTCCTGCCAATATTACTTGTCCACTAGTTACTAATGTTTCACAAGCTACTTTAGAATTTCTATCATATGCAAGAAAATTATCTAATACAGCATCAGATATTTGATCCGCTATCTTATCAGGATGACCCTCAGATACTGATTCAGATGTAAATAAATAACTCATTGATTAAAAAATGAATTTTAAGTAAACATATTAACTTTATCACTATTATTAATAATAGTGTCCATAAAAATAAAAAAATAGAAATGATTAATCTTCAGCAAAATTCCTTTGCAATATATCTCTGTAAGCATTAAATATTTTAGATTTGGATATCATCCCAACATAATGTCTTTCTTTATCTATAATTGGCAGATTCCATGCTTTACTATCTTCAAACAAATACATAATTTCATCCATAGACATGTCATCTCTGATTTCCGCCCAAGGAGAAATCATAAACTTTTCAACATTAAATCGCTCATACAATTCCGGGCGAAACATAATATTACGAATATTATCCCATAATACAATGCCTAATAAAATACCATTATTATCAACAACAGGATAAATACTCCGATTAGACTTTGCAATAACTTTAACCATATCTCCTAATGTCATATCTGGAGAAACGACTTGAAAATCAGTTTCTACAAGTGTGTTTATATGCAAAAAAGTCAATACAGCACGATCTTTGTCGTGCGTAAGAAGTTCACCACTTTTTGCTAAACGAATAGAATGAACACTGTATTTTTCAAAGAGTAAAATAGTGAAATAAGCACTACTAGAAACAATCATCAATGGTAGAAAAAGATCAAATCCTCCTGTCAATTCAGCGATTAAAAAAATTGCTGTTAATGGAGCGTGCATTATTGCTGACATCATACCTGCCATTCCTATTAAGGAAAAATTATCTTCTGGCAAGAAGATAATTTTTCCTAGAAAAAAATTAAACGAATGAGAAAAAACAAACCCAACAAAACAGCCCAAAAATAATGATGGTGCAAAAACTCCTCCGCATCCACCACTTCCAGTTGTAGCTCCTGTAGCAAAAACTTTTGTAAAAATAATAAGTACAGAAAAAAGAGCAACTCCTTCAAAAATATTCATACTGGAAATAAATGTTTTATTGAATATTTGGTCGTATCGGTTATTTATGATATCACTGATGAATTCATAACCTTCTCCATAAAGAGGATGAAAAAAAAAAACAAGAATACTTAACATAAATGTGCCTAAAGCAAAACGTTGCCAGTAATACTTCAAATTATTAAAAATACCTTCTAACAAAACTAACACTCGTACAAAATAGACAGTGATTAATCCACAAATCACCCCTAATAGCAACACATATGGAACATTTTTTATTTCATGAGCTATTGTCTGATTAAATTTAAACATCGGTTCAACACCTGTAAAAATATAAGAAATACTAGCTGCTGTTATAGAAGAAATTAAGAGTGGAAGAACAGAAGTAGTAGTCAAATCCAACATTAATACCTCAATTGTAAAAAGTAATCCTGCAATAGGAGCTTTAAAAACACCAGCAATGGCTCCTGCTGCTCCACAACCTACCAGCAACATAAGTGTTTTCTGTTCCATTTTAAATAACCTACCCAAATTAGAACCAATAGCTGAACCTGTTAAAACACTTGGGGCTTCTGCCCCAACAGACCCTCCAAACCCTATTGTAATAGAACTTGCCACTAATGAAGTCCATAAATTATGAATTTTGAGACGACTTTTTCGTTGAGAAATAGCATAAAGTATCTTGGTAACTCCATGCCCTATATCATCTTTTACAATGTATTTTACAAACAAACCAGACAATAAAACCCCTATCGGTGGATAAATAAAGTATAACCATTCATACTGAATGATTATACCATTTTTTAAAAAATATTGTAGAAAATAAATGATTTTTTTTAAAAAAATACCTGCAAACGCAGTCAAAACACCAGTTATAAAGCTAAGTATAAGAATAAAATGCGATTCTTTAACATATTTTTCTCTCCAATGACAATGAAGAATATAAGAAAATATTTTTTTCAAATTTATCAACATTTATTAAAAATCCACTTACGAGCATTGATAAATGCTTCTATCCAAGGGCTTATTTCATCTGTACTACGATTTTGAGGATAATGTGCCCACTGCCATGGAAATATTGCTCGTTCAAGATGAGGCATTAGAGCCAAATGACGACCATCTTCTGAGCAAATACCGGCTACAGCATAGTCCGATCCATTCGGATTCCCTGGATAAGTACTGTAAACATATTTAGCAACAATGTGATATTCTTGTTCCTCCATTGGTAGTTGAAATCTACCTTCACCATGAGCTACCCAAATACCTAATTTACTACCCGACAATGTATGAAACATTACCGAATAGTTCATAGGTATTTCTACTGATAAAAATCCTGATTCAAATTTATGTGAATTATTACAAAGCACCAACGGTCTTTTTTTAGTGTTTAAATAAATTAAATTAAGTTCAACCATTAATTGACAGCCATTACAAACGCCTAAACTTAATGTATCATTACGATCATAAAAATTTTTTAAAGCTTTTGTTGATTTTTTATTATAACGAAAAGCTCCTGCCCAACCTTTTGCCGATCCTAACACGTCGGAATTAGAAAATCCACCACAAAAAACAATCATATTGATTTTTTCTAGCGTTTCACGACCAGTAGCTAAATCTGTCATATGTACATCTTTCACATCAAAACCTGCCAAATGCAAAGCATAAGCCATTTCTCGTTCACCATTAGTTCCTTTTTCACGAATAATAGCAGCTTTAATCCCAGATTTAATTTTTCTACTAATAAAAATATCATAACTACTCAATTTACCACAAAACGATTTTGGAAAAATATTTACTAATATTTGGTGTTTATAATTTTCAAAACGTTCTTTTGAGCTAATTTCTCCAGATTGTTTTCTATCCAATAAATAGGAAGAATGATACCATACATCGCGAAAGTTGTCTATATCCAAGCAATACTGCATTCCTGAATCAGATAATAAAAGGCAACGTTCTTTTATCGGAACCCCAATATTAACTCCCCGTATTCCATACTCATTCAAATATTTTTCAACATTTTTTTTATCTCTTACTTGGATAATGATGCCTACATTTTCATTGAAAAGTTTTTTAATTGTATCAACATTTCCTTTTTTTAAAAGAGATAAACAAATCTTCATTCCTCCTGTTGCATTAGCAAAACACATTTCCAATAAAGTAGTTATCATACCTCCTGCCGAAATATCATGTCCTGCCAAAATCAATTCTTCCTTTATCAATATCTGAACAACACTGAAAGCTCTTTTAAAATACTGTACATCCCTAACTGTCGGAACATCTTGACCCACTGTATTTAAGGATTGAGCAAAAGCAGAACCCCCTAATTTAGGAATATCAGAAGAAAAATCGATATAATAAATTATCGTATTAATATCGTTAACTAAAACTGGAGAGACAATTTTTCTAATATCTGACACCTCTGCTGCTGCTGAAATAATAACTGTTCCAGGTGCATGTACTTCACCTTTTTTGTATTTTTGTGTCATAGATAAAGAATCTTTTCCAGTCGGAATATTGATTCCTAAATCACAAACAAATTGAGAGCAAGCTTCTACAGCTTTGTACAAACGAGCATCTTCTCCTTTATTTTTACAGGGCCACATCCAATTAGCACTTAAAAAAACACTTTCTAATTCATCTTTTAATGGAGCAAATACAATATTAGTTAAAGATTCTGCTACAGCCATTATTGAACCAATAGAAGCATTAGCTAGTGCTATTTGTGGTGCATGACCAATAGTTATTGCAACTCCAATTTGTCCAAAATAATCTAAAGCTACTAGGCCGAAATCACTCAATGGTAACTGTATTTCTCCAACACACTGTTGACGAACCACCTTTCCTGTTACTGAACGATCTACTTTATTGGTTAGCCAATCTTTACAGGCCACCGATTCCAATTTTAACACTTGCTCTATATACTTATATATATTATTCTTTTCATATTTTGGTTCTCTTAATAGTTCTTCAACAGTTACATCTTTAATAATCATATTAGGTGGTTTGCTAAAAAAATCAGCCAAATGCATATCCAAAGGGCGCTTTCTATCTTTTTGTTCGAAAACAAGTTTCATATCTCCAGTAGTTTTACCAACAATATACATTGGTGCACGCTCACGTGCTGCTATCTTACTTAATCGCTTAACATCTTCTTTTTTCAACACTAATCCCATTCGTTCCTGACTTTCGTTCCCAATAATTTCTCTTGCAGATAAAGTCATATCTCCTATTGGCAGCTTATCCATTTCTATATATCCACCAGTAGATTCTACTATTTCAGAAAGACAATTTAAATGTCCTCCAGCACCATGGTCATGGATAGAAACAATTGGGTTTTTATTTGATTCAGCAAGAGTACGAATAACATTTGCTACTCGCTTTTGCATTTCTGGATTTGCCCTTTGTACAGCATTCAACTCTATAGAACTAGAATATTCTCCAGTACTAACTGAAGATACAGCACCTCCTCCCATGCCAATACGATAATTATCACCTCCAAGAATAATTATTTTCTCTCCCGCTTTTACTTCTCCTTTCAATGCATCACTTTTTTTTGCAAAACCTATTCCTCCTGCTAACATAATCACCTTATCGTATCCATATTGCTTTCCATTTTCTTGATGTTCAAAAGTTAAAACTGATCCACAAATAAGAGGTTGTCCAAATTTATTTCCAAAATCTGAGGCTCCATTGGATGCCTTTATCAAAATTTGTTCAGGACTTTGGTATAACCATTCTCTATTTATTCCTCTGCACCAAGGATAAGATGTCATATATACTGCTGTCCCAGCAATTGGTAATGATGCTTTACCACCACTCAAACGATCCCGTATCTCTCCACCAATTCCCGTCGAAGCTCCATTAAAAGGTTCCACCGTAGTAGGGAAATTATGCGTTTCTGCTTTCAATGAAATAACAGTTTCTATCTCCTTTATCTCAAAAAAATCTGGTTTATCTCCTGTAATTGGAGCAAACTGTCTTATTAATGGACCTTGATTAAAAGCTACATTATCTTTATACGCTGAAACCAAATAATTAGGATTTTTCTCAGATGTTTTTTTAATTAATTGAAAAAGAGTAGATTTTTTTTCTATCCCATTAATTATGAATGTTCCATTAAATATTTTATGCCGACAATGCTCAGAATTCACTTGTGAAAAACCAAACACTTCACTATCAGTAAGATACCTCCCCTGTTTTTTGCTTACCTCGTTAAGGTAATCTATTTCTTCTTCACTTAAAGCTAATCCTTCAAGGAAATTAAAAGCAGCAATATCTTCTACCAAAAAGATATCTTCTGGTTTTTTATTTATAGAAAAAACATCTTGTCCAATACTGTGATATAACTGGTACAACATTGGGTCGTACATTATTTTAAATTCTTTTTCAGAAAAAATTTTAGATAAAATTTGGAATTTCTCTATTCTCACAATCCCTCTTATACCCATAATTTGAGTAATTTCTACTGCATTAGTACTCCATGGAGTAATCATTTCACGTCGAGGACCTATCACAGTTGTATAAATACAACTGTCTTTCAATAATTCAGCTTCGGTAAAAAGCCAAATTAACTTATTTACATTTGTATTACTTAATTTTTTGATTGTTTGTACAGCTAAAATAGAATCAGTAAATGCTTTGAAAAATAATATCATCTCTAGATTATTTATAATATCCTCTTTCCTTCAAAGAACAAAAGTAATGAATAAATAGATAATTGATTAAAAATCTTTTTTCTATAAATTTGTATTATTACAAACAAGTTTTAGTATGAAAAAAATCTTTTTTTTTCTAATTTTTTATTGGATTGGGCTAATACCTTTATTTGCTTCTCACCGAATTTCAAAAATTGACTCATTACGTATTAAGCAAATACAATTTTATATCCAAAGTAATTTTTTACATAAAACTATTGACAAAATACCTGTAATCATAGAAAAAGATACTTTATTTTACGTATATACCAGTTACAGAGGATTACTTCCTACTCAAAGAGCAATTCAAATTCAATCTATCATTGAAAAATTAGGTAAAAAATCTAACACAAACTCAAATAAAGTTTACATGCTTTCAGACAATTATAAAACTAATATAATGTACGATGGTAAAATTGTGATGACTTTAACAGATAAAGACGCTAACTATATTCAAATATCTAGAAAAAAATTAGCTGCTTTTGATAAAGTGATTATCGTTAAAGCATTAAAAACACTACAAAAAAAACATGAATTAGAAAATCTAATTAAAAATATTTCTTTAGCTATACTAATATTGACAATCCAATGCGTTTCCCTTCAATTTACAATTAAAGGATACTGGATTTTACGACAAAAAATAAAATCAATAAGAAAAAAACGATTAAAACCAATTTTCATCAAAAACTATGAATTCCTCAACGTTGGAAGACAAATAAGAATCATCTATTTATTATTGAAAGCATTGAGACTTATTGCTATTATTAGTCAGTTAATAATATCTACTTCTATTATTTTTAGCATTTTCCCGCAAACAAAAAATCTAGCAATACAAATCTTTTCTTATATTTTGAATCCAATAAAAAAAATTAGTACAGATATTATGCATTACATGCCTAATTTATTTACTATAATAATTATTTGGATAATATTTCGCTACATAGTAAAAGGAATTAAAACAATAGCAGAAGAAATTGAAAAAGAGCGACTAAAACTGCCTGGGTTTTACCCTGATTGGGCAAAACCCACACTAGGCATTATACGATTTCTATTATACGCTTTTATGATTGCTTTAATCTATCCTCATTTACCTCATTCCGAATCAGAAGCATTTAAAGGTATTTCAGTTTTGGTAGGTTTGCTTTTTTCTCTTGGATCTAGTTCTGCAATTGGTAATTTGGTTGCTGGAATAATTATTACCTATATGCGTTCATTCAAAACAGGAGATATGATAAAAATAAACGACATTGTTGGTAATGTCATTGAAAAAACACCCATTGTAACTCGCATTTCAACTATAAAGAATGAAATAGTAACTATTCCTAATGCGACAATGATGAATGCACAAACCACCAACCTAAGTGAATCAGCAAAAACAAATGGATTAATTTTACATTTTGATGTAACTTTTGGGTACGATACTCCATGGAGAACTATACATAAAATTCTTCTTGACGGTGCAGAAGCTACACCTAACATATTAAAAGAACCTCATCCTTTTGTCCTTGAAACAAACTTTGACGATTTTTATACTACCTACCAGATAAATGTATATATAAATGATGCTGACAAACTAGTACAAATTTTCTCTGAATTAAGACAAAACATTCAAGACAAATTTAACGAAGCTTGTCTTAGTATGGTTGCTCCTCATTATTACAAACAAAATGTGAAAGTAACAAAAGAAACAAACTGAACTTACGAAAATCAGTTACCAATCATTTAGATTCCTAAATCTTCCTTATTATTTTTAGTAAACTTGGTTAATTAAGCAGGTGACTCTTTTAATAGAATTCAAATCAACTCTGCAATTCATGACAAAAACAAAAATAAATATCAAAAAGTTAACTCATCCAATGAACCTATTTTTCCAAAACCTTTTTAAGATTATTAATCTTACTTTTGTTCTCTAATTTTAACAATCTACTCCTCAATTTGAGGACTCCCTATCTATAAATTTGGACTTTTGAACAAAATTTTGTATCTACTTCCTCATCATTGCTAAAAGCTAACATACGACCAGCAAAATCTTCTTCTACTTACTAATAATTGTTTGAAATAAACAGAATACTAGCTTCATCAGAAATAACTCTACCAAAAGACAACTTTCTAAAAAAAGAAAGCTCATTATCTATTTATTGAGTTTAATTATTTATTATTTCGTCTAGTATTTTTTTTAAAAAAAATCATAAACATCTTTAGCTTTATTTATCCATTTATATATCGTTTTTTAAATATCTACTAATTGTATATAAAATCGATAAATGAAAACTGCTGCCAAGTCATCTCTTAAGAAAACGATATCTCTTCATACAAATGAAATCAGATGAAAGCGCGACTAACAAACCCATAAAGTACAATAGTAATAAGTATTTCAAAAATGCCATTCCCTAATTTTTATCGTTATTTGACTACAGTTATTTACAATCTCATAAACACTTTCTATAAGAAAATAATCAAGTTTCACACATTGAAATTCCCACACTTTTTATTCAACATATTTAATTGTAAAAAAGCTAGAAAACCAATTTGATAAGTGATGAAATAAAAATCTTCTAAAAGAATTATTTTCTATACATATTAACTTTCTCAATATGTAAAAACATTTTTTTCTTTTATATTTTTTGGAATTCCAAATTCATAAAACCCCTATCTACTTCATGAATTAATATGAAAGTTAATTTTATTTAATCTGTTTCGCAAGCAATACTAACTTTATATCAGATTTTTGATTTTTCTCATAATACTAATATTAGCCGTTATAAAACAGCTAATTGATTTTCTGATTTACGAAAATATCATTATACCCTTGATATATTCACAGTTTTTTTTATAGAAAATTACAAACCAATTCTATGATACATAGGTTAGTCAGTTAATACTGATAATTGTTTTTTATTAAATCTACAAACGATACATACTCATACAAAAACAGAACATACCACTATTACCAATAATAAGGTAATTGGTATAACTTGATTTATTTTTTTTTATAAAAGCACACTTAATAAAATTATTCCCTATAATTTGTGGCAAATTGCTAGCTTTCCAAAATTATTCTATAGATATATTAATAAATAAACATGTCTTTTTTATCAATTAAAAAATATTTTTCCATTATCTTGTCATAGTAATTCCCTCTGGAGAGTTTTCCGTTAATTAAAATAACAGCTTCTATTTTTCCATTACAACATACCTTATTATCAATTTTTCGACGGATATTTTGATGAAAAATAACTTTTGCTCCTTTTCTCTCAATCATTAGAGAAGAAATGAAAATATCATCTCCACGAAGCGAATATTTATAGTCAAGTTCAGCATGCGTTACAACAGAATCTATCCCATTCTGATGGGCATCTGCAAAAGAAACTCCTATATAGAGCAAAAATTCATGTCTTGTATTTTCAAAATAATGCAAATAATTAGCATTATTTACAATTCCTTGTGAATCGCATTCATAATCGCGCACTTTCATTTCTATTTCAAAAATTTTCCCCATATAATATTTATCTATTTATTATTTTGAATATTTTATCTGAAGGACGTATCTTTTTAGATACAGGCATGGAAAACCGTTCTCCTCGTACAGTTGTTTTTACCGATAATAGATTCACTCTAATTTCTTTAGCTATTAAAAATAAAGCTCCCGTTGTTGGTCCAGTAATCAACACCCTATCACCTTTATAAAGTTTTTGTGTTTCCATTAAAAATTCACCAATTCCTATTTTTGAAAAATAATTAAGAACTCTACCAACATACATTTTTTTTTCTAAAGCTTCATTTCCATAGCAATTACTCCATTCTCCCAGTCTCTGTCCTAAATAATAACCATCCCAAAAGCCTCGATTAAAAACACGTTTGAGCTGTTCATCCAAAATATCTTTCATTTCCTCTGTAAAATTATTTTCACAGTATGCCTTAATAGCCCTTTTGTAACATTCAGTTACTATTCGTACATATTCCGGACCTCTTGCCCTCCCCTCTATTTTAAAAATTTCAACACCTGAATCTATCATTTTATCAATAAAACGTATAGTTTTCAAATCTTTAGCTGAAAAGATGTATTGATTATCTATCTCTAACTCTATCCCCAAATCTTTATCTTTAACAGTATATCCTCTTCGGCAAATTTGACTACATTTTCCTCTATTAGCCGATAAATTCATTTCGTGCAAACTCAAATAACATTTACCAGATATTGCCATGCAAAGAGCTCCGTGTACAAACATTTCTATACGTAACAATTCATTTTTAGAACTTTTTATCCCTTGCGTAACAATTTGTTCATAAATTTTTTTTATTTGCTCTATTGTTAATTCTCTTGCTAAAATTACCACATCTGCAAACTTCGCATAAAAACGGAGTGCTTCTATATTAGAAATATTCAATTGCGTAGAAAGATGTATCGGAATACCAATACTGTGAGCATAAATCATTGCTGCTACATCTGTTACAATAACTGCCGAAATCTCTGCATCTCGAGCAGCATTAATTATCGAACGCATGCAGGCAAGGTCTCCATCATAAAGAATGGTATTAACAGTAAGATACGCTTTTACTTGATATTTTTGACAAATTTGGACAATTTTTGAGATATCTTTTATTGTAAAATTGCTAGCAGAATTTGAACGCATATTCAATCTTTCAATCCCAAAATACACAGAGTCAGCCCCACCCTGTATCGCTGCTGATAAGGATTCGTATGAACCTACTGGAGCTAGTATTTCATATGAACAATTTTTTACCATTTTTTATGGGATAATCTCTCTATCTCAATACAAATTCCCTCACAAATTTTTAAAGGTATACAAAAATAAAAAAATAACAAGATTTTTTTTTAAAATCCACCGATTGAATATACTTTAAACAACTTATTTTATAGATCTATTCTAAATAAAAAATATCAAATATATTTTTGCTCTTACCGATAATTGAAAATATCTCAATTTTTATATAAAAAAATTTAAACTTAAGGGCAATACTAAGGAAATTTCAATTTATTTCCTAATAACGTAGTTGGAAAAAACTAGTTAAGAATAATTAACCTTAACTAAAAAATCAAAAAATGTTAAAGTATACACATTTCCCTGTACCTGTAACTATACTAAACCCTCAGTACTGTTTTTTATTTATTTATCCAAATTCACAAAACGATAATGTAAAAATTTTAAAATTTTAAAGAAATGATTTTATCTTTGTGATTGGAAGCTTCGAATCAAAAACAGTATTAATGATAACAGATCATAAAACGACTCAATTTCTAACTGGCTCTTGTGCTCTGATAGAATCTCTTTTATATGAAAAGGTAAATATTATATTCGGTTATCCAGGTGGTCAAGCTATACCTATTTACGATGCTTTATATGACTATAAAGATAAACTTCGTCATATCCTTGTCCGTCACGAACAAGGAGCTATTCATGCAGCACAAGGATATGCTCGTGTTTCTGGAAAAGTGGGAGTTACGATAGTTACTTCAGGTCCTGGGATTGCCAATACCATTACTGGAATTGCCGATGCAATGATAGATTCCACACCTATAGTAGTTATCGCTGGGCAAGTACCTTCTGTTTTATTGGGCACTGATGCATTTCAAGAAATAGACGTAATTGGTATCACTCAGCCCGTTACTAAATGGGTATATCAAGTACAAAATGCTGCTGAAATACCTTGGGCAATAGCTCGTGCCTTTTACATAGCTTCGTCTGGTCGTCCAGGACCGGTTGTATTGGATATTCCAAAAAATGCACAAGTATCACATTTTTTTTATCAACCAGTTCAAATTAATCATATTCGTTCATATATTCCAATACCAAGACCAAACAAAGAAAATCTGCAATTTGCAGCAGATCTTATCAATTATTCTGAAAAACCATTGGCTTTAGTTGGACAAGGTGTAATTTTAGGAAATGCTGAAAAAGAACTACTGAATTTTTTGCAATATGGAGATATTCCTGCTGCTTCTACTATGCTAGGACTTTCTGCTTTACCAAGCGATGAACCTCTGAATATAGGAATGTTAGGGATGCATGGTAATATTGCTGCTAACCTAAAAACTAATGAATGCGATGTATTAATCGCTATTGGAATGCGTTTTGACGACCGTGTTACAGGAGATTTGAATACTTACGCTAAACAAGCCAAAATTATACATTTCGATATAGACCTTTCAGAAATTAATAAAAATGTTAAAGCTAATGTTGCTGTTTTAGGGAATGTAAAAGAAACCCTCCCAGCAGTAAACAAATTATTAAAAAAGACACAACATACAGCTTGGAGAAAAACATTCAAATCTCCATTAAAATGGGAAATAAATACAGTTATCCAAAAAGAACTCTATCCAAAGACAGGCCCATTAAAAATGGGGGAAATAGTAAATAAAGTATCAGAAGCTACTAAAGGTAATGCAATTCTGGTGACAGATGTGGGTCAAAATCAAATGATGGGAATTCGTTACTTCAAATACAAACAAACACGTAGTGTAGTAACTTCAGGTGGATTAGGAACAATGGGATTTGGGTTACCAGCATCTATAGGAGCGAAATTTGGAGCTCCTAATCGTATAGTATGTCTTTTTGTTGGTGATGGGGGATTCCAAATGACTATTCAGGAACTAGGAACAATCATGCAATCAAATATTGATATTAAAATCATCCTCTTGAATAATAATTATTTAGGAATGGTTCGCCAATGGCAAGAATTATTTTTTTCCGAACGGTATTCTGAAACTACTATGACTAACCCTAACTTTATTCAAATAGCAGCTGCTTATCGTATTCCCGGAAGAAGTATTTCAAAAAGGGAAGAATTAGACGAAGCTATCTGTGAAATGTTGGAAACAAAAAATGCTTATTTATTAGAAGCCAATGTGTTACCAAACAGTATGGTTTATCCAATGGTTCCGGCAGGAGCTTGTATTACGAATATATTATTAGGAGATGGAAAATAAAATACTTTATACAATAACTATTTTCTCAGAAAATACTGTTGGTTTATTAAATCAAGTAGCTATTATTTTTACACGAAGAGGATTAAATATAGAGACACTTTCTGTTTCCCCATCTGCACTTGCAGGTATTCATAAATTTACAATTACCACATTCACTGATAAGGAAATCATAAATAAAGTTGTAAAACAGATTGATAAACGAGTTGATATATTAAAAACCTATTATAATACAAACGAAGAACTTCTTTTTCAAGAAATAGCTTTATACAAAATTTCTACACCTCGTTTACTAGCTTTAAAATCCGTAGAAGATGTTATTCGTCGATATAATATCCGAATATTAGATATGAATGAAGTTTGGACTGTTTTAGAAAAGACGGGGCACTACGAAGAAACACAAATTCTATTTACAGAATTAAGCAAAAAAATAGGAGTTTTGCAATTTATTCGTTCTGGAAGAATCGCCATTACAAAATCTAATATAGAACGACTAACTGATATGTTAGCTTCAATAAAGAAGACAAACGTATAGGAAAATTATAAACTCCTTGCTTTACTAAACTACAATAATTGCATTTCCCAAATTCAATAAAACTGTAAGTCCTGTTTAATCTACCTAAGTGTATAACTAAATACTTCCAATTAATTCTAAATAGTTAAAACAGTATTGATACAATTTTCCGGTTTCATTATACTTAAGTAATTGAGCTTTTAATCCTTTGTCTAACTATTTCATATAGAATTACTGCTGTAGCAGCCGACACATTTAATGATGTAATACTTCCAAAAACAGGAATTTTTATTAATTGATCACAAATAGATAAAACATCTAATGAAATTCCTTTATTTTCATTTCCTACCACAATAGCTGTCGAATGAGTATAATTAACTTCTGTATACGGAGTTATGGCTTTCTCAGTAGATGCATAAACTTTATAGCCACATAGTTTTAAAAATTTAACAGCATCCAAAATATTTTTCTCACGACAAACATGTAGCGACATTAATGCTCCAGAAGAAGTTTTTATAGAATCAGCATTAACTGAAACACTATTAGCAAATGGGATAACAATTGCATTTACTCCTGCACATTCACAACTACGAGCAATAGCTCCAAAATTACGTACATCAGTTATTCTATCTAATAATAATAAAAGCGGTTTTTTTTCTCCTTTATATAAAAACGGAGCAATATCCCATAACTTTTGGTAAGTAATAGTTGAAACAAAAGCAATCAATCCTTGATGATTTTTACTAGTTAATCGGTCTAATTTTTCACGAGGAACTTTACAAATAGGAATATTTATTTTTTTTATTTTTAAAATATTAAATAGTTTATGGGATAATTTACTTTGTAAATTCCGACGTATCAAAATTTTATCTATTTTTTTACCAGCTTGTATAGCTTCTATGACGGCATGTATACCAAATATCATTTCACATTCTTTCATCTTAAAAAATATTTAGCATCTTTTATTAGATATATGTTAATTTCAAAACTACTGAATAATTGAGTTATTTCTTTTATTTTTTTATTTAGATGACTGATAAATAAATACTTAGAAAATTTCTCAGAATCAGTTTTACCTGTAATGGCATGGATTTTTAGAAAAAAAACTAAATATTAAAGTATACTCTTGTTATAGATGAGCTTTCAAATATATTTTTAGAAAATCTTCTTTTATGTTTCAATTTCTAATTAATCCATTTCTAAAAAACAACCGGAAATTAATTCCCTAATATCTCCCTAAATATCAGTAATGAAAATAGCATTTTCGTACTCAAATTGTTTAAACAATCGATAAGTCAGTTTGTTCTAAGTTAAATATTCTTACTCGTTTTTACTTGATAACCCATACAATAATTTAATATCGATCTTCGTAAATGAAAAACTTATGCTTTTTTTTTTAAAAAAATTAAATTCTCGTTCAATAACATTAGAATAAATCATATAAAGGTTATTGAAATTTTTGTATAATGTTTCGATTCCAATTTGGAATTAAAACAAATCTATTCTCTAGCGTTTTTTATATTTTTATATTTTTATATTTTTATACCTCCTCATATTCAATGTTCAAATTTTTTGATAATTTTTGTGAGTCAGATCCAGGAAACAATTGTACATCTTTTAATTTTTTTTCAATTTTACGCGACTTATTCCCTGTTTCCTCCAATTCTTTACTCGCACTATCAAGTTTCTTTCTAGTAGCTTCTATCCCTTCGACAAATTTCCCAAACTGAGCCTTTACAAATCCCAATAAATCCCATATCTCACTTGTTCTTTTTTCAACAGCTAAACTTTTGAATCCCATTTGAAGACTATTAAGAAAAGCTGATATAGTAGTAGGACCAGTAATCGTAATTTTAAAGTTTGTATGTATACTTTGAAAAAGATTAGGTATACGTAATACTTCCGCATATAACCCCTCAAAAGGTAAAAACATTATTGCAAAATCAGTTGTATTTGGAGGATCTATGTATCTTTCGTGAATATTTTTCGCAAATTTTTTTATTTTAGTTTCTAAATCTTTTTTAAAACGTTCAATTCCTTGTAAATCATTGGATTCATATGCAGATATAAGATTTTCATAATCTACAGTTGGAAATTTTGAATCAATAGGTAACAAAATAAATTTGTTATTATCCTCTTTACTAGGTATTTTTATTGCAAACTCGACATTTTCTTTACTCCCAATTTTTGTTCTTACATTTTTTGCGTACTGACTAGAGTCAAAAAGTTGATCAAGTATTGCAGCAAGTTGATATTCTCCAAGTACACCTTTTGTTTTAACATTTAGTAATACTTTTTTTAAATAATCAACACCACTAGCCAAATTTTGCATTTCTCCTAATTTCCTTTGTATTTTACCAAAATTATCACTCAATATTTTAGATGATTCCGACAGTCTCTTTTCTAATGTATTATGCAGTTTTTCATCAACAGTTTCCCGTATTTCTCGGAGCTTTATACTATTATTTTCTTGTATTTCTGTCAATTTATTCTCCATCGTTTCCCTGTTTTTTTCAAAAATAATATTTGTCTCTTTCGTCAAAGAATCAATTTTTGCACAAAATTTCTCTTCAAATGATTTTAATGACAAAGACAATTCTTCTCTAGTATCTTTAGCTGATTTGTTATTTTCATCCCTATTTCTGCTAAATTCATCACGAAGTGTTCCATCATTTTTATCAAATTTTTTCTCATATTCAATAAATTTTTGTAAAACATAATCTTGAGAACCGAAATTATGTTTTATTAATAGAGCTGTATTAACAATCATAATTATCAAAATTAAAAATTGAAAAACTAATCCTGAATCCATGAAAGTTTTCTTTCTTAATTACATATTTAATACACCACACCAGTAAATTTATCAGCTCTCTATATCCAAGATATTTTTATAGAATCTAATCGAAGTAATAGTTCATTATTCCCATAACACCATTAGCAATTTTTCATATTACTAAGTCTTTTCCTACAGAGGTAGCGGTAGATATAGTTAACTATATCTACCGCTACCTCTGTTTTTGATTTCAAGGAAAACTCTTCCTGTTTTCCCTGAATATCAATAATTGTTATTTTATTAGTATCTGTTTGAAACCCAGCACCTTTTTCTCTTAGAGAATTTAAAATGATAAAATCCATTTTTTTTTGTTGTAACTTTTCTGTTGCATTAGATAATTCATTGTCTGTTTCCAAAGCAAAACCAACTAATACTTGCTCTGGCTTTTTTATTTTTCCTAAAGCAAAAGCAATATCTGGATTGGATATTAATTCCAATGAAAACAATTTCTCTGTTTTACGTTTAATTTTGTTTTTTGAATAGTGTAAAGGTTTATAATCTGCAACCGAAGCACAAAGTATTCCTATGTCTATCTCCAAAAATCTGTTTAACGTAATATTATACATCTCTTCCGCCGATTCAACATTAATTTTAAATATATTTGGATGAATAGGCTTCAATTGTACAGGACCACTTATCAAAATCACCTCTGCTTCTCTAGCAGCACACTCCTCTGCTAAAGCAAACCCCATTTTCCCAGAAGAATAATTACTTATATAACGTACTGGATCTATTTTTTCATAAGTAGGACCAGCAGTTATTAATATTTTTTTTCCTATTAATTGTCTTTTTTTCTCAAAAAAATGCTCAACAATTTTCACAATTAAATCTGGCTCTTCCATTCTTCCTTTACCTTTTAAAGAACTTGCCAAATAACCAACCGTAGGAGAAATAATATAATTTCCGTACGATTGTAACTTATCAAGATTGGATTGTGTTGATGGGTGAGCAAACATATTTAAATCCATAGCCGGTGCTACAAATACAGGAGCCCTCATGGATAAATAGGTAGTTATAAGCATATTATCAGCTATTCCATTTACCATTTTTCCAATAGTAGAAGCTGTAGCTGGTGCTATTAACATAACATCAGCCCATAATCCTAAAACAACATGATTACTCCATGTTCCTTCATTCGCAGTAAAAAAATCACTTACTACAGGCTTTTGTGTTAAAGCTGACAAAGTAACTGGAGTAATAAATTCTTTTCCTGCAGGAGTCATTATAATCTGAACCTCCGCTCCTTTCTTTATCAATATACGAACAAGATAGGCGGCTTTATAGGCTGCTATACTTCCAGTAATTCCTAATACAATCTTTTTTCCATTCAACATACAAATACAGATATTAAAAATGACACAAGTTAATATTTTTTATTATTTTTGTAAAAAAAACATTTCTAAAGTAGAAGTTTATGAAACAATCTATCTCTACTAAAAAAGCTCCAGTATCTATTGGTTCTTATTCACAAGCAATAAAAAGTGGAGATTTTGTTTTCCTCTCTGGACAATTAGGAATTAATCCAGAAACAGGAGAATTTATCTCAGATTCTATAGCTGAACAAATTGAGCAAATTTTTAAAAACATAGAAGCAGTATTGAATGAGGTAAATTTGGTATTAAGTGATATTATCAAAACAACCGTTTTTTTATCTGATATATCGGATTTTGCAACAATGAATGAAATATATGCTAAATATTTTACACCCCCTTATCCAGCACGTTCGACTATTGCAGTAAAAACTTTACCAAAAAATGCTTTAGTAGAGATAGAAGTAGTTGCACATGTGCGTTCTATCGTAGAATTAAAATAGAGTAGGAGAGAAGTGTTACAAACATCAGATTTTCTTCAACAACTCAGTGAAAGTCAACTTGAAGCAGTTCTTTACAATGATGGACCAAGCCTAATTATTGCTGGAGCTGGATCGGGAAAAACGCGAGTACTTACTTACAAAATTGCCCATTTATTAAAAAACGGTGTCCCTCCTTATAATATACTAGCTCTGACATTCACTAATAAAGCTGCAAGAGAAATGAAAACTCGTGTTGCTGGTATTATAGGAGAGAATATTACTAATTTATTATGGATGGGGACTTTTCATTCTATTTTTTCCAGAATACTTAGGATAGAAGCAAAACAAATAGGATTTCATTCTGATTTTACAGTTTACGACAAACAAGATTCTAAAAACATCATCAAAGCTATTATTAAAGAAAAAACACTAGACGATAAAATATATAAACCTGTTTTTATTCAAAATGTTATTTCAAAAGCAAAAAATGCTTTAATTACCTCTAAACAGTATACAAATAATTATACTTCGATAGACATCCGTAATATTTATCTAACTTACAGTAATCGTTGCAAAACAGCAAATGCTATGGATTTTGAAGATCTACTGCTTTATACTTATTTGCTTTTCAATAAATGCAAGGAAATTGTCCAAAAGTATCGAAATCAGTTTAAATTTATTTTAGTAGACGAATACCAAGATACAAACTTTGCTCAACATGAAATCATTCGGCAATTAGCTACAAAAAACCGTCCAATATGTGTAGTAGGAGACGATGCTCAAAGCATTTATTCTTTTCGTGGAGCAAATATTAGTAACATATTAAATTTTAAAAAAATATATCCAGAAAGTAAACTATTTAAACTGGAGCAAAATTATCGTTCTACACAAACTATTGTCAGTGCAGCTAATTCGCTTATTTATAAAAATAAAGAACAAATACCAAAAAACATTTATTCCAGAAAAACAGTAGGTGAAAAAATTAAATTATTTGGTATTTATTCCGACTATGAAGAAGGATATACGGTGGCAACCCGCATTGCAGAAATGCGTATGTTAAACAAGTATGAATATAAAGACTTTGTTATTTTATACCGAACTAATGCACAAAGCCGAATCTTTGAAGAAGCTTTGCGTAAAATAAATATACCTTACAAAATATATGGAGGTTTATCTTTTTATCAACGTAAAGAAATCAAGAACATAATTGCATATATGAGATTAGTTTCTAATCCAGCAGATGAGGAGGCTATTAAAAGAATTATCAATTATCCAGTTCGAGGTATTGGTAATACTACAATAAATAAAATTATTGAAGCAGCCAATTTTAACAAAAAAAATTTGTGGGAAATACTTTCTAATTTATTAGATTTCAATCTAAAAATTAATACTGCAACTGTCAAAAAATTAATAAAATTTCGACTACTTATAGATTTTTTTGTAAAAAAATCTTCTACTCAAAATGCTTATGATATGGGTCAAATAATTGTTAAAGAAACTGGGTTACTTGGGGAACTTCATGAAGATAAAACTCTAGAAAACATAAGTCGTATTCAAAACATAGAAGAATTAATAAATAGTTTATCCACATTTGTTTTTTCTCGTACAGAAGAAGGAAATACAAATATTAAAATAAATGATTTTCTTGCAGAAATATCTTTGCTTACAGACCAAGATACAGATAAATACGAAAATGCTAATTCTGTAACAATGATGACTATTCATGCATCAAAAGGCTTGGAATTTAAAAATGTTTTTGTTGTAGGACTAGAAGAAGGGTTATTCCCATCTGAAAGAAATAAGCAAAATTCGCAAGAACAAGAAATAGAAGAAGAACGTCGTTTATTCTATGTAGCAATTACTCGTGCAAAAGAAAATATTATTTTAACCTATGCTAAAAGTCGTTTTCAAAATGGACAATTTCATAACAGACTACCCAGTCGATTTCTCAAAGACATAGATGAACAATATTTATCATCACCTTTAAAGTCTCATTTTTATATCAATTCTAGAGAATTTCCACCTTCAAAAGGTGAAATTTTCTCAAATACTTATCACCATCAGATTACTGAAAATTTAAGAGTTGGAAATAAAATTAAGCACAAACGTTTTGGTAAAGGAAAAGTTATTGCTTTAACAGGAGAGGATGATAATACCAAAGTAACTGTAAAGTTTGAACAAGCTGGAATCAAACAATTGCTCTTAAAATTTGCACAAATTGACGTTATTGATGATTGAAAATTAAAAGAGGAGTAATTATTGAAACTGCTCCTCTTTTAATTTTACACAAGTTTTTCGTACTAATTATACGCTGTTTCTCCGTGTTCATAAATGTCAAGCCCTTCTTCTTCTATTCGCAAAGACACTCTTATACCTACAATTTTATCTACAATACAAAATATTATAGTTGTCATTATTGCACTATACACAATTGAAACTATAGTTGCTACAATTTGTACCCCTAATTGGTGCCAATCCCCATACAAAGCTCCCTCTACACCATTGGAACCGCTAATCATCTTCGTTGCAAACACGCCAGTAAGGATAGAACCAACTATACCTCCTATCCCATGTACACCAAAAGCATCTAAAGCATCATCATATTTTAACTTGGATTTAACTAAAGCAACCATAAAAAAACAAACAAGAGAAGAAATTGCTCCAATAAAAAAAGCTCCCAATAAATCTACTGTTCCAGCAGCAGGTGTAATAGCTACCAAACCAGCAACTGCCCCTGTACATACTCCAACAACAGTTGGCTTCTTTTCTCGTATCCAATCTATAGCCATCCAAACTACTACAGCTACAGCTGTAGCGAAATGAGTTACAAGAAAAGCGTTTGCTGCAAGTCCATTAGCTGCTAACCCACTTCCTGCATTGAAACCAAACCAACCTAACCATAAAAGAGCAGTACCTAAAAATACAAATGGAATGTTATGTGGTGGTGGTGTTATTCCATGTTTATGATTTTTTCTTTTACCTACCATAATTGCCATAATCAAAGCTGTAATTCCTGCATTGATATGTACAACTGTACCTCCAGCAAAGTCAATAGCTCCAATACCTTTTTCACCTATCCACCCACCACCCCATACCCAATGAGCCATAGGATTATAAACAAAAATCGACCAAACAATTGCGAAGACTAAAAAACCAGAAAATTTTACACGTTCCGCAAAAGCACCAATAATTAAAGCTGGTGTAATAACAGCAAACATACATTGAAACAATGCAAAAATAATTTCAGGAACATTTGTATCTATCAAAGTATCTAATCCAATACCTTTTAAAAAGACTTTATCAAATCCTCCCATAATGAAGCAAAAAGGGCTACCTTGCTTGGCAAACGAAGTCCCAAATACCCAACTATATCCAAATGCAAACCAAAGAATACTAACTGTTGCTGTTAAAATAAGACACTGCATAATAACACTCAGTACATTTTTCTGACGAACTAGCCCTCCATAAAATAGAGCCAATCCAGGAACTGTCATTAGCATAACTAAAAGAGTTGCTACTATCATCCAAGCAGTATTTCCAGTGTTCAATTGTGATACTTCCATAATACAATCAATTTTAATTTATTTATTAGTATATAAGGTTTCATCCCCATGTTCACCAGTACGTATACTATACGCATCATCCATAGTCGAAACAAAAATACGTCCATCACCTACCTCTCCCGTATAGGCAGACTTTTCAATTGCTTTAATGGCTTTTTCTACATTTATGTCTCGAACAACGAGATCAATTTGAATTCGTTCAATAGAACTTGTATCATAAACAACTCCCCGATAAATTCTCTCTTGACGAGCCTTTCCAACACCTCTTACATCCAAATAAGAAAACCATTCAATATCCGCCTCTAACAAAGCTTCTTTTACTTCATCAAATCTTGTCTTACGAATGATTGCCTCAATCTTCTTCATAATCTTAATTTTTTAAATTAATTAATCTATATAAATAAAAATAGTTTCTATCAGTATATATACAAACATCAATTTTTCAATAAAAAAACTACTATTACGCTTATTTTTTTATTAAAATAAATCATTATGTCCAATTAAACAAAAGAAAATAAAAAAAGCTAGAGCAACATTTAAATGTTTAACTCAGTTCAAAACCCCACTTCTCTTTCCATAATTCATAGAAATAATATGCAGTCATATCTACTTGTATGGGGACTAAAGCAGCATACCCCATTGACAATGCCCATTCATCGCAACAAATATTATCAGGTTCTTCATTAGAAAATTTACCACCTAACCAATAAATAACTCTATCGTAAGGATCTCTTAATTTTTCAATCTCTTGTTCCCAATTTCCTTTTGTTTGCGTACAAATTTTTAACCCTTTCACATCAGAAGTACTAGGAACATTCAAATTTAAGCAAACACCCTTAGGTAATCCTTCTAATAATACCTTCTTAGCTATCAATTTTCCGTATTTTACTGCTTGTGTAAAATCTGCATTAGGAGAATGATCTGTTAGTGACACTCCAAAAGAAGGAATACCTGTAATACATCCCTCCAATGTAGCACCAATAGTACCGGAATAAATGACACAAACAGCAGCATTAGAACCATGATTAATACCTGCAACTAATAAATTTGGTTTTCTATCTACAATAGCGTTAAGTCCTAATTTGACACAATCTACAGGTGTCCCAGAACAACTATATATCGTTAAATTTTTCTCTTTTTGTAATAAATCTACACGAATTGGATTTAAAGAAGTAATAGCTCCTGACATCCCAGACCGAGCCCCCTCAGGTGCAATAACCACAATTTCTCCCATATCACAGAACCCTTTTATCAGTTCATTCAATCCTTTTGCATAGATACCATCATCATTAGTAATAAATATAAGAGGTCTTTTATGTTCTGACATAAATAATTAAGAATTATATTTTGAAACAACAAAGGTAAATGAAAGTATGTATTTTATTTACCTTTTTCGTTCTTTTTAGCTATTTGTATAATTATAAATTTGTGTTTTTTGTTAGAGAACAATCATTATTTATCGTATCAAAAAAGAGAGATTAGGAAATCTGCTATGATATAGTTTTTTACATAAAACAAATTGTAAAAAAAACCTTTTCTCAATAGTTGGACTATTTATGAAGTGAACTATCAACTATGAAAGTAGTCGAATGATTATTGTATTAATCTATATTCCACGAAAGCTTCTATTGCTTCGTAATTTGCCAATCCTAATTGTTTATACAACTCAGCAGTAGCACGATTACGATCTTCACTACGTTGCCAAAATAGCCTCTCGTCATTACCAAGAAACGGAGAATGTTCCATTTGAGACCGATGCCAAAGAATAGCATTTCGCTTGAATCTCAACTCTTCAGGAGAAATAGGAACAGCCATTTCTATGTCTTCTATTTCCCATTCTTGCCAAGCTCCACGATACATCCAAATCCTGCAATTATTTAACCATTTTTCACCCTTTAATTCATTAATAGCCGATAATATTATGTCTAAACAAATTTTATGTGTTCCATGAGGGTCGGCGAGATCGCCAGCAACAAATATTCGGTCAGGTTGCAATTCACATAAGTAATCTATAACTAAGTTCCTATCTTTTTCCGAAAAAGGATTCTTTCTCATTTGACCTGTTTCATAAAATGGTAAATCTAAAAAACAGATTTTATCGGCATTTAATCCTATATATCGACAAGCTGTAATAGCTTCTTGACGACGTATATGTCCTTTTACAAAAAGGACATCTGGAATATCTAACTCACCTACTTTTTTGTTATATAAAAGAAAACGAATAATACTGTTATACTTTTCTCTCAAAACTATGTTATTAGGATCATATTGCTTCCGTGTATCTTCGAATAAAGAAATGCATTGTATTACATCCTCATCATTCACGGCAATATTGCCTGATGTTTCATAAACTACATATACATCATGATTTTGTTCAAGTAATCGACGAAAAGTTCCACCCATAGAAATAATGTCATCATCAGGGTGAGGACTGAATATTACCACTTTCTTGGGGTAGGGGAGTACCTTTTCAGGACGGTTAGTATCATTAGTACATGGCTTTCCACCAGGCCATCCAGTGATTGTGTGTTGCAAATCATTAAAAACACGGATATTGACATTATAAGCTGAATTATAAATCGAAAGTAATCCTTCTAAATGATTGTTTTGATAATCTTTATTGGTAAGCTTTAAAATAGGTTTTTCTATTTTTCTACACAAATGTACAATAGCACGCCGAATTAATTTATTACTCCATTCACAATTAGTAACCAACCATGGCCGACGAATTCGAGTCAATCGATTTGCAGCATTTTTATCTATATGAAGACAAATATTCAAATGATTGCAAAGATAAGAAGCAATAGTATCAGATTCATTCCCTTCAACAAAATTATAGACACTATTAGCTTTTTCTTCTCCAGAAGCAACCATTACTATTCGTTTTGCTCTCAAAATAGTTGCTAACCCCATAGTAATAGCACCTATTGGTACATTATTGACAGTACCAAAAATACCTTCAGCAGCTTCTTTTTTTGACAATGTATCAAGTACAACTAAACGAGTAGAAGAATTAGCACTCGAACCCAACATATTAATACCAATATTGCCACTTTTCCCAAGACTTAATAACATAAAATCTATACCTCCAACTTTTTCAATAACTTCTTCGTATTGGCGGCAATGATTTAAAATACTTTCTTTCCCTATTCGTCCATTAGGAGTATAAATTTGCTGCACAGGAATATTGATGTGATCAATTAAAGTTTTTTTCAAAAAATCAAAACTGCTATTAAAATATGTATGCAAAGGATAATATTCATAAAGATTAAAAAGGATAACATTCTGAAAACTCAATCCTTCCTCCCGGTACATACGAACCAATTCTTGATAGATTGTCTGTAAGGACAATTCACTTTGTACAGCTATTACTATTAGTTTGTTTGTTATTCGTCTTTCCCGTATTGCAGCAGCAATCTCTGTACATATATACAAAGAAAGTTCTTTTTTAGATTTATAAATTCTAACAGGTAATTTTTCTAAACAAGTAATTACCGAATGTTCAAATTCACTTTGTGGCCAATAATATCTATCTGGAATATGTTCTAATACAATCTGTGAGCTTAAATCCAACTCCATAACACAATATAAACTTATTTTTAAGAAATAATCGCTATACTAATCTATAAATCGCCGAGTTATATTTTCATAAGCATCTATACGACGATCTCTTAAAAAAGGCCATATACGACGAATTTCTTCTTGTTTGTTAAAATTTATATCAACGATTAAATTTGATTCGTGTATATCAGAAGCCTGAACAATTATTTCACCTTGAGCTCCACAAGCAAAACTATTTCCCCAGAATAAAATTCCATCTGTTCTCCCAGAAGGGTCATTTTCATGTCCAACACGATTGACAGCTACAACAGGTAATCCATTATGAATAGCATGTGCCTGCTGTGAAATTACCCATGCATTTTTTTGTTTTCTTTTTTCCTCATCTACATCAAAACTTTCATACCCAATAGCTGTAGGATAAATTAAAATATCTGCTCCGTTTAATGTCATTAAACGGGCAGCTTCAGGATACCACTGATCCCAACATATTAGTACACCAAGCTTCCCAAGAGATGTTTGTATAGGTTGAAACCCCAGATCACCTGGGGAGAAATAAAATTTCTCATAATAAGCAGGCTCATCAGGAATATGCATTTTACGATATTTTCCAGCAATACTTCCATCCTTTTCTATAATAACAGCCGTATTATGATACAAACCCAATGCTCTTTTTTCAAACAAAGATAAAATCAAAACAATTCCAAGCTCTTGTGCTAATTTACCAAACAATCTTGTAGAATACCCAGGGATGGTTTCACTTATATCAAAAGCCTTTATATTTTCTGTTTGACAAAAATACAAACTATTATGTAACTCAGGTAGTACAACCAACTGAGCTCTTCTAGCAGTACACCATCGAATATTAGTAATCAACTTATACATATTTTCCTGAATATCAGAAGTATTTGACTGTTGTATTAGTCCTAATTTTAGTGTCGTAAACTTCATTTACAATAATTATAAGACAATTTTAATTGCATGAAAGGAATCCTTTGGGTACCTGCATCGTCATACAGTGCAAACTTCCATACTGTTTAATCAATGCTAAACAATTTACTTCAATAATCTCTCTGTCAAAAAAAACTTCTTGTAAGGATATTCGAGCTACTTTATCCAAATAAGAATTATAAATAGGCATTAAGACCGCGTTATTAATTATTAAAAAATTAGCATAAGTAGCAGGTAAGCGTTTCCCCTGATAGTAAACAGCTTCTGCCATCGGCAATGGAACCAATCGATATGGAAAACCTTCCAACGTTCGAAACGTAGCTAATTCTTTTTCCATTAAAGAAAGTTCTTCAAAATGTTCATCATTTTTATTCGTACATTTTACGTAAGCAATAGTTTCTCTATTACAAAATCTTGCCAAAGTATCTATATGGGTGTCAGTATCATCCCCAGAAAGATACCCATTATTTAACCACAATACTCTTTTAATTCCCAAAAAATCTTTGAAAGTATTTTCCAACTCAAATTGAGTCATAAATCCGTTTCTATTTAGAGACAAAAGACAGCGAGTAGTAGTTAAGAGAGTTCCGTGTCCATCACTTTCAATACTTCCACCTTCCAAAACCATATTTATTTTCTTGTAATTTACTGTTGGAACAAAAACTTTACTCTCATATAAACGACGAGTTATCTGATTATCATAGTTTGCAGGAAATTTCAAGCCCCAACCGTTAAAATCAAAATCTAAAATGTATGGTTTATTCCCAATAAAAACTGACAAAGGCCCATGATCACGAGTCCAACTATCGTTGGAAAGAAATTCACGAAAAATAATTTTGGAAGAATCTATATTATTTCCTAATATACCTCTTGTCTCATCTATTGAAATACAAATAATAACTAATCTCTCTTTTTGGATAATTTCATTGACAATAGACACAAAACAAAATACAACTTCACTTAAAATAGGATTCCAATCAGTATTTACATGAGGAAAAGTAAGTATAATTCCATCTTGGGGAACCCATTCCGCTGGTAATATTATTGACTGCATTTCTATACATTTTTTAAAGCTACACCATAACTACATCAGAGAACGTACTTTTTCCCTTGAAAAGATTTTCTCTTATTACATGAATAACCTAACCAATATGAGCAATAAATTTTAGAATTTTTATCCAGATATTTCGTAATATAACATTATTAGCTAGCTCATTGAATTCAATATTCTAGTCGTTTATTGTAATGCAACAGAGTATAATATATTTCCATATCAAAATCTTGTATACTTCTTTCCGACCTCTGACTATATTACCAATTAAAGTTCAACCTAGTATCTCCAGAAACTTCAATGAAATCTATGAGCAAAAATATACTTTTTATATATTTTATACTAAAGTAATATCATAGAATATTCAGTGCCAATTGAATATTTTTACAAAAGGATATCTTTTTATCATTGTAAAAGAACTGTTATTATTCTAAATAAAACTTCCTTCCTATCATATCTACAATTATTTGATGAATTGCATACTCTTCATCAAGAATGAAATTATCTATTTTAGATTTCAACATTTAACGGGTTTTTATATTAATCAGTAATTTTTTTTAATTAAAATTACACTCTGAAATTCAGATATAGCAGTACTTAAGTTTAAACAACTTTTTTCAACATCTCTAATTAATTCATTAAAACATCTTTTTATGATTTTTTAAATTCTTACGAACATCACTCTTGCTAAATTGACTTACAATCTACATTATTTAGAAGTTCCAAGAAATTTTCATATTTATAAATCAAGCGAATTACTATAATTTTAAATAGAATATTACTTAAAATATTTGAACACCTCACTAAATACATATTCTAATTATAAAATCTTGAAGCAATTTCTAAACCTTATCACTGTTTCAATTTTATATTTTCAAATTATTAATCACCAATATTTTTATAAAAAAGAGTATATTTGAAAATTCTTTTCTTTTGTATTTAAATGAGCATTCTTAAAACTCAAAAAATATTACAATATAAAAAGCATAAATTTTAATTATGATAATAATAGATGGACGTGCCATTGCATCACAAATTAAATTAGAAATCGATGAAGAAGTACAACAAATTATTAGAAATGGAGAGAAAAGGCCTCATTTAGCAGCAATATTAGTTGGGAATAATAGTAGTAGCGAAGCTTATATTGCCAACAAAGTTAGAACCTGTAGAGAAGTGGGGTTTCAATCTACACTTATTCGTTACGAAACTAATGTGGCAGAGGCTGAGTTGTTAGAAACAGTTAAAAAACTAAATCAAGATACTAATATAGACGGTTTTATTGTTCAATTGCCTTTACCTAAACATATATCTGAGCAAAAAATAATAGAAACCATAGATTATAGAAAAGATATAGATGGATTTCATCCTGTTAATGTAGGAAGACTGGCTATTGGACTTTCTTGTTTTGTACCTGCTACCCCAGCAGGTATTTTAGAATTATTAAAACGATACAAAATAGAAACATCAGGTAAGCGTTGTGTAATATTAGGGAGAAGTAATATTGTAGGAAAACCAATCGCCAATTTACTCATAAAAAAAGCTTATCCAGGTGATTGTACTATAACAGTTTGTCATAGCCGAACGAATGATGTTCAGAAACACTGTTTAGAAGCTGATATTATTATTGCCGCAATGGGTGTACCAGAATTTTTAAAGGGGAATATGGTTAAAAATGGTGTTATAGTAATAGATGTAGGTATAACCCGTATCCTTTCTACACAAACTAATTCCGGATTTCAACTAAAAGGTGATGTACTTTTTAAAGAAGTTGCTCCAAAATGTTCGTACATTTCTCCTGTACCTGGAGGAGTAGGTCCAATGACCATTATTTCTTTGATACGAAATACACTTCTTGCTAGAAAGAAAGTTATTTATTCATGATAAATAGTGCGAATGCTAAATACCTTGATATACAAGGTGCTCGTGTACATAATCTAAAAAACATAAATGTAACTATTCCTCTTGATTGTTTTACTGTAATTACTGGCTTAAGTGGAAGCGGTAAGTCTTCACTAGCTTTTGACACTCTTTTTGCAGAGGGACAACGAAGATATATAGATACTTTTTCGACCTATGCTCGATCCTTTCTATATAGTATGGAACGTCCTGACGTAGATAGAATTACAGGGTTAGGTCCAGTAGTTTCCATTGAACAAAAAACTATTAATCGCAGTCCACGTTCTACCGTTGGAACAACAACAGAGATTTACGATTATTTACGCTTACTTTTTGCCCGAGCTGGCGAAGCTTATTCTTATATAAGCGGTGAAAAAATGATTAAATATACGGAAGAGCATATATTGGAGATGATTATAAATCGTTATAATGGAGAAAAAATCTATTTATTATCTCCTATTGTTAAAAATAGAAAAGGGCATTACAAAGAATTATTTGAAAAATTAGCCCAAAAAGGATTTTTGAATGTTCGAATTGATGAAAAATTACAGGAAATCGTTCCAAGTCTAAGACTTGACCGCTACAAAAAACATTCTGTAGAAATAGTTGTAGATAAATTATTAATTACTGACGTAGACAAAGAACGTATTAAAAACAGCATACATGTAGCAATGCGCTATAGTAGAGGGTTGTTGATGATATTGGAATCAGCGTCAGGTAAAATTAGTTATTTTAGTCGTCATTTAATGTGCCCTTCTACAGGATTATCATATAGTGACCCTGCTCCACATAATTTTTCTTTTAATTCTCCGCAAGGAGCTTGTCCAAAATGTAAAGGA
Source organism: Azobacteroides sp. (SeqCode) (assembly GCF_055395615.1). Lineage (NCBI taxonomy): Bacteria > Pseudomonadati > Bacteroidota > Bacteroidia > Bacteroidales > Azobacteroides (SeqCode) > Azobacteroides sp. (SeqCode). Next base: position 769,462 of record NZ_AP014701.1, on the reverse strand, counting down.
ATTGGGGAAATAGATAGGATAGATAAAAATCTGATTATTCCTTATCCGAATTTGAGTATTTTTCAAGGAGGTATTATTCCTTTAGGAAAATATCGAAATACATTAATTTTCAATCAATTAAAAATTATTTTAAATAAATACGAAATAGATTTAAAAACACCTTTAAAAGACTTTCCAAAAGAAGCTATTGATGATATTATGAATGGAACAACAGAGCAAATACCTATTTCTTCTTTCAATACAACTTATTCCGATTATCACTTATCATCATTTGAAGGGATATGCAAATACATCCTTATGCAAAAAAAAAAAGAATCTTCTCGATCAGCAATTCAGTGGGCAACTCAATTTATTACTACATCAATTTGTCCTGAATGCAATGGGCAACGAATAAATAAAGAAGCCCTTCATTATCGCATAAATGAGAAAAATATTGCTGATTTAGCATCAATGGAAATATCAGAATTACTTGACTGGGTTAATACTGTAGAACTTTACTTGAATAAAAAACAAAAACAGATAGCAACAGAAATATTAAAAGAGATACGAACTCGCATTCAGTCTCTTTTAGATATAGGATTGGATTATCTCACACTAAATAGATCTTCTACCACATTATCAGGAGGAGAAAATCAACGAATCAGACTAGCAACACAGATTGGTTCACAATTAGTAAATGTACTTTATATATTCGATGAACCAAGTATCGGTCTTCATCAAAGAGATAATATTCGTTTGATAAAAGCCTTAAAAAGGCTACGAGATATAGGTAATTCAATTATTGTAGTCGAACACGATAAGGAAATGATAATGAATGCAGATTATATCATTGACTTAGGTCCAAAGGCCGGGAAATTAGGGGGAGAAGTTGTCTTTGCAGGAACTCCTAATGAATTACTAAAAACAAATACTTTAACAGCCTCTTACATTAGTGGAGAAAACTTCATTCCAAATCAAAAAAGAAGAGAAGGGAATGAGAAAAATATTTTTTTAAAAGGTGCAAATGGTAACAATCTAAAAAATATAGATGTTATTTTCCCTTTAGGGAAAATAATCTGTATAACAGGAGTATCTGGCAGTGGAAAATCTACTTTAATTAATGAAACTTTACAGCCTATAATTAGCCAAAAATTATACCATTCGCTAAAAAAACCATTATCTTACCAATCAATAGAAGGATTAGAAAATATAGATAAGATAGTTAATGTGGATCAATCACCAATTGGGAAAACACCTCGTTCAAATCCAGCAACTTATACTGGTATTTTCTCTGATATACGCAATCTTTTTAGCAAACTTCCTGAATCAAAAATAAGAGGTTATAAGTCAGGACATTTCTCCTTCAATATCAAAGGAGGGCGTTGCGAAATTTGCAAGGGGAGCGGATATAAAACTATTGAAATGAATTTTTTACCTAATATATATGTCCCCTGTAAACAATGTCAAGGTAAAAGATATAATTGGGCAACACTAGAAATTCGATATAAAGGAAAATCTATTGCTGATATATTAGATATGACTATTAATCGGGCAGTAGATTTTTTCGAATGTTTCCCTTTTATAAACAATAAAATAAAAATACTACAAGGAGTAGGATTAGGTTATGTTTGCTTGGGACAACCATCTCCTACACTATCAGGAGGAGAAAGTCAACGAATAAAATTAGCTACTGAGCTTTCTAAACAAGATACAGGGAAAACACTTTATATTCTTGATGAGCCTACTACTGGACTACATTTTGAAGATATAAAAATTTTATTAGAAGTAATCAACAGTCTAGTAAATAAAGGAAATACAATAATTATTATTGAGCATAACATAGACGTAATTAAATCTTCCGACTATATAATAGATATGGGACCAGAAGGTGGGAAAAATGGAGGAGAAATACTATTCGCAGGAACTCCCAAACAATTAGTAGAATCAAAAAAAGGATATACTGCTCAGTTTCTCCAAACTGAGTTGTCCTGATAGGATTCGAACCCATACGCGCAGAATCAGAATCTGATGTGCTACCATTACACTACAGGACAATTAACGAATAAATAAATTATAAAATAGAATTAATTTAACAAAGTCTGTATTACTTAACTTTCTAAATAAAGGAAATTATTACAAGGAAAACATTGGAGATAAATTTCTTTTATTTTATTATACAGTTTTTCTCTTAATTCTTCAATGTTTTGTTTCTCTCTTGCCGAAATAAATACACAATTTTTTTTATGTAATTTATCCATCCACGCTTTTCTTAATTCGTCTAACGAAATATTTTCTCGATTTCTTAAAATTGAGTCATTTTCACTATCTGAAAAAGTATCTATTTTATTAAAAATAACCATCAAAGGTTTTTCTTCTTTATTAATTTTATTCAAGGTTTGAATTACCACTTCCACTTGTTCTTTAAACGATGGATGAGAAATATCTACAATATGCATCAATAAATCAGCTTCACGCACCTCATCAAGCGTAGATTTGAATGATTTTATCAATTCGGTAGGAAGTTTTCGTATGAATCCTACTGTATCAGTAAGAAGGAAAGCTAAATTATTAATGGTTACTTTGCGAACAGTAGTATCCAAAGTAGCAAATAATTTATTTTCGGAAAAAAAATTAGATTTACTTAATAAACTCATAAGTGTAGATTTTCCAACATTGGTATAGCCAACCAAAGCTACACGAACCATTCTTCCACGATTGCTTCTTTGAATTGATTTTTGTTTATCAATTTCTTTAAGTTCTTTTTTTAGATGAATAATTTTATTGAGAATAATACGATGGTCAGTTTCTAACTGAGTTTCACCAGGACCACGCATTCGAAAACTACCACCTCCACTTTGTCTCTCAAGATGTGTCCATAAATGAGTTAAACGAGGAAGCATATAATTATATTGTGCTAATCTTACTTGTTTTTTTGCATGAGCTGTTTGAGCCCGAAAAGCGAAAATATCTAAAATCAAACCTGTTCTATCTATAATATTAACTTTTAAAAGAGTTTCTATATTTCGTAATTGCTTGGGAGTAAGTTCATCATCAAAAATGACAACATTTATTTTATTCTCTTCATTTTTTTTTATAAAATCTTTAATTTCCTGTAACTTGCCTCTTCCAACAAAACTAATTGGATGTGGGTAGTCCAATCGTTGCGTAAATCGCTTTACCGATTGAATCCCTACTGTTTCAGCAAGAAATTCTAATTCATCAAGATATTCACTCAATTTTGTTTTATTTTGTACTGAAGTAATCAAACCAACTAACACAGCATTACTCATCATAATTATTTTTGTAAAGTTTGTAAAAATAGAAAATATTCTTTCAATGAATAAGCTTAAATTTATTTATATTTGCGGACTTTTACATTTAAAATTATTATTTGATGAGTATTTTTAAAACGAAGCCAATTTCTGTTTTGCTTTCTGAAGCAAAAGAAGAAGGAGGAAATACACTAAAAAAAACATTTGGATCCTTTAGTTTAATAGCTTTAGGACTTGGAGCTGTTATCGGTGCAGGAGTTTTTTCCATTACTGGGCTTGCCGCAGGTAATCATGCAGGACCTTCTATTATCATTTCATTCTTAATTGCAGCAATTGCATGTTGTTTTGCAGGATTATGCTACGCTGAATTTGCTTCCATGTTACCAGTAGCAGGAAGTGCTTATACTTATTCTTATGCTACTTTAGGGGAGTTTGGTGCATGGGTAATAGGATGGAATTTAGCATTAGAATACGCCGTAGGAGTACTTATTGTTAGTATTAGTTGGAGTCGCTATCTCGTAAAACTTCTAGAACAATTTTCAATACATATTCCTACAGAATGGGCAACTGGTCCTTGGGACGGGGGAATTGTTAATTTGCCTGCTGCCTTTATAATTATTTTAATAAGTTTGTTATTGATACGAGGAACAGAAAGTAGTTCAAAAGTAAATAACGTTATTGTCTTTTTAAAAGTAGCTGTAATTTTTACTTTTATCATTTTAGGACTAAAATTTATTAAATGGGAAAACTATCATCCCTTTATTCCTAAAAATAAAGGGATATGGGGTGAATTTGGAATTAGTGGAGTTATTCACGCTGCTGCTCTTATTTTCTTTGCTTATGTTGGTTTTGATGCAGTGAGTACGGCTGCTCAAGAAACAAAAAATCCGCAAAGAAATATACCTATTGGAATTATGTGTTCTTTAATACTATGTGCCGTGTTATATATCCTTTTCGCTTTTGTAATGGTAGGTGTAGCTAACTATACAGTTTTTCAAGGAAAAGATGGTACCGCACCGGTAGCAGTCGCTATTAGGGAAATGGGTACTTATCAATGGTTAAATTATACCATTATACCAGCTATACTTATTGGATTTGTGTCCGTTATGTTAGTGATGCTATTAGGACAAAGTCGTATTTTTTACTCTATGAGTCGTGACGGATTACTTCCTAAATTATTTTCAGAAATACATTCCAAGTATCATACTCCATATAAAAGTAATATATTATGTATGATAGCTATCAGTACATTTGCTCTTTTTGTGCCAGCAAATGTAGCTGGTGAATTATCAAATATTGGTACGCTTACAATTTTTAGTATCGTTTGTTTTGGCATACTAGTTATGAGGAAAAGGATGCCAGATATTCCTCGTTCTTTCCGAACTCCTTGGGTTCCTTTCATTCCTGTATTAGGAATGCTTGTATGTTTTTCTATGACATTTTTCTTGTCTTTCAAAACATGGATACTTTTAATTATTTGGATATTAATAGGATATGATATATATGCCTTTTATGGTTTTAAAAACAGTAAATGGGGAGTTAAGGATAAAAAAAGTTTTAATACGTTATCTATCATAGGAATAAGTATTTCTATACTTCTCTTGATACTTACTATTATTCTCCAATATCAAATTGGATGGAAACAAATGAAAATTATTATTTTAGAGATAATAACCTTATTTCATATTGGAATATATGTTTCCAACTTTGTTAAAAAAAAATGTGATTTTTGAATTACAATAATGATAAAATCTATTCTATTATTATCTATTCATATAGTTTTTGCATTAATAACAATAAATTTTGAGTGATATTTTTACTAAATTGAAGAATAAGACATTAATTCTTCTTATTAATTTAGTTACAACTGCATTTATAAGTATAGTGAAATTTGTTTGCTCTTTCTTCTTAAGTTGTCAAATAATATCGTTTAATATTTTTGTATGGAAACAGTGTATCATTATTTATCATCTATTGGATGTTTAGAAATAAAAGCAGAAGAAAAAACACTTACAGGCTTGGTTCTATGTAAAAACATAGAATTAGATAACTTTGTACCAGATCATCCAATTATCCAACAAACCTGCGTTCAACTAGATGAATACTTTTCAAAAAAACGTCAATCTTTCGATATTCCGTTTAGTATAATAAACGGAACAATATTTCAAAAAAAAGTATGGAAAGAATTACAACACATTCCATATGGAAAAACAACTAGCTATGCACAACTTGCACAATCTATATGCTTTTCAACTGCTTATCGAGCAGTTGGATCAGCAAATAGCAGAAATCCTATTGCCATTATTATTCCTTGTCACAGAGTAATTAATACCAATGGGAAATTAGGGGGATATGCCTACGGGGTAAAAGTTAAAAAACAATTATTAGATTTAGAACGATATTAAAGAAAATCTGAATTTAATAAATAAAAATAATTATAAATAATTAATCAGCTTATATCTTTGGTATTATCCACATACAGAATAACCACAGTGAGCACAGCTCATACAGCCTTCCTGGTAAACCAAATTTTCTTGACTACAATTTGGACATTTTTTCCCTTTAATCTTTGTACCTATTTTTATATACTTTTTCAATGCTCTTTCTACACCGCTTTTCCAAGTATTGATAGAACTATCGTTAAGATGCAAACTTTGCACAAGCTCTACAACTTGTTCTACTGGCATAGCATACCGTAATACACCAGAAATTAGTTTTGCATAATTCCAATATTCCGGATTAAATTTAGCAGAAAGCCCTTCTATCGTCGTTTTATATTCACGTTTATTGACATATTGAAAATCATAACGCCTATTTCCGTTTTCATCCAAATTTTTGATAATAATACCCTTTAAAACACTTTTAGGGAGGAAAATACCATTTTCCTCATCATTAGGACCAGTAAATATTTCATAAGGACAATTATTTAATATTCCTATAAAAGCAATCCACTTTTCTTTATTATTCTGAAATCTTACAACATCAGCTTCCAATTCATTTGGGCGCCTAGTTACAATAGTCGGCGATACAAAATTTTCTTCAAATTCTTTTTCTTTTGAAGCAGTAGCTACTAAGACACCATTGCGAGACCCTTCACGATAAACTGTACAACCTTTACACCCCGATTTCCAAGCTTCAATATACAGTTGATTTACTAATTCTTCTCTTATGTCATTCGGTAAGTTAATTGTAACACTAATAGAATGATCTATCCATTTTTGGATACGCCCTTGCATTTTAACTTTTTGCAACCAATCAATATCGTTAGAAGTAGCTTTATAATAAGGTGATTTTTTTATTAAATCGTCTATTTCTTGTTGTGTATACTTTTTTATTGTAGGATAACCATGTGCTTCCATCCAACTAACAAACTTGTGGTGAAAAACAGGATATTCTTCCCACGAATCACCCATTTCATCTACAAAATCTATTTTTATTACCACATCATTTGGGTTGACCTTACGTCTTCGCTTATAAACAGGCAAAAAAACAGGTTCAATACCTGAAGTTGTTTGTGTCATTAAAGAAGTTGTCCCAGTAGGAGCAATAGTAAGACAGGCAATATTCCTACGACCAAATCGACACATGTCTTCAATTAATTGCGGATCTGCTTCTTTTAATCGATTAATAAAAGGATTATTTCTTTCCCTTTCTGAACTGAATATTTTAAATGCACCACGTTCTTTAGCTAACTTTACTGAAGCTTTATAAACTGATAAAGCTAAAATTTTTTGAATCTTTTCTGCAAAATCAGTTGCTTCTTTCGTCCCATAACAAAGACCTAAAGCAGCTAACATATCACCTTCAGCAGTAATACCAATTCCTATTCTCCTTCCAAGCAAGGCTTTGTGACGAATTTTTTCCCATAGTAAATGTTCAGTATGTTTTATATCGTTTGGTTCATTATCAAATACTATTTTTACAAGAATAGCATCTATCTTCTCTACCTCCAAATCAACAATATTATCCATAATTCGTTGTGCCAACGCTGCATGCCACTCAAACAAATCAAAATCAAATTCAGCTTTTTTAGTAAATGGTTGTTTTACATAAGAATATAAATTAATAGCTAACAAGCGACAACTATCGTATGAACATAAAGGGATTTCTCCACAAGGATTTGTTGAAATCGTTTCAAATCCATTATCAGCATAACAATCAGGAATAGACTCTCTCAAAATAGTATCCCAGAATAAAACTCCAGGCTCCGCTGACTTCCATGCATTATGAATAATTCTATTCCAAATATCTATAGCATTTATTTCCATTACAATTTGAGGATCTTCAGAGTCAATAGGAAACTGTTGAGAAAAAGAAGCATTAGATTCAACTGCTCTCATAAATTCATCAGTTATTTTAACTGAAATATTTGCCCCTGTTATTTTCCCTTCATCCATTTTAGCATCAATGAATGATTTTACCTCTGGGTGCTTTACAGATAGTGATAACATCAGAGCTCCACGTCTTCCACCCTGTGCCACTTCACGTGTAGAATTAGAGTATCGCTCCATAAACGGAACTACTCCTGTTGAAGTAATAGCTGAATTATTCACAGAGCTTTCTTTTGGACGAATGTGAGATAAATCGTGCCCAACACCTCCTCTACGTTTCATTAGCTGAATTTGCTCCTCATCAGTTCTCATTATCCCACCATAGGAATCCATCTTATTTCCAATAACAAAACAATTGGATAAAGAGGTTAGTTGATAGTTATTTCCTATTCCAAACATACTCCCACCCTGTGGAATAAGGTATTTAAAATTTGATATAGCTTTAAGAATCTTTTCTTCAGTAAGTATGGGATTAGGATATCTTTGTTCAATTCTTACAATTTCTCTTGTTATGCGCAGATGCATTTCATCAGGGGTACCTTCAAAATATTCTCCTTTATTACTCCTTAATGCATATTTATCAACAAACACTTTTGCAGCTAATTCATCACCGCAAAAATAATCAAGAGAGCTCTGATACGCTTCTTCAAAAGTATAAATCTTATTTCTCAAGCTAATAAAAAGTTAATTCTTTAATATTTTATTCCAACCTAACTATATCAATCCAGAAAATATCTAATTAAGAAAAATAACATTATTTTGAATTTTAATATTCATATCCAGGTTTTTTAAGTAAAGTAAACATATTTTTTTTGTATGCTTCTACACCTGGCTGATCAAAAGGATTAACTCCCAATAAATAACCGCTAATACCACAAGCTCTTTCAAAGAAATACAACAATTGCCCTAAATAGTATTCATTCAACTCAAGAAGCTCTATCTTAATATTAGGAACCCCGCCATCTACATGAGCAAATTGTGTCCCTAATTCCGCCATTTTATTAACATAATCCACTCGTTTCCCAGATAAGAAATTCAATCCATCTAAATCTTTTTCTTCTAAAGGAACTTCTACTCTATATTTAGGATTAACAATAGATATCACTGTTTCAAAAATATTCCTCTCTGCTTCTTGAATCAATTGCCCCATAGAATGTAGGTCAGTAGTAAAATCTACCGAAGCTGTAAAAATACCTTTATGCTCTTTCCCTTCACTTTCGCTATAAAGTTGTTTCCACCACTCAGCCACATAATGTAATTTTGGATGAAAATTAGCAAGAATTTCTATTTTCTTCCCAACTTTATATAATTCATTACGAGTAGATGCATAAAGCTCAGCTAGATTGTTTTCAAAAGGAACATCACTTGACGTAGCTTTTTCCATATCAACTGCCCCAGAAATTAATTGCTCAATATCTATTCCAGCTATTGCCATTGGCAGTAATCCAACAGGTGTTAATACAGAAAATCGACCTCCTACATTATTTGGAATAACGTAAGTTCTGTATTTCTCTTCTACTGCCAAAGCACGTAAAGAACCACGAACTTTGTCTGTCACAGCAACAATTTTCTTTTGAGCATTAATTTTCCCTATAGAATCTTCCAATTGTTTTTTTAAAATACGAAAAGCTAATGCTGGTTCAGTAGTTGTCCCAGATTTAGAAATATTAACAATACCAAACATTTTTCCTTGCAAATATTCAGACAATTCATATAGATAATCTTCATTAATGTTATGTCCAGCATAAATAACCAATGGCTGTTCATTTTTCAAGATACTAAACGAATTTGCAAGAGCAGTAATTACTGCTCTTGCACCGAGATAACTTCCACCAATACCAACCATTACAACAATTTCACAATCAGAACGAAAACTATCAGCAGTTGACTGAATATCATTTATATCTTTTTTTTTGATAAGAGAAGGGAGATGTACCCATCCTAAAAAATTTTTCCCTTTCCCATTTCCAGTTTCCAACATTTCATTACATTCTTTAGTTTTAGCTGCTTGTGCAAAAATTTGCTCTTCTGTAATTACTCTTACTGTTTTGTCAATATTCAATTTCATAACTTTAATTATTACTCATTCAAGTATCTTTGATAACTGTTGTACTATTGATCTTACCGGTTTACTCTCGTATAAAATAGAATACATTGCGTCTAATATAGGCATACTTACGTAGTATTTATTATTAATTTCTTTGATACATTTAATTCCAAAGTATCCTTCAGCAACCATTCCCATTCCTATTTGAGCTGCTATAATAGAATATCCTTTACCTATCATTGTTCCAAAAAGTTGATTACGACTAAATCTTGAATAAGCTGTCACCAATAAATCCCCTAAATAAGCTGAATCATACAAATTCCTCGTCATAGGACTTACAATTTTAACAAAACGTTTCAACTCTTTCATTGCATTAGAAACAAGTACTGCCCTAAAATTATCACCATACTTCAAACCTTGACAAATACCAACGGCAATCGCGTATACATTTTTTAATGTAGAAACGTACCCTATTCCAGAAATATCATTACTAACAAGAACTTTTACATAACTTGTAGTAAGTAATTTTACAAGCTCTTGTACATATTTTTCATTTCCACAACCTATCGTAATATACGATAATCTTTCTAAAGAAACTTCTTCAGCATGACAAGGACCTCCTAACACAGCAATATTATCTATTGAAATATTATAATATTTAACAAAATAATCGCTTACTAACATATTTTCATTTGGAACAATACCCTTGATAGCTGATACAATAAATTTATTGTTTAATGGCAAATAAAGATTTTTAAGATGTTGTTTAAGATAAGGAGAAGGAACAACAAAAAACAAAATATCACACTTTTTAACTATTTCATTGATGTTACTATGAAAAAATATCTTTTCCATATCAAACTTTACATCTGGTAAATAAAATGGATTGTGTTTTAGTTCTTTGAATTCTTCAATCTGCTCCATACGACGCATATACCAATGAAAATCAATATACTTATCAGAAATAATTTTAGAAATAGCAGTAGCCCAACTACCACCACCTAATACTCCTATTTTGCGCGCACTATTGTTCATTAATTAGATTATCAATTTGTTTTTTTTGGGCGCATTTGAGGAAAAAATAGTACCTCCTGAATAGAGGTTTGACCTGTCAGCAACATTACTAAACGATCCATTCCAATTCCTATCCCTGATGTTGGAGGCATTCCATATTCCAATGCACACAAAAAATCTCGATCTATGAACATTGCCTCATTATCTCCCTTTTCCGAAAGTTTCAATTGCTCTTCAAAACGTTCACGTTGGTCAATTGGATCATTTAATTCCGAATATGCATTGGCTAATTCTTGCCCATTTACTATTAATTCAAAACGTTCTGTCAATTCAGAATTTTGCCTATGGCGTTTACAAAGTGGAGACATTTCCTTTGGATAATCAATTATAAAAGTTGGTTGAATATACTTCCATTCACATTTTTTACTGAATATCTCATCTATAAGTTTACCGCTACCTATCATCTTATCTTCCTCTATATGTAATTGACGACAAACATCACGTAATTGATTTTCATTCATTCCAATAATATCAATGCCTGTATTTTCTTTAATAGCATCAATCATAGTAATCTTCCTATAGGGAGTTCCAAAATTAATTAAATGTTCTCCTATCTTTATTTCAATATTTCCTAAAACTTTCATACAAACATACTCGAGCATTTGTTGGGTAAAATTCATCATCCATTTATAATCTTTGTAAGAAATGTAAATCTCCACAACAGTAAACTCTGGATTATGCATCTTATCCATACCTTCATTACGAAAATTACGAGAAAACTCATAAACACCTTTAAATCCACCAACAATCAATCGTTTCAAATACAGCTCATTAGCGATACGCAAATAAAATGGAATGCCCAACGCATTATGGTAAGTAACAAAAGGACGGGCAGTTGCTCCCCCAGGAATACTTTGCAAGATAGGAGTATCTACCTCTATATAATCTCTTTCATTAAAAAAATTTCGAATAGAATTGAAAATTTTCGTTCTTTTCAAGAAAATATCCTTGGTACCTTTATTAACAATTAAATCTACATAACGTTGCCTGTAACGTAACTCAGTATCATTATAGGTATCGTAAATTACCCCTCCTTTGCATTTGACAATGGGGAGCGGACGCAAAGACTTGGAAAGCAAGGTTAAATTACTTACATGTATTGATATCTCACCCATTTTTGTACGAAAAACATACCCTCTTATTCCAATAAGATCACCAATATCGAGCAATTTTTTAAATACTATAGAATAAAAATCCTTATTCTCAGTCGGACAAAGACTATCACAATTAATATAAAGTTGTATTTTACCAACAGAATCTTGAAGCTCTACAAAAGAAGTTTTACCCATAATTCGACGACTCATTATTCGACCTGCCACAGACACCTCCCATAGTGGAGCATCTTCCTTGAATTCTTTTTTTATATCTGTAGAATAATCTGTTACAAGATATTCCTCAGCAGGATATGGATCAATTCCTCTGTTTCTTAATTCCTCCAGACTTTTACGTCGGAGTATTTCTTGTTCACTCAAATCAGACGTACTCATTATAATAATAAAATCACAATTCAATAAAAAACAAATATAAAGACAATATTTTGGATTTTAAAAAACGGGCAACTCATATAACTATATATATGTAAGAACATATATTAAATAAAAACTGTTTTCATAAGAATTCTCCAATTACTCCACCATTTACTGAAAAAAGTTTATAACTATGTTGCACACTTGCTAAAATATCATCCAAATGCTTACAATTTGTATCAGTAATAAATATTTGTCCAAAAATAGATTGAGTTACTAAATGGATAATTTTTTCCACTCGATTTGTATCCAATTTATCAAATAAATCATCTATCAACAATATAGGAATGGAGGATCCTTTTTGAACTAAAAAATTAAACTGTGCCAATTTCAAAGCAATTAAATAAGTTTTATTTTGTCCCTGAGAGCCAACTTTGCGAATTAAGTAATCATTAAGTATAAAATTAAAATCATCTTTATGAATTCCTATGCTAGTAAATCCTAACATTTTATCACGTTCTCTTTTTTCAGATAACAACTCTAATAAAGAATAATTGTCCAAATGGGATATGTATTCTAAGTCTACTGCTTCATTTTTACTTCCAATTGCATAGTAATATTTCTTAAATAAAGGTAAAAAATCAGTTGTGAATTTTTTTCTTTTCTGATAAATAACCTCACCAGAGATTGCCATTTGCTCTTCCCAAATTTCGAACTCTTCACTAGATGACGAATGAAAAGTTCTTCTTAGCAGGAAATTCCTCTGTTGTAAAGCTTTATTATAGTGAATCAATGCTCTCAGGTATTCTTTGTCGTATTGACAAATGAGCATATTAACAAATTTTCTACGCCCATTACTTCCAGATTGAATAATATCTGTATCAACAGGAGAAATCATAACAGTAGGAATCAATCCAATATGTTCAGAAAGTCTCTCATATTCTTTCTTGTTTCGTTTAAAGACTTTTCGTTGTTTACGCCTTATTCCACAGTAGATTTCTTCTGTATTCTCTTTATCTTTGTAAAAAGCATGAAGAACAGAAAAATTTTTATTGTGATTAATTAACTGTGAATCTATCATGTTAGTGTAACTTTTCGTGAAAGCAAGATAATACAAAGCATCAAGCAAGTTTGTTTTTCCAACACCGTTGTTACCAAAAAAATAGTTTATTTTAGGTGAAAAAGAAAGTTCGCTTTCTTCTATGTTTTTAAAATTCAATATAGTTGTCATTTCTATAATCACGCTATATAAAGTATAATATTTAAATATTAATTAGAATATTAGATTTAAGTAAATTCATTTGGGGATAAATTAAGTAATACGAAAAATACTTAATTTATTCAAAATTTAATAACAGGGAATCGTAAGAAGAATAATTTTTTATAATTAGTTTTGGAAATATCTTTAACCTTATCTCATTCAAAACTTCTAGAAAAAAAATACACCTCATAATTTATGTTTCATACTTTTGTAAAGTACATGAGTGCGGTATCACGAGGAATAATAATACTTTACCTTACTAATTTATTTTAATGTGCCCTATCTGCTTATTTTTTTGTAATACTGCCTTTTAATTAAAAAAACATAATGATTCAAGTTTATTATGAATATAAAGCAAAAAATAGATATTTTAAGAAAAAATATAGATAATTGGAATTATCAATATTATGTACTTGCTCAACCAATCATTAGTGATTCTGAATTTGACAAAAAGTTAAAAGAATTAGAAAAATTAGAAGCTCAATATCCAGAGTATTATAGCTATTATTCTCCTACACAACGGATAGGAAGCGATATTAACAATAGTTTCGCACAAGTAAATCATGTCTATCCAATGCTCTCTCTTTCCAATACATATTCAAAGGAAGAAATAAATGATTTTTACAAAAAAGTTAAAAAAACACTTGATGAAAATTTTGTAATTATTTGTGAACTAAAATATGATGGAGTTTCTATTTCTTTGATTTACGAAAATGGTTTATTGTTGCGTGCCGTCACACGAGGAGATGGGACTACCGGAGATGACGTTACGACAAATATTCGCACAATCAAAACTATTCCACTAAAATTACGTAGTAATAACTATCCTAATTCCTTTGAAATACGAGGTGAAGTAATTTTTCCATGGATTTCTTTTAACAAAATAAATAAGGAAAGAATAAAAAATGGTAGTAATCCATTCGCTAATCCTAGAAATGCTGCTGCAGGAACATTAAAAACATTCAATTCTCAAGTTGTTTTACAACGTAATCTAGATGTTTTTTTATATCAACTTTTAAGTGATAATTTGCCTAGTGATAGTCATTATGAAAATTTGCAATTTGCCCGAAATTGGGGATTCAAAGTTTCGAATGTCATCAAATGTTGTCAAACAATAGATGAGGTTTTTGATTTTATAAGCTACTGGGATAAAGAAAGAAAAAATCTGCCTTTTGCAACAGATGGTACTGTATTGAAAGTAGACTCTGTTCGCCAACAATCAATTTTGGGACAAAAAACTAAATCTCCTCGTTGGGCTATTGCTTACAAATTTCAAGCACAAACTATCAAAACAATTTTGCGTTCTGTAGATTTTCAAGTAGGAAGAACTGGAATTATTACACCTGTTGCTAATTTAGACCCAGTGTTACTATCCGGGACAGTGGTTAAAAGAGCTTCATTGTATAACGAAGATATTATTAATAATCTCGATTTACACATTGGAGACCAATGTTATGTAGAAAAAAGTGGAGAAATTATCCCTAAAATTACTAATGTAAACAAAGAAATACGATTGAAAGTAGGAAGTAAAGTGTATTTCCCAAAAAAATGCCCAGCTTGTAAAACACCTCTAGTACGTTTTCCAGAAAAAGCAACTTACTATTGCCCTAATTTTACCCAATGTGCAGCACAAATAAAGGGAATGATAATTCATTTTGTAGGTAAAAAAGCTATGAATATTAATATAGGAGAAGAAAATATAGAAGCTTTTTACAAAGTTGGACTGGTTAATAATGTGGCAGATTTGTATGAAATACAAATGAAAGATATTCTTCAATTAAAACGATGGGCGGAAAAAAGTGCAATTAATTTCATAGAAAGCATAAAGCAATCTAAACAAATTCCTTACGAACGCGTTCTATACGGACTAGGGATCCGATTTGTAGGTGAAACTGTAGCTAAGAAACTAGTAAAAGCATTTCCAACAATAGAAAAACTATCAACAGCTAGTAATAAACAACTCACAAAAACAAACGAAATTGGAGACAAAATAGCTCAAAATGTTATTCAATATTTTCAAAATAAAAACAACATTAAATTAATTGAACGCTTAAAATTTTATGGATTGCAATTATCCAAAAATCAAAAAAAATCCGTCAGTTCATTATTGACTGGCAAAACATTTGTTATTAGCGGTACATTCTGTCGATATTCTCGAGAGAAATACAAAGAATTAATAAAAAATAACGGAGGGAAAAATACATCTTCTCTTTCATCAAAAACCAATTTTATTCTTGCAGGAATTAATATGAGCTCTTCCAAATTAATAAAAGCCAAACAATTGAGAATAAGGATAATTTCTGAAGATGAATTTTTCAAAATGATAAATATATCCAATTATCAATAACTGATTAGGAATAGATAAGTCTCAACTTAAGCAGATTAAATCAACATTAAGCTATTTTAACTTTCTTTTAAATTTTTTGATTACTTCTATAGTGTACAAAGCTACTTTGTAACACTTTTAACTAATATCTCAAATTAAAAGTTTTTGCAAGCATAATTAAAACAGGATTCTTTTTAGCTAGAAGTTCAAATTTTCTTCTATTTATATAGAAATAGTTTTGTTTATTTTTTACAGTAACTATCTTTAACTCTATTTGAGTATTTTTCAATTTTTGAGATAAAAACCTCCTTAACTCATCTTCTCTATTGTTCAATTCTTTTCGTCGTTCAAAATCGAAAACTGTAATCTGAATATAATTATTCTCCTGTAATCTAGGAATAGCATTCAATAATATATATTTGAAATATATATTATTTTCCCTGTCAAGGAACTGATCCCATACTTCTTCTAAATTTTGTTGCGTAAATTTTTCTTTTAAAATAGATTGTTGTTTGAGACATGTTTTTTTTTTTTCATCATTTGTACTCTCAATGCTACTTTTCTTTAGAGAAAATTTTAGTTTTGGTAATGAACTAGGATTTACAGCTCTTACAGTAGATTTTTCTTTACTACTAACAATAACTTGTTTTTGTTTAAAGACAGTATTTTCTTCTTTTGTAATTAAAGGGTTGATTACAACTTTTTTATTCTGTTTTAATTGAAAATTGAGTTGACACAAACGAATAAACAATAATTCCATGAGCAAACGTTTATTTTTACTATACTGGTAGTTTAAATCACACTCATTACTAAACTCCAGTGCATTATATAAAAAATGATTTGTACATTGTTTGGCAAGATTTAAGTATTTTTCTTTTATGATATTACCTATTTCAAACAAGACAATGGTTTGCGGGTCTTTACAGATCATTATATCACGAAAAAAATTAGCTAATCCTCCTATAATTTGTTGTCCATCAAAACCTTTTTTTATAATTTCATTGAGAAGAAGTAAACTGAAACCTATATTCCCAACAAGAATGGCATCAACTAACCGGAAATAATATTCATAATCCAATATATTCAAACTTTCAACAACAGACTTATAAGTAATATTTCCAGTAGAAAAACTAGATATTTGGTCAAAAATAGACAAAGCATCACGCATTCCACCATCAGCTTTTTGAGCAATAACATTTAAAGCTTCTCTTTCAGTAGAAATATTTTCATTTTTAGCTACATATTCCAAATATTCAACTATATCATTAATAGTAATTCTATTGAAATTATAAATTTGACAACGCGATAAAATGGTCGGAATAATTTTATATTTTTCAGTAGTAGCTAATATAAATATAGAATGATGAGGTGGTTCCTCTAATGTTTTCAAGAATGCATTAAACGCAGAAGTAGACAACATATGAACTTCATCTATAATGTAAACTTTATAACCTCCTCCTTGAGGAGGTATTCGTACTTGCTCCGTCAAAGAACGAATATCGTCTACTGAATTGTTAGAAGCAGCGTCTAATTCATAAATATTGTAAGAACGATTTTCATTGAATGAATGACATGCCTCACATTCATTACAAGCCTCTCCGTCTTTTTTAAGACATGTACAATTAATAGTTTTTGCAAAAATACGAGCACAAGTAGTTTTTCCTACTCCACGTGGTCCACAAAAAATATAAGCATGCGCTAACTTATTATTTTGAATAGCGTTTTTCAGTGTAATAATTAATGATTTCTGACCAACTATCGATCGAAAATTGACAGGACGGTACCTTCTTGCCGATACTACATAATTATTCATAAATTATTTACATTTGTATAAATATAATTTAAAATTACTTTATTTATTAGGGCACTTTAATGCCCTAATAAATAAAAAAATCACTGCAAATATAGTTATAACAAGTATAATTAGTAATTATACCAACTACAACGAATAGATGTAAATTTAAATTATCCATATCAACGAGCAGTTTCCGTAATTTCACTTTAATTGTGAAATTACGCTAGTTCTATTTTCAAAAAAAAACAAAAGAGATCCATAAATAGGGGAATCAAATGATAGCAATTTTGTTACATCAATGAATAGAAAATTACTTATTCATACGACTGTTAAATTTCTACAATTATTCAGAAATACTTTTTTTAAAAAAAACAAAATAATGCAAGAAAAATCTCCTTAGCTATTGAAAAAGCTCTAAAAGAGTTTCGTAAAAATCCGTTGAAGCATTACATAAATGAATACTTTCTAAAAACATAAAAAAGTATAAAATATAAGAGAATGGAAATCAGAAATTTTACCATCGTTTTATTATTAAATAAATAGTGAACAATTCAAAAATATTACGAGTTACTTTCCATAAAATGGCAAGCAACAAATTACTTGCTACTAACTCTAATAAACAAGTAATTACCTTACATTGTACTAATCAACAAACAGAAGAACTAACCGGACTTTCCCCAATTCTTCAAACCGGCTCTACATTTAATCTAGTAAATATAAAAGAAAAAACAAAGAATACTTTTGAAGCTGAATATATTATTTTCGAACCAGACTACTTAATAGATATCAGTTCACTTGCCGAATGTTTCAAACCTTATGGAAATCATCATTTAAACTATACATTAGCACGTTTACAAAAACGAAAAATAACAATACCTATATTACTAGGAAATACCGCTAACTTCTTTATAGATGAATTAATTAATGAAAATCAGTCTATAGATTATATTGCTATTTTAAAAAAAGCATTTCAATCTTCTGCTTTTGAATTTACAACCTGTAAAGATTTACAAAATCCAAAAATGGAAGCTGATTTTTTCTTCAACTCTAGGAAACATTTTGAACACATTCAAAAAATTATAAAAAAAAAATTCCCAAAAATTGGAATAGACAGGGAAAAAATTATTCTAGAACCCTCATTCATATGCAAATATTTGGGATTACAGGGGCGCTTAGATATCTTACTACAAGACAATTCTAAATTTATTGAATTAAAATCGGGTAAAGCAATAGAAAATTTTCATACAGGAAAATTTCTGACTTCTGCACAAAACCATTACATCCAAATAACTCTATATTTAGCAATGCTTGAATTCAATTTAAATCTGTCAATTGAAAAGACTGAGTCTTATTTACTATATTCCAGATATCCTATTCTAAAAAAAGAAAGTCATTCTCCTCAATGTCTTCGATCAGCTTTATCTCTTCGCAATCAAATAGTTGCTTATGAATACTTTTTACAGAAGAATAATAATATAGATACTTGTCTTAAATTATTGAATGGAATAAATTCTCACAACCTAAATCTTAAACATCTTTCTAACAATTTTTTTATTCATTACTTAGCACCTAGTATAGATAAATTCCATTTTGCTTTTTCACGATTGAAAGAGCATGAAAAAGTCTATTTTCTACGCCTTTACACTTTTGTAGTAAAAGAATTATGGCTTTTCAAAACAGGGAAACGTGAATATGAAGGTATAAAGAAATCTTCCATACTATGGAATGCTTCGTTTGAAGATAAACTAATATCTGGTGATTTATTTTACAATTTAAAGATTAATAATATTCAAGTATCTACCAAATCACAGACTATTAGTTTTAAAATACCTAAATACAAAGATTTATATTTGCCAAATTTCCGACAAGGAGATTCAATTGTCCTATACGAACGTTGTTCAGACTCTGATACAATAAACAATCACCAAGTTTTCAAAGGAGTTATAGAACATTTAGAAAGCTCACAACTAAAGATACGCCTTAATCAAAAGCAAAAAAATCCGAATATATGGAGTAGTGAATCCTTTTATGCTATTGAACATGACTATATAGATTCTGTATATATAGGCATGTTTCAATCATTAACAAGTTTTCTATATGCTAATCAAGATAGAAAAGATTTATTAACGACTCCCTTTTCTTCTATAAAAGATAATAAAAAAGAAATCCATCTTATAATTGGACCACCAGGAACAGGTAAAACTTCCATCGCACTAAAACAAATAGTAGAAAACGAAATTCAAAATAATAATTCAAACATTCTCTTACTTTCTTATACAAACCGAGCTGTAGATGAAATATGCAAAGCCTTAGTAAGTATCAACTCTTCTTTAGAATTTATTCGTATTGGCAGCGAATTGACCAGTGAACAATCCTTTCATTCACATTTATTGGAGAAATATTTAAACAATTGTACAAAAAGATGCGAAATTGCTGAAACACTCGATCATTTCCAAATTTATGTAGGAACAGTTGCTTCCATATGGAATAAACCTGAATTATTTCGTATAAAGCAATTTGATTTAGCTATTATTGACGAAGCTACACAGTTATTAGAACCTCATTTATTAGGTATCTTTTGTGCAAAAAATCATAAAAGAGAAAACGCCATTAGCCGATTTATCTTAATTGGTGATCACAAACAATTACCTGCAATAGTTTTACAAACCAAGGAAGAGAGTAATGTAAAGGAACCTATATTAAATGTAATAGGATTAACTAATTTAAGTAATTCTTTATTTGAACGTTTTTACAAACAATACATTAATCTAAATTTAACTTCTCATTTTTCAATACTTATCAAGCAAGGACGTATGCATCCAAATATCGCCCATTTTCCTTCTCAACACTTCTACGAAGGCAAATTGATATCAGCCGGATTACCGCACCAGACAGAATTAAAAATACCTAATAAAAGATTACATTTCTACCATATTTCTCCCTCTAAAGAAGAAATAGCAATCAAAACTAATATTAAAGAAGCTATTCAAATAGTGAATATTTGCAAAAATATTTACCAAGAATATTCAAACAAAAAAAAATTTAATTCACAAATTATTGGAATAATTACTCCCTTCCGAAATCAAATTGCTCTTATTCAACAACAATTAAGCAAAACAAATATTAAGGATTTTTCTAACATACTTGTCGACACTGTAGAACGATTTCAAGGAAGTCAACGAGATATTATCATTTATTCCTTTTGTATTAAAACTGAAAAACAATTAGAAAATTTACCTAATTATATAGAAGAAAATGGAAAATTAATAGACCGAAAATTAAACGTAATCCTTACACGAGCAAGAATACAACTTTACATTACAGGAAACGAACTTTTACTAACTAAAAATCCTATTTATAAACAACTAATAGAATACATAAAGGAACTTAGTTAAAGAGAAATACTTCTTTTTAATTGATGATATAGTTAATTAATATAACAGCTATTCCCAGAAATAAAAAAAATGATGCACTGAACCATTTCCATTACCTATCCGATACTCAGAACCAATAAGTATAGCTTGTGTAATATAAGCTTCCGCTTTCTTTATCGCATCATTGAGAATACATCCATAAGCTAAATAAGCAGCTATTGCCGAAGATAACGTACAACCTGTTCCATGTGTGTTTTTTGTTCTTATAATAGGATGAGAAAAGTGTAATATCTCATCTGTTTCCGCATTATAAAACACATCTGTCAAAATTTCTTCTTTCAAATGTCCCGCCTTTAATAAAACAGAAACTTTTCCACCAAAAGATAAATCCTTTGCTGCAAGTGAAAAATCCTCCGTATTAATTATAATTCTATCTAACAATATCTCTGCCTCCGGAATATTAGGAGTTATTACACGAACAAAAGGGATGAATTCATTTTTTAATGTATCTCTAGCATTACTAGAGAGCAAAGAATCTCCTGAAGTTGCAACCATAACGGGATCTAATACTATATTTCGTATAGTATCATAAGAAAAAATAGAATCCCTCACTGCACATATTAATTCAGAAGAATAAAGCATGCCTATTTTTATTGCATCTGTTCCTATATCATCAAGTACAGAATGAATTTGTCCTATTACGAACGAAACAGGAACAGGATGAATACTTTTTACACCAACTGTATTTTCATCAACTACAGATGTGATTACTGTAGTCCCATAGCAACCACACGCAGAAAAAGTTTTCAAATCTGCTTGTATGCCTGCACCTCCACTTGGGTCACTCCCAGCAATAGATAATACTCGTTTATACTGCTTCATTACAAATTATACCCTTATTCATTTTCATTGCACAAAAATGAGGTCCACACATAGTACAATGGTCACTTTCCGTCAGTTTCCCTCTAGCTTTATATAACTCCAACGCTCTTTCTGGATCAAGAGAAAGATTAAATTGATCTTTCCACCTAAAATCAAAGCGTGCTTTACTCAAAGCATCATCTCTTATTTGTGCCCCTGGATGTCCCTTAGCAATATCTGCTGCATGAGCCGCTATTTTATAGGCAATAACTCCAGCTCTTACATCCTCTTTATCAGGCAAGCCAAGGTGTTCTTTTGGAGTGACATAGCAAATCATAGCTGTACCATAGTAAGCTATTTGAGCTGCTCCAATAGCAGAAACAATATGATCATAACCTGGAGCAATGTCAATAGTAAGAGGACCTAACGTATAGAATGGAGCTCCATAACAATACTTTATTTGCTTATCCATATTCTCTTTCACTTTATTTATAGGAATATGTCCAGGACCCTCTATCAATACTTGTACATGATGTCTCCATGCTTTTTGTGTCAATTCTCCCAATACCTGCAATTCCGAAAATTGAGCAGCATCATTTGCATCTATGATAGAACCAGGACGAAGACCATCTCCTAAAGAAACAGCTACATCATATTGCTTCAATATTTCACATATTTCCTCAAAGTGTGTATAAAGAAAGTTCTCTTCTCTATGCAAATTCATCCAATTAGCAAGGATTGAACCTCCACGAGATACAATACCAGTTGTTCTTTTTTTAACTAAAGAAAGCGATTTTTTAAGCAATCCTGCATGAATAGTAAAATAATCTACACCTTGCTCACATTGCTCAATAAGTGTATCACGGTATATTTCCCAATTTAACTGTTCTATACTACCATTTACTTTCTCAAAAGCTTGATAAATAGGTACCGTACCTAATGGAATAGGACAATTACGAATAATCCATTCACGAGTTTCATTTATATAAATACCAGTAGATAAATCCATTATTGTATCACTTCCCCATTTGAAACTCAATACTGCTTTTTTTATTTCCTCCTCCATAGTGGATAACAAAGAAGAAGTTCCTATATTAGTGTTTATTTTTACTAAAAAATGAGTTCCAATAATCATTGGCTCAACTTCCGGGTGATTAATATTGGCAGGTATAACAGCTCTTCCGGCAGCAATTTCACTTCGTACAAATTCTGGTGTGATATGGGATGAAATACCTAAATTCGTATTCTGACAATTTTCACGAATAGACACATATTCCATTTCTGGAGTAATAATTCCCTGTCTAGCATAATACATCTGTGTAATATTCTTTCCAACTCTCGCTCTACGAGGTAAATGAGCGACAGGAAAACAAAAATTATTGATAAGACGAATATCCTCTATTTTTTTATTATCATAAAAAGAAAAACTTTGAAAAAATTCTGTATCGTTTCTTTTGTCTATCCACTCTTCTCTTATTCTTTTTAGTCCTTTATAGATATCTATAATAGAGCAAGGATCCGAATACTGCCCGCTTGTATCATAAACAACAATTGGATGATTAAGTTTTCTACACTCTTTATCTTTGAGAGTATCTGTCAAATGAATTTTACGCATTCCGACATGAATATTATACAAGTTTCCAGGTACATATATCTTTTCCGACGAAGGATACTCTATGAGAAATTTTTCTTTCATTTTTACACACATAATTTGAAACAATCACAGAACCTTCCGTTACTTTTGTATTTGCAATTCTAGCGCAAAATACTAAAAAATTATTATTTTCTCTACAATGCTAGTTACAACACAAATTTTAAGATTCTTGCCTCTATGATAGAACACCCATAAAGACAGTATTACAAAGTCTTATCAAAAAAAACGACAAACACAAGCCATCCAATATAATAAATAAATTTAAATAACTCAGTATTGAAATAAAAAAACATTTCTTAAAAAACATTATTTTCGATATGGATAAAGCTTTAC
This sequence comes from Azobacteroides sp. (SeqCode), assembly GCF_055395615.1. Taxonomy (NCBI): domain Bacteria; kingdom Pseudomonadati; phylum Bacteroidota; class Bacteroidia; order Bacteroidales; genus Azobacteroides (SeqCode); species Azobacteroides sp. (SeqCode). The sequence goes on along the minus strand of NZ_AP014701.1, from coordinate 745,689 downwards.
TTAATATTCAAGAAACAGATGGAGTAGAAATTTTAGAGGAAAACTCGTATATGCAAGCTATTCAGCTTATCAACTTTAATAAAAAACTTCATACCCTTAATAGAAGGTTACTAGGGAACCATTTGAGTATTTATGATAATAATCAAATTATTACACACCACCCATCCAGATGCATTATGTACTTTATATAATTCCAAAACAAATCCTGTTTGACTTATATATCACGGAGCAATAATACTAAAATGTCCAAGCTAAGTATTGCTTTAATAATTCTGGGAATATTGTACGTCTTTCAAGTTATTCATTAAAAAACAATATTTACAATTTTATTAGGAACAATAATTATTTTTTTGGGTATTTTATTTCTCAACCATTTTTTTGATTTTTTGTGCTTTACTACTACATTTTTAATATTTTCCTTAGGCGTATTTAGTGGAAAATCCAGTATAAAACGGGCTTTACCATTAAATGAAATAGTATATTTTATAGTTTCTTCTTTTAAGTATTCCTCATTATACATAGGAAATTTTGCATCACAAACTGTTGTTTGATTCCCCAATAAATGCCATAATTCCTCAGCAATATGAGGAGTAAAAGGAGTAAGTACAATGACTAAATCATTTAATAGAGAACGTTTATTACATTTTAATAACGTCAATTCATTTATACAAATCATAAAAGCTGATACAGAAGTGTTAAAAGAAAAATTTTCAATATCCCAACCTATTTTTTTAATCAATTTATGAAGTGATCTCATCTCTTCATAAGATGGAAGAGCATTCGAAACTTTAAATACATCATTTTCAAAAAATAAATTCCACAAGCGCTGTAAAAAACGAGAGATTCCATCTATCCCCATCGTATTCCATGGCTTAGATTGTTCTAGTGGTCCTAAAAACATTTCGTACAAACGAAATGCATCTGCTCCAAATTTATCCACTATATCGTCAGGATTAACTACATTGAACATAGATTTAGACATTTTTTCTATTACCCAGCCACAAATATATTTTCCATTTTCTAAAATAAATTCTGCATTTTTATATTCAGGACTGCAACTTTTAAAAAATTCAATGTTCAAAACATCATTAAAAACTATACTAATATCCACATGAATAGGAGTAACATCATATTTATACTTTAGTCCATAAGAGACAAATGTATTTGTGTTTTTTATCCGATATACAAAGTTGGAACGTCCATAAATCATTCCTTGATTTATTAATTTCTTAAAAGGTTCATCATCTACAATAATCCCCAAATCGAACAAAAATTTATTCCAAAAGCGACTGTAAATTAAATGTCCCGTAGCATGTTCTATTCCACCAACGTATAAATCGACATTTTTCCAATATTCATTAGAACTAATGGAAACTAAACATTCATCATTATGCGGATCTTCGTATCGCAAATAATAAGCCGAAGAACCAGCAAATCCGGGCATAGTAGTAAGTTCTAACGGATAACCTTCATACGTCCAATTTTTAGCATGTCCTAATGGAGGGTTCCCTGCTTCAGTAGATAAAAATCTTTCTATTTCAGGGAGTTTAATAGGAAGATCTTTTTCATTTACCGAATAAGGGATTCCATCCCTATAATAAATAGGGATGGGTTCACCCCAATATCGCTGACGACTAAAAATGGCATCACGTAAGCGATAATTTATCTTAATTTTTCCCAATTTTTCCTTTTCTATGTAGTCTTTTACCTTTTGGACAGCTTGCTTTACTGGTAACCCATCTAAAAAATTAGAATTCATTATAATTCCTTCTCTAGAATCAAAACTCGCTTTAGAAACATCAGCACCCTCAATCAAGGGAATTATTGGCAAATTAAAACATTTAGCAAAAGCATAATCACGACTATCATGCGCAGGAACAGCCATAATAGCCCCTGTTCCATAATTTGCCAACACATAATCAGAAATCCAAATAGGAATTATTGATCCATTTATAGGATTCAAAGCATAAGAACCTGTAAATATTCCTGTTATTTTCTTATTGAGAACACGTTCTCTTTCAGTATATCCCATCACCAAATTCATGTAAGAATTGAACATATTTTTTCTTTTAGATGTTACTATTTGTTCAATCCATTCATTTTCAGGAGAAATTACTATAAATGTAACTCCAAAAATGGTATCAGGACGAGTTGTGAAAATCATAAATTCAATATCTAAATCTTTAATTTTAAAGCACAATTCTACACCTTCCGAACGTCCTATCCAATTACGTTGCATTTCTTTCAATGAATTTGTCCATTCTATTTTATCTAACCCATCTAATAAACGTTGAGAATAAGCTGAAACACGCAAACACCACTGACGCATCTTACGATGTTCTACTTTATACCCACCGCGTATAGATACACCTTCATTTATTTCATCATTTGCCAAAACAGTTCTCAAATCTGGACACCAATTCACTGAAGTATCTGCTAAATAAGCAATACGGTAATTCATCAATATTTCTTGTTTATTCTTTTCATTTTTCATTTTCCATTCACTTGCTGTCAAATGAATTTTCTTAGTACAAGCAACATTTAGGCTTTCTGTTCCCTTTTCTTCAAAAATCTTTATTAATTCGGTAATAGGTCGTGCCTGTTGTATTTTCTTGCAATAATATGAGTTAAACATTTGGATAAATACCCATTGTGTCCATCGATAATATTTAGGATCACACGTGCGAATTTCTCTATTCCAATCAAAACAAAAGCCAATTTTATCCAATTGTTTTCTATAACAATTAATATTTCTATCGGTAGTAATAGACGGATGCTGACCTGTTTGAATAGCATGTTGTTCCGCTGGTAGTCCGTAAGCATCATACCCCATAGGATGCAGTACATTAAATCCTTTTAACCGTTTGTACCGAGCATAAATATCAGAAGCAATATATCCAAGCGGATGCCCTACATGCAAACCTGATCCTGATGGATAAGGAAACATATCTAATACATAATATTTCGGCTTATTTTTATCTATATCTACCCGATAAGTATTATTCTCTTTCCAATATTTTTGCCATTTTTTTTCTATGGTAGAAAAATTATATTTCATATAATTTTAAAATTTTTAAAGCGAAAATAATTATTTTCGCTTTAAAAATTTTAAAATTACTTAGCAACCGTTTAAAAAATTATTGGTACTATAAAAGTTTTTTATTAATAATATTATAGTTTGTAAATACCAGTGGACTATTAAAAATAACATACATAGAACAACAATTATGAAAAAAATCTATATATTTAGTGTTAGCTGCATTGTGTTGATACTATCTTAGATAGCAACAAGAAATAGGTTCATTCTTCTTGCCTTGGAAAAATTTAAGGATTAGAGTCCTTAGTCTCCCAAGATGTGCTGATTTTTCTTTAGAATCCACGATTGTTTTATTCAATTTTCTACATAATTTTTATTATGTTAAATAGAAAGAATTCAGATTCAGATAGTGTAGTACAAAAGACACTTTCAAACAAAGATAAAAATTACAAATATGGCTTCGTTTCAAATATCCAAACGGAGTTAATTTCGTATGGATTAAATGAAGATATTATTTGCCTTATCTCTTCAAAAAAAAATGAACCAAAATGGTTACTTGATTTCCGTTTAAAGTCTTATTACTATTGGTTAGATCAAAAAATACCTAAGTGGGCAAATCTTGACATTTCTCCTATCAACTATCAAGATATTATTTATTATGCTGCTCCCAAACCAGGAAAAAAATCTAATGAAATTGACTCTGAATTAATTAAAACATTTAATAAATTAGGTATCCCTCTACAAGAGAGAATGGAAAAATCTAGTACAGCTGTAGATGCTGTAATGGATAGTATTTCTATCAAAACAACTTTCAAAGAAACATTAGCAGAAAAGGGAATTATCTTTTGTTCTTTCAGCGAAGCAGTTCAGGAACACTCTGATTTGATAAAAAAATATTTAGGAAGTGTAGTATCTTACTGTGATAATTTTTTTGCTGCATTAAACTCGGCTGTATTCAGCGATGGTTCTTTCGTATTTATTCCAAAAGGTGTACGATGTCCGATGGAATTGTCCACTTACTTTCGTATCAACGCTATAGATACTGGTCAATTTGAACGAACTCTAATTATAGCAGAAGAAAATTCTTACGTCAGTTACTTAGAAGGATGTACAGCACCTATACGAGATAAAAATCAACTACATGCTGCTATTGTTGAAATAGTTGCTTTAGATTATGCTGAAGTAAAATACTCTACTGTTCAAAATTGGTATCCTGGAGATAAAGAAGGGAAAGGCGGAATTTATAATTTTGTAACCAAACGAGGAATTTGTAAAGGTATATCTTCCAAAATTTCATGGACACAAGTAGAAACCGGATCATCCATCACTTGGAAATATCCGAGTTGTATTCTTATTGGAGACGATTCTATTGGTGAATTCCATTCTGTTACCGTTACCAATAATTTTCAGCAAACAGATACAGGGACTAAGATGGTACATTTAGGTAAAAACACTCGAAGTCGAATTGTATCCAAAAGTATCTCAGCAGGAAAAAGTCAAAACAGCTACCGTGGATTGGTTCATATTAGTAAAGAAGCAAAGAACGCACGTAATCACTCACAGTGCGATAGTCTGTTGTTAAGTGATACTTGTGGAGCTCATACTTTCCCTTATATGAATATTCAGAATAATTCAGCAGTTATGGAACACGAAGCTACAATTTCTAAAATTAGCGAGGATCAATTGTTTTACTGCAATCAACGAGGCATTTCCAAAGAAAAAGCAATAGGCCTGATGGTGAACGGATACGCTGGAGAAGTACTAGATAAACTCCCCATGGAGTTCGCAGTAGAAGCTCATAAACTATTACAGATAACCTTAGAAGGGAGCATAGGATAGAAATCCTACCTATATTGTTCCCAAAGTGCGGATTCTATTTTTTTTCGAGATTTATCACTTAACATATGGATATTAGTAGCTGTTTCTCGTAAACTATTCGATACTAAATTTTCTGTAATAATAGGGTTATGAATTACTATCTCCATCTTATGTGGACGAATAAAAATAGTATTTCTAGACATTACATCGTATGAACCATTGAGTGTGACTGGAACAATTGGCAACTGCAAATCCAATGCTATTTGAAAGGCGCCTTTTTTAAATTTTCCTAATTTACCTGTTACTGTACGAGAACCTTCTGGAAAAATAGCGATGGAAGCTCCGTTTTTTAATTTCTCTTTAGCTTCATGAATAGTCCTTACCCCTGCCAATAGTGATGAATTATCTACAAAAATAAAACCAGACAATTCACAAGCTTTACCTACAAAGGGTATTTTCCGAAGACTCTGTTTCATAACCCACTTGATAGGAATTCCCAAATAACCAAAAACTAACCAACAATCATAAATCCCCTGATGATTAGCAACAAAAATATATGATTGATTTTTTTTAAGTTTTTCTCTACCAATTACTTTTACTTTACAAAAAGTAATTATACAAATAAATCTTGACCATGTCCAACAAGGATAATAACTAAAAATTTTTTCTCCACCTAACGAACATCCTATCATGGCAACAACGGATACCAGTATAGTATATATTACAAATAATGGCAACCAAATAAAAACTTGGTAAAGAAAAATAAAAAAAAACCACATAACAAAACATTATAGCCGTAAATTTATAAAAATATTATAGATTTATCATAAATTTATGAATGAAACTTTTTAAGGAAATTTGAAAATATCGAACCCCTGCTAAATTGAATATGTTATATGTTAACACCAATAATATTCAATTTCAATGGTTTTTTATATACATACAGACTAAAAATAAAAATGCTCACAGTAGAAAAGATTGGGGGGACTTCAATGTCACAATTTGAGGATTGTTTAAACAATATTATCAAGCGCAATCGGACAAAAGAAACGATAAATAATCGCATTTTTGTAGTTTCTGCCTACAATAATGTAACAAACTGGTTATTAGAACATAAAAAAACAGGTAAACCTGGCATTTATACTCATTTTTTTAACAATGAAGAATACGAAACAGCTCTTGACAATCTCTATAAGAGATTGTTAAATATTAATCAATCACTGGTATATATTGGCTTAAACTTAATAGAAGCTAATAATTTTATTAAATATCGTATAGAACAGGCAAAAATGTATCTATCCTCTATGCATCAAGTAATTGCATCGGGATATATAAAAAAAAGTAATATTTATCTGGCAGCAAGAGAAATATTAGCATCTTTGGGAGAAGCACATTCTGCATGGAATTCGGTCAACATTTTAAATAATAATAATATTAATGCTACATTCATAGATTTATGTGGTTTTGATGACAGCGAACCTTTGAGCATTGAAGAACGGGTTCGTAAAGCTTTTAAAGGAGTTAATTTTTCTACAACATTATGTGTGGCTACTGGTTATACTAAAGGTACAGAAGGTATTATGCGAGTTTTTGACCGTGGGTATTCTGAGGTTACTTTTAGTAAAATTGCTGTAGAGGTAAAAGCTGATGAAGCAATTATCCACAAAGAATACCATCTCTTAAGCGCTGACCCAAATATAGTAGGAATAAACAAATCTATTCCTGTAGGAAGAACTAATTATATCATTGCTGATCAACTAGCAGATATAGGAATGGAAGCTATCCACCCAAGAGCAGCTAAACCATTAGAATTAGCCGGAATAAAAATACGTATTAAAAATACATTTGAACCGGATCATCCGGGAACTGTTATTTCTAATGATTACATTTCACCTAACCCAAAAGTTGAAATTGTTTCTGGCACTGATAAAGTAATTGCTTTCGAAATTCATGATCCTTTAATGGTAGGTGAGGTTGGGTATGATTTGAAAGTTATGCAAATTATGAAAGAATATAACGTCAGTTATATTCTTAAGTCTACCAATGCCAACAGTATTACAATGGTTGTTTGGGACAAATCTCGTACTCATGCTATGCTAAAAATAATGGAAAAACAAGTTTATCAATTAACCATCCGTCCAGTGGCAATTGTTTGCGCTATGGGCACTAATATTGCTCATCCAGGATTTCTGTATAAAGGAGCAAAAGCATTAAGTGAACATAACATCAACATTGAATGCTTTGGGCAATCTCTTATGCAAGTAAATATGCAATTTGTAATCCCAAGAAGTCAATACTCAGAAGCCGTTAAAGCATTGAATACGGCTCTCTGCGTAGATTTAAATCTAACTAATAAAACTGAATTTCACTCAAATGATTTTTAAAAAATATGAGTGATCATTCTCTAATAAAGCAAATAAGAAAAAAAGCAAAGACTTGGCTTTCAAATAATTACAACTACGAAACACGTAGTATGGTAAAAAAACTTTTAAAAAAAAAGGATTCGACGGATTTGATAGATGCTTTTTACAAAAAATTGGAATTTGGGACAGGAGGAATGCGTGGTATTATGGGAGTTGGAACAAATCGAATAAATATTTATACAGTAGGTACTACTACTCAGGGATTAGCAAATTATTTAAAAAAAGAATTTGGTTACATGACAGAAATTAGTGTTGTCATTGGCCATGACTGTAGAAAAAACAGTCGATTATTTGCTGAACGAAGTGCAGAAATTTTTTCTGCAAATGGCATTCGTGCTTATTTATTTCCAACACTATGTCCTACACCGGAGATTAGCTACGCTATTCGACATTTAGGATGTCAAGGTGGTATTTGTATCACAGCATCACACAATTCAAAAGAATATAACGGTTATAAAGCCTATTGGAGTGATGGAGGACAAGTAACTACTCCACATGACAAAAACATTGTTAAGGAAGTAAACAAAATCACTTTCAAGAGTATTAAAGAATTAAATGGAAATCCTTTACTAATTAAATTATTAGACAACAAAATTGATAAAGAATATATCGAAGATTTATTAAGTATTTCTATTTCAAAAAATACCATTCTTCGAAACAAAGATATTAAAATTGTTTATACCCCTATACACGGTACTGGAGTCAAGTTAATTCCACAAGCTTTATCCTTATTAGGGTTCAAGAATATTATTCATGTGCCAGAACAAGATATCGTTAGTGGAGATTTTCCAACTGTACAATCTCCAAATCCAGAAGAATCCTCAGCTTTATTTTTAGCAATAAAAAAAGCAAAAATAAGCGATGCAGATCTAGTGATGGCTTCAGATCCAGATGCGGATCGTATGGGAGCCGCCGTTCGTGACAACGAAAATAAATTCGTTCTTTTAAATGGCAATCAAACATTATTAATATTTATTTACTATTTAATCACCAGATGGAAAGAAAAAAAGAAACTCAAAGGGAACGAATATGTAGTTAAAACTATCGTATCTACTGAAACAGTTAAAACTATAACTGATGCCCATAGTGTGCAACTATATGATGTTTACACAGGCTTTAAATGGATTGCTAATATCATGCAACAAAATGAAGGAAAAAAAACTTTTATAGGAGGTGGTGAAGAAAGTTACGGTTTTCTTGCAGAAGATTTTGTTCGTGATAAAGATGCTGTTAGTGCCTGTATGTTATTAGCAGAAATTACTGCATGGGCAAAAGATAATGGCAAAACAGTTTATGAATTGCTTCAAGACATTTATGTAGAATATGGGTATTCAAAAGAGGTTTGTATCTCTACAATTAAACAAGGGAAATTGGGCTCAGAAACTATTGTAAGAATGATGAAAAATTATAGAAATAATCCGCCAACTAAGTTGGCAAAATCTAAAGTAATACTTGTTAAAGATTTTTTGCAATTAACAGAAACAAATGTTGTACATAAAATAAAACAATTTAAAAAATTGGATATGCCGACTGTTTCTGATGTATTGCAGTATTTCACAGAAGATGGAACTAAAGTTTCTATTCGTCCAAGTGGAACAGAACCAAAAATTAAATTTTATATTGAAGTCCACAGTAAAGTAAATTCTCGTAAAGAAATTGCAATGGCAGAAACTGCCGCAAAAATCAAAATAAAAGCCATTAGTAAATCATTAAAATTGTAAAAATCTATTTAATAGACTTTTCTAACTAAATTGATAAATTTAAAAATGACATATAAAAACAAAATAAATTAACAATTAAGATGAATTTGAGTACTTATAATCAGAAATTATTTTTTCAATCATGACAAAAGAATGTTTTATCTCAATAAAATCTGACAATATTTTATTGAGATAAAAAACCAAAAAAAATGTGTAAGGCTCGCCCCCATTTAGATAATTTATTACTGTACGATTTCTATTTGTTTTTTTAAGAAACTTTTTTCCAAAAAATAAGGCAGCAAAAAATAATGAAGATACAGACAAAAGAAGTTTTTATTAGAATAATATAATACGGGAACAAGTTGCTTGTATCTCATTTATTCTCTATTATTCATCAGAATACCATTTCTAATTAGATAAAATGTAAAAACATATCTCCTAAATATTTATAACTGATATAAACATCATAATAAAATATAACAGCTACTTATTTTTTAAGTGTATAATATTCTATGTTAACAATAAAAAACTTGCACGCTTCTATTGACGGGAAAGAAATATTGAAAGGTTTGAATTTACAGGTAAATTCAGGAGAGATTCATGCAATTATGGGACCAAACGGTTCAGGGAAAAGTACATTGTCTGCAGTATTAGTAGGACATCCAGCTTATAAAGTTACTAATGGTGAAATTATTTTCGAAGAAGAAAATTTGTTGAATTTTTTACCAGAACAACGTTCATATCTAGGATTATTTTTAAGTTTTCAATATCCAGTAGAATTACCAGGTGTAAGTATAGTAAATTTCATGCACACTGCCTTAAATGAACATAGGAAATACAAAGGAGAAAAACCTCTCTCTTTCAGTGAATTTTTAAAAATAATGCGTAAGAAACAATCCATTGTTCAATTAGATAAAAACCTGGTAAATCGTTCAGTAAACGAAGGTTTCTCAGGGGGGGAAAAAAAACGTAACGAAATTTTTCAAATGGCAATGCTTGACCCAAAACTAGCTATTTTGGACGAAACAGATAGTGGATTGGATATTGATGCTCTTCGCATTGTTGCTAATGGAGTAAACCAACTAAAATCCATGAATAATGCAATTGTTATCATTACACATTATCCACGCTTATTAGATTATGTTTGTCCAAACATGGTTCATATATTATATAATGGTAAAATTATTAAAACAGGAGATCTATCTCTAGCACTAGAACTGGAAAAAAAAGGATACGAATGGCTAAAAAATGAAACAATACATTAATTTTTTTAAAGCTAAAAAAAAAATAATAGAAAAATCTTGCAATTTTCTATTAAATTCTTACCGAAAAGAAGCATTTGAAAGTTTTCAAATATTAGGATTTCCCACATATTTAAAAAATTATCAGCATACAAATATTGTTGCATTCTTAAAAAAGAATTTGAAATTTTATTTGAATTTTTCAGAGGAAAAGATTGTATCAAATACAATCTTTCATTGCAATATTCCTCATTTTATTTCCTGTATTCAACAATTTGTAGTAAATGGGTATTATTTTGATTACGGGATAGAAGAAAATAAACAAGAATTTCCAAAAGGTTTTTTTTTAGGAAGTTTGAATACATTTGCCAATAAATATCCGGATATTTTTCAAAAATATTATAATCAGCAATCTAGACATAAAGGAGATGGATTATCTGCTTTCAATACAATGTTTATCCAAGATGGATATGTATTATACGTACAAAAAAATGTTATCATTAAAAAACCTATTCAACTAACTAATATACTTAGTGGTAAGGTTGATTCTCTAGTTAATAAAAGAATTTTAATCATCCTTGAACAGAACGCACAAGCAAAATTACTGATTTGCGACCATACTACAGATAAACATATAACCTTTGCATTCGTACAGGTTACTGAAATATATCTTGAGGATCAAGCTATACTCGACTTTTATGAGTTAGAAAAAAGTAGTAAAAATACAATTCGCATAGCTCATAACTTTGTTTGCCAGAGTGCATCTTCTAGGCTAACTGTAGATACCATTACATTAAGTAATGGTATTACAAGAAATAACTCTACAATTGATTTGAATGGAAAAAATGCAGAAGCTTATATTTACGGAATTAGTATTGCTAATAATAAACAAAAAATTGACAACTTTGTACTTATTCGTCATAACACTTCAGAATGCTGTAGTAATGAATTATTTAAATATATATTAGAAGAAGAATCGTCTGGTAGTTTTATTGGAAAAATTATTGTAGCTCCCAATGCTTATAAAGCAAAAGCTTGTCAAATTAACCGTAATATATTAAGTGGTAATACTTGTCAAATGTATTCTAACCCTCAATTGAAAATTTATACCGATGATGTGAAATGTTCACACGGAATGAGTACAGGACATTTAGATGAAATAGCTTTGTTCTATATGCGTTCACGAGGTCTTTCCGATAATGAAGCTCGTTATCTGTTAAAATTAGCTTTTGTCGCTGATGTTTTAAAGGGAATTCGTATAGAAAGTTTAAGGAAACGACTACAATCATTAGTAGAGAAACGTTTAAAAGGAAAATTAATAAAATAAAATATTAAGATGCATTTAAATGTTAAAGAAATAAGAAAAGATTTCCCAATTTTATCTCGAGAAATTTACGGGAAACAACTAATATATTTAGATAATGCAGCTACTACGCAAAAACCTTTGGTGGTAATTCAAAAAATAAACAAGGTTTATACTACAATTAATGCCAACATACATAGAGGAATTTATTATCTGAGCCAATTAGCAACAGATTCGTATGAAAAAGCAAGAAAAATTGTTCAAAGATACATTAATGCTTATAGCTCTAATGAAATTGTCTTTACACGAGGGACAACCGAGTCTATTAACTTGCTAGCAAGTAGTTTTTGCCTTTCTCAATGTCATAAGGAAGACGAGATTATTCTGACAGCTATGGAACATCATTCCAATATTGTCCCATGGCAAATTCAAAGTGATATCAGAGGAATAAAATTAAAAATAATACCTATCACAGAAACAGGCGAAATCCGATTAGAAGATATTGAACATTTAATTTCTTCCAAAACAAAACTCATTACTATAACATCAATATCTAATGTTTTAGGTACTATCAATCCAATTACAGACATTATTCGATTAGGGCATAGTTATAGTATCCCAGTAATGATAGATGCAGCTCAATCTGTACAACACATTCCAACAGATGTCAAATTGTTAGATTGTGATTTTATGGCTTTTTCCTCTCATAAAATGTATGGCACAACTGGAATAGGTATTCTATATGGAAAAGAAAATTGGCTGGATAAATTACCTCCCTACCAAGGAGGAGGAGAAATGATCTCTAATGTTGCTTTTGGAAAAACTACTTTTAATAAACTTCCTTTCAAATTTGAAGCAGGAACACCAGACTATGTTGGAGCAATTGCTTTTGGTGAAGCTATTCAGTATATTGAAAAAATAGGTTTAAACAATATTTATTGTTACGAACAACTTCTACTAAATTATGCAACTAATCAATTGACACAAATCCCTGATATACATATCTTCGGTACTTCTCAAGATAAAGGTCCGGTTATTTCTTTTTTAATTAAAAATATTCATCACTACGATATGGGAATATTACTTGACCAATTAGGAATTGCTGTAAGAACTGGTCATCATTGTGCTCAACCACTTATGAATGCTTTAGGAATCGATGGAACTATTCGTGCTTCTTTTTCCTTTTACAACACAAAAGAAGAAATAGATACCTTAGTTGACGCTATTCAACAGAATATTTCTATTCTTTCTTTTAGAAAAAAATAGAAATATTCATTAATTTCGATGTATACATTCTATGGATATTGTACACTTGTTGCCTGATTCTATTACTAATCAAATTGCTGCAGGGGAAGTTATACAGAGACCTTCATCAGTTGTAAAAGAATTAATAGAAAATGCAGTAGATGCGGGAGCATCTAATATTCAAGTAATTATTAAAGATGCTGGACGGTCATTAATTCAAGTAATAGATAATGGAAAGGGCATGTCAGAAGCGGATGCTCGTTTGTCCTTTGAAAGGCATGCCACTTCTAAAATTAACAGTGCAAAAGATTTATTCGCACTACAAACAATGGGATTTCGAGGGGAAGCATTGGCTGCTATTGCAGCAGTTTCTCAAGTGGAATTGAAAACTCGTCGGAAAGAAGACGAAATAGGAACATTAATTCAAATATATGCCTCACAAATAGAGAGACAAGAAACTTTTGCAACTCATTCCGGAAGCAGTTTTTCTGTAAAAAATATTTTCTATAATGTCCCTGTTCGAAGAAAATTCCTCAAATCCAATGAAATAGAATTTAAAAATATTTTGACTGAATTTGAACGAATAACATTAGTTAACCCTCAAATTGCTTTTACTCTTCAACATAATAATAGGGAGATCATTTCACTTCCCATATCTAATTTAAAACAACGAATAACTAATTTAATAGGGAAAAAAATAGCACAAAATTTGCTTCCAATCAATATTAGTACTTCATTCATCAAAATTTATGGATTTATAGGTTCCCCAAAATCAAGCAAAAAAAAAGGTGCTTTACAGTATTTTTTTACTAACAACAGATATATGAGACACCCCTATTTTCATCGATCAGTAATTTTAGCTTTTGAACCTTTTATTCCAATTGGAGAACACCCTAATTATTTTCTCTATATAGAAATAGACCCTTCAAGTATTGATGTTAATATACATCCAACCAAAACAGAAATAAAATTTGAAAATGAACCAATGCTCTTTCAAGTAATTTCTTCTATAGTAAAAGAAGCTATTGCAGTTCCTACTCTAGAATTCGATCAAGAAAAAGCAATTGACATACCAATTTATACAAAAGAAAATGTAAAAAAAATTCCTCTTCCTGAAATTCGCATACGTTCAGACTATAATCCTTTTAAGGATAATACAACACACATATATACACATTCAAAAATATCAGAACAATTATATTTTAAAAATCAAACACAGACTGAAACTACTTTAACTTATGAAAAAACAACTTATTTACAATACAATGAAAGATATTTGATTCTTTCTCTCAAATCTGGAATAATATTTATAAACCAAAGAAGAGCACATATCCGAATTCTTTTTGATGATTATATACATAGAATAAATTCTAAACAAGGAACTTCTCAAAGAATCCTCTTTCCTGAAAAAATTTTTTTTACATTTAAAGAAGCAACTATTTTACCCTATATTTTAGATGATTTAACTTTTATTGGTTTCAATTTAACAGATTTAGGAGACAATGTTTACTCAATTAATAGTATTCCTACAGGATTAGGGAATATAGATATAGTCGAGACTCTTCAAGAGATAGTAGATAAAATTATTTCCAAGGATTGTGAAATCAAAGAAGAAATAACGACATCTTTAGCTCTTGTTTTAGCTCGAAAAATGGCTATTAATTGCGAAAAAATTAATTCAGAAGAAGAAATTCACATGCTTATTTCAAAACTTTTTTCATCTAATTCACCTAATTATACTCCGGACGGAAAACTAATTATATCTTCATTATCGGAAGAAGAACTAAATAAAAGATTCTTATGAATAATTGTATTCCTAATGCAATTACCTGTTTGAACCTATTGTCAGGATGTATAGCTTCTGTTATAGCTCTAGAATTTAGAGATTATAAAAAAGCATTTTTTTTTATTCTTTTTGCCTGTACTTGTGATTTTTTAGATGGATTATCTGCTCGTTTATTAAAAATTCATTCTAAATTAGGCATAGAACTAGATTCTTTAGCAGATATAATTAGCTTTGGTGTAACTCCTTCGTTTATTGTTTATGATTTTTTAAAATCGATCAACAACTTTATAATTATACCTTACTTTGCCTTCCTGTTGACTATCTTTGCAGCACTAAGGTTAGCACGTTTTAATATTAAAGCTCAACAAACAACTTCTTTTTTAGGATTACCTGTCCCTACTTCAGCTCTGTTTTGGGCAGGGTTTATATCTTTCCTTCATTCGTTTCCTCTTAACCATCCGTTTGTTATTACTATTTTAATACTATTATTAGTGCTTATTTTCTGTTTTTTAATGGTCTCTTCTATACCTATGTTTTCTCTCAGATTTAAAAATCTGAAGTGGAAGGATAACAATTATTTTTTTTATTTGATGTTTATTTCTATCCCCCTTTTTATTTTTTTTCTAAAATTCAATATGCCCTTTTTAGGAATCAGCTTAATAATTGTTGCTTATATTGTATTATCTATTACAAAACATATAATAACCTCTTAAATTTTTCTTATAACTTTAATCACAATACAACTCTTTTACACTTGCAGCTAGATAGAAGGTACTGAAGCGAAAGGAATTTTGGGAAAACAACAAAATTATGGAACCAATTAAAGGTAATGCAGATTTTCATCTATGCACATTAATTAACATTAACAATTCTGAAAATTGTAAATATACAGGTTCCATGATCTGTTAAAGGCTTTAAGAGCTAATTTAATTCTTACTCCAAGGGACAATAGATGAAAAAGATGCTATTGCTAATATTTAACAAATTGAAAAAATCAATCCAAAATCTACCCTCCCTCAACAATTTGGAATCCCTGCTAATCCTAATATTCACAAAAAGACAACCGATATAGAAATCTGAAATGATAACCAATGGAAAAATTAACATTTTTATTGCAGGAGTAAAGACAGGTGATACTATTGGAGTTGGTGAACCATTACAATATAATTCCAAAATAGAAATTATAACTTTTAACCCAACCAATTCCTCTGTTCTTTCCAATAGAAAATCTAGTTATCATAAACTACAAAAATAGACGTTAGATTCATTCCTAAGACATTCAATCGTAATGTTGTAAATGAAAATTATTACATTAACTAATGACGATACTATACGAACAAGTCATAATCTAACAAATAAAAACTGTTTTTTTCTTCTAGATTAGCTTTTTTTTGCTTTCCAAGTGGCAAAATGTCCTAAAAATGCAGGGAAAATAATAATAACTAATTCTCCTTGCAGATACAAAAGAAAGGTATCTTTACAACTACGGCTAATTAATTTTTTAGAGCTAATTTAGTAGCTATTGAACTTCATATAAAAAAACTAACCAGTACTTGTTGTTATAAAAAAATTTTGTATTTTTGAATATATTGGTTTTTTTCAATAAAAGCAAAATAGATAATATGAAGTTTCGCGTATCAAGCAGTTTTTTGCTAAATCGTTTACAAATACTTGGTAAGGTAATTGCCGCAAAAAATATTATTCCTATTTTAGATTGCTTTCTATTCCAACTCTCAGGTAATCATCTGGCTATCACAGGAGCTGATACTGAAACACGAATAAGTACTTTCATTGAAGTACAAGATGAAGAAGGAGAAGGGGAGTTTGCCATCTTATCAAAAAACTTATTAGAAGCGTTAAAAGAACTTCCAGAGCAACCTATTTTTTTTACGGTAGATGATGATAATTTAGAAGTATCTATCGACTATGAAAATGGTAAATACAGTTTTACAGCTCAAAATGGAAAAGAATATCCTATGTTAAAATCCTTGCAAAAAGAAGCTCATAAATTAGTTATAAAAGCTGAAGATTTACTGAATGGTATTTCCAGAACTCTTTTCGCATCTGGTAATGACGAGCTCCGACCAATAATGAATAGTGTATTTTTTGATATTAATCCGAAATATGTTGTTTTTGTGTCTTCTGATGGACACAAATTAGTACGTCTTAAAAATTTAAATATTTCTGTAAATGAATCTTCTTCATTTACTCTTTCTAAAAAACCAGCTAATTTGTTGAAGACTATTCTCCCACGCGAAGAGGGTGAAGTTACTATCCAATTTGATAATAATTACATTTACATTATTTTACTTAACTTTACATTAGTAAGCCGCCTAATTGAGGGAAATTATCCAAACTACAATGCGGTAATCCCAATTGAAAGTCCATATAAAATCACTATAGATAGATTAAATTTTCTAAATGCCTTAAAACGAGTAAATCTTTTTTCTAATCATGGAAATAGTCTTATCAAATTAGAAATATCAACTAATAAAATTTTTATTAAAGCACAAGATGTTGATTATTCTATTGCTGCTGAAGAGACAATCAACTGCACCTATAAAGGTGATAAAATAATTATCGGGTTCAAAGGAACCTATCTAATTGAAATGTTAAACAATATTTCTTCAGAAGAAATCGCTCTTGAATTAGCAGATGCTTCTCGTGCTGGTATAATTTCCCCTACAGAAAATGAGATAAACGAAGATTTACTAATGTTGTTAATGCCTATGATGATAAGTGCATGAAACTAAACATAAAAAAACCTATTGTTTTCTTTGATTTGGAAACAACAGGAACGAACGTTGTTTCTGACCGTATCGTAGAGATTTCCTACTTAAAATTAGTTCCTAGTAATAAAGAAGAAACTAAAACACTAAGAATTAATCCGGAGATCCCTATTCCAATTGAAGCAAGTGCTATACACAATATCACAAATGAAGATGTAAAAAATGCTCCTCCATTTAGAATAATAGCCAAATCATTAGCAGTCCAATTAGAGGGATGTGACCTAGCAGGTTATAATTCCAATCGCTTTGATATCCCCCTTTTAGCCGAAGAATTCTTACGAGCGGAAGTAGATATTGATTTAATGAAACGGGAATTCATAGATGTTCAAACTATTTTTCATAAAAAAGAACAACGTACTTTAGCTGCCGCACTCAAGTTTTATTGCAACAAAAACTTAGAGAATGCACATTCTTCGGAATCAGATGTAAGGGCAACCTACGAAGTATTGAAAGCACAATTAGATAGGTACCCTGATCTACAAAATGATATTACATTTCTTTCTAATTATTCTTCTTTTAATAATAATAAAAATGTTGATTTTTCAGGACGTATTGTATATAACAAAAATAAGCAAGAGATTATCAATTTTGGTAAATACAAAGGACACCTTGTAGAAGATATTTTGCGTGAACACCCTACTTACTACAATTGGATTATGCAAAAAGATTTTTCACTCCATACAAAAAAAGTTTTCACTAAAATCAAGCTAAGACTGGCATTCAGCAATAATTAAATTCCCTATAAATTGATTTTATAATACATGGGAACAAGTTTTTTCATAACAATCCAACCAATTAGATAAGCACTTGAACAAATGCAGAAGATAATAAAATATCCTGCTGATTCTCTCTCAAAACCTACAAAATGCATTTGAGTATTATTTGCATAGTCAAATAATTTTCCAGCTGTTTTTTGAAAAAGAAAAGAACCTATCCCACCTGCCATTCCACCAATCCCAGTAATCGTAGCAATAACTTTTTGAGGAAACATATCTCCAATAATTGAAAAAATATTAGCAGACCATGCCTGATGTGCAGCACCAGCCATTCCTATAAGGACAATTGGGAACCAATATGTGTATACCCCTAATGGTTGAGCAAGTAAAACCAAAAATGGAATAAAAGCAAATATTAACATTGCCTTCATCCTACCAGCATATGGATTCATTCCTTTTTTTTCTATAAAAAAAGTTGGTAACCATCCCCCAATAATAGACAACATAATAATCATATAAAAAATCGTCAGTGGAAATATCTGAGCTTTTCCTTCTAATTTAAATACCGTTTGCAAATATTTTGGCATCCAAAAAAGATAAAACCACCACACACCATCAGTCATAAACTTACCTGTTGCAAATGCCCATGTATGTCTAAATTGAAAACAACGCATAAAAGAATTTTTTTTTATTTGCACTGTTTCAACAGTATTTTCCAAGCGCTTGTCTTGCTGAATATATTCCAATTCAGCCTTATTTACTCTCGGATGCACTTCTGGGTTCTGATAAATAAATATCCACAATCCCATCCAGATAACCCCCAAAAGACCAATAAAAATAAAAGCCATTTCCCAATTCCACACAGAAGCAACATAAAGAATAATAGCCGGAGCTATCATCGCACCTATCGTAGCTCCAGAATTAAAAATACTTATAGAAAATGCTCTATCTTTTTTAGGAAAGTATTCAGTTGTAGTCTTAATAGCCGATGGGAAATTACCAGCTTCTCCGAATGCTAAAACTAAACGAGCATAAAGAAATAAAGTAACACTTACAGAAATTACAGATACAGCATTGAATTCCTTAAGTGTAATAATAATTTTCCTTGTCTTTTCAAAACCGACAAACCATTCACCTCCTACTCTCCCTAAGGTAACAACGGAACAAAATGCATGCAAACAAGCACCAATCGACCATGTCCCAACTGATAAGAGAAATCCTTTTTTAGTACCTAACCAATCTATAAAACGTCCAACAAACAACATACATATAGCATAAAACAATGAAAACCAAGAAATAATACTACCATAATCACTATTCGTCCAGCCAAATTCTGGTCCAATGTATTTAGGCCACGTTAACGATAAAACTTGTCTATCAAGACAATTGATAACAACAGCTAAGAAAAGCATTGTACAAACAACCCACCGGTATTGTGTCTTTTTTTTATTCAAATCTCCAATTGTTCCCACAGTATTTTTTATTTCCTTATCCAACTGATAATTTCCAGTGTATCACCGCATATTTTACTAATTTTATCCCATTTTCTACTTGTAACAATTTCTTTTGGAAAAAGATTAGATCCTATCCCTACACAAGTTACTCCTGAATCAAACCAAGATTTAAGATTATCTTTTTCAGGTTTTACTCCACCAGTTACCATTAATGAAGACCAGGGCATGGGAGCTTTTATACTTTTTACAAAGTTAATACCTAATAAATCTCCAGGAAAAATTTTACACAAATCGCATCCTGCTTCCTGTGCTAATCCAACCTCCGAAACAGAACCACAACCAGGGATATAAGGTATCAGTCTTCTATTAGCTATTCGTGATATGTCTGGATTAAACAAAGGACTTACAATAAAATTTGCCCCCAATTGAATATAAAACGAAGCTGTAGGAGCATCCACAATTGAACCTACACCTAAAATTAATTTAGAACACTCTTTATTAATAAATTTACTCAATTCACCAAACACTTCATGAGCAAATTCTCCTCGATTGGTAAACTCGAATACTTGAATACCACCTTTGTAAGATGCTTTTACCACATTTTTTGTTATTTCAATATCTCTATGATAAAAAATAGGGATCAAGCCTGTAGTAAACATAGTATCCAATACTTGTATTTTGGTAAACCTTGCCATTTTTTGAACCTTATTAAGTTAACAATTTTATCGAGAAACGCGTCCCGAATCATCACCTTCCACTAATTTCTCTACTTCTGAAACAGTCATTATGTTGAAATCTCCGTAAATAGTATGCTTTAAAGCAGAAGCAGCTACAGCAAAATCTAAAGCTTTTTGATTATTCGTAGGATACGAAATCAAACCATAAATCAATCCTCCCATAAAAGAATCTCCCCCCCCTACTCTATCTACAATATGAGTAATATCATATTGTTTTGATTGATACAATTTATCTTCTGAAAATAAACATCCTCCCCATACGTTATGATTAGCGTTAATGGATCCTCTCAATGTAATAATTATTTTTTTTGCTTTTGAAAAATTAATTTGTAGTTGTCTACAAACTGATTCAAATGCTTCTGCATTTATCTTTCCTTCAGTATGTATGGCATCAAACCCTTCAGGATGAATACCAAATATTTTTTCTGCATCTTCTTCATTTCCCAAAATAATATCACATTTAGACACAAGTTTAGGCATTATTTCAGAAGCAATTTTTCCCCACTTCCACAATTTTTTTCGATAATTCAAATCACAGGAAACAGTTATTCCCAATTCATTAGCTATTTCAATAGCTTCTAAACAAGCATCCGCTGCTCCTTGAGACAAAGATGGGGTAATCCCTGTCCAGTGAAACCACTTTGCATCTCTAAAAATTTCCCTCCATGCAATCATACCTGGACTAATATGAGTAAAAGCTGAAAGTGCTCTATCATAGAGTACTTTAGATGCTCTGGAAACAGCCCCGGTTTCTAAAAAATAGATACCCATTCTACTATCCTTTCTACCTCTAATAATATGATTTGTTCCGACATTATACTTTCGTAACTCAGAAATACACCAATCAGCAATATCATTTTTTGGTAATAGAGTAACAAATTCTGTCGGAATATCATAATTAGCCAATGAAACGGCTACGTTTGCTTCTCCACCTCCAAAAGTAGCATTCAAAATAGTAGATTGTACAAACCGGCGATAATTAGTAGTAGATAGTCGAAGCATAATTTCCCCGAACGTTATTACTTTTTTCATCATTTTTATAAATTTTAATTCTTTTTATTCTTAAATCCTTAAGATTAAGAATCTTATATAATAAATTGTTATATAGTATATTAAATATATAAATTTGCAACGTTATTTTAACACAACAAAATCTATATGTTTGATATATCTCTTCTTTTTACTTTTTCAATTGATTATAAACCTTACTCCTGAATGAAAAATTTTATATAAAAAACAAAAAAATAAGAATGAAAACCTTTACAAAAACTATTTATTTCCGATTATCGTTCTAATGTTCCTTTTATCTTTCATCAATGTGTGAATAATAGAAAAATTTTAGATATACGACCGAAGCTAAAATTAATTCTTAAACAAATATTAATTTACGGAACAGAGATCTATTTATGTCTTATACATCTTTTCTATGTTATTTTTTACAACTATACTTGAATATCTAGTTCTCATTGTGGAAATTTTCGTTTTTATCGTTAAAACAATACATATACACAAATTTTATAGTTTCTTATACAATTTACATCCTTTGAACTTGGGTAAATAAATAAATATTTAAATATAGAAAAATCAACTGATTAAATTTACTTTTTTTCAAGTGTTCTAATACTATTTACTCTTATCTTAATCCATCTTTCAATTGATTTATTAATAACAGGAATAAAACCATAAACATAAAAATAAATGATTTATTCAAATAACATAATTATCAAAAATAAAAAAGCTTCGTTTAATTATGAGTTTATTGAAACTTTTATAGCAGGAATGTCTCTTTCTGGAACAGAAATAAAATCTATTCGTTTCGGTAAAGTTGGATTAGTAAATAGCTATTGTTTAGTAATAAACAGTGAATTGTGGATACGAAATATGCACATAGCAGAATATTTTTACGGAACATATAACAATCATGAAACAAAAAAAGATAGAAAACTACTACTGAATCGAAAAGAATTAAAAAAAATTGAACAATATGTTAAAAATACATGTCTCACCATTATTCCAACTAAACTATTTATCGATAAAAATGGATTAGCTAAATTATGTATTGCTGTTGCTAGAGGCAAAAAAAATTATGATAAACGACAATCACTCAAAGAAAAAGATGATAAAAAAGAAATAAGTAGAATACTTAAGAATCAATCATAGAAATAGCTATTTTTTTGCTTTTCTTCCCTTATTAGTTTTTTAATAAAACTATAATCACCACAAACTATTTTTAGATGCTTCAACTGAAAATTCCCTATCTAAAAATAGGGAAAATATTGTTAAAATGAACATGAAATTTGATAATATAAAATTAAAAGGAAATAAAGCAAATTCTTCTATAACTAAACACTATTACAAACAATGAATAAAAGTAATTTTTGATTAATAATAATATTAAAACATCATAGTTGTTGCTTCAGTGAAAAGTAATGTTTTGGAAACACTATTGTAACCTTAATTTAGTAGTAACTTTTATCTTATTTAAGAATACTAAATTGAAATTTTAAATGCAGACATTTACGTTTTTAGTATTCCAAGATAAATTTTATGTAAAAAACATGCCATTAAAATTTCTATCCATTGGATTTTTATAGAAGAAAGAATACTATAATTTATCAGAGATAGAATAGGCAGGTAATGCTTTAAAATAAATGATTACTAGTACTTATTGGCTATATTTAGATAGATCTTCTTCCAAAATCCAGTGTATATAGTATATATACACTATTCTTAGAAAGTAACTATGGTAAATGTACGTAAATGAATTGATATGTCTACAGAGAAAAATTAATATTTTAATTTTAGGTTTAATTGAAAAATATCTTATTTTACTCCTACTGAATTTCTAAAAAAAGTGTTTTTTAGAAAAAAAAACTATAAAAATTAGCAAGAACAATAAGTATTTTTTTAAGATAGAAGAAGCTCATATTATACAAAGTATCATCTTTTCCGAAAATTGGCAGAAATATAATCTTTCAAGTAAATTATCCCAATAAACAAAAAAACAAAAAAAATCGGAAACAAAAGATTGAATAAATCTTCCAGAAAATAATTATTCAATAAATAAAAAAAGAAAAATACTAATATAATATGCTACATTTCACATATTATTGATGAGTTCAGAAATCCTACTAAAAAGCAAGTCTAATTTTTAATTTTTTTATACTTTAATTACTGTACTTAACACATTATAATTTCTTCTTTTCTAATTCTCATTTCACAATAACAACACCGAACAATTACATTATCTTTATCAATAACTTCAAAATACGTTTCCATAGGTTCATTGTTTGTAATACACTTAGGATTATTGCATTTAACTAAGCCTTTAAGTTTTTCTGGAAGATATATCAACTTTTTTTCTACAACTTCATAATTACGTATAATACTTAGTTTTACACAAGGAGCAACTAATGCAATTCTATTGATTTCATCTTCTTCAAAAAATTTGCTAGCTATCTTTAAAATCCCTTTTGTTCCCATTTTTTTGCTATTTAAACTATACCCAATAGTTACCGAAGTCCTCAACTTATCTATTTTCAAAAGAGATACTACTTTGAATAATTGTTCAGAAGGGATGTGATCTATTACAGTTCCATTTTTCAAAGCTGCAATTTGCAATTGTTCTTTACCCTTCATTTGTAAAAATCATTAACTTTTGATCAGTTTTATAAATTCTTCCCTTGTCTTTGCCTGGGTAAAAACCCCTGTAAAATCAGAAGTAGTCGTAATCGAATTTTGTTTTTCTACTCCACGCATTTGTACACACATATGTTGAGCTTCAATTACTACCATCACACCTAAAGGATTAAGAATTTCTTGAATACAACTTTTAATCTGTGCAGTCATTCTCTCCTGAATTTGCAACCGTCTGGCATAAACATCTACTACACGTGGAATTTTACTTAAACCACTAACTACATTATTAGGAATATAAGCCACATGTATCTTTCCAAAAAAAGGAAGCAAATGATGTTCACATAGAGAAAAAAAATCAATATTTTTCATAATAATCATTTGTTTATAATCCTCGATAAAAATAGCAGAAGAAAGTATTTCTCTGGAATCTTGAGTATATCCTTTGGTTAAATACATCATTGATTCAGCCACCCGTTTCGGAGTGTTCAATAATCCTTCGCGCGTAGGATCTTCTCCCAACAATTTTAATATCTGAGTATAATGAAAAGCCAATTTTTCTTTCTTTCTCAATTCTTCAGTTATCCATTCCATAATTGGGAATTTGTTATTTATTTTTTTGCAGAAAGTAAAATCTTAACAACATACATTTCTTTTCCAAACTCCGGAAACCTTTTTTGTAATTGTTTTATAAAAGAAGTTGCTTTCTCTCTATTTATAAAATTTCCTACTAATAGTTTCCAATTTGGAGCCCTGTAAATTAAATAAGTAGATAAATCAGGGAAAACATTCTTTATAGCCACTTGTTTATTAGATGCTTCTGAACGTCCTGTATATGAATTATTACTCATATATACTTGAATGTGAAATCTGGGCAACTCTACATTTTTTTTATCTTTTTCCAAAATAATTAGACTGTCTGAAGTACTAGTCAAAGCTACAACAGCTGAATCTCCTTTAATACAAATCACTCCTCTTGAGGAGTCAAGATTAGTTTGCAAATCTTCTATAATAGAAGATTGAGATTGCAAATAATTAATCATAGACATTAAAAATAATAATGTGAAAATAACTTTATTCATTTTTAATCTAAAATACTTCAACAATTGACAAAAATGTATCTACCTTGAGAGATGCTCCTCCAATTAATCCACCATCTACGTCTGGATTAGCAAATAATTCTTTAGCATTACTAGCATTACAACTTCCTCCGTAAAGAATCGATGTTTCATTTGCAACAGCCTTTCCATAATTATCAATCAATATTTTCCGAATAAAAGAATGCATTTCTTGTGCTTGAGATGAAGTAGCTGTTTTTCCTGTACCAATTGCCCATATTGGTTCGTAAGCCAAAACAATTTTCCCAAAATCTTCAGCAGTAAAATCAAACAAACTTTCTTCTATTTGTGCTTTCACTGCAACTTTATGCTTACCTACTTCTCTTTCCTCTAATATTTCACCAATACAAAAAATTGGGATAAGATTATTTTCTAATGCTAATCTCACCTTTTCTTTCAGAATAATGCTAGTCTCACCATAATGAGCACGTCGTTCAGAATGTCCCAAAATAACATATCGAGCTCCAGTAGATGCTATCATAGCAGCAGAAACTTCTCCAGTATAAGACCCAAAAATCTTATCTGAAATATTTTGTGCTCCCAAGTTAATAACTTTCGTATCAATTGTTTTATAAACAGAAACAATATGAATAAAAGGAACACAAATAACTATATCACAATTTACTTTTTTCCCTTTTAAAGCTAATTCTAACTCTTTTGCGAAAGAAACTCCATCTTGAATGGTTTTATTCATCTTCCAATTCCCTGCTACAATGTTTTTTCTCATAAATTTAAAATTTTAATAATTACATAAATAATAGTCAAGAATAGTTATTGCTGCCATGGATTCTACAATGGGTACTGCTCTCGGCAAAACACATGGATCATGCCTCCCTTTGATTTTTAATTGTACTTTTTTCCCATCTTTATCCATTGCGAATTGCTCTTTCAATAAAGTTGCAACTGGTTTAAAAGCTACACGAAAATAAATATCTTCTCCATTTGATATCCCTCCCTGTATACCACCAGAATAATTGCTTTTAATAGCAATTCTCCCATCACTACCTCGATAAAAAAGGTCATTTACTTCCGAACCCTTTCTATGAATCTCTTCAAAACCCATTCCATAATCAAATCCTTTAGTAGCATTAATACTCATTATAGCACTAGAAAGAGCAGCACCTAATTTTCCAAAAACAGGATTACCTAAGCCTACAGGAACCCCCTGACAAACACAAGTAATTACTCCTCCAACAGTATCACCTTCTGACCTGACATTTCGGATCATTTCTATCATTCGTTCAGCAATTTCTAAATCAGGACAACGAATTGGCGTTTTCTCTATATTAGAGAAATCCATTTTGACGTAAGGTTTATTTAAGCAAATGTTACCTACTTGAGAAACATAGGCTGTAATCTTTATTTCCTTCTTTTGAAGAATTAATTTCGCAATAGCCCCAGCAACAACTCTAGCTATCGTTTCTCGAGCAGAAGAACGTCCTCCACCTCTATGATCACGATGTCCATATTTTTGAAAATATGTATAATCTGCATGAGAAGGACGAAAAACATTTTTAAGATTATCATAGTCTGAAGAATATTGATCATTATTTCGAACAATAAACCCAATTGGCATACCGGTTGTCTTTCCTTCATACACACCTGATAAAAACTCCACTTTATCAGATTCATCCCGTGAAGTAGTTAATTCAGATTGTCCTGGTTTACGCTTATTTAACTCAAACTGAATAAACTCCATATCCAACACAATTCCAGCGGGACATCCATCAATTACCCCCCCAATAGCAAATCCATGGGATTCTCCAAAGGAAGTTAATTTAAATACATTTCCAAAAGTATTCACTATAATCAATTTAACAATCTACTTATAATAATATCTTGATATTTTTCCTATTTCTATTTTTTATCCTCCTTCTTGCTCAATCTTACCTATTAATTATACATTATATACAAAAACTACTTTCAAGTTTTTTTCGTTATTATATTTGGTAATATTTTCCCCTATCTATCATAATATAAGTTTCACTAAACTTAAAAATACACATCTATAAAAATCAATTAAGAAGACTATTTGACACCTCATTCTTACCTATTGTTTAAAACGGATTCTACAAATAACAGGTAGAAAATCTTCAAAAGAACTTGTTTTTCTTTAGAAAACATTAGATCAATTACAGTTTATTATAACTTATGTAAATAAGTCACTCTGATCACTCAAACACTTGTATGCTTACGATCTAAGTAAGCAAAACCAAATAAACGCTTTTCAGTTACCTATTTTACCAAATCTTTGCCATTTATTTAGATAATTTTGCGTTCAAAATTTCTCATAATTAATTTTAAGATCTACTTTCTCATTATTAACATAATAAATCAGCAATTACCAACTCTCAACGCATTTTTTAAATTATTGAGAGCTTTAATTAAAACACTTTGTGGACAACCTATATTCATTCTCATAAATCCAATTCCCTCCTTTCCAAATACCTCTCCATCATTTAAAGCTAACCCGGCTTTTTTTATAAATAAATTGTTTAGTTCTTTTTGATTTAATCTCAATCCTCGGCAATCTAGCCAAATTAAAAAAGATGCCTCAGGAATAAATACTTTTATAGCAGGAATATGCTTTTTAAAAAAGGAATTAACAAACGTTATATTATTTTCTATATACTGAAGCATTTGCTTCTTCCATTCTGAACCATAGATATAAGCTGCTTTGGTAGCTGCATAAGCAAAAATAGTTCCTTCATCTAATCCAAAAGAATGAAGAAAAGAGTAGAAAACATCTCGAATTTTTTTATTTATTATAATAGAATATGAGCTCACTATTCCAGCAAGATTAAAAGTTTTAGTAGGAGCCATAAAAGTAATACTATTTTGTTCTGCACATTTAGATACCATAGCAAAAGGAGTATGTCTATGTCCAAATATTGTCATATCAGAGTGTATTTCGTCAGAAATTACAAGAATATTGTTTTCAAAACAAATTTCTGCTAGTTCTTCCAATACTTCCTGTTTCCATGCAATCCCTATTGGATTATGAGGATTAGACAATATTATTAAGCGACAATCTTTATCAATTACCTTCCTCAACCCATCTAAATCCATATGATAATTTCCATTTTCTTCTATTAGTGGATTATTGACAACCTGTCGATGATGCATTTGCGTAACTAAACGAAATGGATAATACACTGGAGGTTGTATAATAACTTTATCATTCAAATGAGTAAAATTAACTATAGAAAAAGCAACTCCTTTCATTACCCCTGGTACAAAAGAAAACCATTCTCTCTTAACCAACCAATGATGATATTTTTTTATCCAATCTATAACAGATGAAAAATATTTCTCTGGAAAAACAGTATATCCAAAAGTCCCTTGTTTACAACAATCTATAAGTGCATTAATAATAAAATCTCCACATTTAAAATCCATATCAGCAACCCAAAGTGGTATTAAGTCGGCTTTCCCAAAACGATTTAGTAATGCATCAATTTTTAGTGCACCTGTACCTCTGCGTTCTATTAGTTCATCGAAACTATACTGTACCATATTTCACTCTAAATTCAAATAAAATCCATTAATGTAAACAAAATCAGCACAGCTATGTTTATGATTAGTATCATCATGATTTTTTTACGATCTAAATCTATGAAATAATACTAAGAAAATATTGATTGTCTAACCATCAAAATATAAATAGATAGAACAATCTATTCAAAAAATAATTTTATACATAATCATTAAATTTTATATATTTTAACAAAAATATTTCACAAGTGCTATGAAGGTGCTTAATATTTAAGCTCTGTTACTCTCTTACTAATTCATAATGCATTCTCTATAAAAAGATTTTTTGTTATTCTAAAAATAAGTAAGAAAAAGAACCCCTAGTGTTAATAAAGAAATTACATATTTGACAAATAAATATGTAACGGAGACTTTAGTATAGATTTAATCATGCTAATATTAGATAATTTTTCTATCATTTTATTCAATTAAATAAATAATCTTTTATACAGCCAAAAAATCTGTAAAATAATCTTCTATTACTCTGTTCTTTCTTAAATTTTTCCATTTTCCTTAGTTTCTTCAAATACTTTAAAATCATCTTCATCTAAATATTATTTCAACAATATTACATATCAAATTACAAGATAATATGTGTATAAAATTCTTACCTCTATAATAATATATTATCGGAATATTCCCTCACAAGCATTAGACTACTTACAATTCTTAGGTATAACCCAAATTAAAAGGGGTACAACCTTCAATATAATTTATTTATTAATTCCTGCCATCATAAATTCCATCAATTCCTTTGAATATTCATATCTATAACATATGTATTTAACCATATAAAACATATCAAAAGCATTCTTTTCCTTATTTACATGTTAGAAACATAAATTAAGAAATGAAGTATGCAAATACTAATTATTTCATAAAATGAAAAGATTTTTGTCTAAAAGTAGAAGACAAAAGGTTTGTCAAATTGGAAAACATAAGCAAATATCCAAATCTTCACTATTTCTAGTTAGTTATTAACTAATTATGCTGTAAAGAATACACTTTTATCAGAATATCCAGTTCCGTATACGAGAGGCACACAAGGAAAGCATACGATAATTATAAAATTAGTTTTGAAAAAAGATTATTCCTTTCAAGTACAGAATAGCTTTGTAAAAAAGCTATTCTAATTCATTAAATTTAAGCACAAAAGAAAATTTTCATTTATTATAAATTTGTTACGAATTAAATTCGTAACAAATAAAATATAAGATAGACTACTAGTATAAAGCTAGTAAAAAAATAAAGTAACACTAAATGGGCAAAAGTAAGATTATTTTCATAAGTATACTGTCTCTTGCTACACATTATTTTTTATAGCAAACATATATTCAATTATACAACAGAAAAAAAACTGTCTTCAAAATATTTTTCTACTATAATTATCTTTAACCTTTTCTAAAATTACATCAGTAATAATTTATTTAATTAATTTTGGAATGATTGGTATTGAAGAATAATTGACTTACCCCCTTTTAACTTCTCCAAAATCTATTAAAGCATAAAAAAACAGAACAACATAGATCGTTTTTCATACTTTGCTCAAAGTAAACAAATCATCCCAGAAGAATCATTCTTTACTTCAATTAATATTAATTATCAATAAAGATGTTTCCTACTTAGGTTCAGATTCATTTATATTACTTTTAACCCATATTATTCCAGATTTAAAATCCAAAACAACATATTAGTTAAACAATACGTTTGCGAAATAATAATTTAAGACAACGAAATCAATACAAAATTGGTCATTTATTGCCTAATAATGCAATGTCTAGAACTTCCAATATATCATTTACATAATGGAATACTAATCCTTTCAGATAAATATTGTTAATCTCATCTACATGTCTTTGATTTTCCCTACTCAAAATTATTTCTTTGATACCAGCACGCTTAGCTGCTAATATTTTTTCTTTTATTCCACCTACAGGGAGAACTTTTCCTCTTAAGGTTATTTCACCAGTCATTGCTAAATGAGATTTAACTTTTCGACTAGTAAAAGCTGAAACCAATGCTGTGGTCATGGTAATTCCTGCACTAGGGCCATCCTTAGGGATGGCTCCTTCAGGAATATGAATATGTACATTCCAATTTTCTATAGTTTCAACTATATTCAATTGAGAAGCATGCGTTTTGATATATTCCAATGCTAAAATAGCTGATTCTTTCATTACATCACCAAGGTTACCAGTCAATGACAATTTAGACTCCTTCCCTCTACTTAACCCAGCTTCAATAAATAATATCTCACCTCCAACAGTCGTCCATGCTAGTCCCGTAACTACCCCGGCGTATTCGTTACTTTCATACTTATCTTTAGTATATTCAACATATCCGAGATATTCAAACAAATTTTTTATAACTATTTTTTTAGGATAATCAGTATTTTCAGCAATTGAACGAGCAATTTTGCGTAAAATTTTAGCGATTTTTTGATTCAATTCCCTAACACCTGATTCTCTTGTATAAGATTCAATAATAACTTCCATTGTTTTTCTCGGAATATCAAATAGAAATTTACTAACACCATGGTTTTCCAATGCCGTTGGAAAAAGGTATTTTAAAGCAATTTCTACTTTTTCTTCGGTAATGTAACCATTTACATTAATTAATTCCATTCGGTCCAATAATGGTGTAGATATTGTAGATAATGAATTGGCTGTAGCAATAAATAAAACTTTGGATAAATCAAAATCCATATCCAAATAATTATCATGAAAAGCAAAGTTTTGTTCTGGATCTAAAACTTCTAATAATGCTGCGCTTGGGTCACCTCTATAATCACGCCCCACCTTATCTATTTCATCTAAGATAATTACAGGATTAGATGAACCAGCTTTTCGAATAGCTTGAATGATCCGTCCAGGCATAGCTCCAATATAAGTTTTACGATGTCCTCGTATTTCTGCTTCATCATGTAATCCACCCAATGACATACGAAAATATTTTCTACCTAAAGCATTTGCAATAGATTTTCCTAAAGAAGTTTTTCCAACTCCAGGAGGACCGTACAAACAAATAATAGGAGATTTCATATCTCCTTTCAGTTTTAGAACTGCTAAATATTCGATAATACGATCTTTCACTTTTTTTAGTCCAAAATGGTCTTTATCTAATATTTTTTTTGCTCGAGCAAGATTAAAATTGTCTTTAGTATAAATGTTCCATGGCAAAGATAGAATATTGTGGACATAACCTATTTGTGTTGAATAATCTGGAGAATGTGGATGTAAAAGCTCCAATTTTTTAAATTCTTTCTCAAATACTATACGTTGTTTCGAAGTAAAATTAGTTTTTGTGGCTTGTTCTTTTATGTCTCTAATTTCAATGTCATGAATATTTCCACCCAAAGCCTCCTGAATATTCTTCATTTCTTGCTGAAGAAAATATTCTTTCTGTTGCTTATTGATATCTATTTGTGTTTTTCTACGAATAGATTCTTTTATTTCTGCTAATTGTGCTTCTTGTTCCAGTAAAGAGAGAAGTTTATTATAACGTTCTTTCAGATCATCACAAGCAAGTATTTCCTGTTTTTTTTTCATATTTGACTCAACTGTAATGAAAGCCAAATTTGCCAAATATTTATAGTCTTTTGATTGTTTCAAGGAATTTACTACAAATTCAGGTATACCTATTTTAGAAGTTAAAATATGTAACAATTTATCTTTTATTACTTTCTGCTGTTCTTTAAATTCTTTATCCGATTTAGATGGGTGAATAGTTTCTAAAACAGAGAATTTCCCTTTCAAATAAGGATCTTCTATTGTGATTTTTTCTAAGTGTACGCGATGTGCTCCCATTAATAAAACTGTGATACCTTCGTTTCCTTCTTTTATTACATTAATAATTTGAGCTACAAGACCTACTGAATACAAATCATGAAATTGAGGTTCATCTATGCTAGCATCTTTTTGGCAAAAAACACCTAATATTCCTCCTATTTTCTGAACATCTTGTATTAATCTTAATGATTTAGAACGAGTTACATTAATTGGAGTAGGTACACCTGTAAAAAATATCATATTCTTTACAGGTAGGATGGGATTTTCTTTTGTTAAATCTTCAGGGTTAATAGCTTTTTTTTCAATGATTATATTCATTGATGGTGCAATTATATTTTCCATTTTTGCTATTTATTCTTTTGTTCAATAGAATTTTTTATGTCAACTTGTAATATTGAATATCGTCTATCAAGACGAGTTTCAAATTTACACAAAACTTTTATGAAGTACACACTTTAAAAATTGACGAGTATATATCTTTTAAAAAAACATTTTTTGTATTTTAGGAAATTAAAAAATTAACTATGACATACCAGGAAGATATTTTTAAAAAATTGATTTCCCACTGTAAAGAATATGGATTTGTATTTCCTTCTTCAGAAATTTATGATGGACTAGGAGCTATCTACGATTATGGTCAAAATGGAGTCGAATTGAAGAATAATATCAAACGATATTGGTGGGATAGCATGACTTTGCTTAATGAAAATATAGTTGGAATTGATTCCGCTATATTTATGCATCCTACAGTATGGAAAGCTTCAGGACATGTAGATGCTTTTAATGACTTACTAATAGACAACAAAGATTCCAAAAAAAGATACAGAGTCAATTTTCTAATTGAAGAACAAATAGCTAAATATGATAATATAATCAGTAAAGAAATAGAAAAAGCTTCTAAACATTTTGGAAATAGCTTTAATGAACAAAAATTTCGTAAGACAAATCTTTGTGTATTAAAAAATACAGACAAGAGAACCATACTATATACTCGTTTTATTCAAGCTTTAGCTGAAAAAAATTTAGAGAAATTACATCAAATTATTGTCGATTATAAAATCATTTGTCCAATTTCAGGAACTAAAAACTGGACAGATGTACGTCAATTCAATTCAATGTTTGTAACCGAAATCGGTTCTACCATAAATTCTAAAATGAAAGCTTATTTACGTCCAGAGACAGCTCAAGGTATTTTTATAAATTTTTTAAATGTTCAAAAAAGTGGACGTATGAAAATTCCCTTTGGCATTGCACAAATTGGTAAAGCATTTCGCAATGAAATTGTTGCTCGTCAATTTATTTTCCGTATGCGTGAATTTGAACAAATGGAAATGCAATTTTTTATTCGTCCAGGTGACGAATTAGTATGGTTTGAAAAATGGAAGCAAACACGCATGAAATGGCATAAAATATTAGGGTTAGGTGATCATAAATACCGTTTCCATGCTCATGATAGTGATACATTAGCACATTATGCAAATGCAGCCACTGATATCGAATTTGAAATGCCATTCGGATTTAAAGAAGTGGAGGGCATACACTCTCGTACGGATTTTGATTTAAGTAATCATGAAAAGTATTCTGGTAAAAAAAATCGGTTTTTTGATCCTGATATAAATCAGTCATATGTGCCTTATGTTATAGAAACTTCTATTGGTTTAGATCGTATGTTTTTGAGTATCTTGGTAGGTTCATATTGTAAAGAAGTTTTGGATGGAGGAAATAGTCGTGTGGTTTTAAAAATTCCACCTGCACTTGCCCCTGTTAAATTGGCTGTTTTACCATTAGTGAAGGATGGGATTCTTTCAGAAAAAGCAAGAGAAATTATAAATAAACTAAAACTTAGTTTTTGTTGTCAATATGATGAAAAAGATTCAATAGGGAAACGTTATCGTCGTCAAGATGCTATTGGTACTCCTTATTGTGTTACTATAGATCAAAATACGTTAGATCACCATCAAGTAACTATTCGTTTTCGTGATACAATGAAACAAGAATATATTTCTATTAATTGCTTGGAAAAAATTATTACTAATAAAGTAGACATTAAAAATTTACTGAAAAAAATAAGTTGACAAAAAATTGAATCATAAATAGTTATATCTTATTATTTAAAGATATTCTAGTTTTCTATGGAAAAATTGAACTTCCCCAATTCGATGCGTGTCTAAACTTAATTTAGATTTAAACATGTGAACAAAATTACCCTCCTATTTGTAAGTGAATTATTTCAGTAGTGTCCTCTACATAAATATAAATTTATGTGAAATTTTATAGAAATCTATTTTAAACCCTAAAATTTTAATATTAATAAGACAAAACAAAATATTTACCTTGTTGAAAAGTCTAAAGATGAGTTTTTACTTCTGTTATTTGGATTTTACTTCAATTCTACAATGTGTTTTCCTAAATTTCTCGATCTATCCACATCGAGCTAAAATAAAAAAATCTGTTTCTAACAAAAATACTGATTTTTTTGCACCAAAAAAAATTATTATTCTAATAATAGAAAACAAGAAAAATATTAAAATTTATTGATTTAATAATTATATAGATATTGTGTATTAACGCAACAACTTAAATTAAGAAATTTATTGAAATCACAATTGGAATAAAAGCAAATATTAAAGTGGATATATTACGATTTATGGTTTATAATAATACGATTTCACTCACTTAATGAAGAAATTTTATGCTAAAGAACATAGTTATCCAAAAGAAACAGAAAAATATTAGATATGTTATTCAATCAATATATAGTAAGCTCTTAATCAGTAAAAAATTACTAGAGTT
Source organism: Azobacteroides sp. (SeqCode) (assembly GCF_055395615.1). Classification (NCBI taxonomy): domain Bacteria; kingdom Pseudomonadati; phylum Bacteroidota; class Bacteroidia; order Bacteroidales; genus Azobacteroides (SeqCode); species Azobacteroides sp. (SeqCode). The sequence continues at coordinate 710,571 of NZ_AP014701.1, read as the reverse complement.
TCAAAACTTTTTGACTAAAAACACTGAAGCAGTATTTAATATAATTAAGAATGTAACTGAATAATTCAATATTCAAGTATAAGCATTTCAATAGACAAAATTGTTCAGGAATTGAGGTGCTGATAAAAGCCATAACCTAATCCGCTTGACAAATGGTTCACAGAAAGTAATGACTGAAAATACAGAATATCAAAAAACAAAAAATAAATTTACAGATAAAATCGAAATACCATAGTTGTTTTGTTTAACGAAACAACCAAAAGTTGAAACACTAGACTAAACCCCCAATATATTTTATATATTAATAGTAGTGTAATAAAATTATTAGTACGTCTTGAAAAAATCGATAAAATATAAAAATATAAATGAATTATTTTGACGTAATAAAAAATAGCAGTTGAATAAATAGAATTGATATAAATTCTCAATAATAGCGACAAACTTTCTGAAAATTTGAAAAAATATAACACTGAGTTTGACAAAACAAACACATCGGCAATGTAAATTTTCTCAATTTTACTTTATCTCTACCATCATGATTTTTGTCTATAAAATGAATAATAATCAAAATTCTAGCTTACAAAAATGGACTATTATGCAGATAAAACAGTTAGTTGTAACAAATAACTGTCTATAGTTTAACATACTCCACCAATTTGAACAATTAAAGAAAAAATTAATAGAGTTAAGTTTTTCTTTAATATTTAGTTTTCAAATCTTTCCTTTTCAAATTTTATATCTTTTAAGATAATAGAATATGTTTAGAAATTCTTCGAAGGAAATCTCACGATTATATCATATCATTCTAAATTACAACTATCACATAAAAATATCTTAAAGTATCAGATAAAAAAATGTAAGAAAATTCAAAAATTTACAGATTCAATTCTAAGAAATTTAATTCTCGGTACTCACTCAGCACTTAATATTTTTTAAAGATAATACATGTCATTTTTTAATTAAAAATTTTAATAAAACAGATACAAGCAACATTAAACAGTTTTGTTAAACTAAACTATTAGGACAAGTTAATGAAAATAAAATCTGTACTTGAAAGATTTTAGAGGCATATATACCCCATACCTATATAAGTAAAAATTATAAGGATTTACAGAAAGAAAAAAATATTTATTATAAATACTAATTTTTGGTAGATTAGATAGATTCCTTTACATTTACAGCCTATAGCTTTACATTTATAATCTGTATTTTTCTCTGAAAATATGGAAGTGTGGGTGAGTGGCTGAAACCAACAGTTTGCTAAACTGTCGTACAGGCAACTGTACCACGAGTTCGAATCTCGTCGCTTCCGCTCCAAACCCTACAAGAAATTTTTTTCTCTTTCACTGATGCAGAGTTAAATAAAATTAATATGCTTTTTTGTATGAGGCAATTGAGATACAAGGCATAGTCAAAAATTTTCTATATTTGTAAAAAAAAATTTGATTTGAGAAGATGAAAATATTGGTATTAAACTGTGGAAGCTCATCTATTAAATACAAATTATTAGACATAGAATCTAAATCAATTTTAGCACAGGGAGGTGTTGAAAAAATTGGGTTAACTGGTTCTTTCCTAAAATTGACATTACCTAATGGAGAAAAAATCGTTCTCGAAGGAGAAATATTGGAACACCGTACAGGGATTGAATATATTTTAGGAGTTATTAGAAGTAAAAAGTACGGATGTATCCAATCACTTTCTGAAATAGATGCAGTGGGACATCGTATAGTGCATGGAGGTGAAAAATTTAATTCTAGTGCTTTAATAAACGACGAAGTTATAAAAAAAATTACGGAATGTATTGATTTGGCTCCTCTACACAACCCTCCTAATTTGAATGGAATTTATGCTGTGAAGGAATTGATGCCCTCCGTTCCACAGGTAGGTGTCTTTGACACCGCTTTTCATCAAACAATTCCTGATTTTGCTTATATGTATGGTCTACCATATTCTTTATACGAAAAATATGCTATCCGTCGCTATGGATTCCATGGTACAAGCCATCGTTATGTATCAAAAAGAGCTTGTGAAATTTTACATATACCTTACGAAAAACAACGAATTATCACTTGCCATATAGGAAATGGGATTTCTATTACAGCAATAAAAGAAGGTATATCTTTTGACACTTCTATGGGGATGACACCAGTGGAAGGTTTGTTAATGGGTACTCGTTGTGGAGATATAGATGCAGGGGTTCTTACTTATATTATGGAAAAAGAGAATGTAGGAGCAGCAGCTATATCTACAATTGTCAATAAGTGTAGTGGTATTTTGGGAATTTCTGGCATATCTTCTGATATGAGAGAAATAGATAGTGCTATTGAAAAAGGTAACAAGAAAGCTATATTAGCTTTGAATATTTACATTTATAAAATCAAGAAATATATCGGTGCTTATATAGTTGCATTAGGAGGGGTAGACATTTTAGTATTCACGGGGGGGGTGGGAGAAAATCATTTTAAAATTCGCAAAACAGTTTGTAAGGGATTAGAATTTATGGGAATAAAAATAGACAAAACAGCTAATTATATACAAGGAAAAGAAACTGTAATTAATGCAGTTGATTCTAAAGCTAAAATCGTTGTTATTCCTACTGATGAAGAGCTTATGATTGCCTTAGACACATCGAACCTACTAAGTTAGTAACTTATTTATATAATTATGAATCAATTTTCAACATTAGTCACAAAAAGAAGAAGTATAAGAGAGTACAATACTGAGAAGAAAATATTATCCTCTGAAGTTAGACAAATTATGAAAGCTGCTTTAATGTCACCAACGTCAAAAAATAGTCGACCATGGCAATTTGTCTTGGTAGAAGACAAAGAAATGTTAAAGAAATTAGCAGCTTGCAAACCGTCTGGAGCTACATTTATTGAAAAATGTCCTTTAGTGATTATAGTTTTAAGTGATCCTACACTAAGCGAAGCACACATTGAAGATGCTACAATTGCTGCTACTTATATTCAACTTCAAGTAGAAGATTTGAAGTTAGGAAGTTGCTGGGTACATATTAGAAAACGTAAAACTGCAAATGGATACGATTCTGAACAATATGTTAGAGATTTACTGAAAATTCCTTTATATCTTTGTGTGGAATGCATCATCACTGTTGGACATAAATTCAAAGAAATTAAGCCACAAAACGAAGAAAATTTACAATGGGGAAAACTACATGTTGGTAAATGGTAGGCATTTAGATGAACCAAAGTAAATTAAAACTCATTTGATACAATTTCTCGAGCTCTATTCTAACAAACAACTAAGTAATTGAGAATGAATTTACAACAAATGTGCATTTCCTTTCAAAAAATTAGTTGTTAGCATTTGTTTTTTTCCTGCTAATTGGATACTTATTAATCTAATAAGACCGTCTTGAGTACGTATATCTATATATTTTCTTTTATCTGAAATTACACTACCAATAGGTAAAGAACAATTATAGCAATCGACTTTCTCTGTTTCAAATATTTTTAAAAAAAATACTTTCCCTTTGGAAAAAGTTAATTCTGTCCATGCTCCCGGATAAGGAGATAGACCCCTTACAAGATTATGTATTTCTCGAGTTGTTTTGTTCCAATCAATTTTACAAGTTTTTTTTAAAATCTTAGGAGCTAATTTTAATTCTTGCTTACCAAAATTCACTTCATTTTGTAAAATTAATTTCACTTTACTATTCAAAATATCATTTACCGTTTTTACAACGAGCTTTGCGCCAAGAATCATTAATTTATTATGAATAATTCCAGCATTATCTGTCTTTTCAATAGGAATACACTCTTGAGCAAGAATTTTTCCCGCATCAATTTTATTAGTAAGAAAAAAAGTTGTAACACCGGTTTTTTTCTCTCCATTAATAATTGCCCAATTAATAGGCGCAGCACCTCGATATTGAGGTAATAAAGATGCATGTAAATTAAATGTCCCTAAATGAGGCATATTCCAAACAACTTCTGGTAGAATACGAAACGCAACTACAACCTGTAAATCTGCATTCCATGCTTTTAATTTTTTTAAAAAAACAGCATCTTTCAATTCTTCAGGTTGAAGTACAGGTAATTTGTGAAATAAGGCATATTGTTTGATAGGAGAAGTCTGTAGTACACTTTGATGTCTCCACATAGCCCTATCTGGCATAGTAACTACGCCAACCACTTTGTATCCACCTCTAATCAAAGCATTTAAACTTGCAACAGCAAAATTAGGTGTGCCTATAAATACAATTCGTATTCTATTTGTATCCATATTTTAACGATAAAACAAGAATCTAGTACCAAAAATGCATTTACAAAAAATGCCTAAAAAACAACAAAATCGCCCAATATCGAAAAAATATTTCTCCATAAAAAAGCTAAAATACTTTAATAGTACTCTTAAAGTAAAATTTCAAAACATCTAACATCAAATTTAGATATATGCAAATAATAAAACATTTCACCTACGGTAAAATGTTTTATTATTTACTTTCTAATAAAACTATCCTTTTTCAGAATACAATATACAATTTAGAGAATGATTATTTTTTTATTTTTTATTTAAAAAGCAGTTAAATAATTTAACTGATACATAGAATATAATTACTATTTCAATTCCTATTATTACTAATAACTATGTCATAAAGCCGTAAGAAAATTTTTAACTAAATAAATCAGTATGTACTGTGAATTTTGTAAAATTCAAAATGAAAATTTCCTATCTGAATTTTGATATTTTAATTAATAACTAATGGTACTTAAAAAACATTTAGAAAAAATGGCGGCTACTTACTCTCCCGCAATCGCAGTACCATCAGCACCATCGGGCTTAACTTCTCTGTTCGGAATGGGAAGAGGTGGAACCCCGACGTTTTAACCACCTAATACCTATTAATTGTATAATTTTAACATATAATAAAGCAAGAATTAAAATAGAACTCAATTGTTTTTTATAATTGAAAATAAATTTCAATAAGCATTCGGGTAATTAGTACTGCTCGGCTATGGTGTTACCACCTTTACACCTGCAGCCTATCTACGTCGTAGTCTTCAACGACCCTAATTGGAAATCTAATCTTGGAGACGGCTTCGTACTTAGATGCTTTCAGCACTTATCCTATCCCAGACATAGCTACCCAGCAATGCTTCTGGCGAAACAACTGGTACACCAGCGGTCTGTCCAACACGGTCCTCTCGTACTAGTGTCAGCTCTCCTCAAATTTCCTACGCCCACAACAGATAGAGACCGAACTGTCTCACGACGTTCTGAACCCAGCTCGCGTGCCACTTTAATGAATTTTTAGTTTAGTCCCCACAAGAGCTAAACTAAAAACTCTCTGTGGAGAATAAGGGACTCGAACCCTTGACATTCTGCGTGCAAAACAGATGCTCTAGCCAACTGAGCTAATTCCCCCTTTTTATATATTTGTAGTCCCAGGCAGACTTGAACTGCCGACCCCTTCCTTATCAGAGAAGTGCTCTAACCGACTGAGCTATAGGACTTCATAGAATAGTCTATGAGTTTTTTATTTGTCCTATTGGTCGATATTTATTTTTTTCGTAAAAAATAGTTTCATAATTGCGTAGTACAAAGATGAACTTCTGTAGTGTTTTACTCGCTTATAATATGCTCCAGAAAGGAGGTGTTCCAGCCACACCTTCCGGTACGGCTACCTTGTTACGACTTAGCCCCAGTCACTGACATTACCCTAGGACGCTCTTTTCAGTTACATACTTCAGGTACTTCCAGCTTCCATGGCTTGACGGGCGGTGTGTACAAGGCCCGGGAACGTATTCACCGCACCGTGGCTGATGTGCGATTACTAGCGAATCCAGCTTCATAGAGTCGAGTTGCAGACTCTAATCCGAACTGAGAGAGGTTTTTGAGATTAGCATCCTGTTGCCAGGTAGCGACCCTTTGTACCTCCCATTGTAACACGTGTGTCGCCCCGGACATAAGGGCCGTGCTGATTTGACGTCATCCTCACCTTCCTCACACCTTACAGTGGCAGTTCCAATAAAGTCCCCAGCTTTACCTGATGGTAACTATTGGTAAGGGTTGCGCTCGTTATGACACTTAAGTCTACACCTCACGGCACGAGCTGACGACAACCATGCAGCACCTCGATATTTGCTATCACTAGCTACATCTTTTCAGATATATTCAAACACCGTTCGAGCCCGGGTAAGGTTCCTCGCGTATCATCGAATTAAACCACATGTTCCTCCGCTTGTGCGGGCCCCCGTCAATTCCTTTGAGTTTCACCGTTGCCGGCGTACTCCCCAGGTGGAATACTTAACGCTTTCGCTTGACCACTTACTGTATATCGCAAACGGTTAGTATTCATCGTTTACAGTGTGGACTACCAGGGTATCTAATCCTGTTTGCTACCCACACTTTCGTGCCTCAGTGTCAGACATGGTCTGGCAAGCAGTCTACACTATTGGAGTTCTTTGTAATATCTATGCATTTCACCGCTACACTACAAATTCCGCCTACCTCGTCCATTCTCAAGTCCGATAGTTTCAATGGCAATTTCCTCGTTGAGCAAGGAGATTTCACCACTGACTTATCGAACCACCTACGCACCCTTTAAACCCAATAAATCCGGATAACGCTTGCATCTTCCGTATTACCGCGGCTGCTGGCACGGAATTAGCCGATGCTTATTCGTAGGATACTTACAATACACTACACGTAGTGCATTTTACTCTCCTAAAAAAGAAGTTTACAATACATAATACCTTCTTCCTTCACGCGATTTGGCTGGTTCAGACTTCCGTCCATTGACCAATATTCCTCACTGCTGCCTCCCGTAGGAGTCTGGTCCGTGTCTCAGTACCAGTGTGGGGGATCAACCTCTCAGTTCCCCTATCCATCGTTGGCTTGGTGAGCCGTTACCTCACCAACTACCTAATAGAACGCATGCCCATCCATAACCGATAAATCTTTAACAAGAATACCATGCAGCACCCTTGTATTATTGAGTATTACTCCGAATTTCTTCGATCTATTCCCAAGTTATGGGTAAGTTGCATACGCGTTACTCACCCGTTCGCCGGTCGTCAGCATCCGAAGACCTGTTACCCCTCGACTTGCATGTGTTAAGCCTATCGCTAGCGTTCATCCTGAGCCAGGATCAAACTCTTCTTTGTTAATCTTTATCTTTAATTCTTAAACTTATTATTAACGAATAATTTCTAAACGAAATCCTTTCTATAATATTTCCTAACTTCTTTAAAGAAGGAATATCTCGAAACTTGTACTACATACAATTATGAAAAAATTTCAAAGATCAAAACAAGACTCTAATGTCCTAAAAATATGAATTTATCACTTTTTCCAGAACATTCCAAATTTACAACTTTTTATCCCTTTTTCAAAATTATAAAATAATTATCTGAATGAAGCGATCTTTTTAAAATGATAAGTATATTGTATTCTTTGGATTTATTAATCATTTATCATTCTATAAATTCTGACTAAGACTAATTGTATGATATGTATATACCCTGTTGATAATAAGTGTCAAATTGGAATTATTTCTATAAATAGAACATCTAATGAATTCTTTTCTGAATTAGAGCATTGTAATTGGTATTATCAAGAAATTGAACAAATGGGAGAAGTTCGTAAAAGAGAATGGCTTGCTATTCGAGTTCTATTGAAAGAATTATTGGGAGAAGAAAAAAAAATTATTTATACAAAAAAAGGAAAACCTTATTTCGTCGATGAACAATTTTATATAGGTATTAGTCACACAAAAAAATATGCAGCAGTCATAATGAATAAGGAAAAACCTGTATCCATAGATATTGAATCTATATCACATCGTGTAGAAAAAATACAAACTCATTTTGTAAATAACAAAGAAAAAAATAACCTTTCTCAAAAAAATCCAATTATTCATTTAATTTTATACTGGTCAGCAAAAGAAACTTTATATAAATTCTTAGACCGAAAAGAAATAAAATTTAAAACACAATTTCATATCAATCCTTTTGAACCAATAATTGGTGAATGGGCTAATTTTACAGTTTATGAAACTATAACTAAAAAACGCCAATTATTTACTATACAATACAATGTAACAAAAAATTATGTATTATGTTTTTTGACTTAAAGAATTTAGTATTTTTGCAAATTGGGGGGGTAGTTTTTCTATTTTTTGTAGTTTTATAGTTATATATTTTGAAAACTTTTGAAGAATTGGGTGTCACCCCTGATATACTGAAGGCAATCACAGAAATTGGGTACGAGAGTCCTATGCCAATACAAGAAGAAGTAATACCATATTTACTGAGTAATGGTAATGAAATTATTGCATTAGCAGAAACAGGTACAGGTAAAACAGCAGCTTTTGGGGTTCCTATCCTTCAACAAATCCAAATACATCAAGAACAACCTCAAGCAATAATTCTTTGTCCAACAAGGGAATTGTGTTTACAAATAGCTAGTGCTATTTGTAGTTATTCTAAATATTTAAAACAATTAAGAATATTGCCTATATATGGTGGTTCAAATATTGTGGGACAGATAAAAACATTGCGAAGAGGTGTTCATATCATTGTGGCAACACCAGGACGGTTAATAGATTTGATTAATCGTAAGATAGTAAGCTTACAGCATATAAGAAATGTTGTACTGGATGAGGCAGATGAAATGTTGAGTATGGGATTTTTTGAAAGTATTGATAAGATATTGTATCATATCCCAAAAAATAGAAACATGCTTCTTTTTTCAGCAACAATGCCTTTGGGAATTGATCAGATTACAAAAAAATATATGTGTAATCCATATAAAATTATTGTTGGAAAAAAGAACTCAGTTGGAAAAGCTATACGACATATATATTATGTAGTGAATACTTCAGATAAATATTTATTATTGAGAAGATTAGTAGATTATCATCCCAATATTTATGGCATTATATTTTGTCGTACAAAAAATGAAACGAAGGGAATAGCCGACTCTTTAATAAAAGATGGTTATAATGCCGATGCTTTGTATGGTGATTTATCACAAGAACAGCGAGATTGTGTAATGCAAAGGTTTCGTTTACAGAATATTCAACTTTTAGTAGCAACTGACGTGGCAGCACGTGGATTAGACGTAAATGACTTAAGTCATATTATCAATTACGGGTTACCTGACAGTGTGGAATCTTATATCCATCGAAGTGGACGTACTGGAAGAGCTGGGAAAACGGGAACTTCCGTTGTAATTATTAGTTTGAAAGAAAAATATAAAATAAAAACAATAGAAAAAAATATCAATAAAACATTTGAAAAAGGAATTATTCCTTCTTGGAAGGAAATTTGTAAAAAACAACTCTTACATTTTATAGATAAATTGGAAAGAGTTATAATAAATGAAAAAGAAATAGAAGACATTCTTCCTTCTATTTATTGCAAACTAAATTGGCTGAGTAAAGAAGATGTTATTAAACGACTCATTTCGAATGAGTTTAATTATTTAATAGATTATTATCAAAATGTAGATAAAATAGAAATTCCTCAAGAAAAAAATAGAAAAGACAAGTTCTATTCAGAAAATAGATCCATTTGTGGTTTTGAAAAAAGAAATAACAAAAAAACACTTGAAAAAAAATATGTTCGATTATTTATTAACTTGGGAAAACTAGATGGGTTGATTCCAAAAAAATTAATTGGATTATTGAATGACAATATACCTGGAAGAAAAATTAATATTGGAAGAATAGATTTAATGAAAAAAAAATCCTTCTTTGAAGTAAAAGAAAATGATAAACAACGAGTAATTCAAAATCTCGATAATATTGAAGCTTTAAATAAAACAATATCTGTAAAAGATGTTAAAATACACAATATTACTACATAATTATGATCGGTAAAATCGAAGCTCTCTGGGACGAAATTGCTAACTTAAAAGTTAATAATGATAAAGAGTTAGAAATTTTACGTATTCGTTTTTTTGGAAAAAAGGGAGAAATTGCCTCTCTAATGAGAGATTTTCGCAATGTTAATATTGATCAGAAACGTGAAATTGGACAAAAACTGAATTTACTAAAAATAAAAGCACAAAGTAGAATAAACCAACTAAAAGAATCATTTAAATCCCAAGATTTATCTGAAAGTATAAATGATTTAACAAGAACAGCCTATCCTTATCGGATAGGTACTCGTCATCCAATTTCTATCGTAGAAAAGAAAATTTGCTCCATTTTTTCTAAACTAGGGTTCTCAATAGTTGAAGGCCCTGAAATAGAGGATGAGTGGCATGTTTTTTCTGCTTTGAATTTCGCTTTTGACCATCCTGCTCGTGATATGCACGATACATTTTTTGTTAAATATGATAAGAATATTTTGTTGAGGACTCATACTTCGTCAGTTCAAATACGAACAATGGAAAAAAAACAACCACCTATACGCATCATTTGTCCTGGAAGAGTTTACCGTAATGAAGCTATATCTGCTCGTTCCCATTGCTTTTTCCACCAAGTAGAAGCATTTTATATTAATAAAAATGTCTCTTTTGCCGATTTAAAGCAGATTTTAATATTTTTCACTAAAGAAATGTTTAATTTGGAAACAAACATTCGTTTGCGTCCTTCTTTTTTTCCCTTTACGGAACCAAGTGCAGAAATGGATATTAGTTGTAATTTATGCGGAGGAAAGGGTTGCTCATTTTGTAAATACACTGGCTGGGTAGAAATTTTAGGTTGTGGAATGGTAGATCCTAATGTTTTGGATAATTGCAATATTGACAGTAGAATCTATTCTGGATATGCATTAGGAATGGGGATTGAACGAATAGCCAATCTTAAATATCAAGTAAAGGATATTCGTTTTTTTTCAGAGAACGACATAAGATTTTTAAGACAATTTGAGGCAGCCACTTAAATATATATTATGATAAGAATAGAAGAACGATATGACAAAGTAATTAATTGGTTTAAAAAAAATATACCGCACGCTAAAACAGAATTATACTATACAAACCCTTTTCAACTATTAATAGCTGTAATACTATCTGCACAATGCACAGATAAACGTGTTAATTTAATTACCCCAAAATTATTTAGTGCTTTCCCTACACCAGAAGCTTTAGCTGCCTCCAACAAAGAGGCAGTATGCAAGTATATCAAAAGTATTTCTTATCCTAATAATAAATCAAAGTATTTGATAACAATGGCAAAAATGTTAGTTGCAAACTATGCTGGAAAAGTCCCTTCCAATATAAAAGAACTTATAAAATTTCCAGGTGTAGGAAGAAAAACCGCAAATGTAATTATTTCTGTTGCTTTTGGTATTCCAGCAATAGCAGTAGATACTCATGTATTTCGGGTTTCCAATAGAATTGGACTGGTTAATAATACTCAAAATCCATTACAAACTGAACGTGTATTAACTGAATACATGCCAAGAAAATTTTGGATAAAAGCTCACCATTGGCTTATTTCGCATGGACGATATGTTTGTATTGCTCGAAATCCTCATTGCCATAATTGTGGATTAAAAGAATATTGTGATTATTACTACAATAATATAAGACATGAAAGTATATGAAATAGTAAAATCCATTGAATCATTTGTTCCATTAGCATTACAGGACGATTTCGACAATTCTGGGGTACAGATCGGTAATATTTCTTCAGAAGTAAAAGGTATTCTTTTATGTTTGGATGTGACAGAAAATGTGATAGATGAAGCCATTGAACGGACTTGTAATTTGATTATTTCTCACCATCCACTTTTGTTGAATCCTTTAAAAAAAATCATAGGACAAACTTACATAGAACGATGTGTAGTAAAAGCCTGCAAGAATGATATAACTATTTATTCTGCTCATACGAATTTAGACAATATTATAGGAGGAATCAATTTTCGTTTAGGGGAAAAAATTGGCTTACGAAATATTAAAATATTAAGATATAGAAAAAATGAGTTACTGAAATTAGTCACTTTTGTTCCATTGAAACAAGCAGAAATAGTTCGAAATGCTTTATTTGATGCTGGAGCAGGAAATATTGGTGACTATGATTCTTGTAGTTTTAATTCTACCGGTGAAGGGACTTTCCGTTCAAAGGGAGAGAATTCACCTCCCCTTTTAAAGGAAAAATGTAGAGAATTTCATATAGAAAAAGAAATTCGAATAGAAACTATTTTTCCTGTATACAAAAAAAAAGAAATATTTCATGCTTTATTAGCATCTCATCCATACGAAGAGCCAGTTTATGAATTCTATCCATTACTTAATTATTGGGATGAAGCAGGAGTAGGTGTGATCGGTGAATTAATTACTGAAGAAAATGAAAAATCTTTTTTACAAAGAATGAAAATTATCTTTAATTTAAAAAATTTAATACATTCTCCTTATACAGGGAAAACTGTTCGTAAGGTCGCTCTTTGCGGAGGCAGTGGTGCTTTTTTAATACAAAATGCTGTGTCTTATAAAGCTGATGTTTTTTTAACTGGAGAAGCTAAGTATAATGATTTTTATAATGTAGAAAACAAAATTTTGTTGGCAATTATAGGACATTATGAATCAGAGTATTGTGCAAAGGAAATACTCTTTGATACGATATCAGAAAAAATATCTAATATTGCAATATATCTTTCAAAAGAAGATACAAACCCCGTAAATTACATATAATTATGAAAGAATCAGATAAGAAACATTTTATAATAAAAACTCCTAACAGACATACCATAAATTCGAAAGGTTTAACAAAAAAAACCAAGGCTCTTCAAAAAATAAAAAAGGAAGAAGTGAATAATGACAGATTACTTATAGAAGATAAATTGATAAGTCTTTATCATCTTCAATCAGTACTATCGGAAATAGATAAAATAAGAATACTACAGGGCGAACTTCCTTTTGAAGTACAAGATTTAGAAGATGAAGTGGCGGGACTACATCTTCGCATTAAGAATTTTCAAGAGTCTTTATTTGATTTTGAAAAGAAAATTAGCCAAGAAAAAATTAAAATTACTAATTCTAACATTTTAGTCGAAAAATATACACAACAAATAAACAGCGTACGTAACAATCGTGAATACGATAGTCTTTCAAAAGAAATTGAAAGCCAAGAGTTAGATATACAATTAGCCGAAAAATACATTCGAGAGTTTACAGAAAAAATAAAATTTACTGAAGAAGAAATTCAAAAAGGAAAACAATTTCTTAAAGAACGACAAATAGATTTGAATTCTAAAAAAGAAGAGTTGGACAAAATCATTTCCGAAACAAAGATTCAAGAAGATCAGCTAATAGAAAAAGCAAAAAAAATAGAAAAGGTTATTGACGTTCGTATATTGGAATCTTTTAAACGTATTCGCAAAAGAGCAAAGAATGGATTAGCTGTTGTCAATATTCAGCGTGGTGCTTGTGGAGGATGTTTCAACAAAATACCACCGCAAAGACAGTTGGAGATCAAGATGCGAAAGAAAATAATTCCCTGTGAACACTGTGGACGAATTATTATTGACCTGACATTAAAAAGAAATTAGAAAATAAAATTACTGTATCATTAAAGTTACTCTATAACTCTATAACTCTATAACTCTATAACTCTATAACTCTATAACTCTATAGTTTTTAGATTTCAGTAAAGTATTTTCTCAATTATTTACAATCCTTACTAGGGTTATTTTAGTGATCCGAGCGGGATTCGAACCCACGACCAACAGCTTAGAAGGCTGTTGCTCTATCCAACTGAGCTACCGGATCTTTATTTGTTATAACAAATAACAATTTCAAAAAACAACTATAATAAATAACAGGCATCTATGATGAAGGGTATATTTTTTGTTTTTATTCCAGCTTTAACTAAATGAGGAACATCATTAAAAAAAATTTTTGTGAATTCTTCATAAGAGCAATTCCATTTTTCGATTGTTATTCTATATAAGTTTATTGCTCCCTTAATATTTTTTATTGCCAATTGTGCATGACCTGCATTGAAGTAATCCATCATTGTAGGTTTTTTTTCTATAATTTTATTAAAATAATTTATCGCTTGCTGATAACGATTAGTTAAAAGTGAACACCAAGCAATAGGCCTCCATACTTTTTCTTTATTTTCTGTCAAGTATTCTACTTTGAAATAATGTTTCAAAGCTTGCTCAAATTCTCCTATTTCTAAATAACAATGTCCTATATTTAACTGAATAGATAAATTTTCAGGGTTTAATTGTTCCGCCTTTTTGTAATAAAAAAGTGCTTCTTTTGGATTTTTTAGTACACGATGCAGATGTGCCATTTTTTTGAGTGTCCAAGAATTGCTAGTATTTAATAATTCTGCTTTTTGATAAGCATTTAAAGATGCAAAAAGTTGTCCCATCACTTGTAAGCAGTAACCTTTCTTTTGATATAAAACATCACTATTAGGCTCAATTTGTAAAAGTTTATCGTAAATATCTGCTGCTATTTCAAAGTAGTTTTTATTAAAGTAATACTCTCCTATAATAAATAAATCTTTTTTGTTCCCAATCAATTTATTAATAAAAGGAACTTTATAGAATTCTGGTTGAACTTCAAAGATGTCTTCGAAATTCTGTTTTTTTGGATGAAGTTTGTAAAATCGATATAAATCTTGAATATATTGTCTTGTAAAATGATTTATTTTTCGAGATGCATTGAAAAAATCCTCTTTCGTTACATCTTTCATGCTATTTACTTCAGTAGTAAATTGTTTAATCATTATTTCACGAACATTTTTAGACATTTGAGAAATACTCAAATAAAAAGAATACTTATCCGAATTGCACAAAAAAGTAGATGTTTTTAGAATATTAACTAACTGCATTGATTCATGATCATCAATGGCTTCACTTGGAGCAGTAAAAGGAATAAACCAATTGCTGATTTCCCTAAAAAAAGGATAATTTTTCAGATGAATAAATGACGAATGCATTACATCTGCACCTTCTGTTTGCCATTCAGAGATTTTTTGTAATTTTCCTTCTAAGTCCGATTTTTCAATCAAATTATGCCATTCAGGATTTTTATCTTCTATTTCACTATCATTTAATAAGTCCGATATAATAGATTTATTGCTATTTTTTGTTCCTACTTTTTGTATTATTTCTGGAATTAATTCATCAGTTATTTTTCTAGTAATTTTTTCCGTTTCTTTACTTGAAATGAATTGAAGGAGAATTTGACGAATTTTTCTTATAAATTTTGGATTTTCTCCAAGACAATTTAAGCGTTCAATTACTTCTATGTACAAATGAAGGCGATTATTATATTTCCTAAGAAATATAATAATACCTACTAAAGCACGTTCACTAATTCCATTGTATTCATTTTGAGCAGCTTCCAGTAACAAAATAGCTTTCTTCTCATCAAATGTTTCTAGAAGATTAAGAGTAAGAGCAGTAACAATAAGACAAGAAAGATTTTTTTCATTTGACTGGTCTATGATTTTTGTCCATTTATTCTTCTCTTCCATTGTCCAATGATCACTCAACCAAATTCTTTGAAAAATTTTGCGATTTAAACATTCCTTCTCCACTACTTTTTCTTTATCACTTTTATACGAATTAGAAAAAACATTTTTTTTTAATAAAGCATTGATAAGCTCTTCGGAAGTTTCGGATATATGATGATAGGCTCTTCTACGATCATAAAATAGAGAACTATCGTTAGCAGATTTAATCTGCCACAATGCAATATCCGCTATTTGATAAAGAGAACGCAGTAAAGTTTGGTATATTTTTTCTCTTTTGTTGTCTTTGATATTTTCTGCTAAATAATGCAGCATAGTTTTATAAATATCTCTCAATGAGTCTAATTTCTCCTGCAACTGCCAATCTTGAATATAAGAAAGTAACTTCATAAGCAAATCAAAAGCTGATTTTAATTTCTGTTGCTCAATTAATTGAATTACATTATCAAAGCAATTTTGTGCTTCTTGCATTAGGTATAAATGAATTAATTAGTATTTATATCTAAAATTAATGATTGTTTCCATTCCTTAATTTTAATTTTTCAATAATTTGCATTTCAATTTCTTTCATCAGTTCTGAATTATCTTTTAGATAGTCCTTAGAAGCTTCACGCCCCTGTCCAAGTTTAACATCATTGTAACTATACCAACTGCCACTTTTTTTTATAATCTCCAAATCTGTTCCTAAATCTATTAATTCTCCAGTTTTAGAAATACCCTCTCCAAACATAATATCAAATTCAGCTTTACGAAAAGGTGGAGCTACTTTATTTTTTACTACTTTTACTCTTGTTTGATTGCCTTTTACTTCTTCCCCACCTTTAATTACCGAAACTTTACGAATATCAAGGCGGACAGAAGAGTAAAACTTTAAAGCATTTCCTCCTGTAGTCGTTTCAGGATTACCAAATATTACGCCAATTTTGTCTCGTAATTGATTAATAAAAATACAAGTAGTGTTAGTTTTACTAATAGTTGAAGTCAACTTTCGCAACGCTTGTGACATCAGACGAGCTTGCAACCCCATTTTGGATTCTCCCATTTCTCCTTCTAATTCAGCTTTGGGAGTTAAAGCAGCAACAGAATCAATAACAATAATATCTATTGCTGAGGATCGAATCAATTGTTCTGCTATTTCTAATGCCTGTTCCCCAGAGTCTGGTTGAGAAATCCAAAGATTATTAATATCTACATTCAATTTTTCTGCATAAAAGCGGTCAAAGGCATGTTCTGCATCAATAAAAGCAGCAATACCTCCAGTTTTTTGTGCTTCAGCAATAGCGTGAATGGCTAAAGTCGTTTTTCCAGATGATTCTGGCCCATAAATTTCAATAATCCTACCACGAGGATAACCACCTACTCCAAGCGCAATATTTAATGATACAGATCCTGTTGGAATGACTGATATTTCTTCCACAGCATTATCTCCCATTTTCATAATAGAACCTCTACCAAAATTTTTTTCTATTTTGTCTGTTGCTATTTGTAAGGCTTTTAATCTTTCTGCATTAAACAGTATTTGTTCTTTTTCCTTATTACTATCTTTACTATCCATATGGCTTTGTATTTTAAATAAATGTTATATGTTTTTGAAATAAGTTCCCATATCTTTATCACCTCTTCCAGATAGACATACAACAATAACATCATTTATTTTGAATTGCTCCTGTTGAAAAATACTCAGTGCATGGGCAGACTCTAATGCTGGAATAATTCCTTCAAGACGAGTCAACTCAATAGCTGCTGATAATGCTTCGTTATCATTAATGGCTAATACTTTACTACGTCCTTGTTTTGCCATATGAGCATGCATTGGGCCAATCCCTGGATAATCCAATCCTGCTGAAATGGAATAGGGTTCTTCTATTTGCCCATCAGATGTTTGCATTATTAATGTTTTAAATCCATGTATAATTCCAATTTTTCCCAAATGAATAGTAGCCGCAGATTTCCCGGAATGTATTCCTTTGCCAGCAGCTTCGGCAAGAATAATTCTTACACGATCATCATCCAAATATTCGTATATTGTCCCTGCAGCATTACTCCCTCCTCCAATACAGGCAATTAGATAATCCGGGTAATTACGACCTTCCTTTTCTGGTAATTGTGATTTAATCTCTTTACTTATAACTGATTGTAAATGTGCTACTAAGTCTGGATATGGGTGTGGTCCTACAGTTGAACCAATGATATAGTGTGTATCATCTGGATTAGAACACCAATCACGTATAGCCTCATTAGTTGCATCTTTTAACGTCATATTACCGCTTGTAACAGGAACAACAGTTGCACCTAGCATTTTCATTTTTCGTACATTTAAATTTTGTCTGTCTATATCAGTTTTACCCATATAAACGACACATTTCATATTCATCAGAGCACATACTGTAGCTGAAGCTACTCCATGTTGTCCTGCTCCTGTCTCTGCTATTATACGAGTTTTCCCCATTTTTTGAGCCAATAAAACCTGTCCAAGAGCGTTGTTAATCTTATGAGAACCTGTATGATTAAGATCTTCTCTCTTCATATAAATACGACATTTATATTTATCAGATAATCGTTTTGCAAAATATAGAGGAGAAGGGCGACCTGCATAATCACACAAAAGCTTATTGTATTGTTTTATAAATGCTTGGTTTTCTATAATAGATTTATATGCTTTTTGTAATTTATTTACATTTTCGTGAAGAATTTCAGGAATAAAAGTCCCCCCGAATTTTCCATAGTACCCCTTTTCATTAATGTGAAAAGTATTATTTATAATTTTGTTTCGCATTAAACTTACTTTTAGTAATGTTAAGATAATTTTGCTAAAAGTACAAAAAGATCGAATTTAAAGATTAATATTCTTAAGAATACAAGAACAATTGTTAGGATTTTAAAAAAATCCTAACAATGAAAAAAATAGTAAAAATTATAATTCTGGACGCAACCGTTTAGTACGTTCTATAGATTGCTGTAACTCCCAATTTTCGATTTTAGATTTATGCCCTGAAAGCAAAATATCAGGAACACGCCAGCCTTTATAATTGGAAGGACGAGTGTAAACAGGTGACGCCAACAGGTTATCTTGAAAAGAATCAAAAAGAGCTGATTGTTCATTATTGATAACACCTGGAATTAAACGAATAATAGTATCGCATATTACAGCTGCTGCTAATTCTCCACCAGTCAAAACATAATCACCTATAGAAATTTCTCGCGTAATTAAATGTTCTCGAATACGGTAATCTATACCTTTATAGTGTCCACAAAGAATGATTAAATTACAGCACAAAGAAAGACTATTAGCTATTTGTTGATTAAAAATTTCACCATCAGGAGAAGTATAAATTATTTCATCATAATTTCTTTGTGATTGTAATAAAGAGATAGCACGATCAATAGGTTCACACTGCAAAACCATACCTGCACCACCTCCAAAAGGGTAATCATCTACTCGGCGATGTTTATTCGTTGAATATTCTCTCAAAGAATGAATATGAATTTCAGTCATTTTTTTTTGTGACCTTTTTAAAATGGAATATTTAAAAAAGTCTTCTATAATTTCAGGAAGTATAGTAATAATATCTATTCTCATTACAATAACAAATTTATAATAAAGATAGTATGTTATTTTTTGAAATGAATAAAATTAATATGTATCAAAACACTCTTAATATTACTTTCCTTAATTTAGAACTTCTTGATACAATTGTACAACATAGAATTTGACTGAATTAATTATTTTGTATCTAGACGACAGTCATTCCTTACATATAATAAGCTAATAATAGTAATTTCAGTGAAAAGAAAAACAAACCGTTTTTTCAATATACAAAGCTTGTCTTTACACTCTAAAAAATGTTAAAACATTCTACCTAAAAGACACTATGAAAGTTAATCTGAAAAAGAAATGTACAAATTCCATCTATATCACAAAACATGTTAAGTTTTTTGGAAAAAGTGCTCTTATTAAGAGTATCACTGTTAAAGGGTACTTGAACCTCATTGTTTAGCCTAATAAAAGTAAAAAACTAAACATATTGTCATCAACGATGACGGAACAAATTCATAAGAAATTTATCAAAGTGACAAGTGAATTCTAAAACAGAAAACAAAAGCTGAACTTGGATAATTTTGAATAAAAACTCACTTATCTGATTAAGTGAGTAAAACCCAAGATATTTTCATTATTGTACAGATTTGCAGTACAAAATATTTTCAATTGTTCAAAAACTCTGAATACTGCGATAATAATAAAAATAACAAAAAACTAACTTATTCATATAAGTAAATCAAAGTACTAAGTAATAATCTAAAATAAAATTCTAATAAACTGTAATTAGCATTTTTACATTAACTCTATCACTCACCTAAAATATCAATTTTCTATCAAACTTTTTAATGAACAGAAAACAAAATTAAAGTATAAACAATTAAATAAATTATTAATATCCTTAAACTAAAATCAGTAGCCTAAAAAAGAATATTCTACATTCTATCTATATAATATGTTAGGAATCAATTTTTTGTCCAACCCTACAACTATAAAACAATAATTTAACAAGAACACACACAAATAGCTCAGATTCTAGAAATCTGAGTCTCATTACAAAAAACAACCAAAAATTTTGAAAATACTACGTTTCGAAACTTCACTACAATTTCTGCGGTATGGACGGGACTCGAACCCGCGACCCCATGCGTGACAGGCATGTATTCTAACCAAACTGAACTACCACACCGTTATCTATCGAGACAAAAGTATAATTTTAATTTTCATTCTGCAATAATTTATTAAAATATACTATTAATTTTATTTAAACTTATACGCACCAACTCAATAGTTACAACTAAATATGTAGTATTTTGTGACATACTTCAAAATTTGCAGCTTATCAGAATAAGTTTAAAACTAGTTGAAAATCTCTATAGACTACGCAATAAAAATCGAAAAAAATAGATAGTTGTTAACTAAAAATTCGATTGTTTATACTCTACTTTAGTGTGTAAACAATTAATCCAAAAGCTAAAAACATTATAATAATACCAATAATCTTATTCACAATGTATAATCTTCGTATACTGAAAATTCTTCGAAGTTTTGCTACTAAATAAGTAACCATAAACCACCATAGCAAATTGCCTATAAAAATGCAGGACAATCCCAATATCATAACATAAGAACCTTCTCCTACCAAGAGTAAATTGAAACTATTAAATAAACTAATAAATAAAAATAAGACAAAAGGATTAGAAAAAGCTAATAAAAATACAGTCAAAGTATCTTGTGAATGCGAATATGATTTTATTTCTTTTTTCGTTTTTCCAAAATCTACAGAAGGATTTTTCAAAAAAGTATACATACTGAAAGATAGTAATAAAATACTTCCTAAAATTTGTAAAACTAATTGATTTTTTTTTACAAAATCAATTGCAATTCCCATACTTGTGCATGCAATTATTGCATATAGAAAATCTGAAAAAGATGCTCCTAATCCTGAAAAAAAACCATGCCACCTCCCTTTATATAGTGTTCTTTGAATACAAAGCAATCCTACTGGCCCCATAGGAACAGATACCAATATTCCAATGATAACCCCTTTTATTACAATCCAAATAATATTACTATGTACAATATAAAACATAATGTTTCTGTAATTTTTTTTCAGAAATACTATTGACAAAGATTACCCTCATAAATAACTTTTTTCTAAAAAAAAAAGATGATAAAAAGAAAATATGGTTATTTAAAAGTAACCAATTAATTTTAGATAAATTGTTATTGACAAATAAGTGTTAAATTTATTTATTAATTAGTTAATTGTTAGATTTCTGAATATTCATATCATGACTATTTCTAAAGAAAAACTTTTCTCAGAATTCGATCCCATATCTTCTAAAAAATGGAAAGAAAAAATTACCCTTGACCTCAAGGGTGCTAATTTTGAAGAAAAACTAGTTTGGAAAACAAGTGAAGGATTCAGCATAATGCCTTTTTATTGCTCTGAAGACATTGTTAATCTAAAAACAGTTGGATCATTACCAGGAGAATTCCCATACATTCGAGGAACTCGTAGAGATAATAATGAATGGTTTATTCGACAAGACATCATAGTAACTAATTTTTTTGAAGCAAATAAAAAAGCCTTGAATATTTTAAATAAAGGGATTACCTCTTTAGGGTTTAATATTTCAGGAAAAGAAATCAATAAAAAAAATATTGATATTCTCTTATCTAACATTTTACCTCAACACATAGAACTTAACTTTACCACTTGTAATACATTATCTATAAAGCTAATTAATATTTTAGTTGATTATTTTGAAAAAAATAAATACGATCTAACACAAATACATGGTTCTGTCAATATTGATTTTATTGGAATTATACTAAAAGAAAGAATAATTAGAGAAGAATGGATCGAGCAAATGACTATGGCAATAGATGCTGCATCCAAAATGCCTTTTTTTAGAGTTCTCTCTGTCAATGCTTATCTCTTCAGTAATGCAGGTTCCTTTATTACTCAAGAATTGGGGTATGCTTTAGCCTGGGGAAATGAATTACTAAATAAGTTGTCAGAAAAAGGAATTGACCCAATAGTTATCGCTAAAAAAATTAAATTTAATTTTGGCATTAATACAAATTATTTTATGGAAATTGCCAAATTTCGTGCTGCCCGTTGGTTATGGGCAGAGATCGTAAAAGCTTACGAAACAGAATGCCAATGTTATAGTGAAACTAAGATGAATATCTTTGCAAAAACTTCATCTTTTACCCAAACTCTTTATGATACTTATGTTAATCTGCTCCGCACACAAACCGAAGCAATGGCTGCAAGTATTGCAGGGGTGGATTCACTATTAGTTGTTCCATTTGACATTTTTTTTAAAACACCAGACGATTTCTCAGAACGAATTGCTCGTAATCAACAGTTATTATTAAAGGAAGAGTGCCATTTTAATAAAATAATTGACCCATCAGGAGGTTCTTACTATATAGAATCGCTTACAAATTTTATCGCACAAAAAGCATGGAATTTATTTCTTATAACAGAAGAAAATAGCTTTTATGAATTGGTAAAAAAGGGGGATATCCAAACAATTGTAAATGCAAGTGCCAACAAACGGTTTAAAGATGTAGCACAACGTTGCGAAGTGTTATTGGGAACAAATCAATTCCCGAATTTTTCAGAAAAAATTTCCAACAAAATCAAGAAGACTGTAAATGAGCCATTTATTAATGATTGTCATTCTTATGAAGATAGAACAATTTCAATTCTAAGTACTAAGCGTCTAAGTGAAGAATTTGAAATTCTACGTTTATCTACTGAAAGATCCGGTAGAGAAATAAAAGCATTTATGCTAACCATCGGGGATTTGGGCATGCGTTTGGCTCGTTCTCAATTTTCTTCTAATTTTTTAGCATGTGCTGGTTATAAAGTGATTGACAATTTCGGTTTTAAAACGGTGGTACAAGGTGTCAAAGCTGCTAAAAAAGCAAAAGCTGATATTATTGTGCTCTGTTCAAGTAATGATGAATATGCAGTTTTTGCTCCAGAAGCTCATAGGTTAATCCTTGATAAGGAAATCCTAATTATCGCAGGAACTCCTGTTTTTATAGAAACCTTGAAGAAACAAGGAATTAGAAATTTCATAGATATAAAAAGTAATGTTTTGGAAACTCTACAACATTTTAATAAATTATTGAACATTTGATTCCAAAAATTATGAAACCTAACTTCAAAAACATCGATATCAAATCACCTGGATTCGTAATAGAAGACACTACTAAATGGGTCAAAAAAAATAATATTAAAATTGATTGGAATACTCCGGAAAAAATTACTGTTAAGTCAATCTATACTAAAGATGATTTAAAAGGAATGGAACATTTGGAGTATGCTTCTGGAATTCCGCCTTTTTTGAGAGGACCTTATTCTGGAATGTATCCTATGCGTCCTTGGACTATTCGACAATACGCCGGATTCTCTACTGCTGAAGAATCCAATGCATTTTACAAAAAAAATCTAGCATCTGGACAAAAAGGATTATCAGTTGCTTTTGATTTAGCAACTCATAGAGGATATGACGCTGACCATCCGCGTGTAATGGGTGATGTAGGTAAAGCTGGAGTCTCAATCTGTTCCATTAAAGATATGAAAATGTTATTTGATGGAATTCCACTTAAAGATATGTCTGTTTCTATGACTATGAACGGAGCTGTCCTTCCTATTCTAGCATTTTATATCAATGCAGGTTTAGATCAAGGAGCTAAATTGGAAGAGTTAACAGGAACTATTCAAAATGATATATTAAAGGAATTTATGGTTCGGAATACTTATATTTATCCACCTAAATTTTCTATGCGTATTGTTGCTGATATTTTCGAATATACTTCAAAAAAAATGCCAAAATTCAATTCTATTTCTATTTCTGGGTACCATATGCAAGAAGCAGGAGCTACTGCTGATATTGAATTAGCCTATACCCTTGCTGATGGAATGGAATATTTAAAAACTGGAATTGAGGCTGGAATTGATGTAGACGCTTTTGCTCCTCGTTTGTCATTTTTTTGGGCAATAGGGATGAATCATTTTATGGAAATTGCTAAAATGCGTGCTGGACGTTTACTATGGGCAAAAATTGTAAAAAGTTTTGGTGCCAAAAACCCAAAATCTCTTGCTTTACGAACACATAGTCAAACTTCTGGTTGGTCGTTAACTGAACAAGATCCTTTCAATAATGTTGGGAGAACTTGTATAGAAGCAATGGCTGCAGCTTTGGGCCACACTCAGTCTCTACATACTAATGCTTTAGACGAAGCCATTGCTCTCCCTACTGATTTTTCAGCACGTATTGCTCGCAATACACAAATTTACATTCAAGAAGAAACTTATATAACCAAAGAAATAGATCCATGGGCAGGATCTTATTATGTAGAATATTTAACTCAAGAATTAACAAATAAGGCTTGGATTTTAATACAAGAAATTCAAAAATTAGGAGGTATGGCAAAAGCTATAGAAACTGGCATCCCTAAGATGCGCATTGAAGAAGCAGCTGCAAAAACTCAGGCTCGCATCGATTCTGGTAATCAAACAATAATTGGTGTCAACAAGTATCGCTTAGAAAAAGAAGATCCAATTGATATTTTAGAAATTGATAATACAGTTGTACGTTTACAACAAATTAGACGTTTAAATGAACTGAAAGCTAAACGAAATAATAGTATTGTACAAGAGAAGTTGAATGCAATTACTCATTGTGCTGAAACAAGAAAAGGGAATTTATTGAGTCTAGCTGTTCAAGCAGCAAAAGTCTGTGCGACTTTGGGCGAAATATCATATGCCTGTGAAAAAGTATTCGGAAGATATAAAGCAATAATTAAAACTATTTCAGGTGTGTATTCATCGGAAACAAAAGAAAATGCTGCTTTTCTAAAAGCACAAGAATTAGTATCTAAGTTTGCTAAAAAAGAAGGTCGGCAACCTCGTATTATGATTGCAAAAATGGGGCAAGATGGTCACGATCGTGGAGCTAAAGTGGTTGCAACTGGTTATGCTGATTGTGGATTTGATGTAGATATTGGCTCATTGTTTCAAACACCAGAGGAGGCTTCTCGTCAAGCAGTGGAAAACGATGTTCATGTATTAGGTATATCTTCTCTAGCTGCAGGTCATAAAGTTTTGATACCACAAGTAATTGCAGAATTGAAAAAATTAGGTAGAGAAGATATTTTTGTAGTTGCAGGAGGTGTAATACCTGCACAAGACTACGATTTTTTATATAAAGCAGGTGTGGCTGCCATTTTTGGTCCAGGAACCCCAATAACATTAGCTTCTATAACTATTTTAGAACTTTTACTAAATGATTGAGACGCTTTGTCATATACTCAAACAAGAGATACAATGGGAAAAAAAAATATTTTTCCTCTTAAATGGAAGTAGATGTGTTTTTTTTGATTATTTTTTTTGGCTATGTTCTTGTTCGTGGGTAGAAACTTGTATCTATGTTAGCTGTTTGTGGTTCTTTTTGCATAAGAAAAATTACAAAGAAATCTTATTAATAATATTATCAGTTACTTTGATTTTTCTTTTATGTGATATAATTTCCTCTGATTTTTTTAAACCAATTTTCCACCGTTTGCGTCCCACTCATTATCCTAATTTTAAAGAGCAAGTGAACGTTGTTTTCGGATACCGAGGAGGAGCTTATGGGTTTATTTCTGGCCATACCACTAATGCTTTTGGATTTGCAATGCTTACAGCTCTCATTCTTAAAAACTATTTCTATACAGGAATAATTTTACTATTCGCTTGCCTTATTGGATATTCTCGTATTTATTTAGGTGTGCATTTTATCTCAGATGTTTTAGCAGGAGTATTTGTAGGCCTATTATTAGGATATGCGGTTTATAATTTATATAAACTATACCAAGTATATTTTTTAAATATAGAAAAATAAGTCTACGAAAAGATGAATTACCCAGCAATAGTCACTTTATTATTTTAGAAATAAATCTCTTCAGAAGAGACAATAAGGAACTATGAAATAATAGCCAATCTGGTATGTGTATTCAAATTGACTCTATTTCTAAAAGGGGGATAGAGTAATGTTTAAGATGTATCATGTGTTCTGCTGTTTTTAAAAAAAATCTTTGTTCTTTTTAGAAAATCACAATACATCTACATATGTTACAAATCTTAATAGACTTAGAAGCTCCATTATTATATTTTTCTACATTTGTACAATGATCGACTATCTCACCATAAAACGTATTCAATCTGCATCACAAATTTATGAAGTTGTTTCTGATTTTATTAGTCTAAGGAAACGAGGAGCCAATTATGTAGGTCTATGCCCTTTTCACGAAGATAATACTCCTTCCTTTTATGTTTCACCTTCTAAAAATATTTGCAAATGTTTTGCTTGTGGGGAAGGTGGCACACCAATTCATTTTATAATGAAACACGAACAGCTTTCATATCCGGAAGCCTTGAAATATTTAGCAAAAAAATATGACATCAAAATTCATGAAGTAGAAATAAATGATGAACAAAAACAGGTTCAAAATATTCGTGAAGCAATGTTCATTCTTAATAATTTTGCTCAAAAAATATTTTTTATTAATCTTTTCAATACAAAAGAAGGACAATCAATAGGACTTTCTTATTTTCAGGAAAGAAATTTCAAGGAAAATATTATACAAAAATTTCAACTTGGATATGCCAATTCTCAGAGTGATTCACTTACAAAAAGTGCTCTAAAAACTGGGTACAAACAAGAATATCTTGAAAAAACCGGGTTAAGTATTGTAGGAGAGAATACTTACATTGTCGACCGTTTTAGAGAAAGAGTCATTTTCCCTATTCATACTTTATCAGGAAAAATAGTTGCTTTTGGTGGACGTATCTTAAAAAAAGGGAAAAAAACAATTAAATATATAAACTCTCCAGAGAGTGAAATATACCATAAAAGTAATGAACTTTATGGTATCTATTTTGCTCGTCAAGCAATAGTAAATCAAGACAAATGTTATTTAGTAGAAGGATATACCGATGTTATTTCTATGCATCAAGCAGGTATAGAAAACGTAGTTGCCTCTTCCGGAACAGCTTTAACACAAGGACAAATTCGACTGATTCAACGTTTTACTAAAAATATAACCATACTTTACGATGGAGATAGTGCGGGGATTAAAGCAGCTCTACGAGGTATTACTATGCTATTAAAATTTAGTTTAAATGTAAAAATTGTGCTACTTCCATCGGGTGAAGACCCAGACTCTTTTTTACAAAAACAATCAGCTTTTTATTTCAAAGACTATATCAATAGTAATGAGACAGATTTTGTCAAGTTTAAGGTTAATTCATTAGTTCAAAATGCAGGTGATGATATTTCAAAAAAAACAAATACTATCGCTGAAATAGTATCTACCATTGCACAAATCCCAGAAGAAATTATTCGTTTAGTTTATGTAAAAGACTGTTCTCATTTATTAGATATAGATGAACGCCTCTTAATATATGAAGTTGCAAGGAAAAGAAAAGAATTACTTATCCAAAATGAAAAAAATAATAAAATACATCAACAAAAAATAGAAAAACAAAATATATCTAATAATCCGTTATTTTTTGGAAAAAATACAAATCAATTTTCTCTTTTTTATGAATATGAAAAAGATATTATATACTATGTAGTCCGTTACGGAGAACAATACCTTCATTATGAATACAAAAATGAAAATACAAATAAACTAAATTCAATTGACTTAAATGTAATTGAATTTATCGTCTCTGATTTGGAAGAGGATGAAATAGAATTAAATCATCCATTATATAAAAGAATGCTGAAAGAAGGATATGAGAAATGTAAAAAAAGTAATTTTATTGCAGAAGAATACTTTAAAACCCATTCAGATATAGAAATAAGTTATTTTGCTGTTAGTATTTCAACTGATCGATATATTGAAAGTAAGATTTATTTCAAGGACAATAAAGAAAAGTCAAGATATAAAGAACAAATAGGAAAAAACAAAATGTTATTAAAAGAAATTCCTTACGTAATGTTGAATTACAAAGATGCAATATTAAAATATCATATGGAATCTATAAGTAAACAAATCAAGTTAGCTGAAAAAGAAAATGACTCTGATAAACAGAATAAATTAACTCTACAATTCAATGAATTATTGAAATTGAAAAAAACTATCTCTTTACGCCTACGTGAAAGAATAATTACCAAAATATGACATAATTTTATGTCTAGAAATTGTTATTTATGGTACAAAAGAAATTCACAACGAAAAAAACGAGTGCAAACATTGGATTTTTTAAAATTAAAGCGTTTTTCCAAAGTAATGTCACACATTATCTCATAGGATTAATTATTTTAATATTAGTAGTATATGCTAGCATTTCAATGATTTCATTCTTTTTTACAGGCAATGTTGACCAAAGTAAAATAGAAAGACTTTCTTTATTTCATTCTAAAACTGTAGAAGAAGTTGAGAACTGGGCAGGGTTGCGTGGTGCTATTTTAAGTGACATTTTAATGAATGAATGGTTTGGAATACCAACATTCTTTTCATTACTGTTTATTGCTTTTATAGCTTTGCGACTAATGAAGGTGTATTATACGCATTTAATGCGTAGTTTTATCTTATGTTCTTCATTAACTATCTGGCTATCTGTAGCACTTACTTTTTTCTTTGGAAATTTTTTTCGAGAAACAACTTTATATATAGGAGGAAAGCATGGATTTGTTATTTCTAATATGTTAATTCATAATTTTGGCATACCAGGTGCTTTTTCAATTATCATTCTATTTTTTATTGTGTTTATGACAATTGTTGACACAAACACTATCCCTTTTCTGATAAATCTTAAACAGAGCAATAAAAATAAGATAAACTCATCAGCAATTAAAAAAACTAAAATAGAAGTTAATCCGAATATTTCAGTATCTCAAGTAAAAGAAAATTTTGAAATAGTTAATCCAAAAGAAGAAGAAAGTATCGTTTTTGAAACAAAAAAAGAAAACGATACTTTTTCTACAAAAACGAATAAAAATAATGAATACAAAAACGATACTTTAAATAAGTTAATAGCATATGATCCAACTTTGGAATTGCCTAATTATCATTATCCTCCAATAGATTTATTGAAAGAATACGGTATTTCTGAACTAAAAATTAATATGGAAGAACAAACAGCCAATAAAAATAAAATTCTTTCCACACTTGATAGCTTTGGGATAAAAATATCTATGATAAAAGCCACTATAGGATCAACTGTTACTTTATATGAAATTCAACCTGAAGCGGGAGTTCGTATTTCAAAAATAAAAAGTTTAGAAGATGATATCGCATTAAGACTATCAGCTTTAGGAATTCGAATTATTGCCCCCATACCTGGCAAAGGCACAATAGGTATAGAATTACCCAATCGAGATCCCCAAACTGTTTCTATACGATCAGTTATCACATCTAAAAAATTCCAAGAAGCTAAATTTGATTTACCCATTGCCTTAGGAAAGACGATTACCAATGAAACCTTTGTTTTTGATCTTTGCGAAATGCCTCATTTACTTGTAGCTGGAGCGACAGGACAAGGAAAATCTGTTGGATTGAATACTATCATTACGTCATTACTTTATAAAAAGCATCCGGCTTTATTGAAATTTGTTCTCATTGATCCTAAAAAAGTAGAATTTAATATTTATTCCATAATAGAAAAACATTTTCTCTCCAAATTAGAAAATGAAGAAGAACCTGTTATTACGAATGTAAATAAAGTTGTTCAAACACTTAAGTCTTTAACCAAAGAAATGGATGATCGCTATAATCTATTAAAAAAAGCACATGCTCGTAATATTAAAGAGTATAATGAAAAATTTGTAAATCGACTTCTTAATCCTCAAAAAGGGCATCGGTATATGCCTTATTTTGTAGTGATCATAGATGAATTTGGAGATTTAATTATGACTGCAGGAAAAGAGATAGAACTCCCAATTGCTCGTATAGCTCAATTGGCACGTGCTGTAGGGATACATATGATTATTGCCACTCAACGACCTTCTGTAGGTATTATCACAGGAGTCATCAAAGCGAATTTTCCTGCTCGCATAGCGTTTCGTGTTTCAGCAATGGTAGACTCTCGTACTATTCTTGATACTTCAGGGGCTAATCAGTTGGTCGGGAAAGGAGATTTACTGTTTTCTCAAGGGAATGATTTAATTCGTGTCCAATGTGCTCTTGTGGATACTTCAGAAATAGAAAAAATAGCTAAATACATTGGTCATCAGCAAGGATATTTTAGTGCAGAAATTTTACCTAAATATGTCGACGAAGATAATACTGAAAAATTGGGAATAAAAGATTTACCAAATCGAGACCCTTTGCTTAAAGATGCCGCTAGATTAATAGTTATTCATCAACAAGGTTCTACCTCTCTTATTCAGCGTAAATTCGAGGTTGGGTATAATCGTGCTGGACGATTAATGGATCAATTAGAAGCTGCAGGAATTGTAGGAGCTGCACAAGGAAGCAAGGCACGCGAAGTACTTATTAATGATGAATATAACTTAGAACTAATTCTTAATAGAATCCCAACTCAGTAAATATTTAATATATATTCAGAATAATGAAAATTATATTGTTATTATTTATTTTTCCTTCGTCTATTTCTCTACAAAATAATAATATAAATATTAAAGATGTTATATAAATCTTCTAAAGTTTTTAAGCGAGTTAAATCTATATCTATCTACTTCACAGTAAAAATTATAGGAGATTTACATAACAAAGTGGACGAAAATTTTGATTGGAAAATAGATATAAAAGGTAATAAATTCCATTTAACTACATCATCAAATATAGAAATATGGTTTAATGGAAAAAATCAATGGATGTTATATAAAAAATTTGAGGAAGTTAATATTACTCAATCTGCTGGAAAAAAATTTTAGAATTAAATCCAATAAATATTTTCAATGAATATAAAAATGGATGGGAATACAAAGACAATGGGTGGAAAAAAAGTTTAAATAAAATTTAATACAAGAAATAGAATTGATACCACAACAAATAAGAAACAAGAATATTAGCAATAATTATGATACAAATTAATCCCAATAATTTTATGCCTACAAAAATTTGTATTTTTTTTAAAAGTAAAATTAGAGGTATCATTTACTTTAATAAGTATAAAAAAAATACAAATTTCTCAGATCAATACTTCACTTTCGACAAAAGCAAATATCCGAATGTAGAAATAATAGATTTGAGGTAAGTTGTAAAATCATGCAATTAAATATAATTAGTATATAATTATATTTATTGAAGAGTATAGACAATATGAACTAATATATCAGAATAATATATGAGACAAAATGAAAATAGAAAATTATTCGTTCAAAACGAAGAACGGATAAAATGCTTGATAATTGGATCCGGTCCAGCTGGGTATACTTCAGCAATTTACACGGCTCGTGCTAACTTACTGCCAATTCTTTATGAAGGTCCTCAACCAGGAGGACAATTAACCACTACTTCTGAAATTGAAAATTTCCCTGGATATCCTGATGGAATTACAGGTAATGAAATGATGGAAAATTTTAAGAAACAAGCACGAAAATTTGGTACTGATATTCGTAAAGGAATAGTTACAGCTTGTGATTTATCTCAAAACCCATATAAAATTATTATTGATAGCAAACAAACAATAATAACAGATACATTAATAATTTGTACAGGTGCTATATCAAAACATTTAGGTTTACCTGAAGAAAAGAAATATGCTGGGAAAGGAGTTTCTGCTTGTGCCGTATGTGATGGATTTTTCTACCGAAAAAAAATAGTTGCCATAGTAGGTGGAGGAGATTCAGCATGTGAGGAAGCTCTGTATTTATCAAGCATGGCAAATAAAGTATATCTAATTGTAAGAAAAAATTACTTAAGTGCCTCTCAAATTATGCAAAATAGAGTATTAAGCCATCCAAAAGTAAGAATATTTTTCAATACAAATGTAATAGGACTATTTGGAGAAGAATTCGTAAGAGGTGCTCATTTAATTGAATATGAGGGAAAAACTAATGAAAAAAAAATGGATATAGCTATCGATGGTCTTTTTTTAGCCATTGGACATAAGCCAAATTCAGAAATTTTTAAAAAATATATTTTTACCGATGCAAATCACTATATTAAAACTCAATGTGGTACCACTAAAACCAACTTACCAGGAATTTTTGCAGCAGGAGATGTTGCTGATAATAATTATCAGCAAGCTGTTACAGCAGCAGGTTCAGGTTGTATTGCTGCAATTGAAGCAGAACGATATTTAAATAAAATGAAACATCATCGTATTAATTAAATTGTTTATATAACTTTATCATGATATCCAATCGTTTATCTGCCTTGTCTCCTTCTGAGACATTGGCAATGTCTCAGAAAAGTAGTGAATTGAAAACACAAGGTATTGATGTTATCAATTTAAGTGTAGGAGAACCTGATTTTTCTACTCCTAATTTTATTAAAGAAGCTGCTAAAAAGGCAATTGATGAAAATTATTCTTTTTACTCTCCTGTTTCAGGTTATCTTTCTTTAAGAAATGCAATTGTTAGGAAATTAAAACGAGAAAATAACTTAAATTACAAATCAGAACAGATTGTTTGTTCTAATGGTGCAAAACAATCTGTATGTAATGTACTTCTATCTATTATAAATAGCGGAGATGAAGTAATCGTTCCTGCACCCTACTGGGTTAGTTATATAGAAATGATTAAATTGGCTGAAGGAACTAGTATTATTATTCCTTCAAATATTGAGCAAGATTTTAAAATTACGCCTACTCAATTAGAGGCTGTTATTAGTAATAAGACAAAAGCAATTATTCTTTGCTCTCCTTCTAATCCTACTGGAAGCGTTTATTCTCAAGAAGAACTAAAAGATTTATCCGAAGTGTTAACAAAATATCCGAACATAATCATTATTTCTGATGAAATCTATGAACATATTTCTTATGTAGGAAAACATGAAAGTATCGCACAATTTGAAACTGTACAAGACAGAGTAGTAATTGTCAACGGAGTATCTAAAGCTTATGCAATGACAGGTTGGAGATTAGGATGGATAGCTGCTCCCATTTGGATAGCTTCCGCTTGTAACAAATTACAAGGCCAATATACATCGGGAGCAAGTTCTATTGCTCAAAAGGCAGCTGAAGCTTCCTATAATGGCACTTTAGACTGTGTAAAAACTATGTGTAGAATTTTTGAACGAAGACTCAATTTGATGATGGATCTTTGTCTAGACATTCCAGGATTCAAAATAAATCGTCCACGAGGTGCTTTTTACCTGTTTCCTGATTGTTCGGAATATATAAGCAAATCGTTTCGAGGAAGAAAAATAGAAAATTCTGTCGATTTAGCAATATATCTTTTGGAAGAAGGACACGTAGCATCTGTAGCAGGTGCTGCTTTTGGTGCTCCCAATTGTATTCGTTTCTCCTACGCTATTAGCGACGAAAGATTAATAGAGGCAATGCAAAGAGTAAAAAGTGTCTTACAATAAGTTTTATTTTCATAAATAATTTCGAATATGAAAATCTCCTGACATGCTTATTATTATAATCTCTTGCTATAATAAACTTAATGTAATAATTAATACCTATTATATTTCTTTATTTGTTATTCAAAAACGTAATCATATTTCGTATAAGGAATTGAGATTTTTTTTAAAAAAAACCTTTTATTTTATCTCACATCAATGTATATAGAAAATTTTCCAAGGAATCGAACAGAAGCTTGGGATTATCTAAAAAAATAAGTTTGAATAAATCAGATAAACTTCCAAAAAAAAAAGAAAAACAAATGGTATTATCTTCAGTTTAAATATTATTTATACTATAAAACAGCAGTTATTTAACGGAAAAATTATCATTATTTTAAGTACCTTCATTTAAAATTACTTACCATTCGATTCCATCATTCAGTAAAAATTTACCTCAAAATACTTTGAGATAAATAACAAAAGACTATAAAAATATCTACATTATTATATTTAACACTGAGGTACATACCTTTCTCGTATTTTCCCCTTATAACTCACACTTACAGGTAAAAAATTTACTTGTAAGTGTGAGTTATAAGGGGAAAAACAAGCAAAAGAAGATTTTTATTTTTTATTTACAAAAAGTTTTCCAATTAGGAAATACAAAATTTTTTGATATAACTTTGCATCTATCTATTTGTATGAATGGTCAGGTGTATTATTTTTTTTGAAACGAAAAAAACAGTAGAGAAACGAACGAATGAACAAAAATTATTTGTTCATTAACAAATAAGATTTTTTACTAATTAGAAATTTTTTAGACAAAAAATCATTTAACCTACCCAGTAATGAAATAAAACGTGTATTAGTTATACTGTTTTTTCTTTGTATTCCTCTTTGATGTACTGTAACTTTTTGAGTAAAAAAGAAAAAATCAATCAACATACAACTATGCTAAACAATTTCCGAAAAAATATTTTAATTGTTTTATGTATTTGGGATATTAAAACACCTCCTCTTTTGTATAAACACTTAATTTCCATCTAAAGCAGGATATGAAAAATTACTAATAACTAAAAAGTAATTCCTTTGTTTTTTATGATATTTTTATTATATTTTTTTAAATATCTTAATAATATGATTGATCGTACTTTTATTCGTACTAAAGTACTACAAATTCTATATGCTAATCACCAAAAAGGGAATAAAGACCTAAAAGCAGTAGAAAACGAATTAAATTTTAGTTTACAAAAAACATATCATTTATATCATTATCTCCTTATCCTTATTATTGAACTTACAAATGCTGAACAAAAAAATTTAGACAAACTAAAACATAAACATTCTCTTACCAAGAGAGAAGAATATTTAAGCGAAAAGTTCGCCAACAATCAATTGGTAAAACAACTGCAAAATTACCCTGCCCTTATAAAATTTATCAATAAACATGCTAATTTGGTTCAACCCAATAATGAAATTAACCTTATCAAACCTTTACTTAACGAAATTAAGCAATCTGACAGTTACAAAAAATATGTTTCTCTAGATAGTGTTTATAAAAACAATTACGAATTTTGGAAAACTATTTTTATAAACATTATCTTAAAAAGCCAAATAGTATTCGATTGGTTAGAGCAAAAAAGCATCTATTGGAATGACGATTTGGAAACAATTACTGTATTCGTATTAAAAACTCTCAAACTATTTCAAAAAAAATCTAATCCTATGTGCGCTATATTTCCAATGTTTAAAGATAATAC
The DNA here is from genome assembly GCF_055395615.1 of Azobacteroides sp. (SeqCode). NCBI lineage: Bacteria > Pseudomonadati > Bacteroidota > Bacteroidia > Bacteroidales > Azobacteroides (SeqCode) > Azobacteroides sp. (SeqCode). The sequence goes on along the minus strand of NZ_AP014701.1, from coordinate 675,362 downwards.
AGTCCCCAAATATGCTGTACAACTCTTATATCATTCAATAATAGAAGCAAAAAAAAATTCCAATTTAATTAATGAACAAACGAAAAATTGGGATAAGGAACGAATAGCTTTACTAGATCTTATCATTATGCAAATGGCTCTTGCTGAAATCAATAATTTCCCCTCTATCCCTTTAAAAGTGACTTTAAACGAATACATTGATCTAGCACGATATTATAGCACTCCTAAAAGTACTTCTTTCGTCAATGGAATATTGCAGGCAGTTGTCTCCTCATTAAAAATAAACAAAATTAATTTTTAATAGAATAAATTACCAGCGTACATTTCTCATATCCCCTGTTTTATTAAAAGTATCATGGAAAGATAAAGCAGCAGCAACATTTTGAGGAGTATGCCCTTTTTGCCCAAGTTTTAAATACTTCCATAAAATATCTTTATACTGATTATCAACACAATTAGCTATTATTGTTTCTGCTCGTTGAACGGGAGAAAATCCTCGCAAGTCAGCTATACCATGCTCCGTAACCAAGATTTTAACAGAATGCTCACTATGATCCACATGTGATACCATAGGTACAATAGAAGATATTCTACCATTTTTAGCTGTTGAAGGTGTAGTAAAAATAGAAAGGTAGGCATTTCTACAAAAATCACCACTTCCACCGATACCATTCACCATTTTAGTCCCTACTATATGTGTAGAATTAATATTCCCAAAAATATCTGCTTCCAAAGCAGTATTAATAGAAATTAACCCCAAACGTCGAATTATTTCTGGATTATTGGATATTTCTTGTGGACGAAGTAAAAATTTTTGCTTAAAAAAATCCAATTTAGCATATACTTCATCCAACACAGGTGTAGTAAGCGAAAGCGAACAACCACTTGCAAATTTAACCCTGCCTTCCTTCATCAATCCGATAACGGCATCTTGAATTACTTCCGTATAGATTTCAAAAGCGGGAATCTCTTCATTTGACCCCATAGCTTCCAACACTGCATTCGCAACATTTCCTACTCCTGATTGTACTGGCAAAAAAGAAGAAGGTATTCGTCCCAATTTCATCTCCATATACAAAAAGTTAGCCACATTTTTACCTATTTGTTCTGTTAACTCATCTAATGGAGTAAATGGACGTATTTCATTAGGAAGATTAGTTTCAATAATTCCTACTATTTTTTTAGGATTTATCTGCATATATGGAACCCCTATCTTATTACTTACAGAATATATTGGAATTTCCCTACGAAAAGGTGGGTCAATAGGTTCATAAATATCATGTATACCAGCTAATTCTTTGGGATGGTACTGATTCAATTCTATGATAATTTTATCAGCTAAATGAGCTATGGTAGGAGCTATGCCAACGGCAGAAGTAAGAACAATTTTACCACTTTTAGTAATATCACAAACTTCTAAAATAGCATAATCAGGTTTAGGAAGAAACCTATAACGCAAATATTGTGTAAGCTCAGAAATATGTAAATCAAAATAATGCATATCATGATTATTTAACGCTTTTCTTGAATCTACATTAGATTGATAAGGAGTACGGAATTTAATAGCATTAACACGAGATAACACTCCATCAACAGACTCTCCCGTAGAAGCTCCAGTATACAATCCTACCTTAAAAGGCTTCCCTTTAATATGTTCTACCTCTATCTTTGCAGCCAAAGCTTTTGTCACAGACTTAGGGCAACCAGTTGCAGTAAAGCCACTCAAACCAATTACATCATTATTTTTAATTAATCCTGCAGCCTCTTCAGCTGTCATTTTTCTATAAGTCATACTATTTAATAAAATCAAGAAAACACCTACCTCACATTCATTATAAAAGCAGTAACATTATAAATATTATCGCAAAAATAATATTTTTTTCTAAAAGATTTCATTTTTAACAATTCTGCAATATTCACTGACATATAGGATATAATTCGACATTTGTTTAATTTCTTCCTTATCGTGGCTAACCATCAATGTAGTAAAGTCAAACATTTGATGAACTTTTAATATTTCTGTTCGTATAGATTGACGCATCTCTTCATCAAGTGCTGAAAGTGGTTCATCGAGCAATAAAACAACCGGTTTCCTTCCTAAGGATCGAGCCAATGCTACCCGCTGTTTTTGCCCACCTGATAATTTATCAGGCTTTTGTTTTCGAATTGTATCTAATTTAAATACATCTATTAAACGGTTAATAAATACTTTATCTTTTTTTTGAGCAAAAAAAAGATTTTCCTCTACTGTCATGTTAGGAAAAAGAGCATAATCCTGAAACATAAAACTAATGTTCCTTTTTTGTGGAATAATATTAATTTTTTGAAAAGAATCAAAAATAGTTGTACCGTTTATTTGAATAATACCTTTGTTCGGTTTTAATAATCCTGCTATCATACGAAGTATAGTAGTTTTTCCCATACCTGACTTCCCAAACAAAGAAATAAATTTCTTATCCGGAATTTGAACATCTAAAATTAGTTTACGTTTCCCTTCAGAAGTGAGTATCATATGTTCTACATTTATGTAAATCATACTCCTGAGGTAATTATGAATTTTTTATTAATACTATAAATAAGTATTAATAAAAAGAATGAAACAAGGAATAATATTAAAGAATAACGATTTGCTGTTGTATAACTTAAGGTTTGTACCTCATCGTAAATGGCAATAGAAGCAATACGAGTTTTATTAGGAATATTTCCACCTATCATCAATACAATACCAAATTCTCCTATACAGTGTGCAAAAGTTAATGCAACACCTGTAACTATAGAAGGTTTAATGTTTGGTAATAGAACTCTGAAGAATGTTTCTATTTTGGATTTACCCAAAGTATAAGCTGCTTCACGATAACTAGTCGGGAGAGTAGAAAGTCCATTTTGCAACGGTTGTATCATAAAAGGTAATCCAGCTATAATACTTGCTATCAAAATGCCATCGAAAGAAAATGCTAAACGAATGTTAAATGAATTTTCTAAGAAATTTCCAAATACATTTCTTGGACTAAAAGCTACCAACAAATAATACCCAATTACAGTAGGAGGTAAAACTATTGGCATACAAATGAGTGCTTCAAAAATTACTTTAAAACGTGAATGAGAATAAGCTAAAGCATAAGCAATCCATAAACCTATCAATAAAAGAGATATTGTCGTCATAGATGCTAATTTTGCAGTAAGCATTAGCGTTTCAATAAAATCAGTATTCATTCAAAAAATAAAATCTAACAATTATTCATACTATCTTTAATTTTTAAGTGACAATTAATCAACTAATTGTACACATTTTTAGAGTATTAGAACATCATACGAATGTAATCATTTAAAATTTTAATTAAAGATTTATAAAATCAAAATACTACCTTTACAATAATTCTCTTTATTATAAAATCTTTTTTTTTAAAAAAAATATAGTATCAGATAACTACACATTTCAAGGTATAAATAAAAGGTATCATCTAAATTAATAAAGAAATTAGTATATAAATGATCTCATTCTAGGTGACAGAGGTAAATAATATTCAACACAATGAAAACAAATAACATAGAAATAGAAAGAAAATTTTTAGTAACGGGCGATTTCTACCCTTATGTAACAAAAAAAGAACGGATTGTTCAGTCATACTTAATGATTTCCCAACAAAGAACCATTCGTGTTCGAATAAAAGACATTTCTGCTTTCCTTACAATTAAAGGATCAAATAATTTTAATGGATTTTCTCATTGTGAATATGAATACTCTATCCCAATAAACGAAGCTAAAGAGTTGTTGCAGTTATGTTTGCCAGGAAAAATTGAAAAAGACAGACATTACATTCCTTTTAAAAATTATATCTTTGAAGTAGACGTGTTTTACGGTCAAAATGAGGGATTGATAATTGCCGAATTAGAACTTCCATTCGAAAACGAACCTTTCGAACGCCCTCAATGGTTAGGCAAGGAAGTTACAAAAAAACCACAGTACTATAATGTCAATTTAATAAATCACAAATAATACTATCAGATATAAATAACCCTTTTCTTGTTAACTGCAAATGATTAGAAACAATTTTTAACAGTTGACTGTTTATATATTTCTCTGACTGATTTAAACAATATTTTCTTTTATCTTTTCCACAAAAAAATACTAATTCATCCAAGTCAATTCCTTTTATAGTCCTTAAACGCGTAATGATAAAATCGTTATAAGCAGTCTTGCTATCTATAACTTCTATTTCAGGAGAATAATGAAAAATGTCCATTGATCCAACCCGATTCCACTGACGTGTTTTCCCATTATAAGAATGTGCTGCTGCGCCAATGCCTAAATAATAACTACCATTCCAATAACCAACATTATGTTTGGAATAATAAGTCTGTAAGGCGAAATTAGAAATTTCATAATGGTCAAAACCAGCATCAAGTAATTTTTCTACTAAAATTTCAAACATTTTCAAACTCTTCATTTCGTCTACAGGTTTAATAAGACCACGTTCCCGCATATAATCAATTTTTGTATTTTTTTCATAAGTCAGATGATAAGCTGAAATGTGTTGAATATTTAGTGAAATAGCTTGTTGAATAGTTGATTCCCATACATTTAATGATTGATTAGGCAAGCCGTAAATCAAATCAATACTTATATTCTGGTAACCATATTTTTGAAAATTTTCGACTGCTCTTATTGCCAAATTGGAATTATGATTCCGACCCAAAAATAGCAATTCTTCATTCCGAAAACTTTGCAACCCAATCGAAATACGATTGAATGAAAAATGACTTATTAAAGTCAAAAATCTATCATCTACATCGTCTGGATTTACCTCAATAGTAACTTCTTTATCTTCAAATCCTTCAATAGGAAAAAATTTTTGAAGTGTCCCAAAAATTTTTTCGAAATCTGAAAATGACAAAAGAGATGGAGTACCTCCACCAAAATAAATTGTCCTAATACTATGTTTATGTAAATAATTTTTTCGCTGTTCTAGCTCGTTACACAAGATATTAACATAGCGAGTTCTATAATTTAAATAAGTAGTAGAAAAAAAATCGCAATAAATACAGCGACTCTTACAAAAAGGTATATGAATATATATACCTGCATTCATATATAAAAACTATCTTCTAAATCTCCAAAAAATGATGTCATCTTAGTAATTCCTCCTTTTTAGAAAAGGTTCCTCTCTAAATTATATATATATGTATATTTGAAGCTACTATTTCAAGTCGGGGTGAGACGATTCGAACGTCTGACCACGCACCCCCCAGACGCGGACTCTAACCTGGCTGAGCTACACCCCGAAACGCACACTTTTGCTCTCAAAAGTAGTACATAGTTTTTGCAAATACAAAATAGAAGCCTATACATTTTATTTTTTTTGAACTAATTTTAATACTAAGTAAGAAAAAAATCTTTTTTATATTATATTGTTACTGTAGGGAAAAGAATTATAAATCAACAAAATATGAAAACAAATTGGAAAATATTATTTGGGTTTTTATTAATAAGTTTTTTGAGTTCAGGAATAACGATTGAGCTCTCTTCTTACTTAAATAAAAATAATATTTCTAAATCAAGAGGATTTAACCAAAAAGGAATCCATCCAGTAAATTACAATGTAGTATTGAGAAATATGGACTTCACTTTAGCTGCTGAAAGAAGTGTAAATGCTGTAGTTCATATTAAATCAATTAGTAAGCCTACTCAAATAAATCAAGAATATTTTGATCCTTTTGAATATTTCTTTGAAAGACAAACTCCTCAATATAAGATACAACCAAAAGTAGGTTTTGGATCTGGAGTTATCATTTCTAATGATGGGTATGTTGTAACTAACAATCATGTAATAGATAGAGCAGATGAAATTGAAATAACCACCAACAACAACAAAATTTATAAAGCTAAAATAATAGGAAAAGATGAATCTACTGACATTGCTTTATTGAAAATTGATGGGAGAAATTTTCCGGTAGTTCCTTTCGGAAATTCTGACGCTTTAAAAATAGGTGAGTGGGTTTTAGCTATAGGTAATCCTTTTAATCTAACAAGCACTGTAACCGCAGGAATTGTTAGTGCAAAAAGTCGAGGGAATATCTTTTCAGGATATAGCTACCAGCAAGGTATTATTAATCCACTGGACAAAATAGAATCATTTATACAAACGGATGCTGCAGTAAACCCAGGTAATAGTGGAGGGGCATTAGTAAACACAAAAGGTGAATTGGTTGGAATAAATACTGCCATTTATTCGGAAACTGGTAATTTTGTTGGATATTCATTTGCCATACCTATCAATTTAGTAAAAAAAGTGGCTTCGGACATTAAAAAATATGGTGTAGTACAAAGAGCTCTACTAGGAGTAAATGTGACAGAGTTATCTGTTTTAAAAGAATTCAATCCTAAAATCTATAACAAATTAAAAATTTTCGAAGGTGTTTATGTTACAGGATTCATTTTTCGTAGTCCCGCTCAAAAAGCAGGATTGAGAAAAGGAGATGTAATTATGGCAATCAACGGAATAAAAGTTAAAAACTACTATGAATTAAAAGCAGAATTAAGTCGTTATAGTCCGAATAATATTGTTGATGTTCAAGTTTATAAAGACAATGCTATAAAAATATTTAAAGTAAAATTAAAGAACTGTCAAGGAATAAATCTATCGGTTAAAGAAAAGATGATACCGAAATTCCAGGAATAACTTTGAAAAAATTATCTACCAGAGAGAAACAGGAGTTTCTTATAGTTTGGATGATAAATAAGGTTATAACTGGGTGTTACATTAAGTAAAATCAGGATTGAAGAGAAAATTTATTTCCATTTGTAATAGCAATAAAAAATTATTTCCAAGAAACTTTAATAATTGAAATTGTAAGATAATTATTAAAATAAAAAACCTGGATAAGGTAGAACTTTATATCAAAAGATTCTATGACGAACAGTAAAAATAGTGTTTATGCCGTTGATTCAAATGTTTAATAAAACAGACTAGGAATAATGATTTTGTATTATTTATATATCTATAATATTTTTTTGAATGAGACAATTAAAAATAACTAAATCTATTACTAATCGTGAGAGTGCTTCTTTAGACAAATTTCTTCAAGAAATTAGTCGTGAGAGTCTTCTCAGTATAGAAGAAGAAATTGAATTAGCACGAAGAAATCGACTAGGAGATCGTTCTGCTTTGAACAAATTAGTGCGAGCAAACCTCCGCTTTGTAGTATCAGTGGCTAAACAATACCAAAATCAGGGATTAAGCCTTTCTGACTTGATTAATGAAGGGAATTTTGGATTAATTAAAGCTGCTGAAAAATTTGACGAAACAAGAGGATTTAAATTCATTTCATATGCTGTTTGGTGGATTAGGCAGTCTATTTTACAAGCTTTAGCTGAACAATCAAGAATTGTACGACTTCCTTTAAATCGTGTTGGCTCACTAAATAAAATTTCTAAAGCTTTTTCTAAATTTGAACAAGAACATGAACGAAAACCATCTCCAGAAGAATTAGCTCAAGAATTAGAGCTTCCAGAAGAAAAAGTATCAGAAACATTAAGAATATCTAATCGACATATTTCAATAGATGCCCCCTTCGCAGAAGGGGAAGAAACTAGTTTATTAGACGTTCTTACTAATGACGATACTCCAGTCGCTTACTATAGATTAATACACGAATCACTTTCTCAAGAAATTAATGACGCTTTATGGGTATTAAGCGAAAGAGAGAGAGAAATTATTAAGATGTCCTTCGGTATCGGACAACAAGAAATGAATTTAGAAGAAATTGGTGATACATTTAGTTTGACCCGTGAGCGAGTGAGACAAATTAAAGAAAAAGCAATTAAAAAATTGAAACAGAATAACAAAAATACTAACTTAAAAAGTTATTTAGGTTAAAAAATTCGATTTAATAAAAAAAATATAGAATTATCCAAACATAGAATTTGGATAATTTCAAGTATTAAAAAAATACTTATTACAAGAATAATTTGAATTAGTAAATACAAACTTCTACAAAAAGAATTTTTCAATATACTTCAATCAAAAAAATATTTTACTTTTAACTAATACATATAAAAATATAGGAATAAAAATGAGTGCAGTTGTAAGTATAATAATGGGTAGTACTTCTGACTTATCCATAATGAAAAAAACATCCGATTTTTTTAATGAATTCGAAATTCCGTTTGAAATGTTCGCTTTATCAGCTCATCGAACACCAGAAGAAGTAGAGAATTTTGCAAAAAATGCAAAAAATAGAGGTATTGAAGTAATCATCGCAGCAGCAGGTATGGCTGCCCATCTCCCAGGAATAATCGCCTCTATGACTATATTACCAGTAATTGGAGTCCCAGTTAATTCTTCACTCAACGGAATCGATGCCCTATTATCTATCGTACAAATGCCATTAGGAATTCCTGTAGCGACAGTTGGAATTAACAGTGCAATCAATGCTGCTATTTTAGCTACTCAGATTTTAGCAATAAAAGATAAAATACTACAAATAAAATTAGCCAAATACAAAGAAACTCTCAAAGCTAAAATTCTAAAAGCTAATAATGAATTAACTATGCTAAAATACAAATTTAAAACGAATTAATATAGATTTGATATATTATGTACAAACGAAGAAAATCATCAGTCGTACTTATTGGAAATATTCCAGTAGGAGGGAAAAATCCTATTCGCATCCAATCCATGACTAATATTTCTACATTGGATACGGAAAAATGTATTCAGCAATGTATCCGAATTATTGAAGCAGGAGGTGAGTATGTCAGATTAACTGCTCAAAATGTTCGTGAAGTGTATAATATAAAAAATATAAAAAATAGTCTAATTGCTTTGGGATATAATAATCCTTTAATTGCCGACATACATTTTAATTCGAAAATTGCTGAAATAGCAGCTAAAACAGCTGAAAAAGTACGAATTAATCCAGGTAATTTTGTGACACTAATTAAAAGGTCTAAAACTTTTGAATATTCCGATGAGACATATCAGCAAGAATTAAAAAATATAAAAGAACGCTTCGTTTCTTTTATAAATGTTTGCAAAAAACATAATACTGTTATCCGTGTTGGTGTTAATCATGGTTCTTTATCAAATAGAATTATAAGTTGTTATGGGAATACTTCACAAGGAATGGTAGAATCGTGTATGGAATTTCTCCGAATTTGTATTACAGAAAAATTTTCCAATGTAGTAGTTTCTATTAAAGCTTCTAATACTTTTCTAATGGTACAAACAGTTCGTTTACTAGTAAAACAAATGAACAAAGAAGGAATAAATTTTCCATTACATTTAGGTGTAACAGAAGCAGGAGAAGGAGAAGATGGTAGAATAAAATCTGCAGTAGGAATAGGTACATTACTAATAGAAGGTATCGGAGACACTATTCGTATTTCATTGAGTGAAAATCCAGAATCTGAAATTTCTTTTGCGCGTTTGTTAATTAATTATGTAGGAGAGAAAAAACATTTTTTAAGTGAAAAAATGTTTTTCTCTCCTACATCTAAAAGGAAACTGAATAGTACGATTTATACTATATCCGATCGTTCTACCACAAACGATTTTTCTGTAAATCCTAATTCAATACCTGATTTTATTTATACTGGAAAACAAACAGTACAAAATATACCATATGATATTTCAATAATTGTAGATTTCTCAATTTTTTCATCTAAAAAAAATACATTCCCATTATTTAAATTTCAAGAAAAAGAAACTTGGATGAATTATAAAGATTCTTTACAATTCATAACCCTAAGTTATTCTGAATTAACCAGTGAAATAATTTTTCATTTAAAAAAAAAAACAAAAACAATTGTTATCATTCGCTCTGCGCAAAATAACATTTACGAACAGAGAATATTTATCCGTACTTTAATAAATTTAAAGATCAATAATCCATTTATTTTGCAGGTAAGTTACAATGAAAACTATTTGGAAGCTTTACAAATCAAATCTTCTATAGACTGTGGTTCTTTTCTATTAGATAAACTAATAGAAGGAATTTTGATAAAAAATAAAAACAATAGTATTCTTCCACAATCAGTAGACTCTTGTGCTTTTAGTATATTGCAAGCAACTAGTAGAAAATTTAGTAAAACAGAATACATTGCTTGCCCTGGATGTGGTCGAACTTTATTTGACTTACAAAAAGTACTAAAAAAGATAAAATCCGTAATTCCAAATTTTAAGGGGTTAAAAATTGCCATTATGGGCTGTATTGTAAATGGATTAGGGGAAATGATTGATGCTGACTATGGGTATGTAGGGATTGGAATAGGCAAAATAAATCTGTATAAAGGAAGAGAATGTATTAAAAAAAATATTCCTGAAGAAAAAGCAGCAGATGAATTATTGCAAATAATAAATTTTTCTATACAAAATAATAAGTAATTAAAGGTAGTACTTATTTAAAAAATAAGTACTACCTTTAATTACTTATTGTAAGGGGCGTTTAGCTCAGTTGGTTCAGAGCATCTGCCTTACAAGCAGAGGGTCGGAGGTTCGAATCCTTCAACGCCCACGAGTAGGCTGTTATAAAATATAATTTTTTGAATGGCAAATCATAAATCATCTATAAAGGAAATTAGAAAATCGCAATTACGAAGATTGAGTAATAAATATCACGCTAAAACTGCAAGAAACGCAGTGAGGGCTCTTCGTAACACTAATGATAAAGTCCAAGCAGGCGAGTTGTATAAAAAAGTAAGCTGCATGCTGGACAGGTTAACAAAAAAAAATATTATTCACAAAAATAAAGCAAGCAATTTAAAATCCAAATTAGCTTCATACATCAATAGTATAAGTTAAATAATGTATTGTATTGTAATACAATAGTTACGATAAGTTGTAATATATAAAATTAAGTCGGTCCGTAGCGAGGTCGACTTTTTTGTTTACACAATTTTTTGAATTTTAAAAATCTATTCAATTTTATTTCTTTTTTTTGAAAATCAAAAAAATATGCCAAAAATTTCAATAAGAGGTACTACAATGCCAGTCTCTCCCATTCGTAAGTTGGTGCCTTTATCTGATTCTGCTAAAGCAAGGGGAGTAAAAGTATATCATTTAAATATTGGCCAACCAGATATCACTACGCCAAAAATTGGATTAAATGCAATTCGCAACCTAAATAGAAAAATATTAGAATATAGTCCAAGCAATGGAATTCTCTCTTATCGAGAAAAATTAACAAATTATTATTCTAAATTTAGAATAAATGTAAATGCTGACGATATAATTATCACTACTGGAGGTTCAGAAGCAGTATTATTTGCTCTAATGGCTTGCTTAGATTCCGGAGATGAAATCATTGTTCCCGAACCTGCCTATGCTAATTATATGGCTTTTGCTATTTCAGCAGGTGCATCAATTCGTACAGTTACTTCTACCATAGAAAAAGGATTCGCTCTACCATCAATAGAAAAGTTTGAAGCTCTGATAAATAAAAAAACCAAAGGAATTCTTATTTGTAATCCAAATAATCCTACAGGATATTTATATTCAAGAATAGAAATGAATAAAATTCGCGATTTAGTTAAAAAATACGATTTATACTTATTTTCTGACGAAGTATATCGTGAATTTATTTATACAGGTTCTCCATATATTAGTGCTTTACATCTAGTAGGCATTGAAGAAAATGTGGTTTTGATTGATTCAGTTTCCAAAAGATATAGTGAATGTGGGATTAGACAGGGAATGTTAATTACCAAAAATCAAGAATTGAAAAAAACAGTTATGAAATTCTGTCAAGCAAGATTAAGTCCTCCACTATTAGGTCAAATTGTAGCTGAGGCTTCTTTAGAAGTATCTGAAGAATATATGAGAAAGGTTTATGATGAATATTTAGAGAGACGCAATTTTACAGTGGATACTCTCAATCGAATACCAGGAGTCTATTCTCCTATTCCAATGGGAGCTTTTTACACTATTGCTCGTTTACCTGTAGATGATACGGATAAGTTTTGCGCATGGTGCCTTTCTGATTTCGAATATGAAGGACAAACTGTTTTTATAGCTCCAGCATCTGGATTTTATGCTAATCCAATAGCAGGGAAAAATGAAGTGCGTATTGCATATGTTTTAAAAAAAGAAGAACTAAAAAATGCAATGTTAGTACTAGAAAAAGCACTAAAAGAATACAATAAAATATGAGTGCTTAATCTAAGCATTATGTTAATACGACAATATTTTTCATACTCTCATTTATTTTTCATAGCTAAACGAATACTCCTCAATGGAGATAGAAAAAGACAAGTATCTTCTCCTATTATACATATTTCTGTTATTACTACAGCATTGAGTTTGACAGTAATGATTCTTTCAGTAGCTATTGTAATAGGGTTCAAAAGAGAAGTTCAGAGTAAAGTTATAGGGTTTGGTTCACATATTCAGATTACTAATCTTGACAATAATATTTTTTTTTATGAAACTTATCCTATTACTGTGAATATTTCATTTTTGGAAAAATTAAAACAAACTCCTAATGTATACCATATTCAATCATTTGCAACTAAGTCAGCAATTATTAAAACAAAAAATAATTTTCAAGGAGTTATATTGAAAGGAGTAGATAAAGATTTTGATTGGAATTTCTTTAAACAAAATTTAATAGAAGGAAGCTTACTCAACTATTCAAAATTATCTGATACCAATGTAATTTTATCCAAAAATATTGCTAATAAATTGAACCTTAAAATGAATGATACTTTTACCTGTTATTTTATTCAAAATTCTATCCAAACAAGAAAGTATCGTATTGTCGGCATTTATCAATCTAATTTTGTAGACTACGACAAACTATTTATTCTATGTAATATTATAGAAATTCAAAGATTAAACAATTGGGATAGGGACATGATTAGTGGCATCGAAATATTGGTAAATGATTACAAGTGTTTAGATAAAACAATTAAAAAAATCAATTGCAATTTGTTATCTCAAACTGATCGATTAGGGAATCATTATTGTACATATTCTATTAAGAAATTTAATCCTACGATTTTTGCATGGTTAGATGTATTGAATACTAATATGGTAATTATTTTAATATTAATGTCACTCATTGCAGGATTTTCTATGATTTCCGTATTATTAATAATCATTTTGGAACATGTCAATATGATTGGAATATTAAAAATTATGGGTGAAAGCAGTACAAATATTCGTAAAATATTTCTTTATATATCTGCCTTCTTAATTTGGAAAGGGTTGATTTGGGGCAATGCTATTGCTCTGTTTATTTGTTTAATTCAAAAATATACTGGAATATTCAAATTAAATCCAGAAATTTATTACGTATCAACAGTTCCTATTTACCTAAATACTATACACTTGTTCTTAATTAATTCCGGAATGGTTATCATCACTTTATTAATACTAATTATCCCTTCTTATTTAGTTGCAAAAATATTACCTGTGAAGACAATTCGCTTCGAATAGTTTAACAAACTAATGTAAATCTATAATACTGTATAATTTGAAAATTAATCAATATTGTTAATGTTTTTTCTTAAATGATTCTTTCCAAAAAACACAACAGTTAAGAATACTATTTATAATCAATTTTTTCTTTTTAATAGTTAATATTAATTCTTTCTAAAACAATCTTTTTATCTTTGTACCTTGTGTCTTTTTAATTCGTAACGAATAGTAAAATGAATGCTTTTGTATTTCCAGGACAGGGAGTTCAATTTCCAGGTATGGGTTTGAAACTCTATAAAAAATCTAATACTGCCAAAGAATTATTTGAAATAGCTAATGAAATACTAGATTTTCGAATCACTGATTTGATGTTTGAAGGATCAGCTGAAGAACTTCGGCAAACAAGAGTAACACAACCTGCAATATTTCTCAATTCTGTAATTGCTGCAAAAAGTTCAGATAATTTTAACCCAAATATGGTTGCAGGACACTCTTTAGGAGAATTTTCAGCTTTGGTTGCTGCAAAAACATTATCCTTTAAAGATGGATTACTTTTAGTTTATAAACGAGCGTTAGCTATGCAGGAAGCATGTAAAAAAAATCCTGGAACAATGGCTGCTATTCTTGGATTATCAGAAGTAATTGTAGAAGAAATATGCTCCGAAATAGAGGAAACAGTAGTTCCAGCAAACTATAACTGCCCAGGACAGATTGTAATATCAGGAACTTTAGAAGGTATAAATATTGCTTGTGAACGTTTAAAAGAAAAAGGAGCTAGACGTACATTAAAACTTAACGTAAGTGGAGCTTTTCATTCTCCATTAATGGAATTGGCAAAAAACGAATTAGAAAAAGCAATTTATTTGACAGTCTTCAAAATACCTATATGTCCTGTTTATCAAAATGTAAATGCAAAAAGAGAAACTATTCCTGAAATAATTAAAGATAATTTAGTTTCTCAACTAACCAATCCAGTCAGATGGACACAATCAATACAAAATATGATTACTAATGGTGCTACTATTTTTACGGAAATAGAACCTGGTAATGTATTAAGTGGATTAATACGGAAGATTACTTCTAATGTGGAAGTACGTACTTTATAAAATTTCTTTTAATCAAAATGTATGAGATTTGCTAAAATGCATGGAGCAGGTAATGATTATGTATATGTTGATTGCTTTCAAGAAAAAATAGATTGCCCAGAAAAATTGGCTATTCGTGTAAGTGATCGTCACAAAGGTATCGGTTCAGATGGTTTAGTATTAATAATGCCTTCTGATAAGTGTGACTTTCAGATGCGTATGTTTAATTCAGATGGATCGGAAGCTCAAATGTGTGGTAATGCTATTCGTTGTGTGGGCAAATATGTATACGATAATGGCTATACTAAAAAATTGAATATTACGATAGAAACACTATCAGGAGTAAAAAAACTTGTTTTATTCCCAGTTGATAACAAGATAAGTATGGTAAAGGTAAATATGGGGAAACCAATATTATTTACTAAAAATATTCCAGTAATATGGAAAGAAGAAAGATTGATTTATAAGCCAATAGATTTATCTTCTGGGCAATGGATGTTGACAGCTGTTTCTATGGGAAATCCTCACGCTATTATTTTTGTCGAAAAAATTGACAACTTAGACATTGAAGGAATTGGAAAAGAAATAGAACATCACCCTATATTTCCAGAAAAAACAAATGTAGAGTTTGTAGAAATACTCTCATTGTGCCATGCAAAAATGAGAGTATGGGAAAGAGGAAGTGGAGAAACACAAGCCTGCGGAACAGGAGCGTGCGCTGCTCTTGTTGCAAGCGTCATAAATGGAAAATTAAATAGAAAAGCTACAATTTCCCTTTTAGGAGGAACCCTAGAATTAGAATGGAATAAAAAAACAGAACATGTATTCATGACCGGAAACGCAGTACTAGTGTATACTGGGAATTTTTAAAATACAAAATGGAAATTTCCTATCTGAATTTTGATATTTTAATTAATAACTAATGGTACTTAAAAAACATTTAGAAAAAATGGCGGCTACTTACTCTCCCGCAATCGCAGTACCATCAGCACCATCGGGCTTAACTTCTCTGTTCGGAATGGGAAGAGGTGGAACCCCGACGTTTTAACCACCTAATACCTATTAATTGTATAATTTTAACATATAATAAAGCAAGAATTAAAATAGAACTCAATTGTTTTTTATAATTGAAAATAAATTTCAATAAGCATTCGGGTAATTAGTACTGCTCGGCTATGGTGTTACCACCTTTACACCTGCAGCCTATCTACGTCGTAGTCTTCAACGACCCTAATTGGAAATCTAATCTTGGAGACGGCTTCGTACTTAGATGCTTTCAGCACTTATCCTATCCCAGACATAGCTACCCAGCAATGCTTCTGGCGAAACAACTGGTACACCAGCGGTCTGTCCAACACGGTCCTCTCGTACTAGTGTCAGCTCTCCTCAAATTTCCTACGCCCACAACAGATAGAGACCGAACTGTCTCACGACGTTCTGAACCCAGCTCGCGTGCCACTTTAATGGGCGAACAGCCCAACCCTTGGGACCTTCTCCAGCCCCAGGATGTGACGAGCCGACATCGAGGTGCCAAACCATTCCGTCGATATGAGCTCTTGGGAATGATAAGCCTGTTATCCCCGGAGTACCTTTTATCCTTTGAGCGATGACCCTTCCATTCAGAATCACCGGATCACTATGCTCTAGTTTCCTACCTGATCGACTTGTCTGTCTCTCAGTCAAGCGTGCTTATGCCATTACACTCTACGAACGGTTACCAATCGTTCTGAGCACACCTTTAGAAGCCTCCGTTACTCTTTTGGAGGCGACCACCCCAGTCAAACTACCCACCATACAATGTCCTTGCTATTGCAAGTTAGGATTCAAACAATCCAAGAGCCGTATTTCAACGTCGACTCCACTGACACTAGCGTGCCAACTTCACAGTCTCCGGCCTATCCTACACATCAATTACCCAAATCCAATGTAAAGCTATAGTAAAGGTTCACGGGGTCTTTTCGTCCCGTTGCGGGAAATCGGCATCTTCACCGATACTACAATTTCACCGAGCTCATGGTTGAGACAGCGAGAAGATCGTTACACCATTCGTGCAGGTCGGAACTTACCCGACAAGGAATTTCGCTACCTTAGGACCGTTATAGTTACGGCCGCCGTTTACCGGGGCTTCAATTCAATGCTTCTCTTTTACAATGACATCTCCTCTTAACCTTCCGGCACCGGGCAGGTGTCAGACTGTATACTTCATCTTTCAATTTTGCACAGCCCTGTGTTTTTGTTAAACAGTCGCCTTCTCCTATTCTCTGCGGCCTACTATTCAGTAGGCGTCCTTTCTCCCGAAGTTACAGGACCATTTTGCCTAATTCCTTAACCATGAATCACTCGAGCGCCTTAGTATTTTCTACTCAATCACCTGTGTCGGTTTACAGTACAGGTACTTAAACAATTAGCAGTAGCAGTTTTTCTTGGAAGTATGTTTACCTTCATATCCGTTTGTGCATGCACTCACGGTACTATCAGGTTCGACTCTCACAGTGGATTTACCTGCCATGATCAACATCTACACCCTTTAACCAGCTATTCCGTCAGCCGGCTGAAGTTTCACTCCTTCGTCCCTACTTCCCTCATTTAAATAGTACCGGAATATTAACCGGTTCTTCCATCGGCCTCGCTTTTCAGCTTATCCTTAGGTCCTGACTTACCCTGATCCGATTAACGTTGATCAGGAAACCTTGATCTTTCGGCGTGCAGGTTTCTCGCCTGCATTCTCGTTACTTATACCTACATTTTCTTTTCTAATCGCTCCAGCACCAGTCACCCAACACCTTCTGCGCAATTAGAATGCTCCCCTACCAACTGCTATCAAAGCAGTTCCACAACTTCGGTAATATGCTTATGCCCGATTATTATCCACGCCTAATCACTCGACTAGTGAGCTGTTACGCACTCTTTAAATGAATGGCTGCTTCCAAGCCAACATCCTAGCTGTCTCTGCAATCAGACTTCGTTAAATACAACTAAGCACATATTTCGGGACCTTAGTCGATGGTCTGGATTCTTCTCCTCTCGGACATGGACCTTAGCACCCATGCCCTCACTCCTGATCTTTATTTTATACGCATTCGGAGTTTATCTAGACTCGACAGGTGATGAAACCCTCTCATCTAATCAGTAGCTCTACCTCATATAAAAACCAAATCAAGGCTGCACCTAAATGCATTTCGGGGAGTACGAGCTATCTCCGAGTTTGATTAGCCTTTCACCCCTACCCTCAAGTCATCTGAAAATTTTTCAACATTTACCAGTTCGATCCTCCAATTGGTATTACCCAACCTTCAATCTGCTCAAGGGTAGCTCACTCGGTTTCGCGTCTACTCCTGCTGACTACATGCCCTATTCAGACTCGCTTTCGCTTCGGCTACATATCTTAAATATTTAACCTCGCCAACAAAAGTAACTCGTAGGTTCATTATGCAAAAGGCACGCCGTCACATACGCATAATATGCTCCGACCGCTTGTAGGCAGACGGGTTCAGAGTCTATTTCACTCCTTTATTCAAGGTTCTTTTCACCTTTCCCTCACGGTACTAGTACACTATCGGTCTCTCGGGAGTATTTAGCCTTACGGGATGGTCCCCGCCAATTCACACAGGATTTCTCGTGTCCCGCGCTACTCAGGATACTACTAAACTTCATCATTAAGTCGTATACGGGATTATCACCCTCTATGATATATCTTTCCAAATATTTCTACTTTAACGAAATCTTGTCTTATTGTAGTCCTACAACCCCGGTTGTGCCTAGACACAACCGGTTTGGGCTGTTACGCTTTCGCTCGCCACTACTTACGCAATCACTATTGTTTTCTCTTCCTCTGGGTACTTAGATGTTTCAGTTCCCCAGGTTCGCCTCTCTTTCGAGACGTCAGACATAATCTGACAGGTTGCCCCATTCGGACATCCGAGGTTCAATCAGTTATTTGCACCTAACCCCGGCTTTTCGCAGCTTATCACGTCCTTTTTCGCCTCCGAGAGCCAAGGCATCCACCGTCTGCCCTTATTCACTTATTTTTTCTTCCACTTATTAGGTTATTATCACATATTTACATCATGTACAAACTTCTCCGCTTTATTTCGAATAAGTTAAAACAGACTGAATTATCCACTCAAAAAATTAAACGAAAATACCTTCAACTGTTTTTGTACAAAACAACGTCCCTTAATAATTCTAAAACTTTTAATACGACGCCAAATCTGAATAATAACCACTTAAACCTTATTCTCTCATAATCCTTACTTTATCAATATGTCAAAGAACTCTCTCTACATAAAACACACTCATTCTATCTTAATCTCATAGAATAAATCAGCCTATTAACCCATATTCCCTCTTATTCTTTATTAAGAATAAGACAAAGTTAAATAAAACATTTTAATAAGTATGATAAAATATCATTAAATCTGTTTATATTATAAATTAATCGTTGGTTATCAACGATTAATTTATAATATGTCCTATTGATACAGTACTATCAATTTCATTAAATCAATCGCAATTCGTCGAAGACAAAAATAGTTTACCTTTATCTCGAAGCAACTATTATCAAAAACCTCAATATGCCGAAGAAACTTTATTTATTCCATACTCTTTGATTTTTCTATATAACGTTCTTTCTGATATACCCAATTCTTGAGCAGTATTACGACGATTCCCTTTGTTTTTTTTCAATATTTTTAGTATCATTTCCTTTTCAACTTTTTCCAAAGAAAAGGTCTGCTCAGGTTCTTTTTTTTTTCATCAGAAATTTCGTCAACATATGGATATCGCAACTCTTCCTGTACAACAGCATACTTTCTGTCATTTATCAATGGATAAGGAATTGTTTCAGACAATTCCTGTTTAGATTGAGCTTTAGTATTTACATTACCCAATAATTCAGAAACATTTTTTTTCAACTCTCCAATTTCTCTACGCATATCAAACAAAATTTGATACAAAATTTCACGTTCATTAGAAAATGATTTCGACTCAAAATTAGAAGAAATAATTACGGGTAATTGCTCCATATCAGAAGAAGTAAGATAAGTTTTTAATTGTTCTCCATCTATTTCTCTTTCTTGCTCAAAAATAGAAACTCGTTCTGTAATATTTTTTAATTCACGAATATTACCTGTCCAGCGATATTTTACTAAGATATCTCTTGCCTCTTCTGTCAAACGTATTACAGGTATCCGATATTTTTCTGCAAAATCGCTAGCAAACTTACGAAAGAGTAAATAAATGTCATCTTGTCGTTCTCGAAGAGGTGGAATTTTTATAGGAATAGTATTTAAACGATAGTACAAATCTTCTCTAAATTTACCTTTTCTAATTGCTTTCAATAAATCTACATTTGTAGCAGCAACAATGCGAACATCAGTTTTTTGTACTTTGGATGACCCAACTTTTATAAATTCACCATATTCTAATACACGAAGTAATCGAGCTTGAGTAGCTATTGGCAATTCACCGACTTCATCTAAAAATATCATTCCTTGGTCAGCTACTTCAAAGTATCCTTTTCTATCAGAAAATGCTCCTGTAAACGAACCTTTCTCGTGACCAAATAATTCAGAATCAATAGTTCCTTCCGGAATTGCCCCACAATTAACCACGATATATGAGCCATGTTTTCTCATACTGTTTTGATGAATAATTTGGGGAAAAACTTCTTTACCTACTCCGCTTTCTCCTGTAATTAACACAGTCAAATCTACAGGAGCAATCAATAAAGCCTTCTCTATTTCACAATTGAGTAAAGAACTATTACCAATAATACCAAATCGTTGCTTAACCTGCTGAATTTCTGTGATTGTCATTACTAGAGATATTAAAACTTTTCTTATTACACATTACACCTATTCAGTGAGTTTTTGACTCAAAATTTAAATTATATATTCCTTCCCTCATGAATCCTATACTTATAAATCAATATATTACGATTTTTAATCAACATTTAATATTCTACAATATATAATATATATTTTCATTTGAACTTTTCTTTATCTTCCTACGAAAAACAACTAACTTCAGACTGTAATAACTTTATTATTTTCTTTTATTACCCTAATTATCAATATTACATATTATCTTATCTTGTTCAATTGCTTTATTACATTTTTTATTTTTCTAAAAAATCTATTAACTTTTCTTTAACTAAGAGATTATACCATAACAATATTTTCCTAATATGAGATGAATAAACACGTCTTCTATCATAATTATGAAGTATTATTTTAAAATAATCATTTAATACTTTGTTATCTGAGTCAAAGATTTTAGAATCGATCTCATTCCCTTTTTCTTTTTCATTAATTTTTGATAAAATTAATGAAAGTGAAATTTCGCTAGATTCTGTATATACAGTAATTTTACTCAATGGAGTTACTTTATCTTGCAAAGATATAAGCACTCTTTTGTGAGTTAGTAAAGATTCTACAACAAATATGTTTTTTCCTTTTGAAAGTAACTTGAAAAGCCCAGGTTTTCCAGAAATAGCTAAAATTTCTTCTAACATGACAATATCATAGACTATATATTTTATTTTGACAAATAAATTAGCCTCTTTGCAACAAAGTAAGTAAATTTTCTACCTGAGGCAATATAGCTTGTTTATTATCATTGATAATAGTATAATTTGCTCTATTAATTCTTTCTTTATCTGGTAATTGACTACTTATTCGACTTAGGATAAGCTTCTTATCTAGCCTTTCCCTCTTTTGTATGCGCCGGATTCTCACTTTTGTAGGGGCAAAAACATTAATACTCACATCTACCCATCTGTCAAACCCAGAATCAAATAAAATAGCAGTTTCAATTCCTATAAGAGATATTTTCTTGTACTGCTCTTTCCATTCAAAGAAGTTTCGTAATACCTCAGGATGAATTACAGAATTGACAAACGCTAAATGTTCAGGTCGATCAAAAATTAACAAGGCAAGCATAACTCTATCCAACATATTTTCTTTATAAATAGCTGATCCAAACCTCTTAGATAACTTTTCTCGTACAATCTGGGACGAATCACTTATTTTCTTGGCTGCAACATCAGCATTATAAATAGGAATTTTCATTATTTCCAATACTTTGGCAACTACTGATTTTCCACTTCCAATACCTCCAGTTATACCCAACACTCTCATAAAATTGCCAAAATCTGAAACATAGCTACTGGAGTGTAAAAATCAAAATACACGTTCATATTCCATAAACATTTATTCAAAACACAAAAACAGAACCGATCACTAATTACTATGTTTTTTACCAGAAGGAATATCGTTAAAAGCAAATACCGAAGATTTATCCACTTTAACTTTTACTTCTTCAGCAATTTCAACTATACAAAAAGCATCATTAATCTCCCTTAATTTGCCATGCATCCCACCAGACATCACTACCTTATCTCCTACTTTTAGTGCCTCCCTTTGTGCTTCGATTTTTTTTCTCTGTTTTTGTTGCGGACGGATCATAAAAAAATACATGATTGCAAATATCAAAACGATCATTATGAGTCCACCATAACTATTCCCTCTAACTGAAGTTGTTTGTAACAAAATACTTATTAATTTCATATTTTCAATATTTTCGAAATAGCGAAGGTAATCATTTTTTTAAGATTACGAAAAAGCAAAACCCCGGATTTCAATAAAAAATGATAAATTTACAAAAAAACTACATCTATATGAAAGTACGTGTTCGTTTTGCTCCTAGTCCTACTGGACCATTACATGTCGGAGGTATTCGAACGGCTTTATATAATTATCTTTTCGCTAAAAGACACTACGGCGCTCTCATTCTTCGAATTGAAGACACCGATTCTGTACGACTTCTTCCTGGAATAGAAGAATATATCGTTGAAACATTCAAATGGCTGGGAATTATCTTCGATGAAGGCCCACATCACAGAGGTAATTACGGCCCATATAGGCAATCCGAACGAAAGGCAATATATAAAAATTATGTAGATATATTGTTAAATAATAATCTGGCTTACATTGCCTTTGACACTCCCGAAGAATTAGAAGCAAAACGGCGTAGTATTCCTAATTTTCAATATGACGCTACTACTCGTATGGTAATGACCAATTCTCTAACCTTATCTAAGGAAGAAATAAAAAAAAGAATTACAAACAGCAATCAATATGTAGTACGAATTAAGATTGAACCAAATAAAACAATTGTAATAAATGATTTAATACGAGGGAAAGTGAACATTAATTCTTCTGTTTTAGATGACAAAGTACTTTATAAATCGGTAGATAATCTTCCAACTTATCATTTGGCAAATGTTGTAGATGACCATCTAATGGAGATCACTCACGTTATCAGAGGGGAAGAATGGTTGACTTCTACTCCTCTTCATATTACTCTTTACAAATATTTTGGATGGGAAGAAACAATACCTGTATTTGCCCATTTACCTTTATTATTAAAATCCAATGGGAAAAGAAAACTAAGCAAACGAGATAGTGAACATTTTGAATTTCCTATATTCCCATTGCAATGGACAGATCCAAAAACTGAAAAATGTATTCCTGGTTATCGTGAAATTGGCTACTTCCCAGAAGCTCTTATCAATTTTTTAGCTTTGCTCGGCTGGAACCCAGGTAATGAACAAGAAATTTTTTCTATTGATGAATTATCAACATTGTTTTCATTAGAAAAATGTAGTAAAAAAGGCGCTAAATTTGATTATGAAAAAGCCAAATGGTTTAATCATCAATACCTTCAAAAAAAATCTGATAAAGAAATTGCCAAATTATTTTTTCATTTTTATTCTAAAAAGCTCAAGGGTCAAAATTTTAAAAAAATAACTAAAGCAGTCGGTATAGTTAAAGAACGTGTAAGCTTTATCAAAGATCTCTGGTTTGAAACAGACTTTTTTTTCTTTCCTCCTAATACTTACGATAAAAAGACTGTCCAAAAGCAATGGAAAATAGAAAGTTCTACACAATTAACAGAATTATCTAAATTATTGACAACTCTTACCAATTTTTCTTCACAAATTTTAGAAGAAACTATAAAAAATTGGGTTATTAATAAAGGTTATTATCTTGGGAATATCATGAATGCCTGCCGATTGGCATTGGTAGGTACCTCAAAAGGTCCACATATTTCTCATATCATGGAAATATTAGGAAAAAAAGAAGTCATTAAAAGAATAAAAAAAATCATTCAAGTGTTACGTTAATAATTTATTAACAAATTATCTTAGTATCGAACGATAGTCTAGTGTGTTTCTACAAGTTATTAACATTGGACTGAAAATAGATTGATGAACAAGGGGATATTGATATAGTAAATTTTTCTTCAAGAAGAGAAACTATCGGACATAAAATTATTCTAGAATAGATAACTTTTTTTTTTGGGGGGGGGGGAGGGGGAGTTGGTGATAATAGAAGAACTCCAAAAATGTTTTGAACATTATACATATACGTCAATTTTAGCTTGTATAAACAAAAAAACTATTTTTTTAGAAATCGTTTGCCTAATTGTTTTAGATTTTAGAATCAAAAAAAAAATGTTATCAATTTGTGCAAAAAAAATATTAGTAATTCTACAATTAATGAGTAACGACACAATATCCAGTACACTTATCATAGTTTTTTATTTTGTTTTTACATTATTCCCTGATTTATACAACCATGCATACATTAGATAGTTTTTAGCAATTTTCTGATTGATTTTTGATTGTTCGGAACTATTTTTTTAATAAACTTAGCAGGTATTCCACCATAAATACTGTTTGCTTCTTAACTCTGGTTCCACTTAAAACAACTGTCCAAGCAGCAACTAATGTATTTTTCTCAACTATAAAATTATCTAAAACTACTGAACCAGTTCCAATCAATGATCCATCTTCAATTTTTACTCCGTGAACAACTATATTATGCCCAATACTTATATCGTTACCTATTTCAACTACAGATTTCTCACAAAGTGTATGAATTATTGAACCATCTTGAATATTTACCCTGTTCCCTAAACGAATAGCATTTACATCTCCCCCCTTAATACAGTACCAAACCAAATACTACAATCATCTCCAATAATTACATCACCAATAATTGAGGAATTATCTTCCAAAAACAAATTTTCCCTAAATTGAGGTGTAAAACCTCTTACTGATCTAATCAAAGTCATAGTCTTTTATTAAATATTTAATAATTTTTCCTTCAAAAATCTTCCTGTAATAGATATTCCATTCTCAGCAATCTTTTCAGGAGTACCAGTATCGACTAAATGACCACCATTTTCTCCTCCTTCTGGTCCTAAATCAATGATATAGTCAGCAGTTTTAATAATGTCCATATTATGCTCTATAATCACAATTGTATGTCCACGATCAATTAATGCATTAAAAGCATGTATTAATACTTTAATGTCATGAAAATGAAGTCCGGTAGTTGGCTCATCAAAAATAAACAGAGTTGGTTTATTTTTTTCTTCACTGAGATGGTAAGCTAATTTTAGTCGCTGATTTTCTCCCCCAGAAAGCGTAGTAGAACTTTGACCAAGCTTAACATAACCTAATCCAACTTCATGTAAAACTTGTAATCTACGCATAATTTTTTTCGTCTTATTATTTTCTTTTTCTTTAAAGAAATCAACTGCTTCATCAATAGTCATGTTAAGAACATTGTAAATATTCTTACCACGATATTCTATATCCAAAACATCCAGATTAAATCTTTTTCCATGACAAGATTCACACTCTAAAACTATGTCAGCCATAAATTGCATTTCAATAGTAATTACTCCTTCACCTTTACATTCTTCACATCTTCCACCCTCTATATTGAAAGAAAAATGTGATGGAGTAAAATGTAATTGTTTCGCCAAAGGTTGTTCAGCAAAAATTTTTCGTATTTCATCATAAGCTCCAATATAAGTTACTGGATTGGAACGTGTAGATTTTCCAATAGAATTTTGATCTATAAATTCAATATGCTCTATAAGATATAAATCTCCAAAAATATTTTTAGCTTTCTTCTTGCTTTCATAAAATTGTCTTAGTCTTTTATAAAAGACGTCGCATACTAAAGAAGATTTGCCTGAACCGCTCACTCCTGTAACTACTGTCATAATATTTAATGGAAAATGTACACTAAATCCTTTTAAATTATTTTTCCAAACATTTCTTATTTCAATAAAATTATTCCATTTTCTGCGTTGTGTAGGAACTTCAATTTTTTCTTTTCTAGCCAAATAGCGAATTGTATAACTTTTAGAAGTCATATCTAATTTATCAATTTCCCCTTTATAAATTATTTCTCCTCCATCCTTGCCTGCTTCAAGCCCCATATCTATAATATAGTCTGCCGAACGAATAATTTCTTCATCATGCTCTACTACTACCACAGTATTACCTAATGTCTGTAATTGCCTTAAAACTTTAATCAACAAAAGTGTATCTTGCGAATGCAATCCAACACTGGGTTCATCCAAAATATATAGAGAACCTACCAGACCATTTCCTAATGCTGTTATTAAATTAATACGCTGGCTTTCTCCACCAGACAATGTGGAAGACAGTCTCCCCAATGTTAAATACCCTAATCCTACGTTATTTAAAAGATGTAATCGAGAAGTAATTTCAATTAATAATTGTTTGGCAATTTGTGCATCATATTTGTTTAGTTGAAGATTTTCAAAAAAAAATTTAACTCTATTAATGGATATATTCATTAAATCAGCAATATTTTTCCCTCCAATTTTTACATATAAAACTTGATGTTTTAATCGTTGCCCTTTACAAACTGGACACGTGATATTCCCTCTGTAACGAGCATAGATAACTCTATATTGCATTTTATACAATTTTTTTTCTACATATTTAAAAAAATCATTGATCCCATATAACGTTCCTTTTCCATTCCACAACAAATCTTTTTCTTCCTGCTTTAATTCTTTATAAGGACAATAAATGGGAAATCTATAAAAAGAAGATTTTTGAATAAAATCTTCTTTCCATTTGTTCATTTTGATCCCTCTCCAACAAGCTATTGCATCTTCATATATAGATAAAGAAGTATCTGGGATTACTAACTCATCTGATATTTCTAAAATTGTTCCAAATCCTTTGCAAGCTGAACAAGCACCTATTGGACTATTGTAGTTAAACATTTTATCTGAAGGTTCTTCAAATTTAATTCCATCGATCTCAAATTTTCTTGAAAACTCTTCTGAAATGACACCTTGTTTTGTATAAAAACGAAGAATACAACTATCATTACCCTTTAAAAAAGCAGTTTCTATAGAATCAAAAAAACGAGAAACAGTCTGAGATTCATTAGCGATAATAAGTCGATCTATTACTAAATAGACCTTATTTAATAATACCAAGCCTTCAGGAACTTCTAAAATAGGATAGATCTTACTATCGATTTCTATTCTTGAAAATCCTTCTTTCATCAATACTTTCAATTGCTCGTTTATAGAACAAGACTCTGTTTGATTTATTTGAGTAAGTAAAATAACACGAGTTCCATTCGGATAACGCAATACTCTATCTATTACATCATTAGTTTGATATTTACATACAACATTTCCTGTAATTGGAGAAGTAGTTTTACCTATACGAGCAAATAGCATACATAAATAAGTATAAATTTCAGTAGAAGTAGCTACTGTACTACGCGAATTAGAAGTATTTACCCTTTGTTCAATAGCAATGGCTGGAGGTAATCCTTTGATAAAATCCACTTCAGGTTTATTTTTTTTACCAAAAAACTGACGGGCGTAAGCAGAAAGACTTTCTACATAACGTCTTCGTCCTTCTGTATATAAAGTATCGAAAGCTAAAGATGATTTCCCAGATCCAGATAACCCTGTAATTACAATGAGTTTATTACGAGGTATTTCCAAATCGATATTTTTAAGATTATTGGCTCTTGCTCCTTTAATAACAATATTAGATTCTAATGTCATACTTTCTACAATATTTTTTGATATCAGATAACATTTTAATAAATTTCAAACAAAAATACAAAAACACTACAGCAATTTGTTAGTCATAACTTAATAATGCTTTTTTCTTATTTTTTACTTTTATTTAATAAAAATTACCTTTGTTGGAATATATTTATAGATGCATTTATAAAAGGCCAACATTAACAAAAGTTAAACAAAGATATAGATAAGGACAAATATCTAAACCAAGTATTGTTAGTGAATATTGAAAACAATAAAAAAGAAAATTTTAAGAACAAATGAGACAAATAGCCTTATTAGGTTCAACTGGTTCCATCGGGATACAAACTTTGGATATTGTCCGTCAACAACCTAAAAAATTGGGAATTTATGCTCTTTCTGCTAATAATCAAGTAGAGTTGCTTATTCAGCAAGCGATCGAATTTCTTCCTAAAATTGTTGTCATTGCCAATAAATTCAAATATAAACAACTTAAAGAAGGGTTAAAAAATCTTCCTATTAAAATTTTAGCAGGAGAAGACGCTGTTTCACAGATAGTAAAAGCTAACCCTATAGATATAGTACTTATAGCTATAGTTGGTTACGTAGGATTAAAACCAACTATTCATGCTCTTAAGGCTGGAAAAAAAATTGCATTGGCAAATAAAGAAACGTTAGTCCTTGCAGGAGAGTTGATAACACAATTAGCCATAAAACATCATACAACAATTTTGCCTATAGATTCTGAGCATTCTGCAATCTTTCAATGTTTGATTGGAGAAAATCCTGATACAGTAGAGCGTCTTATTCTAACCGCTTCAGGAGGACCTTTTCGAAAATATTCTTTGGAAGAATTAAAATTTGTTACCAAACAAAAGGCTTTGAAGCATCCCAATTGGTCAATGGGAAATAAAGTAACTATAGATTCAGCCACTTTAATGAATAAAGGATTTGAAGTAATAGAGGCTAGATGGCTGTTTGGTATAAATCCTAAACAAATTCAAGTACTAATACACCCACAATCTGTCATCCATTCTATGGTACAGTTTAAAGATAATTCTATTAAAGCTCAATTAAGCTTACCTGATATGCATCTACCTATACAATATGCTTTAACTTTTCCAGAAAGGTTAAAATCTAATTATAGATTATTAGATTTTGATAAAAAAAATCATTTGACATTTGAAAAACCTGATACTATTCGTTTTCGCAATCTTAATTTAGCCTTTGAAGCTATTCGACAAGGAGGAAATATGCCTTGCATTCTTAATGCAGCTAATGAAATAGTGGTGAACGCTTTTTTGCAAGACAAAATAAAATTCCTGGCAATGAGTGATGTAATCGAAAAAGTTATGAACTTATCAGGATTTATTTCATCTCCCACTTATGAAGATTTATCAGAAACAGACCGAACAACAAGAATCATAACATTGGAAATAGTAAGAAAAACAAAATAACTATGGATACAATCCTAATTAAAGCATCTCAGTTAATATTAAGTCTGTCTATACTAGTAATTGTTCACGAATTTGGACATTTTTTATTTGCACGAATATTTAGGGTGAAAATAGAAAAATTTTATCTATTTCTAAATCCTTGGTTTTCCTTATTCAAATATAAATCCAAAAGAAATAGAACTGAGTATGGTATAGGATGGTTACCTTTGGGGGGATATGTAAAAATTGCTGGAATGATAGACGAAAATCTAGACAAAGAGGCTTTAAAACAAGCACCTAAACCATGGGAATTTCGTTCCAAAACAGCATGGAAGCGTCTTCTAATTATAACAGGAGGTGTCTTAATGAATTTTATTTTAGCTTTTTTTATTTACTCAATGATGGTATTCAAATGGGGAGATAATTACATTCCAATTGTTAAAACCCCTTTGTTTTTTAACAATATTGCTCATGAAGCAGGATTTCAAGATGGAGATATTATTCTTGCTGCCGACAATAAAAAGTTGACACGTTATGACGATTTAAATTTATTCCATGTAATTAACTCAAAAATTGTAACGGTTCTACGAGAAAAAATTAAAAAAAAAATAGCTTTACCTAAAAACTTCAAGTCACAAATTATTTCTACGCAAACACCATTTTCTGATTATCGATCTAATCGAATAGGAAGTTTATTACCAAATGGCAATGCAAAAAAAGTAAGAATGCAAATAGGAGATAGAATAGTATCAGTCAATGGGGCTGAAATCAATTCCTTCGGAGGATTAGTTTTCCAACTATCCAAATACAAAGACACGGATATACAATTAAAGATTATGCGATCATCAAAAAAAATGAATATCCAGGTACATGTCGATACTAACGGTAAAATAGGTGTTTTTTCTAGTACTCAATTATCTCCCATAATAAACAACTATAATTTTTTGCAAGCTTTTCCTGTAGGATTTATACTTGGTATTAGAAACCTTTCATTCTATGTACTTCAATTAAAGTTTTTTTTCACTAAAACAGGTATAGAAAATATCGGAGGACTTGGCACTATCGGAAAGCTTTTCCCAGCAATATGGGATTGGCCTACCTTTTATAGTATGACTGCTCTATTGTCTATCATGTTGGGAGTAATGAACCTTTTACCTATCCCCGCATTAGATGGTGGACATGTAATTTTTCTCTTCTATGAAATAATAACCGGTCGCCAACCAAATAGAAAATTTATGGAATATGCTCAAATTATAGGGGTATTTTTACTTTTTATACTGCTAATATATGCTAATGGCATGGATCTTTTTAGAGCATTTTTCAAATGATTTTTTATCCTTTAGTTTGAACTTAGCATATAAGTTCAATTAGTTATAATAACTGGTTATAATAAAAGGATTTTTGTTCTTAAATACTTAAATGAGAATCAAAAGTTACTATTATGGTTGTTAATAACAATAAGTTACAGGAAAGATTGTATAACTATATATTTTTTTAAAAGTCACGTATATTTACTTTCTACTTTAATTGAGAATAAAATGTATTTTATCTATTATATACAGGCTTCATTTATAATAATATCTTTAATCGATACATCAGAAATTAAAAGGAGAATATAATTAGATAAACTATCTATGGGATATAAATTTCTAACAATAAAAATTCTTATTTCATTTATTTTTTGGATCTATACCAAACCTTGCATATAACAATATTCCAAAAAAATAACAAACTCTATGTTCAATAAGGTAATACTTAACCATACAAAAGATAGTTACGAATGGCATACTATGTTTTAAAAAAACAAACACATTTCAATTTCTTTACCAACTACTGTAAAAGGAAAAGCAAGCAAACGACACATTCTCATCTGATCGTTTATATCAAGGATATAGGTTTTATAAAGGATTTTCTACAGTACAAGTAGGCAATTATTAGAACAAAATTATGGAAACTTTATCATCGAAAACAAAAATACAACTTTGGATTTTTTAACAAAAAAATGCTATATCCTTATATATTAAACAGTAAAATATTGACAATATTATACTATTTCTACTGATACAAAAAGAAAAAGAACAAGCTATTACCAATGAATTATTTGATATTATTGGTAACTCAAACAAAGAAAATTATTTTCTAATACCTAATTCTTTGATAATAAAACGATACCGATCGACATTATACTCTTTTAAATAGTCTAATAACCGACGACGCTTACCTACTAACATTTTAAGAGATCTTTCCGTTCTATAATCTTTCCTATTTAGCTTAAGGTGTTCAGTTAGATGAAGAATACGGTAGGAAAATAGTGCTATTTGTCCTTCAGAAGAGCCAGTATCAATATTAGATTTTCCATATTTTTCAAAGATTTCTTTTTTCTTTTCCGAATCTAAATACATAATAAAAATTTATTAAAAAATTATTCAAAATAAAATAATCACAAATTTAATTATTTTTTATTTAATCCTATTTTATACTTAATTTTATAGTTTAGAAATGGATATATCAATCGTCATACCTCTATTAAATGAGGAAGAGTCTCTTACTGAATTATGCGAATGGATAATTAAAGTAATGCAAAAAGAAAAATTTTCTTATGAAATTATTTTCATAGATGACGGAAGTACGGACAATTCGTGGATGATTATTGAAATTCTCAGAAAAAAATATTCAAAAGTCGTAAAAGGAATTCGCTTTCAACGAAATTATGGAAAATCTCCTGCTTTACAATCGGCTTTTCAGAGAACTAAAGGAGATGTAATTATTACAATGGATGCTGATTTACAAGATAGTCCAGATGAAATACCAGAACTTTTTCATATGATAAAAGAAGAAAAATTTCATCTAGTATCTGGTTGGAAAAAACCCAGATATGACTCTATAACTAAAACACTGCCTACTAAATTGTTTAATGCTGTTGCACGTGTTTTTTCAGATATCAAACTGCACGATTTTAATTGTGGATTAAAAGCTTATGACAAACTTGTAGTAAAAAATATTGAAATTTACAATGACATGCACCGTTGGATACCTTATTTAGTCAAAAATGCAGGCTTTAATAAAATAGGTGAAAAAGTGGTTCAACATCAAGTAAGAAAACATGGATACAGCAAATTTGGATTAAATCGTTTCACTAATGGTTATTTAGATTTATTCACGCTATGGTTTTTATTCAAGTTTAGTAAAAAACCTATGCACTTTTTCGGATTGATTGGAAGTATAATGTTTATCGTCGGGTTAGCTTCCATACTAGTAGTAGGTGGTATAAAATACCACACTCTTATCAAAGGAACAAAGGCTCCTTTAATCGCCTGTACCCCCTATTTTCATATAGCAATCGCAAGCATGGTTATCGGCATACAACTATTTTTGATAGGATTTATGGGTGAATTAATTATTAGAAACTCAAAGGAAAGAAATTCTTACCAAATTACCAAAGAATTAGAGTAAACTGACTTCATGAATACACAAATTTCTGCAATTATTTTCTCAAAATACTAAATTTCAACATTTCTTATGATCCAAGCATTTTTTTAAATCTATTTCTAATTTATCACTAAACTAAACAACGGCTTCACTAATATGTTTTATTAATTGACACTGCTCTTTCCGTTCCTAAAAACGATAATTACAATTGCTATTTTACTTTAAAATATTCAAATACTGGTCGAAACCCACTTCCTACCTATTTTTTTTGCTTTAAAATCCATTCTACTAAGCTCTCCTTAATCTAAGGACAAAGCTTTCTATTTTTATTTTCAACTCATTTTTCTGTAAAAAACTACCTTACAGTACTCGCTCTCCCTCTTGGACTTGAACCAAGGACCCTCTGATTAACAGTCAGATGCTCTAACCAACTGAGCTAAGGAAGAATTATTGTATAAATAGAAAAATGAATATAAACATATTTTTCTATTTATACAAAATTATTGTATAAATAGAAAAATATGTTTATATGAAATTTACTAGAAATAGAATTTCTTTACTTATTTCTTTACTTTGTATTTGTTTTTCCAAAATATTTCCTCAGTTATCTGAATAACAACATTTCGAGATATCTAAATATTTAGATATTTTTAATTTACTCTTCAACAAACTAAATTTTATATTGTATTAATGCATTAAATTTTAAAAAAATAATACAAAGCAACATTATTTACATAATGCAAAAACTGGATCCATATACAGAATATATTTCAACAGAAAATTTATCCGATTTTCAAATTCAAACAACAGGTCAATATGGAGAAATTGGAGCAACTATCTCAGAAAAAAACGATGAAATAATTATTTTAGAAATATACGAAGGAATGCCTACTTCTTTAGTAGGGTTACTTCCAAGTAATAAAATTTTATAAATAAATGAGAAAAGTATAATAGGTAAGACTACTTCATTTGCAAGTGAATGTCTGAAAGGAAAGTCAAATACAAGCATAAAAATATTATATCAACGATTAGGATGGGAAAATCAAAAAAATGAAAGATTAAAAGAAAGCTGGTTAATATTAATCCAGTTACTTATTACAATTTAGTAAGAGGCAAAATTGGTTATATCTATCTTTCTTCTTTATCTTCTTTTACTTCTCAAAGTGCTCTGACTATAAAAGAAAATTTGATCGAGTTAACAAGAAAACATCAAATTAAAGCTTTAGTACTGGATGTTCGTGATGATGAAGGGGAAATAATAGATAATTGTTGGACATATTAAATTTTTTCCTATCAAAGGAAGAGTTATTGCTCTCTCTAAAAGGAAAAAATAAAGAAATAGGAAAAATTTATCGTGCTATTCAGAAATCTATTGAATCTGACTTGCCTTTAACTATATTAGTCAATAAAATTCTGAATCCAATTCCGAAATTCTCACTGGAACTATTCAAGATACTGATAGGGATGTTATTATTGGTACTCATACCTATGGAAAAGAATTAGTACCGTCTATTAATCAATTGCCTCACAATACTCAATTAAAATTAACAACTTCCAAATATTATATTCCTAATGGACGTTGTATTCAGTCTATTGATTATTTTCATAAAAACGAGAATAAAAAAATACCTTCTAAAATTCCCGATACACTTATCAATATATATTATACTTCTTACAACCATTCAGTTAAATATGGAAGAGATATTTTACCAGGCTTTTTAATAAAAAAAGAGAAAATCTAAGCAATTATTTATTACATGAAACCAAACTTTATGTTTTTTGATTTTTTTTGTTCAATAGAAAGCCAAACATCCCAAAATAAATGCTCCTTCAGAATTTATCTTAACGGATAATATTCACAACGAATTTAAAGAGTTTATCAAAAAAATGCACAACAGAATTTAAGTTATAATCAAAACAATAAAAAGATAATAGAATCTCTAAGAATACTTCTAAAATCTGAAGGAAACTGCGATGCAGTTGTTACAAAATTTCAATCATTAGAAAATAAACTCAAATCTAATTTGATTCACGATTTAGAATTTTACAAGTCACAAATATCTAGCTATGTACATTGTTAAGCAATACTATTTTGCTAAAGGGGATTCTGGCCTATCAACTTTGCAATTATCCTGTTCTAAACAGAGCTATAGAGGTTCTTCAAAATAAATCACTATATAATGCTATGCTAAATAGCAACTAAACGTTAAACTAATTAAGTATATATTAATAGAATGTTACAAAACTTTCTTTTCTAGAAAAATTAAAATATATGATATTTTTTTAATTCAAATGAAAAACAAATGTATAAAAATAATAAAGGGTTATTTTTAGTGTAATATTTTTTTTTGAATGTTATATATAGATGCTTATATAATAGATGGTAATATGAAAAAATCTAGTTTATCAAAAAATTATATATACTAGAATATTTATTGTCTTAAATCTTTTAAGAAGATTAATCTTTACATTATTCAATTTTTCTAAAACTATGAAATTTGAGAGATACAATCAAAATGTCTTTTTTCAATATTTAGTTTTAATTTTGTTCTAATTACGTACAAGATATTTTAATACAAAAAAATAACTAACTTTGGAATGTTCGTCTAGTTTTCTTGAAAAGAATGAAAATCAAATTATTTGAATTTAATTCAGTACGAGTAAATACCTACTTAGTTTATGATGAAACTAAAGAAGCAGCTCTTATTGACTGCGGAGCTTTTACAAAAAAAGAATGCATAGAATTAAAAGAATTTATAGATTTTAATCAACTGAAATTAAAGTATTTAATTAATACTCATTTACATTTTGACCATATATTGGGCAATCATTTTATTTATAAAACTTATGGATTAAGGCCTCAATATCATCAAATAGAGGAGTCTATGCCCGATTTAAAAGTACAAGCAACTATTTTTGGATTTTCTATTAATTATCAACCAATAGCTGCTGATCATTATCTCAAAGAAAAAGATACTATTTTTTTATTTGGGGGGAGTATCACGTTAAAAGTATTATTGACTGCAGGACATTCTCCCGGAAGTCTCTCATTTTATTCCAAAAAAAATGATTGTGTATTTACAGGTGATGCTTTATTCTATCATAATATTGGACGTACTGACCTATGGGGCGGAAATCAAGATATATTAATCTCTTCCATTAAGAATAATATATTTACTTTACCGGACAATACTAAAATATTTCCTGGTCATGGTCAGTTCTCTACCGTTAAAGAAGAAAAACAACATAACCCGTATATAAAGTAATTTCCCACTTAATAAATATCTAAAGAATAGCATGAGTTACATTAACACATGGCAAGATATTCATTGTTTATCTAAAGTATCATAAATACAAAATAGTATTAATGACTAGTGAACTTACAAACAAAAAAGCAATTAATTATTAAAATTAATTAATTCATTAGATAAAAAAGATGTTGATTTACGTCTGAGAAATAGAAGGCAGTATTCTTACTACTAGGCACAATAATCTTTTCAAGAAAATATTCATAAATAATTATTGTTAATAAAGTTTTTTCAATAAATTATTTTTCGTTTTTAACAAATATATAAGAATAATATGAGTTATAGTATTTAAGTGAATGCACAACTATTCTTGTTTGATTATTCGCAAATCTCATCACATAATTATTATTTTTAACATTAAGATAACCGGGAATAAGTGCTCAAAACGAAAATATATGCCTAGAATATCTATTATTTTAACATTTTACAGCTAACACTAAGCTAACCTTAGTGTTTCAATTTGAATAAATCAGGTATTAGAACTTTTTTAAAGAACATTTTAAGAAAAATTCCCCTAAACTACGCCAGATAGTACGTATCTGGCGATTATATTAGCTTAGCTTATACACATCAACTTGTGCCATAAATTATATAACAAAGAATCCATCGAAAAATTATGAAGAGGAAAATCGAATTTGACCACTCACTATGACCTCACTTACAACATTTTTGTAACTAAAGTTACTCCTGAAAAGATACAATTATAAAACTTTATCTTCTATCTTTTTAGCTTTAATCTAAAAACGTACTTATTCCTCTGTCTTACTGTCTTAAGCTAAGCAATCCAAATCTTTTATTTTATAGATAATTATAAACTCAAGTCTGTTATAAAACAATTTTTGAGTTTTTTCTTAATTATTAATTTACCATTATGAGGAGCATAATTTTAATTTTAAATTAAATACACTAAATAATTAATAAGCTGAAAATTAGTTCACCACAACCACAATACGTGCATAAGCTTTTCAAACCCATACAAGTTCCCATCCAAACAAAAAAAATACCGCCAAATTAATATAATCGTGTTACTTTGTAATCATCATAAAAACATTCACTAACCATATATAGTAATTTTAAATTCTATTTTACCTTTAAATATCCTTGATTGTTTGTATAGCAAACTAACTATTATTCTATTCCTTTTTCTTTATTTTGAAAATTTTACTATCTGATTATCAAATCTTGACAACCTAATATAATTACACCTATGAGTAGCCTTTGAAATTCAAATCCAAACATCATTTTCGATGACCCTAATTGAACTATCTATCTGTTATTCATACCATCTATTACTTTATTTTTAAAGTAATCAGATGGCTTAAAGTGTGGAACATAACGTTCAGGTAAAAAAATTGTAATATTTTTTTTAATATTACGTGCAGGCTTAGCAGCTCTCCTTTTTGCCGTAAAAGTACCGAAAAATCGCAGATATATATTCTTACCAGAACTTAAAGAAGTAGTTATTTCTTTCATAAATCCTTCAACTACGGCTGAAACACTTTCTCTGTCTATTCCCGTCTTTTCTGCAATTATAGCAACAATTTCTTTCTTTGTCATATGTTATGATAATTTAATAATAAATTATCTGCAAGTGTGCAAATTTATAATATTTACTTTATAATAAAAAAATATTATAAATCATATTCTGTTTTTATTCTAAAGGACATTCATTAATTTCCTTTGGAAATATTATTTTTGTAACATAAATCTTGACTAGATTTTGTTTTTAAGTATGCAATACAACCAAATTATAACAAAATATAATCCTTCAGAAGTAGAAAGAAAGTGGTATAACTATTGGATAAAAAAAGGTTTTTTTTACTCTGTTCCAGATAATCGTCAACCTTATACTGTAGTTATTCCGCCACCTAACGTAACTGGTGTTTTACATATGGGACACATGTTAAACAATACGATTCAGGATATATTAGTTCGTAGAGCAAGAATGTTGGGAAAAAATGTTTGTTGGGTTCCTGGAACTGATCATGCATCAATCGCCACTGAAGCTAAAATTATTTCTATATTATCTAAAAAAGGCATTCGAAAAACTGATTTAAAACGAGAACAGTTTTTAGAGTATGCATGGAATTGGACACGTAAACACGAAAAAACTATTTTAGAACAATTAAAAAAAATAGGAGCAAGCTGCGATTGGAAACGAACATGTTTTACTATGGATAAACAAAGGTCAGAAAGTGTTACGAAAGTTTTCGTGGATTTATATAATAAAGGTCTGATTTATAGAGATATAAAAATGATTAATTGGGATCCTACAGCAAAAACTGCCATATCAGACGAAGAAGTAATTTATAAAAAACAAAAAGGAAAGTTATATTATATCCGTTATAAAATAGTAGGAGAAGATAATTATGCTATAATTGCTACTACTCGTCCAGAAACTATATTTGGTGATACTGCTGTATGTATTCATCCTAATGACTCAAAAAATGCATATCTAAAAAGAAAAAAAGTAATTGTTCCATTTATCAATCGTGAAATTCCTGTTGTTGAAGACAATTGCATAGATATAGAGTTCGGTACAGGTTGTTTAAAAGTGACACCTGCACACGCTATAAAGGACTATATATTGGGTAAAAAACATAAGTTGGAAATATTAAATATATTCAACGATGATGGTACATTAAACAAGTACGGGTTACAGTATGAAGGTGAAGACCGTTTTATCGTCCGAGATAAAATAGAAAAAGATTTAGAAGTAATCGGATTAATTGAAAAAACAGAAGTTTATGAAAATAAAGTTGGTTTTTCAGAACGGACTAATGTTCCTATTGAGCCTAAATTGTCTACGCAATGGTTTTTAAAAATGAAAGATTTAGCAAAACCAGCATTAGAAGCTGTTATGAATGACACAATTCGATTTTATCCTTCTAAATTCAGGAATATTTATCGCCGTTGGATGGAAAATGTCAAAGATTGGAATATTTCCCGTCAATTGTGGTGGGGACATCGAATTCCTATTTATTTTTTACCTAAAGGAGATTTTGTAGTAGCTGAAACCCCTGAAAAAGCATTAGTTTTAGCAAAAGAAAAAACAGGTAATCCGAAATTACAACCATCCGATTTACATCAAAATGAAGATTCATTAGATACGTGGTTTTCGAGTTGGTTATGGCCTATTTCTGTATTTGATGGTGTAAACAAACCTAATAACAAAGAAATTGAATATTATTATCCAACTACTGATTTGGTAACAGCTCCTGATATTATTTTTTTTTGGGTAGCTCGTATGATTATGTCTGGCTATGAATTGAGAAAAAAACCATGCTTTCATAATGTATATTTTACTGGAATTGTTCGTGATAAATTAGGACGCAAAATGAGTAAATCATTGGGTAATTCTCCTGAACCTTTGGATTTAATTATACGATATGGAGCTGATAGTGTCCGTATGGGACTAATATTGTCTGCTCCAGCTGGAAATGATGTTCTTTTTAACGAAAGTCTTTGCAAGCAGGGGAAACATTTCAGCAATAAAATATGGAATGCCTTTCGATTGATCAAGGGATGGCAAACAGTAGATATGGAACAAGCAGAATCTTCAGTTATGGCTGTTCGCTGGTTCAAATCACGATTGAATATGACTATTAAAAATATCAATAATTCATTTGATAAATATCGTATTTCAGAGGCTTTAATAGATGTTTATAAACTATTTAGAGATGAATTTTGTGCTTGGTACTTAGAAGTTATAAAACCGGAATATGGCAAGCCAATAGATAAAAAAACATATAAAATATCATTGTTTTTTTTTGATTCCTTACTCAAACTTCTTCATCCTTTTATGCCGTTCATCACTGAAGAATTGTGGCAATCTTTAAAAAAACGAAAAGACGGAGAAAGTATTATGGTATCAACAATTCCGATTTTTAACTCTGTTGAATTCCATTCAGCAGGGATGGAAGAAGCAAAAGAAATTGTTTCTAATATTCGTACAATACGCTTACAAAAAAAAATTCCAAATAAAGAAAAACTTATATTACAGATTAAAGGAAATTATGAAACTAATTATGATTCAGTAATTATTAAAATGGCAAATCTTTCCACTATCGAACAAGTAAATGAAAAACCATCCGAAGCTATTCATTTTCTAGTAAAAACAATTGAATTTTTTATTCCAAGAAAATTCAATATTTATAAAAACGACGAATTGAACAATTTGAAAAGAGATTTGCGATATTACCGTGATTTTTTGTCTTCGGTATTGATAAAATTGAATGATGAAAATTTTATTTCCAAAGCCCCAACAAAAATCATTGAAACAGAAAGAAAAAAACAAGCGGACACGGAAAGCAAAATTAAGCTGTTAGAAGAACACATTGCATCATTATAATTTTCTTGTTAAACTCAATTTTTTAACAAGAAAATAGGCTACTTCAATAGCTCAAAATAAGCAGGCTAATTACAAAAAAGCAGGTTTCTACAATGAGTTGATTTGTGAATCAATGATTTAGCTAAAGTATTTTTGTTGTTTAGAAAAAATTATTCAGTAATACTTTTTCCCATATTTTTTGCTAGCATCTAATACAAATTGCTTAATCCGTGACCCTTCCGACTTTTTACAGATTAGCAACAAATTATTAGATTCTATAATTATATAATCATTTAACCCTTGTATCACAGCAAGCTTATTTTCAGGAAGTGTTACTAAAGTGTTTTCACTTTCAATAAAAAACGTTTGACATTTAAGAGTAGCGTTACCATGAATATCTTTCTTTGCTAAATCATAAATTGAATCAAATGTTCCCAAATCAGACCAATCGAATTCTGCTAATAGCATGTACACATTTTTTGCTTTTTCCATAATGCCGTAATCAATAGAAATATTTGGACATTTTGAATATACTTCATCAATAAATGTTTTTTCTTCCGAAGTGTTGTATTTACCTAAGCCTTTTCTAAAAAACATACTAACATCTGTCAAATACATATCAAAAGCTTCCAAAATTGTATTAACATTCCAAATAAATATTCCTGAATTCCAAAAGAAATCATCACACTTGAAAAATATTTTCGCTAGTTCATAATCAGGTTTTTCTGTAAAAGTTTTTACTTTTCGGATACAGTTTTCTTTTTCATTTGTTTGTATATATCCATATTCTATCTCAGGACGTGTTGGTTTTATACCCAAAGTCAGTAATAAATGAGATTTACGAACAAAGTCTAAACCTATTTGAATATTTTTTAAAAAATTTTGCTCTTGAAAAATCAAATGATCAGCAGGAGAAATTACAATATTAGCTTTTGAATCAATAGCTCTAATATGATAAGAAGCATATGCTATACAAGGAGCTGTATTTCTGCGGATAGGCTCTAATAGTATATGATCATTATTCAAAGAAGGAAGTTGTTCTTTTGTCAATTCAGCATATTTTTTATTAGTTGCAATAAAGATATTCTCTATAGGTATTATCTGCTTAAATCGGTCAAAAGTTTGTTGCAAAAGTGAACGACCTTCTCCGAAAAAATCGAGAAATTGTTTCGGCTTATTTTCTAAACTAAAAGGCCAAAAACGACTACCTATCCCTCCACTCATAATAACACAATAGTTATTTTTCATATTTTTATTTGCTCCTAAATCAACATCTCGATTGTAATAATCATACTCTTTACCCTAATAGAAATAATAAAACAAATTCATCCTAAACTTTACAAAACAATCACACCACTACCAAAACATAATTTACATTCTTTATCGTATACTACGCAAAACTGTCCTGCAGCTATTCCTTGTATTTTATTTTCTGATTCTATTCTATAAATATTATCTATACGTTTGATTCTACCAAAAGTAAATTCTGGTGTATGCCTTATTTTAAATGTGATTTCTTTTGTACCAGTAAAATTACTCCACGTATCTTCGGTTATAAAATGAAAACCTTTTAGATTAATACATTTTGTTTCTGATGTACAATCATTAGAAACAAAAATAGTATTTTCCTGAATATCTTTTTTTACCACAAACCATGGACCACCGCTTAAATGCAAGCCTTTGCGTTGTCCAATAGTATAAAACCAATGCCCTTTATGCTGTCCTAATATTTTTTCTGTCTCTAATTCTATAACATTACCTGATTTTTCTCCTAAATATTTTCGTATAAAATCACTGTAATTAATTTTTCCTAAAAAACAAATACCTTGACTATCTTTTCTAAAAGCATTCGGCAAGTTTTGTTCAGAAGCAATCATCCTCACTTCACTTTTCTGAAAATATCCAACCGGGAATATCAATTTAGATATCTGTAAATATTCTACTTGTCCAAGGAAATAAGTTTGGTCTTTTACCTTGTCAGAAGCAGTGGAGAGGTAAATTTTATTGTTTATCTCAGTAGTAGTTGCATAATGACCAGTAGC
The DNA here is from genome assembly GCF_055395615.1 of Azobacteroides sp. (SeqCode). Taxonomy (NCBI): domain Bacteria; kingdom Pseudomonadati; phylum Bacteroidota; class Bacteroidia; order Bacteroidales; genus Azobacteroides (SeqCode); species Azobacteroides sp. (SeqCode). Next base: position 633,405 of record NZ_AP014701.1, on the reverse strand, counting down.
AATTTTATCAAATTCATATCCCCATTTTTTTTCAAAAATTCCGAACTTTATAAGTTTATTGCACATTATGTCCGGATTAGGAGTTAATCCTCTACGGACACTATCAATAGTATAACCAACTACACTTTCCCAATATTCCTTGTGAAGGGAAACTATCTCCATTCGACATCCATATTTTTGAGCAATACAAGTGATTATTTCTATATCTTCCTCGGAGCAACAGTCAACATATTCCTCCCTGTTTTCCATACCTATTTTTATATAGAAAATAATCGGATCGTAACCCATATCCTTTAACTGATGGACAACAACTGAACTATCTACTCCTCCTGATACCAATGCTGCAATTTTCATTCTCTACATAAAATAGGAACAGATTTTTACATATCCCTATTTGATTTGATTAAAATGGCAAATCATCATCTTCTTGTTCTATTAGAGGATTTATAGTAGTCTGAGGAGTGTAATTTGTTACTACAGAAGATTCACAAGAAATGGGGTCATTTTCACTATTCAACTGTTTACGATCTAATAGTTCAAAAACATCCACCAATACTTCTGTTATATACCGTTTAATACCCTTCCCATCATACGAACGAGTACGAATTTTTCCTTCAATATAAATCTTTGAACCTTTATGAATATATTTTTCAGCAACTTCTGCTCCTCTGTATAACACAATATTATGCCACTCTGTTCGTTCAGGAACTTGTATCCCATTAGAGGTAGTGTAAGCTCTTTCTTTGGTAGCTATAGAAAAATTGACAACAGCTCTACCGTTATCAAAATACCTTATCTCCGGATCTTTTCCCACGTTACCAACTAAAATAACTTTATTTACAGACATAATACTACAAACATGTTAAGTCAGAACTGCCCTAAAGATAAGAATAAAATAACAAAATGACAAATTTACTCAGTGAAATTTGTCCAAATAAAACTGCATTAATCGATGAAAAGGATATTTATCTATTTCTATCCACCTGATTTTCTTGAAAACATTTAAACCATTCGATATTTTTTTTACAAATACTTTATAAAAAAAAACATACAATATTCGATGAGATAAAATATGTTTTTGATTTTTTATCACTAATTCAAAGTGATCAATATATTTTTGAGGGAACCACAATTTAAATTTATCAGTATTACTTAATTGTTGAAAATCCATTAATATTTCTGACTCTATCAGAGGAAATTCAAATAAATTCTTCCAAATTCCTTTTTCTTTCCTCATATTTAAATATAAGTAACTAGGATCATAAATATGAAAGTAGTAAAGATATTTTTTTTTCTTTTTTATTTTGTTTTGTTTAACAGGATATTGGAGAATAGTATGATTAAAATAGGCTAAACATATAGATTTGAAAGGACAAACAGTACAATTAGGGCAAAATGGAATACACTGTAATTCTCCAAATTCCATTATTGCTTGATTGAACATTCCGGCTTTTGATTTATTCATCAATTGTGTTGTTAATTCTGAAAAATAGTTCTTTCCTTTTCTTGTATCAACAGGATAATCAATAGCAAAGAGGCGAGATAAAAAACGAAATACATTTCCATCAACCGATGGATAAGGCATATCCCATGCAAAAGAAGTAATAGAAGCAGCTGTATATTCACCAATTCCTTTTAACTTTAGAATTGTATGATAATCTTTTGGAAATACTCCATTATATTTATTTAAAATAATTTTAGCTGTACTATGTAGGTTACGTGCTCTAGAATAATATCCTAACCCTTGCCAATACTTAAGAACTTCTTGTTCATCAGCTACAGCCAAAGATTCTATATTAGGGAAACGTTCAATAAACCGATTATAATACTTTAACCCCTGAGCAACACGCGTTTGTTGAAGAATAATTTCTGAAACCCATATTTTATATGGATCGCGAATACCTCTCCATGGCAAACTCCTTTTATGCTCAATGTACCACTCAATTAGTTTTTGACAGATAAAGTCAAAAACCTTTATCTGTATACCATCAATGATGTATAAAATTTCTTCCAAATTTAAAGCAATTTTTATTTTAGATTCAAAATTACAGATACACTTTCACTTTAACTCATATATATTGTTAAGTTTTGAAGAATAAATATTAGAACTTTAGTTAAAAGTAAATTATATTATATTTGTAAATATTTTTCGTAAAATTCGTATAGACAATGCCAAGTGGAGGGAAAAGGAAAAGACATAAGATGTCTACACATAAAAGGAAAAAAAGATTAAGAAAAAATAGACATAAAAATAAAAAGTAACTTTTATTTTGTTTTATTGATTGTCAATTTTAAGGTTAATTACATATTTGGCCTTTGATGTTTGATCATTTAAAAACTGATGCTGTGATAAGTGAGTTAGTAATTGATGTTCAACCTAAGATAATGTCTATTGCCGTCCTTGAAGACAAAAATCTAGTAGAATTTCATAGAGAAGTACGTGATATATCATTTTCAGTAGGGAACATTTACCTTGGTAAGGTTAAAAAAATGATGCCTGGTCTAAATGCTGCTTTCATAGATATTGGGAGTAAAAAAGAAGCTTTCCTTCACTATCGTGATTTAAGGAATCATATTAATAATTTAAACAAATTATTGAAAACTATTTTTAGTAAAAAAAATATACTACCTGTTGATAAATTCCCACGTTCACTAGATATAGCTAAGGATAGCTCTATTACAAATGTTTTGGAAAAAGGAGATAATTTATTAGTACAAATTGCTAAAGAACCAATTTCTACTAAAGGTCCTCGTCTTACTTCAGAACTCTCGATTGCAGGAAGATATCTTGTTATTATCCCCTTTGGGGATAAAGTAAGTATTTCATTAAAAATTCAATCAGATGAAGAGCGTATTCGATTAAAGCAGTTGATATGTAGTATTAAACCTAAAAATTTCTCTGTAGTTATTCGTACATCAGCAAAAGGGAAACAAGCATCTGAACTTGACGAAGAGTTAAAAATATTAGTAAAACGTTGGGATGATAACATATCAAGACTCGTTAAGAGTAAGTCTCCTTCTTTAATTTATGAAGAAGGAAAGAGAATAGTAACATTATTAAGGGATAATTTTAATTCCTCTTTTGAGCATATTTACGTTAATGACGAAAATGTATACAATGAAATACGTAATTATCTTAGTTTGATTGCTCGTCAAAAATTAAATATTGTGAAGCTCTATAAAGGAGAGTCTCCAATTTTTGACAATTTCGCTATTACTAAACAATTTAAATCAAAATTTGGAAAAATAATCACTCTCAAAGATGGAGCATATCTCATTATCGAACATACAGAAGCAATGTATGTCATTGATGTGAATAGTGGAAATAGATTGACATCAACTCCCAATATCGATAAAGAAAATATAATAGTTGATATAAATTTAAGAGCTGCTGAAGAAGTTTCAAAACAATTACGGCTTCGAGATATGGGAGGTATAATTGTAATAGATTTTATTGATATGGATGAACAGACAAATCGCCAAAAGTTATACAATAGTATGTGTGAATTTATGGCTAAAGATAAAGCTAAACATCACGTTTTTCCAATAAGTAAAGTTGGATTAATGGAAATTACCCGACAAAGAGTACGTCCGGCTCTGGATTTTACTACTATTACGGAAACTTGCCCCGTATGCTTTGGAAAAGGTACTATTAACCCTTCTATTTTTTTTACAGACACATTAGATGAAAAAATTAAAACTGTTGCAAAAGAACTAATTGTAAAAAAAATCGATTTGCATGTTCATCCGTATGTTGCAGCTTTTATTAATCAGGGTTTTCTATCTTTAAAAATAAAGTGGAAAATTAAATATTCTATCAAGATACGAATTACTCCCAATCAAAGTTTAGGAATTCTCGAGTATAAATTTTTTGATATAAGAAAAAATGAATTAAATGTGTAAGGCAAGAGTGTGAAATCATAGTACTTTGAAATACAATTTCAAAAAAATAAATAAAATAAATTATCACTGGACGTTCTCATACTAAATTTCTGAAATAAATAAGGTTTTTTGTACCTTCGTGAAAAAGATACAAAACCATGTACATAAATATATTTAAATTTTATGAATAAAAAAAGAGTTTATCTATTTGGAAACGGATATGCTGAAGGCAAAGCAAATATGAAAGATATTTTAGGAGGAAAAGGAGCCAATTTAGCTGAAATGAATTTGATCGGCATTCCTGTTCCTCCAGGTTTCACCATTACTACTGAAGTCTGTATAGAGTATAATCAATTAGGAAAAAATAGTTTAATTGAATTGATAAAACCTGATGTGAAAGAAGCAATTAAAAAAGTAGAAGAAGCTACAAATACAAAATTTGGAGATAGAGACAATCCATGTCTTGTTTCTGTTCGTTCTGGAGCAAGAGTGTCTATGCCTGGTATGATGGATACTGTATTAAATTTAGGATTAAATGCTGAATCTGTTGAAGGTATTGCAAAAAAATCAGGGAATGAACGTTTTGCATGGGATTCCTATCGTCGTTTTATTCAAATGTATGGAGATGTGGTTTTGGATATGAAACCAAAATCCAAATTGGAAATAGATCCATTCGAAAAAATTATGGACGAAATAAAAAAGGAACGCAAAGTAGAGTTAGATACCGAATTAACGGTATCCGACCTAAAAGAATTAGTAATTAAATTTAAAATTATCGTTAAAAAACATATTGGTAAAGATTTTCCTGAATCTCCATGGGAACAACTTTGGGGATCTATTTGTGCTGTATTTGACAGTTGGATGAATGAAAGAGCTATTCTTTACCGTCAAATGTATCGTATTCCAGAAAAATGGGGAACTGCTGTTAATGTACAAGCTATGGTTTTCGGGAATATGGGAAAAACTTCTGCTACGGGTGTAGCTTTTACTCGTAATGCTGCTACAGGAGAAGATATTTTTAATGGAGAATATCTAATTAATGCACAGGGAGAAGACGTTGTTTCAGGTATTCGTACTCCTCAACAGATTACTATTAATGGGTCTAAACGTTGGGCAATTCAACAAGAAATTTCAGAAGAAGAACGTAAAACAAAATATCCCTCTTTAGAGGAATCTATGCCTGAATGTGCAAAAGATTTGATTAATACTCAACAAAAATTGGAGGACTATTTTAAGGATATGCAAGATATTGAGTTTACTATTCAAGATGGAAAACTGTGGTTACTCCAAACTCGTAACGGGAAAAGAACTGGCGCTGCAATGATAAAAATTGCTGTAGACATGTTAAAACAGGGTATTATTGATGAAAAAACAGCATTATTGCGTCAGGATCCAGAAAAATTGGATGAGTTACTTCATCCTGTTTTTAACAAATCAGTATTATCATCTGCCAAGCCAATCACAAAAGGCTTGCCTGCATCTCCTGGGGCAGCTACTGGTAGAATCATTTTTCACGCTGATGAAGCTGAAGAATGGGTAGCAAAAGGAGAAAAAGTTGTTTTGTGTCGTATAGAAACTTCTCCAGAAGATTTACGAGGCATGACTGTTGCAGAGGGTATTATGACCTCCCGAGGTGGAATGACTTCTCATGCTGCTGTAGTTGCACGTGGCATGGGTAAATGTTGTGTATCAGCTGCTAATAATATGCAAATAGACTACAAAACTAAAACAATGGTAATTTGTGGTAAAAAATTGGAAGAAGGAGATTGGATTTCTCTAGATGGTTCTACTGGTTTTATCTATGCAGGAAGGATAGAAACACAAGAAGCCGAGCTAAGTAATGATTTTGTTGAAATAATGCGATTAGCTGATAAATATGCTCGCTTGAAAGTAAGAACGAATGCGGATACTCCTCACGATGCAGTAGTTGCACGTAAATTTGGTGCTCAGGGGATTGGACTTTGTCGTACAGAACACATGTTTTTTGAAGGGGATAAAATCATTGCTATGAGAGAAATGATTTTGGCTAAAGATGAGAATGGACGTAGAAATGCTTTATCTAAATTATTACCCTTACAGCGGGTTGACTTTTTTAATATTTTTAAAGTAATGGCAGGGTTCCCTGTAACGATACGTTTATTAGATCCACCTTTACATGAATTTGTTCCTCATGATGAGAAAGGACAAAAAGAAATGGCTCAAGTAATGGGTATTTCCTTTAAAGAAATTCACGATCGTGTTGAAAGTTTGCTAGAACAAAATCCAATGTTAGGACTTCGTGGATGCCGTTTAGGTAATTTGTATCCAGAAATTACCGAAATGCAAACCTGTGCTATTTTGGAAGCTGCATTAGATTTGAAAACTAAAGGAATTGAAATATTCCCAGAAATTATGATTCCATTGACTGGAAGTCTTTATGAATTTTTAGCTCAAAGAAAAATTATTGATAATACAGCAAAAAATGTTTTCAAAAACAAAAATAATAGAATAAATTATAAAGTAGGGACAATGATTGAAATCCCACGTGCAGCATTAACTGCTCACCGTATTGCTACTTCTGCCGAATTCTTCTCATTTGGTACTAATGATTTAACTCAAATGACATTTGGTTATAGTCGTGATGATGTATCTAAATTTTTACCAATGTATTTGGAAAAAGGTATTCTAAAAGATGATCCATTTGCTGTATTAGATCAAAAAGGTGTCGGACAATTAGTGGAATTGGCAACAAAAAAGGGTCGTGAGGTAAAAAAAGGTTTAAAATGTGGTATTTGTGGAGAGCATGGTGGAGAGCCTCACTCTGTTAAATTTTGTGAAAAAGTTGGATTGGACTATGTAAGCTGTTCTCCATTTCGCGTACCTATTGCACGATTGGCTGCAGCTCAGGCAGTTATTGAAAACAGCAGATAATTAAAAATTTATTAGATCCATTCTTCTCATTTGTCCCACAATTTCTTTCTCAAAGACAAGGTTAAGAAATGGTTTATTTTGTATAAAACTAGAGAAGAAGATTGGATTACACAATCCAATCCAAAATTAATGGAATAGTATTTATTGCGAAAATAGCTCAGGTTGGTAGAGCATAACCTTCCCAAGGTTAGGGTCGCGGGTTCAAGTCCCGTTTTTCGCTCGAATATCAATATCATAGAAGATAATACGTACAATATAACTACTTTATTATACACAAAAAGATTTATCTAAGTTTTTTTGTGAAATAGAAACTGTTTCTCAAAAAAATATATCAGTTAGACTATTTCCTACAAATATTATACAATAGCGGACTTCTATATTTTTGATGTAAGCCATGATGATTTGACTTATTAAATGATAAATAGCAAATATTTATTTGAAGTTATTTTTATTTATAGTTATTTAAGAATTTATTTTTTGAATCTTTCAATAGTACAGTACGATTAAAAATCAATTTGTCCATTTTAGAATCAATATCTAAATTAAAGTATCCCAATCGTTGAAATTGAAAATTTTCTAGAGGACGAGCATTTCCTAATTCTTGTTCTATCATTGAGCCGGTTTTTACAATTAACGAATTAGGATTTAATATTTTGTGAAAATCTTTTTCTTCAGAAGGATTTTCTACGGTAAAAAGATAATTGTATAGACGTACTTCTGCTGGAAGACTATGTTTTACAGAAACCCAATGTAAAGTGCCTTTTACCTTTCTATTACTTGCAGGTAGTCCACTTTTCGTTTGTGGGTTATATTCAGCATAAATTTCTTCCACAGCTCCAGATACATTTTTTTTAAATCCTACACATTTAATGATGTAAGCATTTTTTAAACGAACGTATCTACCTGGGGTCATACGAAAAAAATTCTTTGGAGCATCTTCCATAAAATCTTCTCTTTCTATGTATAATTCACGAGAAAATATAATTTGATGCGTACCCGCCAAATTATCTTCAGGATTATTTATTATTTCTATTTTTTCTGTTTTTCCTTCCGGATAGTTGATCAGAATCAATTTTATAGGCTCTATAATTGCAAAAACACGTTTGGCTTTAGTATTCAGATCTTCACGAACAGAATGTTCTAATAGTGCAATATCGATTAAAGCTTCAAATCTAGTGTACCCAATTTTTTCTATAAAATTTCGAATAGACTTTGGAGTATAACCTCTACGACGTAATCCGGCTAAAGTTGGCATTCGAGGATCGTCCCACCCTTTAACATATCCTTCTCTTACTAATTGCAATAATTTACGTTTACTCATCAGTGTGTAAGTTAAATTTAGACGGTTAAATTCATATTGTATTGGTCTAAAATCCACACCCTTTGAATGATTTTTTTTAAACTGATCTATAAACCAATCATATAGAGGACGATGAACAGAAAATTCCAATGTGCAAACAGAATGAGTAACTCCTTCAAAATAATCACTCTGACCATGTGCAAAATCATACATAGGATAAACTTTCCATATTTCCCCTGTACGATGATGGGGGTGATTAACAATACGATAAATAATCGGATCTCGGAGATGCATATTAGAATTAGCCATGTCAATTTTAGCTCTCAATACCATTGACCCCTCCAAAATTTCACCTTTATTCATTTTATTGAATAATTCTAAATTTTCCTCTATAGAACGATTTCTGTATGGAGAATCTTTTCCTATTTGAGTAGGAGACCCTTTTTGTAAAGCAATTTCTTCTGAAGATTGTTCATCTATATAAGCTTTTCCAGTTTTGATTAGCTGAATAGCAAAATCCCATAATTGTTGGAAATAATCAGAAGCATAATAAACATTTTTCCAATTGAACCCTAACCATCGAATGTCTTTCATAATAGAATCCACATATGTCACATCTTCTTTTGTTGGATTAGTATCGTCAAAACGGAGATTACAAACGCCTCCATACTTTTGAGCAATACTAAAATTTATATAAATAGCCTTTGCATGACCAATATGCAAATAGCCATTTGGTTCTGGTGGAAACCTCGTTTGAATTCTTCCCTCATTTTTTCCTTCAGATAAATCTTTTTCTACAATTAATTCAATAAAATTAATGCTCTTCCTACTTTTTTTATTTGTAATACTTCTTCTATTCATAATAATAAACCCAGATTTAATTAACGAAGTTACAGAATTTAATTTTAGAAATTATTCTTTACTTTTGTCAAAAAAAATTATTGTGAGCAATAATCTTAACAATTCCTTTAAGCGAAAAAAAACTGGACTAAATAAATATTGGGTAGCTTGTATTATATTTACTGTTATTACTTTTTTGATAGGAGATAGTACTATTTTTAAATGGGTTGCTTATAATCAACAAATCAATCATTTAAAAAAGGAAATAAAATTTTATACGAAAAAAAAAGAAGATAATCTTCAAAAACTTAGATTCTTACATAGTGATGATAAAAAATTAGAAAAATTAGTTCGCGAACAATATTTAATGACTAAACCTAACGAAGAATTATTTATAGTAGAAAATAAGTGAGTGTACTTATCCGTTAAGTTTTGTGCTCAAAAGCTTATGTTTCTAACATTACATGAAAATTTTATTTTTTTCGTTAATTGTAATATTATTGCTGATTATAAATAACTATATAAAATAGATAGACTAATGAAAATTGGTTCGATAATTTTATTTCTAACTATGCTTGTTCAATGTTTCCTATAGCTTTTGTCAATTAAATAGGATTTATTGCATTAGTTAGCTTTTTTACACTTTCTTAATTTGCAAATTAAGAGAACAAGAAAAGTAAAGTAATAATTTTTTTTATTTTAGTCATTACTCAAAGTTGAATTGGATAGAGCCTTATGGAATACGATGGATATCGTAGTTATTTTAGGATTATTAATTTTATTATTTGTTGAATTTTAAAAAAGGAAATACAAAAGTTGTAAAGAAAAACTGTGAATAATATGTGTTTAAAAATAACAAATTGCTTGATTTTTTTTGTTTTTTAATATTTTTGGATAATCACTTTTTCTTGTCTTTTACTTCTCTATTTTATTGTATTCCAGTAAATGAATCAGAAAATTAAAATACTAGTCGCTGACGGGGATCATATTAAATATGTTCCAACAATATTAAAAACTATTGAAGAAGCAGCAAAAATACGAGGGACAGGTATTGCTAAGCGTACTCCTGAATATTTAGAACAAAAAATGTTAGAAGGAAAGTCTGTCATTGCCTTTGTAAATGAGGAATTTGCTGGTTTTTGTTATATAGAAAGTTGGGGAGACAAACAATATATCGCTAACTCTGGATTGATTGTGATAAGTAAGTTTCGTGGACAAGGATTGGCAAAAAGAATTAAAAAAAAATCTTTTGCATTGTCAAGGAAAAAATATCCAAAAGCCAAATTATTTGGATTAACTTCTGGATCAGCTGTAATGAAAATTAACACAGCTTTAGGATATGTACCAGTAACTTTTGCAGAATTAACAGATGATGAATCTTTTTGGAAAGGATGCCAAGGATGCATAAATTACGACATTTTGCAGCGAACAAGTCGTCGTTATTGCCTTTGTACAGGCATGTTATACGATCCAAAGAAAAATGATCATGCTCATTAAGTAGTAGAGATAAAAAAGTAAATATATTTAGGGACAATGAAAAAAAAAGTAGTTTTAGCATACAGTGGAGGTTTAGATACATCTTTCTGTGCTGTGTATTTGTCAAAAGAATTAGGACATGAAGTATATACCGCTTTAGCAAATACAGGTGGATTTACAGATGAAGATTTAAAAAAAATAGAAGGACATGCTTACAAAGCAGGAGCGAAAAGACATATAAATCTTGATATTACTGAAGAATTTTATGAAAAAAGTATTAAGTATATGATTTTTGGAAATGTTCTTCGTAATGGAACTTATCCTATATCTGTTAGTTCAGAGCGTATTTTTCAAGCTATTGCTATAATTAATTATGCTAAAGAAATAAAAGCTGATTATGTGGCTCATGGAAGTACAGGAGCCGGAAACGATCAAATTCGTTTTGATTTGACTTTCGACATATTGGCACAAGAAATAGGCATTATTACTCCAACTCGAGATATGGTACTCACCCGTGAATATGAAATCAATTATTTGAAGAAACATGGATTCAAAGCCGATTTTACCAAAATGGAATATTCTATAAACAAAGGTCTTTGGGGAACAAGTATTGGAGGAAAAGAGACATTAAAATCAGAACAAACTTTACCAGAAAATGCTTATCCATCTCAATTACAAGAAAAAGGGGAGGAAATTTTAAAAATTTTTTTTAAAAAAGGTGAAATATTAGCCATTAATGGAAAAGAATATCAAGACAAGGTAAAAGCAATAAAAAAAATAGAACGAATGGCATCACGTTACGCTATTGGGCGAGATATGCACATTGGTGACACAATTATTGGTATCAAAGGACGTGTAGGATTTGAAGCAGCTGCTCCTTTAGTGATTATTAATGCACATAAAATGTTGGAAAAACACACTTTAACTAAATGGCAACAATATTGGAAGGATCAATTAGGAAATTGGTATGGAATGTTTTTACATGAAGCTCAATACCTTGAACCAGTAATGCGAGATATTGAATGTTTTCTACAGAATTCTCAAATAAATGTAACAGGAACAGTAATAGTTCGATTTAGCCCCTATCAGTATGTGCTAATAGGGGTAGAAAGTGATTTTGATTTGATGAAAACAGACTTTGGGAAATATGGAGAAATTAACAAAGCTTGGACATCAGATGATGTAAAGGGATTCACGAAAATAATGGCTATTCCAACTAAAATCTATCATATCATACAAAAAAGAATGGGAAAGAGCAGTTTATAATAATATTGTTATAATGTTAAAAAACAAATTTTTCAAGAAAACTTCTAAAAATTTTGAAAAATGATTATTCACATACCTGATAAAAGACGTAATTACTAAAAATTAAACTCTTTTAAAAAAATATCCAATTGAGTAATTTATTAAATAGAAAAGCTTTTCTCTTCCATTTTAAGAAAGTTTATTTTATGTACAGTCTAATAACATAATTTGGTATGGAATGCATGGAACTCACCTAAAAAACAATTACAAACTCTGTCTTTGTACAGTTAATAATACTCAACAGCTCCTATAAGAAAAAATATTTTTCAAAAGTAAAAACTACACTACAAATTTACTCTCAAATAAAATTAAGTTTATAAGTATTATTAAGTTAGTATGAAGGTATTTTTTAAAATTCTATTCCTTTAAAACTATTAAAAAATTTTAAATATGAAAGAACATTTGATATTAAAGTTTTCAAGATTGCTATTGTTTTAAACAAAGTTCTATTACAGTTAATATTCTACACTAAGAAGCTAAACTGTCTTAAATAGTCCAACATAGTTGAATTGGTTCATTTTTTTAAAGAAGCTACTATTTATAAATAGAGTGATTTTGAAATATTCAAAGAACTTGTTGGAGACTGTTTAAACGGTTTTATTCAATTATTTCCAATAATAAGACCTAAGAAATCATAAAAATAACTTTTTTTAAAAAATATCGTAAAAACAGAAAGGTTTTAAAAATCTTAATCCAAAATGATTAATCACTAAGAAAAATTAAAATTTTAATAATGTTTTTGTCAAAAAACTAGTTAATCATGATTAAATTTATAATTTTATAGTCAGGACTGTGTATTTTTTTGTTCTATCAAAAATATGAGTAAAATTCGTAATAATTCCGTTTTTTATGGAGACTAACTAGTCTCTTTATGATGACTCTAAAGAATATGAAAAAGGTTTATAATATGATAAATATAACATCCAAAGTTTTTGAATATTATTCAAATAATATATTAGAGGTTTTTTAAACAAATTATATAATTACGGTTTTTGAATAAAAGTCTTACCTTCTGCTATCAATTTTTTCGAAAAAATGATAGATATTGAATCTAAGAAAGAAATGAGTAGTAAAATATTTGAAATAAAATTCGTTAAATGTTAAATCCATTCAACTTTTTGTTAAAACTGACAGAGTAAACGATAACAATCTATTTCAGTAGATATCTTTGTAAGTATTCTATAATATTTCCAAAGAAGAGTGATGACTAGAAAAAAATAAGAAGGAAATACTATATTAAAAACGATTTGTCCACATTTCAAAATGTGTGAGACATCCTGATGTTTTTTGAATATTTTTTAATAAAATATTCTACTCTTTGAAGAAACTGGCTTTAAATCCATTTGTAGGTAGAGAAAACACAGCCACATCTGATTAAAAAATTAAAAATAAATTTGTTGGATTTATATATCAATAATATGTGTACAAATATTACAAATAGATACCAAGATAACACTTAGAAAATAGTGAATTTTAAAGTTTGAAATAGTCGAATTAAAAATAAGACTAAATGTAAAAAACTTTCAACAATCCAGAAACAACTTATGGATTTTATGCAAGAATTTTACTAAAATTTAAATAACTACTATTAAAATTATTAAATTAGATGAAAGTAGGAATAATTGGAGGAGCTGGATATACTGCTGGAGAACTAATACGTTTATTGATAAATCATCCTGATGTAAATATAATATTCGTCCATAGTCACAGCAATGCCAGAAATAAAATTATAGATGTTCACACAGGCTTGATTGGAGAAACAGACTTGGTTTTTTCTGATTCATACAATTTGACTGAAATAGATGTTTTGTTCCTTTGCTCTGCACATGGAGATAGTAAAAAATTTATAGAAACTCATAAAATTCACAAAAATTTGAAAATTATAGATTTATCTATAGATTTTCGCCATAAAGAAAACGCCGGAAAATTTATATATGGGTTACCAGAATTGAATAGAGAAACCATTAAAAAAGCTCACTACATTGCTAACCCTGGTTGTTTTGCTACAGCAGTTCAGTTAGCTTTACTTCCTTTGGCAAATAATAATTTATTGAGAAGTGAAATTCACATAAATGCTATTACTGGAACAACTGGAGCAGGTGTGAAACCTTCAGAGACTTCTCATTTTTCTTGGAGAAATAATAATATTTCAGTTTACAAAGCTTTTATTCACCAACATTTGAAGGAAATTACTGAATCTTTAAATTATGAGTCCTCTAAATTCAATTTCATCCCTGTGAGGGGCAATTTTTCCAGAGGTATTTTTGCAACTATTTATACTGAAAGTGACTTAAACCTCAAGAATATTACTCAAGTCTATTCAAATTATTATAAAAATAGTGTTTTTACTTTCATTTCTGATAAAAATCCTGACTTGAAACAAGTGATAAATACAAATAAATGCATCCTTCATTTAGAAAAATATGGTAACAAATTATTTGTTATTTCCATCATAGACAATCTACTAAAAGGAGCTTCTGGACAAGCAATACAAAATTTTAATCTTATGTGTGGCCTAAATGAAAAAACGGGATTATCCCTTAAAGCAAATGCATTTTAATACAGATATCGTACACAAATCTGGATTTGTGAATATAGTAGGTAATTCTAACGTAGGAAAATCTACGTTGATGAATATTTTAGTAGGGGAAAAAGTATCTATTATTACTCCTAAAATACAAACTACTCGTCACCGGATTATAGGAATTGTAAATACATTTGATACGCAAATTGTCTTTTCTGACACACCAGGTATACTTCACCCTAATTATAAGTTGCAAGAAAGAATGTTGTTTTTTTCTGAATCAGCACTAAGAGATGCGGATATATTGCTTTATATGACTGATATTACGGATCAGTTAGATAAAACTAATTTTTTTATAAAAAAATTACAAAAAAATACTTTTCCTATTCTTATGCTAATTAATAAAATAGATTTATCTAATCAGAAACAACTGGAACAGAAAACAGCAGAGTGTAAGACAATTCTTCCAAACGCAGAAATTATTCCATTATCAGCAATCAATCGATTTAATGTAGACTATCTACAAAAGAGAATTAAAAAATTACTTCCAGAGTCACCCCCTTATTTCGAAAAAGACACTATAACTGACCGTCCTATTCGTTTTTTTGTTGCTGAAATTATTCGTAAAAAAATTTTTTTATACTATCAAAAAGAAATACCCTATTCAGTTGAAGTAATTATAGATTTTTTCAAAGAGTTTGAAAATTTTATTCAGATTAAAGCAATAATTATTACAGAAAGAGATTCTCAAAAAAAAATTATTATTGGAAAAGGTGGTAAGGCCTTAAAAAAAATAGGGTCTACGGCAAGAAAGGATATTGTTTTTTTTTTTCAAAAAAAATTTTTCTTGAAATACACGTCAAAGTAGAAAAAAATTGGCGAAATAAAGATAGTTTACTAAAAAAATTTGGGTATAGATCAGAATAATCATCAGTGAAAAAGTAATTTAACAAAAATGAAAAAAAAAAGTTTATTATAGGAAGTATTGTTCCACTTATAATGGTAATCTTATTAATTAATGGAATTGTTTATTGTTACATAATAATTTCTCCAGCTTTTGAAATCAACAAACCTATATCTATTTATATAGATGAACAAAAAAATTATAATAATTTGTTGTCACAGTTACAATTCAATGCTCATATAAAAAATATATGCATCTTTAAACAATTGGTATCGAGTATAAAACATTTGGAAAGTATAAAAACTGGAAGATATGAATTAACACCCAAAACAACCTACTTGCAGGTAGTCAAAATACTTTGGAACAAACGACAAAAACCTATAAAACTAATTTTTAATAATATTCGTTTGAAGAAAGACTTTACATCCCGAATAGGTAATCAATTAATGTTAGATTCTGAAATTTTATTTGATTATCTGAATAATCCAAATATAGTAAGTTCTTTTGGTTTTGATACCGAAACTATTGTAGCAATGTTTATTCCCAATACTTACGAAATTTATTGGGATATTTCTGTTGATGATTTTTTGAAAAAAATAAAAAAAGAATATAATCGATTTTGGACGATAGAACGTTTAAGAAAAGCACAAGCTATACCATTAACCCAAATAGAAGTTTCCATTCTAGCTTCCATAGTAGAAGAAGAAACTAATTTTAAATCCGAATATCCTATTATAGCTGGTTTATACCTTAATCGATTAAAAAAAGGCATGATGTTACAGGCAGATCCTACTGTTAAATTTGCTATAAAAGATTTTACTTTAAAAAGGATACTTTTAAAACATTTAAAAATAAATTCTCCTTATAATACCTATAAAAATTACGGATTACCTCCAGGACCTATTAGGATACCTTCTATAAATTCTATAGATGGCGTGTTAAATTATCAAAATCATACATATTTGTATATGTGTGCCAAAGGTGACTTATCAGGAAAACATAACTTTGCGACCACTTTAAATGAACATTATAAAAATGTAAGAGAATATCGAAAAAAATTGAATAAATTAAATATTTAACAAAAAATTATATTTGTATGCATATGATTTTTAAGGAAAAAAAATATCTTTGCAGTGAGAAGTTGTAACGTTTTAGTTTATTAATCTATAAAAGAAATCAAGATGATTAAAGTAGGTATTAATGGGTTTGGACGTATTGGTCGTATGGTATTTCGTGCTGCAATGTATAATTTTGATGATGAAATTGAAGTTGTAGGTATAAATGACTTATTGGATGCTAATTATTTAGCTTATATGCTAAAGCATGATTCTGTACACGGATATTTCAAAGGTAAAATTTCCGTAAATGGGAATTATTTGATAATAAATGATAAAAAAATTCGCTTAACGACTGAGAAAGATCCCATAAATCTGATATGGAACGAACTAGGAGCTGAAGTAATTGTTGAATCGACTGGTTTCTTTTTAACGAATGAAACAGCACGTAGACATATTCAAGCTGGTGCTAAAAAGGTAATTATGTCTGCTCCTTCTAAGGATTCAACTCCAATGTTTGTCTATGGAGTAAATCATCAAAATTACACAAATCAATGTATAATTTCCAACGCGTCTTGTACAACTAATTGCTTAGCTCCTATCGCAAAAATATTACATGATGAATTTGGTATCATCAAGGGTCTAATGACGACTATTCATGCTACAACTGCTACTCAAAAAACAGTAGATGGTGTTTCTTCAAAAGATTGGAGAGGAGGGCGTGGAATTCTTGAAAATATCATTCCATCTTCTACAGGTGCTGCTAAAGCCGTAGGCAAAGTACTTCCAGAATTGAATGGAAAATTAACAGGTATGGCATTTCGCGTCCCAACTTCCGATGTTTCTGTTGTAGACTTAACAGTTATCCTTGAAAAAACGGCTACAAAAGAAGATATCAAAAATGCTATGAAAACTGCTTCTGAAGGTGAACTGAAGGGTATCTTGGGATATACTGAAGATGCTGTAGTATCTACAGATTTCCGTGGTTGTTCTAATACTTCTATTTTTGATGCGGAAGCTGGTATTTCTTTAGATGGAAATTTCGCCAAAATAATTTCCTGGTATGACAATGAATGGGGATATTCAAATAAAGTACTTGAAATGGTTCGTGTTATAGCATGATGTAAATCATTTAACAACAATAGACTTAGTTTCATCAATAATACATGATGAAACTAATATCTAACATATGAAAAACCTTATTAATTTCAGTAGTAATACTATTATTTACTTTGTAAAAGTACAAAAAGGGGAATTAATTATAAATTAAGATTCTGAATATTGTGATTAAAAGGATTAGAAAACTTTGATGCAGGAATTTATTATAATTTTGATAATTAAAATTATATAGTTTCGAATGTAAAAGTTAGGTGTTATCCTCGTATCCATAGAAGTACAATTTTTTATTAAATCTTTATATCTATAGAATCTAAAACAGGAACAATAGATAGATAGAATACCGAATAAATATTACTTCAACTAATAGTAAATAGTTTTTTTAAACCATTTGATAAATTTTGGAGATTATTTTATCACTTTTTAGGGTAGTCAATGGTATAGTGTAGTCCTTTACTTTCTTTTCGTTCCATCGCTTGCTTCGTAACTAAATATCCAACACATGCGATATTACGCAGTTCACAAATATCACGAGAGACAACTGATTGTGCAAATAAACTTTCAGTTTCCCGATAGATAATTTCTAAACGTTTCATTGCTCGTTCTAAACGCATATTAGAACGAACGATTCCAACGTAATTACTCATAATTGCTTCAACTTCTTTAACACTTTGAGTAATTAAAGTCATTTCTTCGGTTAAAGAAGTTCCTTTATCATTCCATTGAGGAATATTTCTATTAAATTCATATTGATTAAATCGTGTAATTGAATGTTTAGCTGCAGCATCAGTATAAACGATAGCCTCAATCAATGAATTAGAAGCTAGACGATTAGCTCCGTGTAATCCTGTACATGAACATTCACCGGCAGAATACAACCTGTGAATACTTGTTCTTGCATTCTTATCTACTACAATACCTCCACAGAGGTAATGGGCTGCTGGTGCAACGGGAATATATGTACGAGTGATATCAATTCCTTCATTTAAACATTTTTCATATATAGTAGGATAAGAGTTCCGAGTTTCTTCCGCATTTTTATGCGTAATGTCAAGATAAACAAAATCATTCCCATTACTTTTCATCTCACTATCAATAGCACGGGCAACAATATCTCGTGGAGCTAATGCTCTACGAGAATCATAACGATGCATAAATTCTTTACCTTCTCTTGTTTTTAAAATACCACCATATCCACGCAAAGCTTCAGAAATTAAAAAAGCTGGACGTTCAATCGGATTATATAAGGCTGTCGGGTGAAATTGTACAAACTCCATATCTCGTACTAAACCTTTTGCCCGATAAACAATTGCAATTCCATCACCAGTAGCAACTAAAGGGTTAGTAGTAGTTTGATAAATATTTCCAATTCCACCAGTACAAATCATAGTAATTTTAGAAAGAAAAGTATGAATTTCATTCGTTCTCTCATTCAAAACATAAGCACCATAACATTCTATATCTTCTGTATCTTTTGTTACTTTCATACCCAAATGATGTTGAGTTAAAATTTCAATAGCAAAATGATGATCAAATACAATAATATTCGGATGACGTTTAGAGGCGTTAATCAGGCTTTTTTGTATTTCTTGTCCAGTATTATCTTTGTGATGAAGAATACGAAATTCAGAATGTCCCCCTTCTTTATGTAAAGAGAATGCACCTTTAGAATCTTTATCAAAATTTACTCCCCAACGAATTAATTCTTTTATTTGCTTAGGAGCTTCACAAATAACTTTTTCTACTACATTCTTATTGCAGAGTCCATCTCCTGCAACTAAAGTATCATTAATATGTTTCTCAAAATCATCCCACGGCAATGTAACAGAAGCAATTCCTCCTTGTGCATAAAAAGTATTAGCTTCTTCTAAAGAAGTTTTACAAAGAATAGCAACATTTCCCTTATCTGCCATTTTTAAAGCATAACTTAACCCTGCAATACCAGAACCAATAACTAAAAAATCAAATCTATGTACCATATAAAAATATAAATTTGAACAAAATTAAATAAAAAGATTTACCTTTGTTATTCGGAGAGGATATTGATTTTTTATTTATAAAAACAAATGGTTATGAATCCTTTTTTCATTAGAAATAATGAAATTAAGCTACCTATCATACAAGGGGGGATGGGTATTGCTGTTTCATTGTCTGGATTAGCATCAGCAGTAGCCAATGAAGGGGGGATAGGTGTAATTTCATGTGCAGGACTCGGGTTAGTATATCCAAGAACTCCAAGAAACTATTTAAAAGATTGTATTTGGGGCTTAAAGGAGGAAATTCGTAAAACTCGTAAAAAAACAACGGGTATTATTGGAGTGAATATTATGGTGGCATTATCCAATTTTTCAGATATGGTTCATACATCTATTGCTGAAAAGGTGGATATCATTTTCTCAGGTGCAGGCCTACCACTTGATTTACCATCATATTTGACATCTGAAAGTCAAACAGCATTAGTTCCTATAGTATCTTCTTCAAGAGCAGCACAAGTTATTTGTAATAAATGGAATACAAGTTATAATTATTTACCTGATGCTTTAGTCGTTGAAGGACCTAAAGCAGGAGGACATTTAGGTTTTAAAAAAAACCAAATTGAAGATGAAAGTTATTCATTGGAGAAATTAATCCCAAGTGTAATTAATGTGGCAAATCAATACAAGGCACAAAAAAGTATCCCTGTAATTGCAGCAGGAGGTATATATACCGGTTCAGATATTTATCATTTTATGAAATTAGGTGCAGCTGCTGTACAATTGGGCAGTATATTTGTAACAACAAAAGAATGCGATGCGTCTGATGTTTTTAAAAAAGTATATATCAATTCGTCGAAGAAAGATATCATAATTATTGATAGTCCAGTTGGTATGCCTGGTCGAGCTATAAATAATGAATTTATCCAAAAAGTAAATAGTGGTAGTGAAAGGCCTCGTGCATGTCCATTTCATTGTATTAAAACTTGTAATTGTACTCAAAGTCCTTATTGTATTATCAAAGTGTTATACAATGCAGCAAAGGGAAATATGAAAAAGGGGTATGCATTTGCAGGATCGAACGCATATTTGGCAGAAAAAATAAACACTGTCAAAGAAATTTTTGAAACTCTAAAGTCTGAATATGCAATAGTCAAACAGTCTTTAGAAGAATAATATTGGTAAATAAGTAATTTGTAAGCAAGAGGATACCACTGAGGTATCCAGAAAATTACGAAACGTAGAAAGAAGTTCTCCTCTCATTTTATAAAAAAAGTATCCGTTTTCCATATATCAACGTCTAAAAGATGCAGGATTCTTGTACAACCGGCCTGTACTAGAAATGGAAATGAGAAGGCAAATGAATTAAAAGAGAATTCCCCACCCCTCTCTTTTTAGAAAAATTATCTTGGTATTAGTGTTCGATAGAACGATCGCCATACAAAAAATAATCCAATTATTAAAAATGGAAAAGCAATGTATACAGAATAATTTTCCCCTGCTTCTTTTATTTTAATACATATTTCAGTAGCTAACAATCCAAATAATGTTGAAAACTTGATAATTGGATTCAATGAAACTGAAGAAGTATCCTTAAAAGGATCCCCAACAGTATCTCCTACTACAGATGCCTCATGTAAGGGAGTATTTTTTTCCTTTAATTCTACTTCTACAATTTTCTTTGCATTATCCCAACTACCTCCGGCATTTGCCATATAAATTGCTTGAAATAAACCAATTACAGCAATTGAAACCAAATATGCAACAAAAAAATTAGGATCAATGAACGCAAAAGCCAACGTTAATGATATTAATGCGAGAAAGATATTCCACATTCCTTTTTGAGCATACTGCGTACAAATTTTTACTACTGATTTGGAATCTTCAATAGAAGCCTCTCTTTTGTCCATATTAAAAGTATTTTTAATAAATTCTACCGTACGATAGGCACCTGTAATAACGGCTTGCATAGAAGCTCCACTAAACCAAAAAACAACAGATCCGCCACAAATAAATCCAAGAAGCACAGGAGCATCTGTCAGTGACAGATGCAATAAGCCAACTTTTTCTAATAAAAGAATGATAGAAAATATCATAGTAGTAGCTCCTACTACTGCTGTACCTATTAATACAGGTTTTGCTGTTGCTTTGAATGTGTTCCCAGCAGAATCATTAGATTCCAAATAATATTTACCCCTTTCAAAATTAGGGTTAAATCCATAATCTTCTTCAATAGACTTTTCTACATTAGGTATTTGTTCTATTCGAGAAAGTTCAAAAACTGACTGAGCATTGTCTGTCACTGGTCCATAACTATCTACCGCAATAGTCACTGGCCCCATACAAAGGAATCCGAAAGCAACTAACCCAAAAGCAAAAATTGTAGCATGACACCCCAATATCTCATTCAATCCAGTCTGAGCAGTAAAATAAGCTACAGCCATTAAAACTACAATTAATAGTCCTGTCCAGAAAGCACTAAAATAACCTGCTACAATCCCAGAAAGAATGTTTAATGAAGAGCCACCTTCGCGTGATGCAGTAACAATTTCTCTTACATGAATAGACTTTGAACTCGTAAATATCTTCGTAAACTCTGGAATAAGCAGAGCTGCTAACGTCCCACAACTAATAATAACGGCTAGTTTCCACCATAAAGTCGTATCCTCCATATCGCTCAATAATAAGTGACTCATGAAAAAACTTGCAGAAATACAAAGTATAGCAGCAATAGTAATCAATCTCATTAATGGAGATTCAAAATCAAAATCTTTTTTATTTGCATACAGTCTTTTAGAAATCTCTTGATTAATAAAAAAGGAACACCCAGATAAGAAATCCATCAAGAATCGCATACCAAATATCCAAACAATCAATTTTGCCTGCATATCTACATCATGAACAGCTAGAGTGATGAACGTAATAAGAGCTACTCCCGTTACCCCATAAGTTTCAAAACCATCAGCAGTTGGACCCACGCTATCACCTGCATTATCTCCAGTACAGTCCGCTATTACACCAGGATTACGTGGATCATCCTCTTTCACTTTAAAAACAACTTTCATCAAATCTGAACCTATATCAGCAATTTTAGTAAAAATTCCTCCTGCAATTCGTAATGCGCTGGCTCCTAAAGATTCTCCGATAGCAAAACCTAAAAAACAAATTCCTACGATATTACGAGGAACAAACAAAAGAATAACTACCATTAGCACTAATTCCAGCGAAATAAGAAACAACCCAACACTCATCCCTGCTTTCAATGGAATATTAACTACATCTAAAGGAAAATTTCTAAGTGAAGCAAAAGCTGTTCGTGCATTAGCATAAGTATTCACCCGAATACCATACCAAGCAACCACATACGAACCTGTCATACCAATAACAGAGTACAATAATACTTGTAAAACGACAGTAAAAGATTGTCCAAGCAATCCTAAAAAATAAATAAATAAAACTACTCCTACTAATGCAAATAGCATTAAGAGAAATTTACCTTGTTGAAGTAAGTAAGCTCTACAAGTAGTGTAAATTATGGAGGCTACTTTAAGCATAGATTCATGCGATGGCAATTGTTTTATCTGTTTAAACAACAATAAACTGAATCCCAATGTGCCAGCGATAATTAAAGCTCCATAGAATAAAAAATCCCATGAAGAAATCGCCCCTCCAAATAAATGAAAAGTTCCTTTATGAAGATCTGGTATTGCTAAATTTGCTTCACTTGCATGTACAAGCAAATTGCTTTTAAAAAAAGCAATCATTAATAATAAAAATATACTCTTCACTTTTTTCATAGTAACAAAAAGGGATTGTTTTTTAAGTAATTAAATCAAAATTTTGATCCAACTATATTTAGTTATTTCGACTTACCTAGAAAATATTACAAATATATAAAAAATTATTAAGATAAAAATGTTTTATGCTGTTTAATGAAACAGTAAATAGTAATAATACCACTTAGTCTTTCTTCATTACAAAAGCATACTTATTTAAACTCTCAATATTTTTTGATAGAAAAATCTAATTGCCTGAATTCAAATTCACAAAAATATTACAAACGAAGAATTTCTGAGAATTGTTGAAAAACAATAACAGTCCAGCCAATAGAACACGTTCATTACCATAAATCGTCTTTTTTATTAATATTTATTTACTAAAAACTTGTACAATAACGCAACTAGGAATATTATTATTTACTATGTACCTTTTTTACTAAAAAATCTTTTCCAATCATAATTAATTGGACTCTATTCATGATATACAAATTTCCATACTTCTTCCTTTACCTTTTTTTTATTCCGCAGAAATTGTAATGATTAAAATTACTTATGATTATTGTTCCCATATATTTTTTGACATTAAAAAATCTTTTAGTGTTCTTTCTTTTTTTTTAGTTTTTACTTCTTCAATCTGTTTTTCCATTTCAGTATCATATACTGGAGCTTCTACATCACGTATAATTCCCAATGCGACAGGCAATTCGTTCCCATCCATTAAAGCTAGTTTTAAATGTAAGCTTGGGTCAGAAATAGTTACATCATGTATTAAAATGTCATTTGGAGTACAGTGATTCTTATTAATATTGACAGCTTTTAAATTAAATCCTTCTTGAACAATTCCTTTATCATTATTTTTTCCAAATATCATTTTTTCTCCGTGACGGAGGAAAATAGTCTTATTTAAACGATTTTCTTTATTAACTATGCTTTCATTAATTCCATCGTTAAAAATTACACAGTTAAGAATAAATTCAACAACCGCTGTTCCTCTATGTCGAGCTGCAGCTACTAAAATTTCTGATGAATTCTTTATATTAAAATCAGTAGTACGAGCAAAAAAACATCCACGAGCACCTATTACCAATTCAGCTGGACGAAAAGGATCTTCTACTGTTCCGTAAGGAGAAGATTTAGAAATAAATCCACGAGCCGAAGTAGGAGAATATTGTCCTTTAGTTAAACCGTAAATTTTATTATTCATCAACAAAATATTGATATCCACATTACGGCGAACAGTATGAATAAAATGATTCCCTCCAATTGCTAAACAGTCGCCATCTCCAGTTGCTAACCAGACTGATAAGTTTGGATTTGCAACTTTTACACCTGTAGCGATAGCTGCACCACGTCCATGAATAGTATGAAATCCATAGGTATTCATATAATAAGGTAAGCGAGAAGAACAACCGATTCCAGAAACAACTACTGTATTATGAGGAGCAATATTTAATTCGGCCATTGCCTTTTGAAGACTATTCAATACACTATAATCACTACATTTGGGACACCAACGTACCTGTTGAGAACTTTTGAAATCTGTAGCTTCGTATGTCATAATAAATTATATTTGATAAGAATATTACTATATGTAATGTTACATTTAACAAGATTTTATGTAAGGTATTTTTAAAAAAAATGGTTTATTTCTTCTACCAAACGGGCAGTATTGAGGGGTTGTCCATCTACTTGGTTGTACTGAAAAGGCTGGAACCCATTTATCTTAGAACGTAAATAGCTAGCAAACTGTCCCATATTTTGTTCAATAACTAATATTTTTCTATACCTTTTCAAGATTTCTATTGTATTTATAGGTAACGGACAAATGAATTTGAAATGCGTAAAGGCAACTTTTCTTCCCGAAAAACGGATATGTTCAACTGCTTCTAATAGATGCCCATAAGTCCCTCCCCAACCTATGACTAGCACATTTGCATCTATATCTCCTAATATTTCTTGCAATGGAAGATGTTGAGCAATCTTATTTATCTTTGAGTGGCGAATTTTTACCATTTTTTGATGATTAGCAGCATCAGTTGAAATAACACTTGTATCACTATCTTTTTCTAGCCCACCAATACAATGAGAAAAGTCTTTCATCCCAGGAATTGCCCAATAACGTGTATCGTTTATTGAATTGCGATAATATGGGAGCCAATTCCTTTGCTCCTTACTTACATAAGGAGGCCGAATACTTGGATATTCAGTTAAGTCAGGGATACGCCACGTACTGCTTCCATTAGCAATATAACCGTCAGTTAATAGTATAACTGGGGTAAGATACTCCAAGGCAAGTTTACATGCCCAAAATGCCATATCAAAACAGTCTGTTGGAGACAATGCGGAAATGACTACGACAGGGGACTCACCATTACGTCCATATAAAGCTTGCATTAAATCAGTTTGTTCACTTTTAGTAGGTAAGCCTGTAGAAGGACCACCTCGCTGCACATCTATTACCACTAATGGTATTTCAGCCATTACTGCTAACCCAATAGCTTCACTTTTCAATGCCAATCCTGGACCTGAAGTGCTAGTTGCAGCCAAACTTCCGGCAAAAGACGCTCCAATAGCCGTACAAACACCCGCAATTTCATCCTCTGTTTGCATTACTTTTACGCTCAATTCTTTACAAGAAGCAAGTTCCTGCATAATGTCCGTCGCCGGAGTAATTGGATATGAGCCCAAAAACAAAGGTAACCCTGCTTTCTCTGATGCAGCAATTAATCCATAAGCAGTTGCACAATTTCCGTTAATATTAGTATAAAAACCCTTTTTATAACTAGTAGTTTCTATTCGATAAGTAGAAACTGAAGCGTGTACATTATGGCCATAATCGTATCCAGCCTGAAGTACTTGTTGATTGGCTAGCAACACAGTAGGTTTTTTCTTAAATTTTTCAAATAAAAATTTTTCTGCAATTTTCAGAGGACGATTGAACAACCAACAAACTAATCCCAAAGCAAAAATGTTCCGAATTTTTATAGGGTTCCTATTGTCAGTAATATCCGCCAAACAATTTTTACAAATCTGAAAAATAGGAACAGCAATAATTTGTACTGAATTCAATCCTAACTCTTTGAAAGGATCATCGCTAACAAATAAGGCTCGTTGTAAATCAACTGTTTGGAATGAGTCTACGTCTATAATGACTACTGAATCAGAACGAAGAAACTTTGCATTCACTTTTAATGCGGATGGATTCATTGCAACCAGGACATCTGCTTTATCACCAGGGGTATATACATTAGTTCCTAATTGCATTTGATATCCCGATACTCCGGAAAGACTCCCTCTTGGAGCCCTTATTTCAGCTGGAAAATCCGGGAATGTAATGATTTCATTACCTAAATAGGCAGATAAATTAGAAAAAAGTGTCCCTACTAATTGCATACCATCTCCTGAGTCTCCTGAAAATCGAATAACCACATTCCCTAACTCTTTAACTTTTACTTCATTCATATTCAAAATACAGATTTTATATTTTTAGCCATATTTTTTTTACGGCTTCATCAATTGTTAATTCACTCATAGAAAGAACAATTGATGCTTGGTTATAGAATAGTTCTCGCTTCCAAAAATTATCGGTAACAAAACATTTTATCTCTTCTGGACTCTTATTTTTGATAAGCGGACGAACGTATTTAATTTTAATTAAACGTTCTATCAGTAATTCCGTCTCAACTCTTAAATAAATTGTGATACCTGAAACATTCATTAATCTCATATTGTTGGAAAAACAAGGAGTTCCTCCTCCAGTTGAAACAAGGACATTATCCCACCTATAAATAATTTCTTTAAGAATTTTTTTCTCTATGTCTCGAAATTTTTTTTCTCCTTTCTCTACAAATATATCAGTTATTTTTTTTTCGTAACGATTTTCTATGAATAAATCCATATCCACAAAAGGTAAACTTATTTTTTTTGCTAATTTTTCCCCAATAGTAGTTTTTCCTACTCCCATATACCCAATTAAAAATATCCTTTTCATTTATTTTATAAAAAATGTTTACAAACATATAGATTTTTTAAAAATGATAATTCATATTTACTAGAATGAATAGTAAATAAACATAACTTGTGATAATTAAAATTTTAAAAATTATCTTTGAGACATTTAAAGTTTAATATTTTGGAAGAGTATGGAAAATATTTTTAGTGTAGAAGGAAAAGTGGCTGTTGTTACAGGAGCAGGAGGCATTTTAGGAGGAAGCATTGCAAAAAGTTTATCAAAAGTAAGGGCAAAAGTCGTAATGCTAGATATTCGTAAGGAAAATCTGGATAACAAAGTTATCGAATTACAATCATTCGGTGGAGAAATTATTGGATTTGTTTGTAATGTTTTGAACATGAAAAGTCTCCATGAAACTGCTGAAAAGATCGTGGAAAAATTGGGACGAATAGATATTTTAATTAATTGTGCTGGTGGAAATATTCCAGGAGCTACACTTTCTCCTAATCAAACAATTTTTGATATGAAAATTGAAGATTGGGAAAAAGTCACCACATTAAATCAAAATGGAACAGTTTATCCCTGTTTGGTTTTCGGTCAAACAATGTCTAGACAAAAGAAGGGAAGTATAATCAATATTTCTTCTATGGCAACTTATAGTGCAATAACTCGTGTTCCAGGCTATTCAGTTGCTAAAGCTGGAATTAATATTTTTACTCAATGGTTAGCTTCTGAATTAGCTCATAAATTTGGAGAAGGTATCAGAGTAAATGCTATTGCTCCTGGATTCTTTATTGGAGATCAAAACCGTTCTGTATTGATTAATCCTGATGGAACATTGACGGAAAGAAGCGAAAAAGTACTAGCAAAGACACCTATGGGACGTTTTGGTGATATCAACGAACTAAACGGAGCTGTACAGTTTTTATGTTCACCTGCAGCAGGATTTATTACGGGAGCTATTCTCCCAGTTGATGGAGGTTTTAGTGCTTTTAGTGGTATATAGAAGTTATTATCACTGTATATGAGACTTTTTATTGCTATTTCTTCGTTTCAGCATCTCAATGATTCCTGGTAATAATGATATAAAGATAAGACTTACAATTAGAAGACTAAAGTGATCTTTTATAAAATTTAATTGACCAAAAAAATAGCCAGCATATAGGAATAACATTACCCAAAAAATACCTCCCATTATATTGTAGATTAAAAAACAAGTGTAGTTCATTTTTCCTAATCCAGCTATAAAAGGAGCAAATGTTCTTACTATTGGCACAAAACGAGCAAGAAGAATGGTTTTTCCCCCATATTTTTTGTAAAAATCGTGTGCACTTTTTAGATAACTTTGCTTAAAAATGAGTGAATTAGGATTACGGAAAAATTTTTTACCAAAAAAAAATCCTATCGAGTAATTGCAAGTATCACCCAGGATAGTCGCAATAGAAATCAATAATAGAGCGTTGTGAACGCTAATTTTACTTGTTTCTCTAGTGGCTAATGTGCCTACTGAAAATAACAAAGAATCACCTGGAAGAAAAGGAACTATTACTAACCCTGTTTCACAAAAACAAATCAAAAATAGACATACATATACCCAAGAGCTATATTGAGTACTCAATTCTACCAAATAATTGTTGATATTGAATAAATCCATCATGCATTTATTTTTTGAAAAGATACAGGAGCAAAATTCAGTCTGCGTTTCTCTAAATTGCTATGCATCACCTTTATTTGTATAGGATCTCCTAAAGAATAAGTACGTTTTTTTCTTTTACCTATCAATCTATAAGCTTTTTCATCTAATTCGTAAAAATCATCATCCAAATAACGCATTGAAACCAATCCTTCACATCCGTTTTCATTTAATTCTACGTACAATCCCCATTCTGTTACATTTGATATTACTCCGTCAAATAAATTGCCTATCTTGTTAGACATAAATTCAATTTGTTTAGATTTAATAGAAGCTCTTTCTACTTGAACAGCAATTGTTTCTTGTTCAGAACAATGTTTACATATTTTTTCTAAAAAATGTTTAGAAATAGAATATTTTTCATCTAAATAGTATCTTTTCAATAGTCGGTGAACTATCATGTCAGGATAACGACGAATAGGTGACGTAAAGTGAGTATAATACTCAAATGCTAATCCGTAATGTCCAATATTTTCTGTTGTATAAATAGCTTTTTCCATTGTTCTTAGAGCAATAGTCTCAATCAAATTTTGTTCTTTTTTCCCTTGTATTTGTTTATATATCCAATTAAAGTTCTTAAAGATTTTATTATTTATTCCTTCAGTATTCAATTCATATCCGAAATTACGAACAAACTGTACAAAATGTTCCATTTTTTCTACATTCGGAGAATCGTGTACTCGATAAACAAATGGTTCCATTTTTCCTTTTTTAGAAGCTTTTCCAATTATTTCAGCAACTGTTTTATTAGCTAAAAGCATAAATTCTTCTATCAACTGGTGAGCTGCTTTAATTTCTTTAAAATAAATGCATAAAGGAGTATTATCTTTATCTAAAGAAAATTGGATTTCTCTTTGAGTAAAATCAATCGAACCATTTGATAATCTCTTCTCTCTCAAAATCTTTGCTAAACAGTTTAAAGTAAAAACAGCACTGTTTAAAGAGAAATCCTCATAGTCAGTGACAGAATTCTTTTCTATTATTTCTTGGACTTCTTCATAAGTAAAACGATGGTTGGAAGAAATAATTGTTTGCTGAATACGATAATTATTAATTTTGGCTTTCTCATCCATTTCAAAAATAACAGAAAAGCATAATTTATCTTCATTTGGACGTAACGAACAAATTTTATTGCATAATATCTCCGGAAGCATTGGGATAACTTTATCTACTAAATACACAGAAGTCCCTCTTTTCAATGCTTCCTTATCAATACTACTGTTAGGATTTATATAGTGAGTTACATCTGCTATATGTATTCCTATCTCGTAAAGATTATTAGATAGTTTTTTGATGGATAAAGCATCGTCAAAATCTTTGGCGTTTTGTGGATCAATTGTAAAAGTAAGTATTTCTCGAAAATCTTCACGACCACTAACCTCTGCTGAAGTAATATGATTTGGAATTTTTTGTGCTGCTTTTTCTGCTTCTTCAGGATATTTATGTGGCAAATTGTATTCATCCTGAATAGTTTTTATTATGTTTTTAGTATTCTTTAACTGATACTTATCTCTATCTATTTTAATTAGAAAATTTTCCTCGCAAAGTACTCCTAAAATATGGAAAATTACTAGCTTGTTAACCCGAGAAGTTATGTCAATTCTGGAACTAATTTGCTTATAGTTTAAAACTTTCTTTGGACAAGTTTTAAAAAGATTCAGTATTTTCTGAAAAATTTCTCTTTTTTTTAATCTTTTGAAAGATTTTATTTGATTTTTATCCTTTTTTTTTACCATACCATATGTGAAATAAGTTTCCTTAAATCCGATACATGAAGTATCTTAAATATATTCTGTAACTAGATACCGAATGTATTATTTTATTTTCTGTAAAACAACCCTCCTTGAGGAGTTCAACTTTTATCATTATCGATGATAATTCTTATAATTAAGTATGATTTTAACTATTCCATAATTACTTCCAAATAAAATAACAACATGTAAATGTTTACATTATAGTTTATTAAAAATCAAAACAAATTCATTTAACAATGAAAATTGTTATTATTCAATAAATCTTCTAAAATAATACGAAATTACCCTTTTGTATTAAAAATACACTTTCGTTATTAGGTAATAATCTCACATTATCATCATTTAGCGTTTCATGAGTTTTGTTCATCTTAGATAGATTTATATATCCTTTTTTTATTTTAGACTGTTAAATTGACAATCTCCTTCCTTTTCTCTCAATTTTCAACCATCTAAATAGTGCTCATTTTCAACTACATAGAATTTTAACTTTAATTCTATGTTAATGATAATTTATTAAAAAGGATTTTTATATTAAAACTATTTCTTGTAATTTTTACATTTATCTGAAACATGTTCTATAACATTATTTCACTGGATTACTAATGTTTCTTCCATAACTTTCGACTCACATTTCCCAGAACATTTATTATTTTTTAATTGTAATTACATCACTCTTCTAAAGTAATTACAAAGTAGACATAGTACTCCACTTTTCTACTCCCATGTTTAGATAGAATCGAGATTGTAATTCTTACAATATTTTGGATATACTAAGCTGGATGGTATTATTTCGTAGTTACATTTTGTTTTGTTTTGCTCTTGTTTTAATATCTAACCATATTTGGTTAAATGTTATAGACACAATCGCATCCAGATAGAAGTGTTTTATAATTTTGAACTCACATACAGTCAACATATTCCGAAATACTGATGATTATTTACATTCAAACCATTTAGATATTATTCAAATGAAAAATCGGGAATCTGCTTACTTCTCCTGCTATAACTAGACTAGTTTCCGGAAACTACTTCGTTTTGATATAATTACTCTCTCATCTATGTTACAGTTGCCATTTTAAACAGTAATATTTAATTATACTTTATACTTTTTATTTATAATCTAAAACAAATATTTCTTATATTTAAGTAAGTTTTTTCATCAATTTCTAAAATTTCCATCTGAAAATTTCTCTTATTCTATACATTTCCTAGCAATTCAATCTCGAATTTCTCTAACAATAATTATCAATACTTTCCAATATTTTTTTGAAAAACTCAACTTCCAATAGCTCTGACCTCTTTCATAATTTTTATTAAAATTGAATATTCAAAAAAGTGGTGCCACCAAGAATCGAACTAGGGACACACGGATTTTCAGTCCGTTGCTCTACCAACTGAGCTATGGCACCTTACCTGATACCTTACAAAGGTAAGGTATTCTTTGCAGTATATTCAATTTTGATAGTATATACAAACAACTAATATTAAATTAATTACAAAAAAAATTATAAAATGAAGATAAATACAAATTTACTCAAGACAAAATATCTTCTGTCCCGTATAATATTATATAGAAAACATCTGACATATAAGTATAAATACTTATTGATAAATTAATCCAATTATACTGATTACTAAACAACTATTTTCCATACCTTTATAATCAAATATTTGGCTCTTTCTTACTGATTTATTAAGTGACAAGAGGTTAAATTAGGATTCTGGATTAGTAATTATTCCCATAATTACAGGTTTTTGTACGACTTTTGTAAAGAAAGCATATTCCTTCTCACTGTTAAATTTTGATGGGAAGGAGTACGGAATGTATTGATTCTTGAATCAATACATTCAATGTTGACATTTAGATTTTTTGGATAGAAAACAAAGTAGATTTTAGGTTTTGTCAAGTTTATTTTTGCTTATCAAAGTTTGGGTTAAGAATGAAAATTATGGAACTGTTCATCATTTAAGATGAAGCGAGATAGAAAAATAAAAACTTTTTTATCAAAAATATTATAGAAAAATGTTATCATTGACATTCTATCTGGGCTTAATTAATATCAGTAAAAGAACATACTGCATACTAAATTAGAGACAGAGCAATACGTAGTAAACTCAAATTTTTAATAGACTTACTGTAATGCCTTAAATGCAGCATCAAATAGTCAAGCATAACTCTAACTAATACCAATATAAAAACAAAAATATAAATTATTTAGTAGAAATATACCATTATAACAATAATAGCACCATGACCTACATACAAGATTTTTTTTCTAAGCAAAGTATTGCATTATCAATGTTTTACTTGTGCTTAACTGCTTTTATAGGGATGATAATAGGAAAAATTGAAGTGAAAGGTATTAAATTAGGAGTCGCGGGTGTATTATTCGCAGGCATATTTGTTTCCCATTTCGGAGCAATGATTGATGAGCATACTCTACATTTTGTTCGTGATTTCGGATTCATATTCTTTATTTATAGTGTTGGGCTATGTATGGGACCACGCTTTTTTTTTTCATTTAAAAAAAATGGCTTATTGTTAAATCTACTAGCAGTGGGTATTGTAATGGGAGGATTTGGCATGGCCGGACTAATTTACTTCATTACGAAAATATCTCCGACCACTATAGTTGGACTTCTTTGTGGAGCAATAACTAGTACACCTAGCCTTGGTGCTGCCCAACAAGTATTTACAGAACAAGGACTTGGGTCTCGTACTGTTTCCGAAACAAGTATGGCCTATACTATTGCTTATCCGTTAGGAATTTTAGGAATTATTGTCACTATGCTATTAATACGACTTATATTTAGAATAAACATCAATAAGGAAATTAAAAACTATACTGATTCATTGGGTAGTAGTGAAACTAAACTGCAAAGTGTTGAAATTAAGGTGATTAATTCTAATTTATTTGGTAAACACATTGATTATATTAAACGAATATTAGATAAAGAATTAGCTGTATCTCGTATCATACGCAATGAAAAATCTGTAATCGCTACCGATAAAGAAATCATTCAACAAGGAGATATTCTTTGTGGTGTTTCAGCTCAAGACAAGATAGAAAATTTGAAATTCAAAATTGGAAGAGTAGAACTGGCAAAAAACAAAAAGGATATTTCAGGCACTTTAGGAATGATGAATATTCTATTAACCAATCAAAAATTGGCAGGAAAAACAATTGAACAAGTAGGGATATACCGTCGTTACCCAGCTAATATAACTCGCATATTCCGATCAAATATGAAAATTTTACCGACTATGCAAACAACACTAGAAATAGGAGATACTGTTAGGATAGTTGGGGAAAAAGAAGTTCTGAATGATGTAAAAAAAGAATTAGGCAATTCCATAGATGAATTGGCAAAACCTAATATCATTTCAGTTTTTCTCGGAATCTTCGCAGGAATTATACTAGGAAGTATACCAATTTTTATTCCAGGTCTTTCCTCTCCTGCCAAACTTGGACTTGCTGGAGGTCAATTATTGATAGCCATTTTATTGGGAAACAGAGGACGAGTAGGCAAATTGAGTTTTTATATGACACCTGGAGCCAGTCTCTTTATGCGTGAACTAGGTATTATTCTTTTCCTTTCCTGTATTGGATTGCTGTCAGGTGAAAAATTTGTGGAAACCATTCAAAATGGAGGATGGCTATGGATATTATATGGTATTACCATAACTCTTGTACCTATATTGATAGTAGGTATTATTGCAAGACTAATGAAAATAAATTATTTAATAATATGTGGGTTAATAGCAGGTTCTATGACTGATTCTCCAGCGTTAGAATTTGCAAATAGCATTGCACCTACTCAAGCACAAGCAACCGCTTATGCTACCGTATATCCATTAACCATGTTTTTGAGAGTGCTATTGGTACAAATTTTTGTATTGATAACGTTGTAAACGCTCTCTTTTTAGAATAAACAGGAGAATTGGATACAATTACAACCTAATAAGCGAAAAAATATTTTTTTAAATTTTTTATACTCACTATTTTTCGCAGTATTACCGAGAAGATTCCATCAGTCTTTTTATTTTAATTCGATTTTATATCATAGTTTTCCTTGTAAAAGGAATAAGACGATTCTGAAAATTTATATAGTGTTTAATTCTTCCATTTTTTTATTTATTTTGCAACAAGTATTTCTTAAAATTTCAAAGATAGGAAACAACCATAGTACCCAGAACCGGGATCGAACCGGTATGGAAGCAAGTCCACTGGTTTTTGAGACCAGCGCGTCTACCAATTTCGCCATCTGGGCTTACTACTAAGGCTGACAGTAAAATTAGAAATAACTTTTCTTGTTTACAACAAGCAATTCTTTATTTATTTACTTTTGTAATGAAATTACAAATTCGGTACAAGTTAGATGAAATCCATAGATAAAATACAAGACGAAATAATTAAGGAGTTTTCTTTTTTTGAAGAATGGGAAAGTAAGTATAAGTTTCTCATTAAGATGGGAAACTATCTACCTTCTTTACCAGAACAGTATAAAACAACTAATAATCTAATAGCTGGTTGCCAAAGTCGTGTATGGGTACACGCAACTTTTTCTGATGAAAAAATAATTTATCAAGCAGAGAGTGATTCTCTCATTGTTAGAGGTATTATTTTTTTATTAATTAGGATACTTTCCCATCACAGTCCAGAGGAAATTCTTGAGGCTGATTTATATTTTATAGATGTTATCGGATTGAAAGCTCATCTTACTCCTATCCGCTCTAATGGATTAATTGCTATGTTAAAACAAATGAAACTTTATGCTTTAGCTTTTAAGAATATATATTAAACAATGAAAAAATTAAAAATTACTGAACTCAATCGTATTAGTAAAGAGGATTTTAAAAAAGCTAAAAAAATTCCTTTGGTTGTAGTTCTAGATAATGTACGTAGCCTCAATAATATAGGTTCTGTATTTCGTACATGTGATGCTTTTCTTGTAAAAGCTATTTATCTGTGTGGAATTACTGCAACTCCTCCTAATATTAGAATCCACAAAACAGCACTAGGTTCAGAAGATTCGGTCAATTGGAAATATTTTTCTGTTACTTTGAAAGCTATAGAAGAACTTCGAGGAAAAGGTTATCAAATAATAACTGTAGAACAAGCAAAAGAAAGTATTATGCTTGATAAGTTTCAACCAAAATATGCAAAACAGGCCATCATATTTGGTAATGAAGTTCATGGCATAGATTCAGAAGTAATGAATCTATGCGATACATGTATTGAAATACCTCAATTCGGAACAAAGCACTCACTCAATATATCAATAACAGCAGGAATTGTAATATGGGAAATCGTAAAAACACAAATTTTACAATAATAATATTGAATTTTACTTCTAAAATACTAAGAACAGTATATATATTTATTCATCATTTTCAGTATTATATTACGTTCATATAATTTTCTTTTATAAAAAGAATTCTTCATTTTTATGAAAAAAAATATATGACACTCAATACAATTAAAATAAATAAAAAGTTAACTTTGCATTAATTAAATTGAAAGTATGAAAATACAATTGCGCAGCCATGAGAGTACTCATGGACGCAAAATGGCTGGGGCGCGTGCTTTATGGAAAGCTAATGGAATGAAAACTGAACAATTGAACAAGCCTATCATTGCTATCGTTAATTCCTTTACACAATTCGTACCTGGACACGCACACTTACACGAAATAGGTCAATTTGTTAAATCGGAGATAGAGAAACAAGGCTTTTTTGCAGCTGAATTCAATACTATTGCTATCGATGACGGTATTGCAATGGGACATGACGGAATGCTGTATTCTTTGCCTTCACGCGATTTAATCGCTGATAGTGTGGAGTATATGATACAAGCACACAAAGCTGATGCTATGGTTTGTATTAGTAATTGCGACAAAATTACACCTGGTATGCTAATGGCATCCATGCGACTAAACATCCCAACTGTTTTTGTATCCGGAGGTCCAATGGAAGCTGGATACCTAAATGGGAATAAATTAGATTTAATTAAAGCTATGGTTCAAAGTGCTGACACTTCCTTAAGTGATGAACAAGTTAATCAAGTGGAATTAAATGCTTGCCCTACATGCGGTTCGTGTTCTGGAATGTTTACCGCCAATTCTATGAATTGTCTGAATGAGGCAATTGGTTTAGCATTACCTGGAAATGGAACTATCGTTGCTACCCATATTCGTAGAAAACAACTTTTTACAGATGCAGCTAATTTAATAATTAAAAATACATATAAATATTACAAAGAAGGAAATGAAAATGTTCTTCCTTTGAACATTGCTACTCGTGAATCTTTCTTAAATGCTATGACCTTAGATATCGCTATGGGTGGTTCTACCAATACAATTTTGCATCTTTTAGCTATAGCTCACGAAGCAAAAGTGGATTTTACACTGCAAGACATCGATGCTCTTTCTCGTAAAACTCCTTGCCTTTGCAAAGTTACTCCCAATACTGAAAAATATTATATTCAAGATGTAAATCGTGCAGGTGGTATTATCAGTATCATGGCAGAATTGCACAAAAAAAAATTGATAGATGCTTCTGCGAAACGAATCGATGGTTTAACTGTAGAAGAAGCCATTCGCCAATTTGATATTTGTAGCATAAGTGTTACAGAGGAGTCATTGAATAAATGCAAATCTGCTCCAGGGAACAGATTCAATTTTGTTATGGCTTCTCAAAAAAATGACTATGATACACTGGATACCGATCGAATGAATGGATGCATTCGCAATATAAAACATGCTTATAGTAACGATGGAGGATTAGCTGTGTTGAAAGGTAATATTGCTATAGATGGATGCGTAATAAAAACTGCCGGTGTAGACGAAAATATCTTTCGATTTTCAGGACCAGCTAAAGTGTTTTATTCTCAAGAATCTGCTTGTAAAGGAATTTTAAGAGGAAATGTTGTTAGCGGTGATGTCGTAGTAATTATTTATGAAGGTCCTAAAGGAGGCCCTGGAATGCAGGAAATGCTTTATCCTACTTCTTATATTAAATCTCGTCATTTAGGTGAAAAATGTGCCTTAGTTACAGACGGTCGTTTTTCAGGAGGGACGTCAGGGTTATCTATTGGTCATATATCACCAGAAGCTGCTGCTGGAGGGAATATTGGATTGGTTAGAAACAACGATATAATAGCTATCAATATTCCCGAAAGGACAATTAATGCATTGGTATCAGAAGAAGAATTTGAAAAAAGGAGAAAAAAAGAATTACAACGCGGAAACGCAGCATTTACACCTCTAAATAGGAAAAGAATAATTTCTACCGCATTGAGAGCATATGCTTCAATGGTTAGTTCGGCAGATAAAGGAGCTATACGAATTGTCTGAATATTAAACTCCATCTAATCCAAATAGAAGAATTTTAAAATCCATAGATACTAAAAAATCACTTTTTTCTCTGTTGTTTCAATAATTCGTATCGTTTCCTTTGAATTTCTTCCAAACGAGCCATAAACCCAGATTTTTTCATAACGGATTTTGCTTTCTTTTTATTAGCTTCCAATCTAGCAAGTAGTTTGTTCTCATTAACAAATAAACGAAAAATGATTGTTTGTACAATAGTTATTGACGTAGAAACTAAATAATAATAATTTAACCCAGCAGGATATGAATTAAGAAAGAAAAACATTACAATCGGCGTAAAATACATCATCAGTTTCATACTTGGAAGTTGTTCTTGCCCAGTATTTTGTTGATCCATCGTACATCTTGTATTTAGAATTGTAGCTAACGACATTAACAAACAAAATAAACTAATATGATTGTCTAAAATTTTTGAAAAAAAAGGGATATCAACATTCCAATAAATTAGTGAATCATAGGTAGATAAGTCTTTTGTCCATAAAAAACCTTGATTTCTTAAACAAATAGCCGAAGGGAAAAACATAAATAAAGCAATTAGAAAAGGCATTTGTAATAACGTTGGTAAGCAACCTGCCATTGGATTAACACCTACTTGACGGTACAGTTCCATTGTTTTTTGTTGTCGGTTCAAAATTCTTTCTTTCCCTGGATATTTAACATTAATAGCCTCTATTTGTGGTCTGAGCACACGCATCTTTGCTGAAGAAATAAAAGATTTATAAGTTAATGGGAAGAGAAAAATTTTAATAACTAATGTTAAAAATAGGATTGCCAATCCTATTTTTATATTTTTTTCGTTTGTTAACCAATTAAATATTGGAATAATAAGGCATTTATTAATTGTACGAAAAAGACTCCATCCCAATGGAACAAGTTTTTCTAATTCAAGATTTTGTCCTTCCAATTTTGTTTTATCGTAATTTCTTAACAAGAAATAATCATTTGGACCAAAATAAAAGTTAAACTTTATTGGTTTTATATTGTATGGAACACTTGTCAAAGTGTTATATTCTTTTATATATATATCATCTATCAGAGATTTCGAATCCAATTTTGCCGACTCAAAATTGCTGATAAATACAGAGGAAAAAAACTGATCTTTATATCCTATCCACTTCAATCTATTAGGAACATTCTTAAAATCATCTTTAGTTTCTCGTAATTGTTCTACATCACCAGCTAAAAATTTATAAACTAATCTAGCATAACGTTCCTCAAATTTTCGACCTTTTTCTTGCTGTCTTATCTTTTGCATCCATTGAATATTTAATGTGCGCATGTATGGAGAAAGTTCTGTCTGTAAATTATTAGATAAAAGCTTAAAATCTACCATGTAATCATCAGGATGAATAGTATAAACAAAATCCATGTATTTATTTTTTCCCGCATTTAATCGTAGAATAGTTTGTAACTCTGAACTAGAAACTATCTTAAAATAAAAATCCTCCGAATTGAGTACTCTGTTATTTACAGAAATGAAACCAATATTAAATGCAGATTCATTGCCATCAAACAAATACAGTGGTTCACCTTTATAATTGGCGTATTTTTTTAGCCGAACTGAACAAATACGGCCACCTTTAGTACTTAACTTGACTTCCATTAATGCATTTTGCATCGTTAAAAATATTTCTTTTCCCTGTGCTGAGATACCAAAACTCCCGTAAAGATCATTTAATTGAGTTTGATTTACAGGAACAAATTCTTCTTTTTTACTACCAAATAACTGCTTTGTTACAATAGAATTTTGATGTTTTTTTTGCGCTTCAAACTGTTTTTGAGTTGGAGAGTTCAAATAAGAAAATCCAAAGAGTACAAAAAAAATAAGTACAAATCCAATAGCAGTATTTTTATTCATAAATACTTGTACAGTTTTTTTTAAGTAATTGAAGAGATAGAAGCCTTTATAAAACTCATAAATAGAGGATTTGGATTTATTACTGTACTGTTATACTCCGGATGGAATTGTGTTCCTATATACCATTTTAAGTAAGGAATTTCTATTATTTCTACTAAATTAGTAATAGGATTAATGCCAGTACACTTCATCCCGTTTTTTTCAAATATTTCTTTATACACATTATTAAATTCATAGCGATGACGATGACGTTCTCTTACTTGCTCAACTTTGTAAGCTTCTATAACCTTTGAACCTCTCTTTAATCTACATTCGTAAGAGCCTAATCGCATAGAACCGCCCATAATTGTTACTTTCTTTTGTTCTGACATCAAATCTATTACTTTGTTAGAAGTTGTTTTACTCATTTCAGTAGAATTAGCATCAGTCAGTTTCAATACATTCCGTGCAAACTCAATAATCATACATTGCATCCCTAAACAAATTCCAAAGGTAGGTTTATTATTCTCCCGTGCAAATTTTAATGCAACAAGTTTTCCTTCAATTCCACGTTGGCCAAACCCAGGAGCAACTACTATACCATCCGTATCTGATAATTGTTCACTTACATTACTATCATTAATTTTTTCAGAGCTGATAAGATGCAAATCTAATTTGTGCTCATTATAAGTAGCTGCTTGAAATAAAGACTCATTGATAGATTTGTAAGCATCAGGTAGTTCAACATATTTTCCTACGACTCCTATTGTTACGGTTTTCTCTACCGATTTCATATTTTCAATGAAATTCATCCAAAGTGCTAAATCTGATTCCCCTTCATCTAACATTTCCATTTTTTGAAGAATAATTTTATCCAATCCTTGTTTTACTAAAATAACTGGAACTTCGTAAATACTATTAACATCATATGACTGAATAACGGCATTTTCATCTACATTACAAAACAAGGCCACTTTACGACAAATATTCTTATCTAATCTTTTTTCAGTACGAAGTACCAAGATATTTGGTTGAATCCCCTGTTCTTGAAGTAATTTGACAGAATGTTGAGTTGGTTTTGTTTTTAATTCTTTAGATGCGGCGATGTAGGGTACATAAGTCAAATGAATACATAAACAATTCTTCCCTAATTTCCATATTAATTGACGAACACTCTCTATAAATGGTAGAGATTCAATATCTCCTACTGTTCCCCCAATTTCTGTAATCAGGAAATCATATTCTCCTGTTTCCCCTAATATCAAAACATTACGCTTTATTTCATCCGTAATGTGTGGAACAACTTGAACAGTTTTACCTAAAAAATCGCCTTTCCTTTCTTTATTTATTACATTTTGATAAATACGACCTGCAGTAACATTATTTGCTTTGCTTGTTGGTATATTTAAAAAACGTTCGTAATGTCCTAAATCTAAATCTGTCTCACAACCATCGCTGGTTACGTAACATTCACCGTGTTCATAAGGATTAAGTGTTCCAGGGTCAATATTAATATACGGATCAAATTTTTGTATCGTAACTTTGTATCCTCTTCCTTGTAAAAGCTTGCCTA
Organism: Azobacteroides sp. (SeqCode); assembly: GCF_055395615.1. NCBI lineage: Bacteria > Pseudomonadati > Bacteroidota > Bacteroidia > Bacteroidales > Azobacteroides (SeqCode) > Azobacteroides sp. (SeqCode). The sequence continues at coordinate 592,140 of NZ_AP014701.1, read as the reverse complement.
TTGATGCCGCAATAATTCCTTTACCTAAGGACGAAACTACACCCCCTGTAATAAAAATATACTTTGTATCTAACATAACATACAATTATCTTTAACTTCACAAGTTTTTATTACAAAAACAGCAATCTACTGCATTTTTACTCTGTTTAGAGTAATTTTCTATATACTACTATAAAAACAAAAAAGTATTCCCTTCTAGGGATAAATAATTAAAAGATTTATTTATTTGCATTATAATCTGTTTCTGTATCTTTTTCATCTTCGTCAAATTGGTAAAGTTTATAATCTTCTATCAGTTTTATCAATTTTGTAGCATAAAGCTTATCTGTAGCATAACCACATTTCTTTAATCCTTTTGCCCAGCTATCATAGTCTTTTATAGATATCATAAACAACGAAGAATAACGTTCTCTATGTAAAAAAGACGAATAATCTTCAAATGAATCTTCAGTTGTTTTATATTTTCTAAAACATTCATTCGGTTCATCGTCTGAATAATAATAATACTCTCCCATCCAATCTAAGTTGCATTTAATTCCAAAGTGATTGTTGGTTTCTTTAACCAATTGACTTTTTCCAGCTCCACTTTCCAATAATCCTTGAGCTAGAACAATACTTGCCGGAATTTTACATTTGTGCATTAGTTTAACCGCTATAGTATGATAAGCATCTATATAATCTATATAATCTTGATTATATTCTTGGGATAATGATGAATCAAAGAATAGTAAAAAGAACAAAAATACTCCCAGTACGCAACAACACCCTCTCATATAATGTACATGATTATAACTATTAGAAAGTCTGAGAAATTATCTCAGACTTTCTAATAAATTTCACTCCAGTTTTTAACAAAAAAAACGATGATATAAACCCTCAAATACTTGTCCATGACGAGCTTCATCTCTTGCCATTTCATGGACAGTATCATGAATAGCGTCCGCATCATGTTGTTTAGCTAAAGTAGCAATACGTTTTTTGTCTGTACACGCACCAACTTCAGCTTCCATTCGTTTTTTTAGATTAGTTTTTGTATCCCAAACTACCTCTCCTAGCAATTCCGCAAACTTTGCAGCATGTTCAGCTTCTTCCCAAGCAATACGTTTGTATGCCTCTGCAATTTCTGGGAAACCTTCACGGTCAGCTTGTCGACTCATTGCTAAATACATACCTACTTCAGTACATTCTCCTGTAAAATGAGCTTTCAATCCATTCGAAATTTCACTGTTTACACCGTTGGCAATAGCTAAACGATGTTCATCTGCAAACTGAAGTACTCTTTGAGTCTCTTCCATCTTCTTCTTAAACTTACTTTGAGGCTGTCTACACTGTGGGCAAAAATCTGGAGCCTCTTCTCCCTCATGAACATAACCACAAACCACACAGATCCATTTTGTTTTCATCTTATTTGAAATTTAGCTGTTACTACATGTTAATTAACTAACCCCCATTACAAGACAAATATAAATAATATTTTTACAAAACAAGATCTTATTTTTTTTATAGCTTTTTATAAAAAGCTACTATATGATATAGTAGCCTTAACTCAAACGCTCGTGAGGTAACTAATTTTACCAAAATTTAATAGTTAAAACCAATAATAAAATGACCCTTTCAATACAAGTGCTCTTTTTTATTAAATGACTAAGAACAAGTCAGTTCAACAAATTAAACTACATACATATTTTTTCATTTATGCTTAACATAGAACTAAAAATAGGAGGGATAGCAGATATCCTAATTAATAATTCTACAATCAGTTCTTACTAGCTTTATTTTCTTTTTACATCTCTACTCTTTAATATACTCACATCCCTATTATCAAAATTTCCTATTTTATAGAAAAAATAATAGAACTATGATTACCATAAATACTGAAACTTATCAAGTACGTACCAAAACCCAAAAATGTACTTATAGTAACATTCTCATTATTTATATATATAATATAAAACAAATAGCACTTGCGTTGAAATAACGCAAGTAACTCATAATCTCATGCTAAATTTTTCCTCCACTTTTTAGTTCCAAAACTAACCATTTTTATTCATTAAAATCCTTACATATAAATAAATGCAGACTCTCATTTTATTTCACAGTTAGAAGAGGAGGACATATATCTCTCACGTTCTTTTTTTCTAATAAAAGAAATCGTCTCATCAAGACCTTCCATAAATTTATTGAAATCTTCCTGATATAGAAACAATTTTTGCTTTTCAAAATGAAAAATATTGGCTTCAGTATTTTCTATAATTTTTTTGCTTTCTGTCAACGTAAGAAACATATTCCCTCTACGAGTTTGTCTCACATCTAAATAATAAATTCGTTTGCCAGCAGGGATTACTCTGGAAAAAACAACATTTTCCATACGTATTTCATTTTTCCTCCCTTTATCAGAAATATTACTTTGCATCACTTATTCCTATAATTTGTATGAATAAATTGGCATTACAGCACCTTTATTTTTTTCAATATACTATTTGTTCTCCGAATAGCTTCTGAACTCTTTTCAAATAAGATTTTCTCTTCTACATTCAGTTCAATATTTGTTATTTCTTCGATGCCAATACGACCAATCACGGCAGGAACACCAATACAAATATCTCTTTGTTCATATTCTCCCTCTAAATAAACACACGAAGGAATTATTCTCTTATAATCCTTTATTATAGATTCTACTACATATGCCCCAGCAGCTCCCGGAGCATACCAAGCTGAAGTTCCTAATAAGCCAGTCAACGTAGCACCTCCAACCATTGTATCTATAACTACTTTATTCAAAATATCAACAGGCAATAATTTAGTAACTGGAATTCCATTATAAGTTGCTAAACGCTTCAAAGGTATCATTGTTGTGTCCCCATGTCCCCCAATAACCATTCCCTCTATTTGAGATGGATTAACTTTTAAAGCAACTTTCAAATAATATTTAAAACGAGAACTATCTAAAACTCCTCCCATACCTATCACTCTATTTTTTGGAAGGCCAGTAGATTTCAAAGTAAGATAAGTCATCGTATCCATTGGGTTAGAAATAATGACAAACACAGCATTTGGAGAATAAACTAAACATTGAGAAACAACACTTTTTACAATATTCGCATTTGTACCTATCAATTCTTCACGAGTCATACCAGGCTTACGAGGCAAACCTGAAGTAATAATGATAACATTTGACTCTGCTGTCATTTCATAATCGTTTGTTGTACCTACTACATTAGTTTCGAACCCTAATGTTTGTGCTGTTTGTGAAATATCAATCGCTTTGCCTTCAGCTACGCCTTCTTTTGTATCAAGCATAACTACCTCAGAAGCAATTTTATTAGATACAAGTACATTTGCACACGTAGCACCTACGTTCCCCGAACCAACTACAGTTACTTTTGCCATAAATTAATAAAACTGAAATCTGTCAAATCTTCCACACAAATATGTATTTAATAAAGTAAAATTTTCAACCTTTACGGATACAAAGTACGAAAATAAAATCTTCTTTCAAAAAATTTTATGAATATTAATTGAATGATCAGCAGTATAAATATACAATATTTAATTATTATATCTAATATATCTAACTAAACCCAAGATCATCATTAAATGTTTCATCCCAAATGAGTCCTTGTTTAGGAAGCTGTTCCATAAATGGATCTGGATCAAATTCCTCTACATTAAATACACCTGGCTTTCGCCAAATATTTTTTATAAATAAACTAGCTCCAATAAATGCTGAAACACCGGTGGTATAACTTATAGCTTGCATCCCCGTTTCCTTATATGCATTTTGGTGTAAACAATTATTATAAACATAATAAACTTGTTCTTTCCCCTTTTTATCCAATCCTTGTATTCGGCAACCAATACTTGTTTCACCTTTATAATTTTTTCCTAATAGACTAGGATCAGGTAATATAGCTTTCAAAAATTGGATAGGAACAATCTCTAGACCATTGTATAGAATTGGTTTTATACGCGTCATCCCTATATTTTGAATGACTTCCAAATAGGTGAGATATTTTTTTTCAAAATTCATCCAAAAACGAGCCCTCTTAAGAGTTGGAAAATGTTTTACTAATGATTCCAATTCTTCATGATAAATAATATAAGATTCTCTTTGTCCTATACTTGGGTAGTTTAACATTCTATGAATCTTATATGGTTCAGTAACAATCCATTTCCCATTTTCCCAATACTTCCCTTTTTGAGTAATTTCACGTACATTGATTTCGAAATTAAAATTTGTAGCAAACGCTTTCCCATGAGTTCCAGCATTACAATCAACAATATCCAAGTAATGGACTTCATCAAAATGATGTTTAGCTGCATAGGCCGTAAATACATTCGTTGCCCCAGGGTCAAACCCACAACCTAATATGGCAGTCAATCCAGCTTGTTTAAATTTATCTTGATAAGCCCATTGCCATTTGTATTCAAATTTAACTTCGTTTTTCGGTTCATAATTAGCAGTATCTAAATAATTCACTCCACAAGCGAGGCAAGCATCCATAATAGTCAAATCTTGATAAGGAAGAGCTGCATTAATCACCAATTCTGGCTGAAATTTTTTAAAAAGAGTTACTAATTCAGAAACATTATCAGCATCTATCTGAGATGTTTGTATTTTATAATTTTTATATTTTGCACTAATAGTATCACTAATAATTTTAACTTTTGAAAAAGTACGGCTAGCAAGCATCACTTTTTTAAAAAAATCACGATTTTGAGTTATCTTGTGTGCGATAACAGTTCCTACTCCTCCTGCTCCAATGATAAGTATATTAGACATAACGTGCTACCTAAAATCAACAACTAATTCGCACAAATATAAAGATTTTTTATATTTACATTTTTTATATTTGGCACACACATAATATTTTTTTTAAAAAAAATATTAATTTGTATAATTAATATTGCAAACATGTTACTTAACAATCAAATAGGAAAGATGATAAACATAAAAAAAGAAACAGGAACATTTACAGTGAAAACTGGGTTGGCAGAAATGCTAAAAGGTGGGGTGGTTATGGATGTTATTAATCCAGAACAAGCAAAAATTGCAGAAGAAGCAGGAGCTGTAGCAGTTATGGCATTGGAGCGTGTACCTTCTGATATTCGTTCCCAAGGAGGTGTAGCGCGTATGTCTGATCCGGAAATGATTATTAGCATTCAACAGGCGGTATCTATACCAATTATGGCAAAAGTTCGTATCGGACATATTATAGAAGCACGTATATTAGAAGCGTTAAACATCGATTTTATCGATGAAAGTGAAGTATTAACTCCCGCAGATGATACCTATCATATTTTAAAAAGTACCTTCAAAGTACCTTTTGTATGTGGAGCTCGTAATTTAGGTGAAGCATTGAGACGTATTGGTGAAGGAGCAGCAATGATACGTACTAAAGGTGAAGCTGGTACAGGTGATATAGTTGAAGCTGTCCATCATATACGAAAAGTAAATGAAGACATTCGGCGAGTAATTAGTGCTACATCAATGGAGTTGATGACAATTTCCAAAGAATTTGGGGCACCATATGAATTAATATTACAAGTAAAAAAGTTAGAACGTCTTCCTGTTGTTAATTTTGCTGCTGGAGGAATTGCTACTCCGGCAGATGCTGCTTTAATGATGGAATTAGGATGCAACGGGGTATTTGTTGGTTCAGGCATATTTAAGTCTGATAATCCTACTAAACGAGCCAAGGCTATTGTAGAAGCAGTAGCTCATTACAAAGATGCTTATCTTCTTTCTGAAATATCCAAAGGATTAGGTAATGCAATGGTTGGACAAAGCATTACTCAAATAGATAATAAAAATAGATTAGCAGAACGCGGGTGGTAAAGCAATGAAAATAGGAATTTTAGCCTTACAAGGTGCAGTAAGAGAACATTGCAAGGCTTTACATAGGTTGGGATGTGAAACAATAGAGGTATTATCTCCGCAAGATTTATCAGAAATAAATGGGTTAATTCTTCCAGGAGGAGAAAGTACGGCGATTAGTAGGCTATTGGTAAAATGTGGACTTTTATCTCCAATTATTGAGTTGGGGCGTAAAAAAATGCCAATCTTTGGAACCTGTACAGGATTAATTTTACTGTCTAAATATATTATAGGGAATGAACAACATTGTTTAGGATTGATGGACATTTATGTGAAACGAAATGCTTTTGGAAGACAATTGGCTAGTTTTGAGACAGAAATGTCAATACCAATATTAGGAAGCACCCCTTACCATACAATATTTATTCGTGCCCCATACATAGACAAAGTAGGTAAAGAAGTTCGTATATTACTAAGCTATGAAAACAAAATACTTTTCGCCGAACAAAATAATTTTCTTGCTGCTGCTTTTCATCCAGAACTCACTGAAGATACAAGAATTCACGAGTATTTTATACAAAAAATTATCAATTACCAGAGTTCCTATAAGGAATAGTTGAAAAAGTTTTGTTTACAACAATAAAGAAATTTCTTTGAAAGAATAATGACGTTCTTCTTTTGTCCTTGTTACTAAACAAAGTAGCCCTTCTTCAGTAACCAATCGTATTTTTGCTTGGAAAGTTTCGTTTTTATCTCTATAAAAATTAAATTCTTCTTTAGAATAAAGTGAATTATGATATTTCTTTGAAATCAATTTATTTCGGCCAGATTTTAGTTTTTTATACCAATATTGGATTTGATATACAATTTGCTTTAATAATATATTAGTATCTATTTCTAAACCTATTATTTCTTTCAAAGAAACTGGATTTGGGGCATTGCTTTTAAACATTTGTTGATTGACATTCAATCCAATACCAACAATAGATTTGGAAAATTTCTGATTCATCAGTTCATTTTCAATCAATATTCCAGCTAGTTTTCTTTTTTCAAAGTAAATATCATTAGGCCATTTAATTGCAACCCCTCGTTTTACATATCTATCTAATACATCTTTAATGGCAATAGAAATAACCTCGGAAAGCAGGAAACGTTGCTTAATCGATAAAAAATGAGTATATAAAAGAATACTACAAGTAATATTTTTGTTTGGTTCGGATTCCCAATAATTTCCTATTTGTCCGCGTCCAGAAGTTTGTTCTTTTGCAAAAATAATCGTCCATTCTTTCAAATGTTGTTTATTTAATAAGTCTTTAAGGAAAAGATTGGTAGAAGTAGTAGTTTTAATCTCTATAATATTCATCCATCTTACATATATATAGTTTAAACGTATCCAATACGTATTTAAACAATTCTTTAGTACTAAATCAATGAAGTATCGAATCAAATATTTTATTCATTCTTTTTTTACATTTTTATCTAGATAAACCGAATTAAAATGTTAAAAGATAAGCGTTTTACACAACGGCATTACTTACGCAATTCTATTACTCAGAACCGTTCTTTCAGAGTCGTATTTAATTAATGAAAAACCTATCATCCGGATTATATAAAAAAGAGCCGGTGTAAGCATTTTTTTTCCACTTTTAATAAAAAAATTATCGAAATGGAATTATTCAGTCTCATTCTTGATTATCACAAATTTCCACTAATATTAGATATAAAGATTTTCTATACTCATTAGTACCTAAATAATAGGTACTAATGAACCCAAAATAAAAATAAAAAAAATCCTGACATAATTAAGCTACGAAAGATTTTTTATCTAAAAATTAAAATAATGGACAAAAATTTTTAGATACTTCCTAAATATTTCTCTACATATTTTTGTTTCCATTATTATTACTTTTATTCGCAATAGATAATATCCAATATTAAAATAATTAATTATATCAATTAGTACAATTAATTATTTTTTTAACCTATTAAACTGTAATTGTTTTCATCTTTTTCCTCAAATATGTTGTTTTTTTACTAAAAATATAATCCTTCTTTATTTATACCAATATTATTTTACTCTTTATCTTTGTGATTGTATTTGTATTTATATTTTATTTCAAAAAGACTATTATGGTGCATCGGTTATCTATTTATAATACACTGACAAGAAGGAAAGAATTATTTCAATCACTATGTCTCAAACGTGTTGGACTCTATGTTTGTGGGCCAACAGTATACGGAGAAGCACATCTTGGACATGCTCGTCCAGCAATTACTTTTGATATTCTATTCCGCTATTTAACGTATTTAGGTTACAAAGTACGGTATGTTCGTAACATCACAGACGTCGGACATTTAACAACTAATTTTGATTTTGGAGAAGACAAAATAGAAAAAAAAGCTCAATTGGAAAATTTAGAACCAATGGAAGTAGTGCAATACTATCTCAATCTTTATCATAAGACAATGAATTCTTTAAATATATTACCTCCAAGTATAGAACCCCATGCCAGCGGTCATATTATTGAGCAGATACAGTTAGTAAAAGAGATTATAAGTAAAGGCTATGCTTACGAAAGTAAAGGTTCTGTTTATTTTGATGTAGAAAAATATAATAAAAAATATAATTATGGTAAATTATCTGGTAGAAATATAAAAGATATACTAAACACTACGTGTAAATTAGAATTCCAAAAAGAAAAACGTAATCCGACAGATTTTGCACTATGGAAAAAAGCTTCATCTCAACATATTATGCAATGGATAAGTCCATGGGGAAAAGGATTCCCTGGATGGCATTTAGAATGTACAGCTATGAGTAGAAAATATTTGGGTAATTTATTTGATATTCATGGTGGAGGTATAGATTTAATTTTTCCACATCATGAATGTGAGATTGCACAAAGCATAGCATCTACTGGACATGAAGGAGTAAAATATTGGATTCATAACAATATGGTTACTATTAATGGACAAAAAATGGGAAAATCGTTAGGTAATTTTATAAATTTAGAAGAATTTTTTCTTGGAAATCATCCTTTATTAACTAAATCGTATACTCCTATGACAATTCGTTTTTTTATTTTACAAGCACATTATAGAAGTATAATTAATTTTAGTAATGAAGCTCTACAAGCATCTGAAAAAGGTCTTTTCAGACTTTTGGAAGCCAATAGAAATCTTAAACAACTAACAGTGACAACTCGAACAATAAATTCTACTATCAATATCAATGAATTAAAAGAAAAAGGAATTGAAGCAATGAATGATGATTTAAATACACCAATTGTTATTTCTTATCTTTTTGAAGCCACTCGAATAATTAATTTGGCATTGGCAAAACAAATACAATTGACTGAAAAAAATATCCAACAATTAAAAGATTTTTTTCAATTATTTTTATTTAATTTGTTAGGAATTAAAGAGGAATCAAAAGACAAGAATACTTCTTATAATTCCTTTGCAGGAGCAGTAAATTTATTATTACAAATGCGAATACAAGCTAAAAAAGATAAAAATTGGATCGCTGCTGATAAAATTCGTGATGAGTTGATGGCTTTAGGATTCGAAATTAAAGATGTAAAAGACGGGTTCGAATGGAAACTAAATAAATAAAGCCAAAAAAAATTACTACATCAACAGTTAATCAAACAAATTTATGCTTAACATATTATAATTCTTAACCAATAGAATGAATGGATTCAGAAAATCTCAACAAATATAACCTAGTTTTATCCAAACTACACAATTGATAAATTGGGGTGTCAATTATTTGATTTTTTTTAAAAAAAACTTTGTTTTGTTTTTTGTAAGTTTGGGTCTAACGTAGGATAACCTGCATTTTTACAGGAAAAAACTCTCCCAATTCCATCTTTAAATCATTATTTTGTCTTTTTATCGAAATAATGAGAACTTCAATAAGATTTTTCATCTAACAATTAATTTAGATATCCAAATCTTTCAGTATGGTAGCAACTGCATTTATTTTATCTTTTATGTGACCCTATACTCTACGAAAAACAACTAAAACAATGGAAGAATTAAATTACAAACAGATATCTTTTATCTTTCTTGTAATTTTACTTTTTAAGAGACACATACTAGTATTTGTTACTAATTTTTATCCCTTGAAAAATTAAAAATTCGTATCTACCTTCTCACAAATTAAAGCATTTCTCTTCTAACAAAATCATCATTATATTTTTAGTAATTTATCCAAAATTCAAAAAAACAGACCTAAAGCGTTTATTTATTAGTAAGTTCAAACGCTTTATACTTACAAATTCGTATAAATTTATTAGCCAAATTATTTTATAATTATGTATATAACGAATTCTAAATTAGAATATCAAAACCAACAAAATTTCTTTTATATACAAGTACTTCTGAGAATTTTAATTTATACTAATATTGGAATTAGGGTATTTTTATCTTCTATATAGACCGAGTATTTATTGTTTATTTTAATAAATCTTATTCCTCTAAAAATCATTTTTACAGTTAAAATATTCTTAACTTTACTTTTTCAAAAAAAATGAGTTTTATTCAAAATCCTCAGAAAAACATTCATCCAGTGCCATATTTTAGCAGTAAACATAACAACATACACGGTTGTAAAAATTAGTTTTTTCGTTTTAGATTTTTTGGGAACCAACCCTTTTTAACACGTTTGACTTGTTGAAAAATTTCAAAGATACTCCAAAATGAAGCAAATGCCAGTATACCACATAGAGCAGATATAAAAAGATTGGATATAATAATAGATGCAATAATATTCACAATACTTACTCCTAAAAATATAGGCCAAAATTTAGTTCCACAATAGTATTCGATTTTTATTACTAGTAAATGAAACAATCCAATAATAATAAATGTAAACAATCCAAGGATAATTCCTTTAAAATGAAGAGTTACTAAAGATTCCATTCGTTATTCCTTACTTATGTTATAATCCTTGTTTTCTGCTTAGAAAACAAGGATTTCTTTTTTCGTTTCGTATTTTCTTTAATTATTTTCATTGCATCATCATAGGAGATTATTTCAGGAACATTTTTTTTTGGAATCTTGTAATTATTCTTTTTATATGCAATATATGCTCCAAAACGTCCAATTAATATTTTTAAATCATTATCCTCAGAAAAAGATTTAATAATTTTATTTGCATTTTGTATTTTTTTCTCTTTGATTAGTTTTTCAGCTTCCTCTATAGTAATACTATATGGACTATATTCTTTTGGGATAGAAGTAAATATATTGTCAAACCTAAGATATGCTCCAAAACGTCCAATTGCCGCTATTACGGTTTTATTCTCAATCATTCCTACTGTACGAGGTAACTCAAATAAAACAAGTGCTTCTTCTATAGTAATATCTTCTATAGATTGCCCTCGAATAAGTGAAGAAAATTGAGAATTTTCTTTATCTGAACCGATTTGTACAAAAGAACCAAAACGTCCAATCTTAACTGAAACAAGTTTTCCATTTTTGTCTGTACCTAATATTCGCTCCCCTACTCTACGTTCTGTTTGAATAGAGGATACTTTTTCTACTATTGGATGAAATAAATTATAGAATTTATGTAGCGGTTCTGCCCATTTAAGTTGTCCTTCTGCTATTCTGTCAAATTCTTTTTCCAAATCAGCAGTAAAATTGTATTCTAAAACAAACGAAAAGTGTTTAATAAGGAAATCGTTAACAACAATTCCAGAATCAGAAGGAATTAGTTTATTTTTGTCTGTACCTACCATTTCTATTTTTATCTGTTTAGAAATAGTTTTATTTTTCAGTGTAAGTATAATTAACGATTTTTTCTTTCCCTCTTTGTTCCCTTTAATTACATACCCTCGTTGCTGAATAGTAGAAATAATAGGAGCATAGGTAGAAGGGCGACCAATCCCTAATTTTTCCAGTTTACGAACTAAACTTGCCTCTGTATATCGAGGTGGCCGTTGAGTAAGATATTCATATGATGATACTTCAGTTAGATTTAATATTTCATTCAATTGCACAGAAGGAAGAACAGTCTTTATATTTTTATCTTCAGTACCATCGGTATATACTCTAAGAAAACCGTCAAATTTGATAATTTCACCTTGCAAATGAAATTTGTCTGTCAGATTATTACTAATACCTATGGTTACTATTGTTCTCTCCAGTTCAGCATCTTCCATTTGGGAAGCAATAGTTCTTTCCCATATTAATTGGTACAATCGTTGTTCTTGTACAGTTCCCTTAATTGTTCGAGTTCTTATATAAGTAGGACGAATAGCTTCATGTGCTTCTTGTGCTCCTTTTATCTTAGTGTGGTATTGACGACTTTTTAAATATTTACTTCCAAATTTATCGATTATTTCTTTATGAATAGCATTTAATGCCAGACAGGAAATATTTAAAGAATCGGTACGCATATAAGTAATTAATCCAGATTCATATAATTTCTGAGCAACAAACATTGTTTGTGAAACACTAAATCCTGCTTTTCGAGAAGCTTCTTGTTGTAAAGTAGAAGTAGTGAAAGGAGGAGCTGGTAATTTTGTACTTGAACACGTATTGATATTTTCTATAGTAAAAATTGCATCTTTAAGACTTTCTAAAAACGTTTTCGCCTCTTTTTCTGTTTTAAAACATCTATTTTTTACTTCTGATTGAACAATTGTTTCACCATCAGGCAAAAGAAACAATGCCCGAATACGAAAAAAAGATTCTGAAATGAAGTTATTAATTTCCCTCTCTCTTTCAACAACTAATCTTACAGCAACTGATTGAACTCTGCCTGCTGATAAAAAAGGAAGAATTTTTTTCCACAAAATAGGAGACAATTCGAACCCAACAATTCTATCTAAAACACGCCTAGCTTGCTGAGCCTCTACTAAACAAGAATTAATATCACGAGGATGTTTTATTGCATTTAAAATTGCATTTTTAGTAATTTCATTAAAAACAATTCGTTTTATTTTTTTTTCTTGCAATTCCAATGCAATATACAAATGCCATGCTATCGCTTCCCCCTCTCTGTCTTCATCTGATGCAAGCCACACAGTTTCCACTCCTTCCGTTGCTTCTTTCAACTGCTTAACTATTTCAACTTTATCTGGAGAAATAACATATTCAGGCTTAAAATCGTTATGTATATCTACACTTAATCCCTTATTTTTTAAGTCCCGAATATGTCCATAACTAGACAAAACTTGGTAGTTATTACCCAAAAAATTACTAATAGTTTTAGCTTTAGATGGAGATTCTACAATCACAAGATCTTTTTGCAATACCTTTTTCATTTTCATTCCTTCAATAAATAAGCTTGGAGAACCTTCATCATAGAATAATAAGAAGAAATTCAAAGTAGAAATTTTTCTTAATCCTTAATCATTAATTATAACCTCTCTAGCCAATTCTATTTGAATTTTAATACAAATATTCTGAATTCTCAATTTTTTATGACAAAGTTACAAGTACAATACGTAACTTTGTCACAAAAACACCTCACAATATAATTTATTCTATTACAAAATCATTCAAAGCAACAATTAAGTTGTCTCTTTCTCTATTAAATTTTCAAAAATTTATACAAATCAAAAAAATGTTTTTAAACTTTTGAATAATTAAACAAAAACGCTGCAAAATAACTACAGCGTTTTAAATAACCGAACTATTGATTCTTTCTAAGAAATAGAAATCGATTTCGTTTCTTCGGCAACATATTTTACTTTTCTAGGAATTTCGATAGCCAAAATACCATTTTCATATGACGCGACAATAGACTCCTTATCTATGTCATCAGGTAAAGTAAGCGTTTTTACGAATTGGGTATAGCCAAATTCTTTACGTAAATAACGTTCTTGCTTTTCCTCAGATTCAGTTTTTTTTTCAACCGAAATGACTAATTGATTCTCTTTACTTATGTCAACTTTAATGTCTTCCTTTACCATTCCAGGTGCAGCTAATTCTACACGAAACCCATTTTCTTTTTCCAAAATATTCAATGCTGGAGAAGTTATAGTCCGTTGACCATACATACTGTCGTTAAACCAATCGTTTAACAAAATTTCAGGTAACCATGCCTGTGCTGTTCTAATCGGTAACATTTTTTTCCCTCCTATTTTTTAGTTATACATCTTTAACTATCAAAGAGCTAGATTACAATTTTTGTTCCATTTTAAAAAAAACCTAGACTATGACTATTTGTCATAGTCTAGCAACTTTTACAAAAATTCAGAAAAAAGATTCTATTTTTACATATAAAGAACAAAACATTCTAATCATTTAAGCAATTATACAGATAGCACTATTCTATTCCGATTAAAAAATATCTAAGTATGAAAAATATCAATACCGTAAACAACTATTAAAAAATGATTGGCATAGATATATTGTTAATCATTTTTTCCTAACCTATTATTACGAATTAGTTTGAAATAAAAAAATATTTTCCAACACAATATTACTAAAATATTTTTTGCAAACAATATTATTTTATTTCACGGAATCTATTAACTAGAAAATCAAAATATTGCTTTTAAATAAATGGAAATTTGGTTTACTGATTTTATCATAGCTCAAGTCATAACAGATACAATCTTTTCAAAAAGCTATGTAATTCCAGTATTTCGATTCTACAGTTATTGTGGAATCGATGAAAAAGAGAGGAAATAATCATAAAATAGACTAAACTTAAATAAATTGACTATTTCTTAATTAAATTAAAGAGTACATTGGAGAAATTTTTAGTCCTTTATTTTGATAATTTCTAACACACCTAATTTTTTCTAAAATATTCACGTTTCAGCTTTTAATTCAAATCAGAAGACAAAAACGGTAAAAACAAATTACTATATGAAATTTATGTGATATTCGCAGAACAAATAAAAACATTCCTACAATCAAAAATTTACTATACCCAAGAATATACAACCATACAATTAATTAGAATGTTGTGTTTCTCCCATCTCCCTCACTCCTCCTCCTTCCAACAAAAGAAGACAATAGCTAATAAAAAGTAATTACAAACATACTCCTATCTAAAGAAATTAGATAATTTTCTAATAATAGTCATGTTTGAAATTTTAAAAGGAACCTCAAATTATATTTTTTTAAGCGTTTCTTTTTCTAATAAATTTCGTTGTTCGTAGGTGACACATAAAAATTCTAATTTTTATGTGTCAGAAAAGTAGTGTTTGAGTCTTACTTATTCCGAATAGAAGGCAAGCTGTACTTCAGCTTTATTATTTACTTTCTAATCTAAAATATCATTGGTATAGCCATATTTCTGGATTAAGCTTCATTTGTTCTTTCCAAAGTTCAAAATGCAAAACTGTCGAATTCTCTTTTTCTCTATCAGTATATATTTTTCCAATAATTTGCCTACTTTTTATTTTTTCTCCCTTTCTAACAAAGACTTGTTCTAGACAAGAATAAAGAGTCAAATAATTACCATGCCTAACAATAACAGACGTCTGATATCCTGGCAAAATAAAGATTCGTGTAACTATTCCATCAAAAACAGCTCTAGCTGTATTATCTTGTACCGTTTTAATATCTATTCCATTACTGTTATAAAGAATATTTTCCATATTGCTGTACTGTTGTTGTCCGAATCTACTAATAATACGGTAATTTCCTCTAATAGGAAAAGGAAGTTTTCCCTTATTTTTAGAAAAATCAGCAGATAACACCTGTTCATCCCTTGTCATTAGATAATTACCAATAGTTTCATTTTTTCTCTTAACATTAACTTTGACTGATGTTTGTTTTACAGCAGCAATCTCTTCTTTGATGATTTTTGCAATTTCTCTATCTAGTACTTTAGCTTGAATTCTCTTTCTATCTATTTCAGACTGGATTTTTTTTGTATTTTTCTTTAAATTTTTTATCTCAATTTCTTTAGTCTCTTTTTGTATCTGTAATTTTTCTTCTTCATTTCTTTTTACGTTTACTAATTTTTTTTTCCCCTTTATACTATGTTCTAAAATTCGCTTTTCAGAAAATACTGTATTATGCTTTACAATAATTTCTTCTCCTTGTGACTTTCTCCACTTACTATATTCTTTCAAGTATAATATACTATGAAAAGAATGAGCAATATTATACGCAGACAAAATAAAAAATAGTTGATCTTGGTTATTTTTTTTCTGATAAATTTTTTGAATAGCAATTGCATAACGTTCTTTTTTCAATTGAAGAATTTCTCGCAATTGAGCAATTTTTATTTCTCTCTCCTGAATTTGTTTTCCTAAAACGCCTGTTTCATTTTTTATAATTTTTACTAATTGTTCTCTCGTATCTATTTGCTTGACTATCAAATCTACCTTTTGTTGTACATTTTTAATTGATTTTTGATTCTCGCTTAAAAATTTATTTGCATTTTTTATATCAATAAAAAGCATTTTACGTTGTTTTTCCAATTCTTTAATATTATTTGCTGATTGAATAGAAATAATACAACAAAACAACAATAAAACAATAATACACTGAATCTTCATTTTTAATAATTCTTAATCAAATTAAATAGTCTATTGCAATATAATTTGTCTTTATTTGTTCAAGATTCTTTAATTTTCAGTAAAAAAGTACTAACCTAAACTTGTAAATTGAAAAAATCTCTTATTAAAGAGGGAAATCCTTAACAGGTATACTTGCATTGCGATTTGCTCTTTTATTTAGTTCAATAGCTTAAACACAATTTGTATAGTCTAAAAAAATATACACTATATCATATTTATAAACTACTTCTCTCTAAATCAGTTTTTTTATACTAAATTAAAATAGTCTTGGTAATAGGACTCCCTTGTATAAATTTATTCCCTCATGAACTTTCAACATTACATAAACAAAATACAAACGGATACATAAATGGTTTATATCTTCCTCTCATTAATTGTACATCCATAGATATTTCTTTTTAATAAATTATCAACTCTCAATTTAAATTGGTAGAAAATGTACCATAACAAGATTATTGTCTATAGCATTCCCTATCGGTTATTTACAGCAAAGCAACTGACAGCACTTGTTTACTTATTTCTAACAAATAAACAATAAAATAATTAATTGGAATTAATTCTGAATTTCTGTAATATTTTTTCTAAGAAGGATAATAAGCATAATTATTCAATACAGCAATATTTTTATTATTACATTTGAGAGTCTGTTCGTAAAAGCAAAGGATTTTTCTTTATATCCCAATTGATAATACAAATCACCTATTTGCACCAAAAAGTAAATAGAAGCAATGTATTATCTGTTGATAATTATTTTTAATTCTCTTAAATAAATATACACAGCATTTTTATCGTCTTTTTTTATAAAAAAATCCTTTACATAAGTACAATTCAGGCATATCAGGAAAGTAAACTAAGGTTTTTTTTTACAAACAGAAATAATTTCATCAAAATTTCCCTCTTGCAAAATAATATTTAATAGTTGAATCCATACTTCAAAATCTTCGAGGAAAGACTCAGTAATAATTTAAAATTGAAATTTAGCTTCCTCTTTTTTGTTTTGTAAAAGCAAAAAAACATACATACGACTTAATTCTCTATTTTTTTGAATACCATTTCATTAAAATTTCAAACAGAGTATTGTCTATTTTCTCATCTTTTTTATTTACGTATAAATTTTTAATATTTTTTTAAAGAATACTTCCATTTAATTTTTAAATCTAATATTCAATTTTTTAAGGCTTTTCTATTTTTTTATGGATGCTTCCTCTTCTCCTTTAGTTTTATAGTAATTATACATCTCAATAAAGTAATACAGAGTATCTGAAACTATTATTTTAGCTTTTTTATAAAATGATAATTTTTTTCTATCTCATTCTCAATACAAATAAAAATTACCTACAAAATTTGATATTTAACTTCTGTTGGATTTGTTTTGCTAAACGTTTTAACTCTTTTAATACTTGTTTTTTCCTCCCACAATTTATAAAAATTAATTTCTTGTAAAGAAATATTCTCATTTATTCCTAGTATTATTTTCAATTTTGTTTAACACTTTAATAATTTTACCTACATCATATTGTTTAATACATAAGCCGCTTATATAGTAATATAAGTCTAGATTTTGAAAATTATCTTTTATTAATCCTTGTGTATATATTAATAGCCTCGTTGTTATTTCCTAACTTCGAATATAATTTAGCTAATTCTAATTTATATTCGAAATTAGTTAGAACGTAAGAGATTACTTTTTGCAAAATATTTAATGCGAGTTTTCCTTTTTTTGAAAAAGATACTACCTAGATAATTCATATAAAACAACAGAAGACATAGAATCAATTCTCAATACATATTGTAAAGCATTAAAAGTTTGAGTATTCTCATTTTTTTTGTTTGAAACAAATAGCATCTAAAAAAATAGTTGAATTCAAGCCAATTTTCATACGATAATTTTTCTGCAAAAAGACAAGTATACAATAACAATAATACTAAAACGTAAAAAACACGATGATTATATAGTTAATCAATAACTTTTACCCCATAATTTTTATTTCATTTATAAAAGGAATTTTATTCCAGTATGTCCAAAGCCACCATCACCACGAATTGTTTTATCCAATTCTTTTACTTTATCCCACTCTGCTCGCTCATACTTAGTTATTACCATTTGACAAATGCGATCTCCGTCCATTATTGTAAAAGGTTTTTTAGAATGATTAATAACTATTACCTTTATTTCTCCACGGTAATCAGAATCAATTGTCCCCGGAGAATTAACTAAAGAAATACCGTGATTAATAGCGAGGCCACTTCTGGGACGAATTTGAGCTTCATAACCTATAGGCAGTTTAATGAATAGTCCGGTAGGTACTAATATTCTTTCTCCTGCTTCTAATACGATTGACTTTTCAATATTAACCTGTAAATCTACCCCAGCAGAACCTAAAGTTACATAAGATGGGAGAGGATGTTTCGATTTATTAATAATTTGTATTTTCATTTTTTTGAGAAAACATAAAATTAAAAAATTAGTAACAAAATCATTAATCAGAATTAATAGGTTCTAAGTTTTTTTCTTTACTTTTATCTCTTCAAAATGGGAATAAAGTGATATTTTTAGATAAGTAAGGTTTTGTTAATCTACAGTAAATTGCTGGACTCGTATGTTGTCTTTGATTTATAGTTTTGTTTATACTGTTATAAATTATTATATGCACATACGATAAATAATGCCAAATTTTAAACAAACTTTTATAAAAGCTGAGAGGCTTTTTTTGCAAAAAGAAATAAATCATCTATTTGAGCAAGGTTCTTCTTTTAATATTTATCCTTTACGTATTGTTTATTTAGAAAAGCAAACAATAAGAAAAGTGCCTATCTCTGTTTTAATAAGTGTCCCGAAAAAACATTTAAAATGTGCTGTTAAACGAAACCGTATAAAAAGACTAATACGAGAATCCTATAGATTAACTAAAAATAAGCTTTGGGAATATCTTTTTATAAAAAAAAAAGAATATTACTCGCTTTTATTTATACAAGTGATAAATTGTGTAAATATGATCAAATAAAAACAGTAATAAACAAAACTTTAGATACTTTAATAGAAAAAATATTATGAATCTACAACTAAAAAAAATAAGTATCTTCGTAGCACTTCTATTCATTCAAATCTATCGTTTATTCATTTCTCCACTATTATTTTCTTCTTGTAGATATGCTCCCACTTGCTCTGAATATGCTATAATAGCTATTCAAAAATATGGTATTTTCAAAGGTGGTTGGCTAATATTGAAAAGAATTTGTCGTTGTCACCCTTGGGGGAGAGATGGGTATGATCCTGTCCCATGAATAATCAGAGTAATTACATTTCAGTAGTTCAATTACAGCTTTTAAAATCAAATAATTCCCAATTTAAAATAATAGCAATCAAAATATAATTACACATTTCAATTATTAAAAAAATAAATAAGTGTCTATATTGTAATATGAATACAAGTATATTTGTATAATCTTGTCAATTTTTTTTACTCTAAACCATTTATGGACGATATTCCAAGTTATAAAAACAAATGTATTGATGGCTAAGTAAGAACCGTATCCCCCTTACGAAGCTTAAATTTGTAAGGAGGGTTTTACATGGAAAAAATTAAGGTACATTTTCTCGAATTAATCAAACTTAAAAAATGGAAAGATTTAAAACAAGAACTTAACAAGTTTGAGTCGTTTCAAACAGCTAAATTAATAGAAAATTTGGAAGAGACTGATGGAATCGTCCTTTTCCGTCTTTTACCAAGAGAATTAGCTAAAAAAACTTTTCAGCATCTCTCTCATGAACAGAAAGAAGATATTATTAAGGGGCTTATTAATAATAATAATCAAATTACTAATTTACTTAATGACCTTGAACCAGATAACCGTACAGCCCTTTTTGAAGAATTACCAGGTGAAATAAGTTGGAGACTAGTTCAAATGTTATCCTTGGAAGAACGTACTATTGCAACTCGTCTTTTAGGGTACCCTGAAAAAAGTATTGGAAGATTGATGACTCCTGAATACGTGGCTATCAAACCTAATTATACTGCTCAGCAGGCTTTAGATCATATTCGTCGCTTTGGAAAAGACTCTGAAACACTCAATATTATTTATATTGTTGACGATCATCGTCGTCTCATAGACGATATACGAATAAAAGAAATTATATTAGCACAACCTAATGAAACAATAGCAAACTTGACTGATAATCATTTCATTTCACTAAATGCTTACGATGATCAAGAAATGGCTATTCAAGTATTCCAATATTACGATCGTGTGGCTTTACCAGTAACAGATACTAATGGAACATTACTTGGAATTGTTACGATAGACGATGTAATGGATGTTGCTGAAGAGGAAAATACTGAAGATTTTCAAAAATTCGGAGGTACACAAGAGCTTGATGTGTCTTATACTAAGACTTCCCTTTTCGAATTAGTAAAAAAACGTGCAAGATGGCTTATTATTCTTTTTTTTAGCGAAATGCTAACTGCAAGTGCTATGAGTTATTTTAATATGGAAATATCAAAGGCTGTCGTATTAGCCTTGTTTGTTCCTTTAATTATTTCAAGCGGAGGAAATTCAGGTTCGCAAGCTGCCAGTCTTATTATACGTTCATTGGCTTTAGAAGAATTAGTCTTAAAAAATTGGTGGTACGTAATGAAAAAAGAGATACTGTCTGGTTTGCTCTTAGGTTCTGTGTTAGGACTAATTGGCTTTTTTCGTATACTTCTTTGGCAAGAAACTGGCATTTACGATTATGGGGAGTACTGGCTTTGGATAGGGTTATCCGTTGCAATATCACTAATTTTTGTCGTCTTATGGGGAACACTATCTGGATCCATGATTCCATTTATATTAAAACGTTACGGTCTCGACCCTGCCACCGCAAGTGCCCCTTTTGTAGCGACACTGGTAGATGTAACCGGCTTGATTATTTATTTTTCAATAGCTGTAATATTACTGACTGGAAAATTACTTTAAAAATCTAAATCTATCAAAAAAAAATAAACTCTATGACATTATCATCCACTATAAATAGTATATAAAATATTTATCTCTTATGTAATTTCAATTAATCGTTTGAGATAATTTTCTAAAGCAGCAGCCATAGAAGGAACGCTCGAAGTAGGAGCTTTTATATCTAAACGTAATCCTGCTTGCTCAACTGCTTGAGCAGTTGTTACCCCAAATGCTCCTATTACAATATCACCTTGTTTAAAATTAGGAAAATTTTTTAGTAGAGAATCGATTCCTGCAGGAGAAAAGAATAACAATAGATCGTAATCAAAATTTTTATTTTTATCAAAATCATTACTTATTGTTCTATACATAGTCACTACATTACATTCAATATTTTTCTCATTCAACAAATGAAACAATTCATTCCCATGTATGTTTGATGCAGGAATTAGAAAATTCTCTTTGCTAGTTTTGCAAACTAGAATCACTAAGCTTTCCAACGTAGCTGAATTCGAAAAAAATATTTTACGCTTTCGATAAATAATATATTTCTGCAAATAAACGGCTATGGTTTCCCTCAAACAAAAGTATTTTAATGATTCTGGTACTTGAATCCGCAACTCCTTGCATAAATAAAAATAATGATCTACTGCGGCTTTCGCCGTAAAAATAACAGCCGTATAATCTTTTATATTTATCTTTTGTTTTTTAAATTCTCTTAAAGAGAGTGGCTCTGTTTTAGTGAGTGGAGTAAAATCAATTTGTAAATTATACTTTTTTGCTATCTCGTAATAAGGAGATTTTTCTATTACAGGCTTGGGTTGTGAAACTAAAACTTTTTTTATCTTCAAAGTCATAAATAAATATTATACACTATTTTATTCACTATTCAAAAAGCATATCGTTATATCTATAAGTAAACACAAAGGAACGCTCACCAGAGTGTAAAGGTACAAAATAAAGTAATGTAGAATACTTTTTTTTCGAAAAAAAAGTATATAAGATCTATTTAGAATTAATATTTCTGCAAAAAGAAAGCATCCTAAAACAAAGTAAAAACAGAAATAATAAGTGTTTTTAATAAAACACATTAATAAAACAGGAATAAATAAACATAATCCACATAATGAAATGGTAGAAAAAAAATGGTTACTCCATAATTGGATATCTTTTTTTCGAAAAAAAATGTAACCTATCAAAACATTGATCAGAAATTTATATAAAATATAGGCAATAATAAACAAAGAAATAATTCCTAAATTTAGGAATAGTTGAAAACTATTTTTAAAGTTTAAGACAAATAAGTGAGATATCACACAATAAATAAAAAGAGAAAATAGAACAACTGTTTGTAGAGATAAAAAAATTTTACAGACTATTTCATTCTCATTTTTTTTATAAAATATCCTTTGCCTACCTCTTGCAGAGAATAAGTCATTTAACATTGCAAAGAATAATTTCTTCTTTTTTGTTAAAAATTGTACGTAAACAAAAAAACAGAATAGAAAAAGTATAAATATCTCATTTTGAGTTGTCTGGGACTCAGAAATTAATTCTTCTCTCACTATAACAATTTTAATTATTAGGAATCTTTCTGAAAAAAGATTTCAAGACTTTGTATGGCTTCATATTATGTCACGATGATAATGATTAACACCTTTGATTTGAATATTTTCACTTTTTGTAAGTTTATGTTCAATATCGTAATCTCCAATTAATGAAGCATTATATAATGAATTATCCAAGTAATTAAAATTACTATTTATAATTAAGCGATTATTTAATAATGTACCAGAAAGGAGTAATTCAACTTCTGTACTCTTTCTCATTGTTGATTCAGAAGGATGAAACCTCATCCCCTATTCTAAATTTATTATTTATTTCCTCAAAAATATCGGACAATTTAGAGGAAATAGAAGAACAAGTTAAAAAGTAAAGGTCGTTATTTATTCTTACAGTTTCAGAAAAAAAATAAAAGTGACCTAAAAAAAGTAAATATAGTATCTTCTGATTAGTTATATCGTTAGTAAGCATATAGTTTTTTATTTCATTTTCTAATTCAGAATTTATTTTTGGAAATTCTAAATCAAATTTTATATCTGGTGACCTCAATTGACCAGATAGTAGAAAAATACAATTAACAGGAATTTATTTCTTATGTTTAGATTTCTATTGCCTGTTTTTACATTTAAATCACGTATATCTTCTGAAATAGAATAAGATGCTTTAGCATCTATATCCGCGGAAAAAGGATTACCTTTAAAAGGTATAGAACTGCCTTCTATAATTTCAAAATTTCTAAAAAAAATGGTTCAGATTGAAATAATATTTGTCTTTTTCTATTATATACTTTCCAAATATTTTTAATGGAGCACCTATACCATACTGAATCTGTACCCTAGCATTTCCAATTAAACTTATTGTATTTTCTAACGTATGGTCAATTATTACTTTTAAAGTGGCACTATTGTTTATATCCGCTATCAGATTAAGATATATTTCAGGTTTTGAAAAATTAGTCATATTTTTTTCTTAACCAATTTCAATTTCTTCAATATGTTTTTTTTAAAAAAAAATGACAAAATCATAATCAGTAGTGTGGGGTATTTTCTCAAAATCGAATGTGAAATTCGTATTTTCATTATTATGCAACGAAACCTTTATAGATAGAAAATCTTTATTACCACTTAGTGTGACCGCCCCATTGGCAAAAATAATGCCATAAAATAAAGAATCAAAATTGAGAGGAACATCAAAAAACAACAGATTTTTACATGATAAAACAGTTGTAAAATGGAAATTATTAAATGCATTGTATTTAATAGAGGCATTAATAATTGCTTTATTTTGTATTTTTCATAAAGTTCCGTTTTATGAAAAGATATTTCATAAGGTGTAAATTTTACCCAATTATTAAAAGTGTAACAAGTATTAATGAACTTGATTCTAAATTTTCCATTACTTACCCATGCATTTCCTTTAATCATCAAATTATTTAAATCACAAAACAAAAGTACTTTGCCAGTTATTTCTCCAGAAAGATCGGATAATAGACTATCTAAATATTTATGCAAAAAATCAATTTTTGCATAGTGTATATCAAAAATAATGGAAATCTTCTTTTTTCATTGGATAAATAAGTCCATCTATACCAATATAACTACTAATTCCATTAACAATCCCCCCCTTCATCTTTACCCTATGCTTATTTTCATCCCATTATCCACATAATCTCAGATATCCCATGGTAACATTATTGAAAATAAACTGATAGATATCCAAATTAACAGTTAGGTTTCGAGTGTGAAAAAAATCCTTTATTGTAATATCCCCAATAACAATCCATCTAATATCAATTGCATCAGTATGTAATAATTTAAAGATATGAACTACATTTATTTTTTGACAATGAAATATGTAATAAATTATTTTTGTATTCAGATATATCTCCATCTATTATAATAGTTTGTTCATTACATTTTTCTATAAACTGATTAATACTAATCCTATTCACTTCTCTATCATAAATGATATTTACAAGAGGTAACAATCCAAACAGAATCATTAACAATCAATTTAGATGCGCATAATTGAACAAATATCATTGGATTTATTTTTTGTGATTCCAAACTAGTAATAATATTCAATCTACCTGAATATTGTCTTTCTCCATCACTTTTCCAGTCAATGAAAGAATAAATAGAATTATTTTGTATTTTACAATTAGCTAAAAACGATAAATTTATTATTATCCTTTTGCTTGAATGATGTGATTCCATTTAAATTTAGCTCTACATATCCTTTTTCATTATCTAAATTCAAAATTACATTTCCCATTGTTCAAACGCCAATATTCAAATAAGGACAATGTACATTTAAACAAAGTTGATTTTTTAATGTTGTATTTCAAACTAATGTGTAATTGTTGATATGTAAAAACAGGCAATTCTAATAAGGGAAATAGCTTTTAAGTATCATTGATAGTCAAATCTAATTTAAAATCGTTTTTTTTTATTGTTCAAAGCAAATCGTTTAAAATTGGCTGATGAAGTCAAATAAGATGTAAGAAAATTTTGTAAAATTCCAACTAATTTTTTTATAGAATACATCCCCCCCTTCTATTTTTCCATCAACAATATCTGAATGTAATAATAGTTGTTTTTTATTTTTCCAATTTGTTTTGACATTGATAGAAATGGAATCCATAAGATAAACATTTTTATCAGTAGAGAATTTCAATTTTCGAAATGCTATATCGGAAACATTCGCCAGAAAATTAAATTCAGATTTTTCCCCTTTTAATAAAAAAATCCTTCAGCAGTGATTTCCCCATCAAGAGTATTTGTTTTCAACAAACTCTTAAAACTGTTGGAAGTAAAGTCTCCTAATAAATAAATATTTTTGTAATAAGAAGATTTATAACTAAACCCTTTAACTGATGTTTCAATATTTCCTTTCCAATTTTTCCAGTAACTGTCAAAAGTACTATTAAACTTTATGACGAATCGAGATACTGAATTAAAATCGTTATTGCTAGTCAATCTTCTCATATTGACTCCAAAGTCAATAATTTTACCAGACAAAAATCCAGTTGTTTTTTTTCTAAACAGAATATCAGCTTGCAAAGAGCCAATTTCAGTACAAATTTTAACATTTGTGTTGAGTTTGTTTAAACTACCAGATATTTTCCCATTTTAAAGAAAAATTTTTGATTTCAGATTAAAATCATCCGATATTTTCTGAATTTCTAATGGATTGATATAAGCGTTTTTAACAACAGCATATGTATATGCTTTAAGAGAGTTATTAAGCTGATATATTTTTATATCAGCATTGATTTTCACATTATTTCTTTCACTAACTGTCAAGTTAGTTATTTTAATAACTATCTAATCTTCCTCCAAATTTACCCATCATCTCTAATTTGCTTTGAGAATAAGAAAATATCGGAACAAAAGAACAAATATCTTTTAAACTAATTTTCGAAGATTTCAATTGAAAATTGAAATGAGTTTTATCTGTAAATATATTTTCCAAATGATTATAATTAGCCACAATTTTTGTTAATAACAAATGCGACGCAGGAAGATTTAAATCAAATCTATTGATGTGTATATTATTATCCATTACTAAATCAAAAGCAAGCCGCTTTACTTGAAATCCTGATTTTTCTACAAAACTTAATCGATCTATACTTGCCCTAAATATCGTATCAGTAAATTTATATAATTGGGTAGTAGCTGCTATATCATTTAAATGTATGTCATTGATATTAAATTCGTCAGTAGTAGGTTTTTTATTTTTCACTTGATAAGAAAAACTGCCGTCTTTCAAAGAAAAATTCCGTATACTTATCTCAACATTT
Organism: Azobacteroides sp. (SeqCode); assembly: GCF_055395615.1. Classification (NCBI taxonomy): domain Bacteria; kingdom Pseudomonadati; phylum Bacteroidota; class Bacteroidia; order Bacteroidales; genus Azobacteroides (SeqCode); species Azobacteroides sp. (SeqCode). The sequence continues at coordinate 565,523 of NZ_AP014701.1, read as the reverse complement.
TTTTGCTTTTCTTTTTTTCTCCAAAAAGTATCTATAATATATTGAATATTTAGAGGAGTATCTATAGATTTTCTCGTCAAATTTTGAAGGTAAAAGTATATATTCAAGCAAAATTAATACGAATCTGGTGCTTAAAAAGTGAGAAAAAAACAAGGCCTATGACTATTCTTTTAGCAAAAAAAAACATCACCAGACTCATCCTCTAGATATACATCCTTTTAATGTTAATTTATTAAAAACTGAAATCTTATTCTGTCAATATTAACCTCTGTACCTATTTTTTCTTTCAAATATTTAGATATTATATTAGACATTTCTTTTTGAAAAGAAAGAATTTTAAACAAAATAGAGGGTAAAATAAAAAATATAATAATACAAACAGCACATTTAGTCTTTTTCATATAAATTCTATGCAAAAGCATATGAAATTTACTTTATCAAAATATGATCTTTTCCATTTTTGCCACTTCATATAAAAACACTACATTTAATACGTTGTATCTTTTTTATTAAAAATAAAGATTTTACTGAGCTTATATATTTCGAATCTATTTATACTATGAAGACAAAAACATTAGGAGGTTTGAAGAAAAGAGATTTTGAAAAGATTGTAGATAAAAAACCTGTAAAATTATTTATTTTAACAAATAAAAATAATTCTGAGATGTCTATAATTAATTATGGTGCGAGAATTGTTTCTCTCCATGTACCAAACAAAGAAGGTAAACAAATAGACGTAGTATTAGGGAAAAATAATATAAATGATTACTTGGACGATCAAGAATTTTATTTTGGAGCGATTTGTGGGAGGACAGCCAATCGTATAGCTAATGGACATTTTACCCTAAATGGTATACAGTATAATTTATCACTAAATAATGGATCCAACAATTTACATGGTGGGGTAAAAGGGTTTCACTCAGTAGTATGGGATGCCTACCAACAGGATACACAAACACTTGAACTAACGTATCTTTCTAAAGACGGTGAAGAAGGATTCCCAGGGAATCTAAAAGTAAAGGTCATTTACAGATTAACAAATACAAATATATTTGAGATAACTTATAAAGCTGTAACAGACAAAGTAACAATTCTCAACCTAACTAATCATTCATATTTCAATCTCTCCGGAGAAGGAAATCCATCTATCAATAATCACAAATTACATATCAATGCAAATACTTTTTTACCAACTAATAATGTTTCCATTCCATTAGGAAAATCAGAAAATGTTAATTATACACCTTTTGATTTTCGTTTTTTCCCTACAATAGAAGAACGTATAGATGAAAATCATACTCAGCTAATTTACGGAAACGGATATGATCACAATTTCGTTATTAATAGAGTAAGTGATGATTTAGTCTACGCCGCGAAGGCTCTATCTCCAGATACTAGTATCATGATGGAAGTTTATACTACAGAACCTGGCATTCAACTTTATACAGGTAATTATTTGAATGGTAGTTTTAGTGGAAAAAATGGTCACATTTATCCTAGACGCTCTGCGTTTTGTATGGAAACCCAACATTATCCTGATAGTATTCATTTCCCAGAATACCCATCTATAGTACTACATCCTAATAAAATATTTCAGTCTAAAACTGAATATCGGTTTACTATAAAAGATTTTAGTAATAATATTTGATTGTAAGATAATCAAATATTGTACTTTTTTTTTAAAAAAAAGTTGTGCTTTCGGATACGAAATGACTGTCTTAGAAGAGATTATATGAATATAAGAGAGAAAATGCCTAAATTTTTATTATAGATTCACTACATATGACTTTCCAAGTCTTGGACTCAGTTTTTAATAGAAATTTTACTTAAAATAGGTCTGACGTTTGTTAGACGAATTGCGATATTTTCTCAACACAGAATACAGTAATTCTTGGTAATAGAATTCTATCTTTTTCGTAGAAAGTCGAAAAAACTAGAAAAATATTGGCAGCATATTGGACAAGTTTTGCATTTTCTCAAAAAAGGAAAAAATACTAATTTAATTGCAGATGATGGAGAATATGTTACATTACTTGTTCACTGAAAATATCATGAAAAACTCGACTTTTTTTTTAAAAAAAAGGGGAATAATTGAAGAACCAGCCTATCGTTTGCTATATAAAGCATTTTGATAAAAAAATAAAGATAACTAGATTAATAGATTTTTCTGAAAAGAACATTAATGTTAAATTAAAAAAAAATTACTTCCTCAAATTGGAATCCAATCTTCCTTCTAGCATAAGGTCATTTAGTCAATTTAAGACGTACCACCAAATATTATTTTTTGTAATGAGTAATGAGTAATGAGTAATTCGTTTAGCAATAAAATATTGACATAAATAGATTTTTGGAAAATGATCACAACAGTAAATAATTTTTTTTATCTAAACATTTACTAGATGAATAAGTGACTCCTTTGCATCTGACAAATATTGATGTTAAATTGACGCATTTAACTTCTGAAGAAATAATTTATGTAGGGATAGTATACACTAAAGCCATACAAACCGAAATGTCACAAATAATAAATATTAATAATGGAAAAGGATTCAAAAATCTACATAGCTGGCCATATTGGATTAGTAGGGTCAGCCTTAATGAAAAATTTAAAAGAAAAAGGTTACACAAACTTAATTGTTTGCACAAGTAAACAATTAAATCTAATAGATCAATGGGCTGTTTTCGATTTTTTTGAACATAAAAAGCCAGAGTATGTTTTTTTATCTGCTGCAAAAGTAGGGGGAATAATTGCTAACAATACCTATAGAGGACAGTTTATATACGAAAATCTACAAATACAAAACAATGTGATTCATGCATCTTATATAAATAATGTAAAAAAATTGCTATTTCTAGGCTCTACTTGTGCTTATCCTAAGGAAGTTCTCAACCCTATCTCTGAAGATTTTCTTTTGACTTCTTCATTAGAATATTCCAACGAACCATATGCTATAGCAAAAATAGCTGGGATTAAAATGTGTGAAAGTTACAACATTCAATATGACACTAATTATGTAGTAGTAATGCCAACTAACCTGTATGGCCCTAATGATAATTTTGATTTAGAAAAATCGCATGTGTTACCAGCTTTGTTGCGTAAAATACATCTTGCTAAAAGTTTAGTAAATAATGATTGGGACACCATCCGAAAAGATTTAAATAAACTTCCAATAGAAGGGGTTTCAGGAATAGAAAAGAAAAAATATATTATAGAAAAATTGAATAAGTATGGAATTAAAAAAAAAAATGTAGAAGTTTTTGGAACAGGTAATCCACTGCGAGAATTTCTTTGGAGTGAAGAAATGGCTGATGCCTGCGTATACATAATGGAGAAGATAAATTTTATTGATTTAAAATCTACAAAAAAAGAAATTCGTAATACACATATTAATATAGGTACAGGAAAGGAAATTTCCATCTGTCGATTGACAGAAATGATGGTTAAAATAATGAAATATAATGGAACAATCCATTTTAATAAAAAAAAACCAGACGGTACAATTCGAAAATTAACTAATTCATCCAAATTACATGAATTGGGTTGGCATCATAAAATAGATATTGAAGAAGGAATAAAAAAATTATATAATTGGTATTTAAATATCTATGGGTAAGATAGCTTTAATTACAGGAATTACTGGACAAGATGGAGCATACTTACTGGATTTCTTGATTAAGAAAAATTATACTGTACACGGAATTAAACGGAGCGCCTCTATGCTAAATACTAACCGTATAGATAATTTTTATCAAGATCCGCACCAATATCCTCGCAATCTTATTTTACACTATGGAGATATAACTGACTCTATGAATTTAACTCGTATAATTGGAGAAGTTCAGCCAGATGAAATTTACAATTTAGCTGCTCAAAGTCATGTAAAAGTAAGTTTTGATACACCGGTATATACTGCAAATGTAAATGGACTAGGGATTTTACGTATATTAGAGGCAGTTCGCCTTTTAGGATTGATTAATAAAACACGTATATATCAAGCATCTACTTCAGAATTGTTTGGATTAACGAGAGAAGTACCACAGAAAGAAACTACACCATTTTATCCATGTAGTCCATATGCAATAGCTAAGCTATACGCCTATTGGATTGCAGTTAATTACCGAGAAGCGTATAATATGTTCGCTTGTAATGGTATTTTGTTCAACCACGAATCTGCTCTTCGTGGAGAAATATTCGCAACAAGAAAAGTAACACGAGCTCTGTCCCATATAGTATTGGGTATTCAAAATGAATTATATATGGGGAATCTTTCTAGTAAACGCGATTGGGGGCATGCCAAAGATTATGTCCGAGCAATGTATCTAATTTTGCAACAAGACAAACCAGACGATTACGTAATTGCAACTGGTGTAACAACTAGTATTCGGGATTTTATTTCAAAAGCATTTAAAAAAATAGGAATAGATATTCTATTTAGAGGAGAGGGAATAAATGAGACCGGAAAAATTGTAAATGTAGATGAAACAATATTTTCAATGAAAGTAGGAGAATCTTATTTAAATATAATTCGAAAAAAACTTGGATCAGAAGTAGTTAAAATAGATCCAGCATATTTTCGTCCCTCAGAAGTTGAATTACTGATGGGTGATGCAACAAAAGCACATAAAAAACTAATGTGGAACCCCCAATATAATTTGGACATGATTATTGAAGAAATGACTTCAATAGATATAAAAGAAGCAAAAAAAAAGATTTTAAAAGAAAATAGATAACAGATTTTAATATATTCTTAATTTTATCAGTTTTCTAAACTAGACTTGATTCAGACAATCATAAACTAGCAATTACCTAAGACATTATACCTCATAAATTATTTTAATAAAATAGTTTATGAGGTAATTCTCTAAACTGCAATAATTAATGTTGATAAATATTAATTATTTTATAAATCTTCATACTTAACTTACATCCATAAAAAAATAGAATACCAAAAATTTTTGTTATGTCAATACCTTTTATATCCTCTAAAATAGTTTTTCAATATCTATTGCTCATTATAACTTTCGTGTTCCCAATTCAAAAAAACAATAACATTAATGCTATCCAGATATTTATCATACTTTCTTAGTTCCTTTTTCTAGATATATTCTATTAATATGTAAATTGCTATGAGCTTCCTAAATAGAGCTCTATCTACTTCCTAATACTCTACTAGCAAATACATATTTAAGATAACCACATAAACATATAACAACTAAACTATGTAAAAAGAACAATTTACTGGTGTAAAGTTTAATTATTAGTATTAGTTACTAATAATTAAACTTTACCTGAAAAGCACCTTTTCAATATTGTATAAATCGAATTCTTATGGAATTTAAAAGAATTCGATTTATACAATCTCAACGTCAAACAACAGACAATAAAAAATTCATTCCAGACTGTACTAAAAGTCTAGCCTCTTTTTGACTTGAAGCCTCAGCATAGATACGTAATACTGATTCTGTATTTGATTTTCTAAAATGAATCCAACAATTATTCGGGAAATCAATTTTTATCCCATCGGTTTCATTTATAAAATAAGCTGCATATTTCTTTTTAATAGAATTAAACAACATATCAACGTCTTTATCAGGAGTTAAATCTATATGACGTTTTATCATATGGTAACTAGGGCAACATGCACGAAGTTCACTAACTTTTTTGCTAGATTTGGCTAAATAAGTTAGAAATAAAGCAATTCCTACCAAAGCGTCTCGTCCATAATGTGATGTAGGATAAATTATTCCTCCATTACCTTCACCTCCAATAATAGCATCAGTTTCTTTCATTTTTCTCACTACATTTACTTCACCTACCGCAGATACAGTATAAATACAACCATACTGTTCCGTGATATCGCGTAAAGCACGAGTAGAACTTATATTAGAGACCGTATTGCCTGGTGTATGAGATAAAACATAATTGGCTATTGAAACTAATGTATATTCTTCTCCAAACATACCTCCTTTTTCCGTGATAATTGCCAAACGATCTACATCTGGATCTACAGCAAATCCAATAGAAGCTTTTTTTTTTTCACTATTTCTGCAATTTTACTTAAATTTTGAGAAATTGGTTCAGGATTATGAGCAAAAAATCCTGTTGGATTAGAATTTATACAAAAAAATCGTTCAACTCCCAAAGCTTCTAGTAATTGAGGTAGAATAATTCCTCCAACTGAGTTAATTGTATCAATCACCACTTTGAAATTAGCTTTTTGAATAGCGTCTTTATCTACTAATTTTAAAGCCAAAATATGATCTATATGCTTTCTCCCATAAGAGGTGTCTATTGTTACTTTCCCGAGTTTGTCTATTGATACAAAAGAAAAAGATTCATTTCTTACAATTTGTAAGATTGCATTCCATTCTACATCATCGAGAAATTCCCCCTTCTCATTCAATAGTTTTAGAGCATTCCATTGTTTTGAATTGTGAGAAGCTGTAATAATAATTCCACCAGATGCTTTTCCAAATATGACAGCTAATTCAGTAGTAGGAGTTGCAGCTAAGCCAATGTCTACTACATCTAATCCCATTCCTACTAATGTCCCAATTACTAAATTTCTAATCATGGAACCTGAAATACGAGCATCACGTCCCAAAATAATTTTTTTAGAAAAAATATTTTTAGATCGAATCAAAAAAGCATAAGCAGCAGTAAATTTTACAACATCTAATGGGGAAAGACTATTACCAATTTTTCCACCAATAGTTCCCCGAACCCCTGATATAGATTTAATTAAAGACATAACAATGTATTAAAATTTTTGCATATCAAACTCCACAAAATACAGTAAAATTATCTACACAATCCTACCGTACTTAAAAAAATCTCACATAATAAACTATAAATTAAAAATATTTGTTCTATATCTTGTCTACTAATAAATGTTTGTATTCAGGTAATATTTTTTCAAACAAGACAACTGCATCTTCTAATTTACCTTCAAATTCTCCTCCTGATGCGTTTAGATGCCCCCCTCCACCAAATACTTCAGAAGCAAATTGATTACTTGGAAAATTCCCTTTAGAACGAAAAGAAATTTTCACTTTATTATCTTCCTCTCTAATAAATACAGAAAAAATAATCTTTTCAATATTTAAAGGGATATTAACAAATCCTTCTGTATCTCCTTTTTTAAACAGAAATTTTTGCTGTTCTTCGAGTGAAAGTGTAATCAAAGAGGTATGATATTCTTCAAAAATCTTCATTTTTTGATATAATACATAACCTTGTAAACGAATTCTACTTTCTGAATAAGTATTATATACTTTATTATAGATAGCATCTTTATCTATACCCTTTTTTAATAATTCTTTTATAATATAATAGATTTCCTCTCTGTTAGAATTATAGGTGAAAGCACCAGTATCAGTCATCATACCTATATAAATACATTCAGCAGAACTTATATCTATATACCTAAGCATATTCATTCGGTAAATGAAATAAAAAATCAATTCACTAGTGGAAGAAAGTTCGGGATAAGAAATTGTAAGATCACAAAAATATTCTGGAAAAGGATGATGATCTATTAATATTTTTTTTGCAACAGATTCTTTCACCCAAGGAGCTAATCGCTCTATTCTTCGAAGAACATTAAAATCCAAACAAAAAATCAAATCAGCGTTTCTAATATATTGCCTTACAATATGCTCTTCTTGCTCACTAACTATAATATTTTTTGATCCATTTATCCACTTAAGAAAAGAAGGGAAATTATTGGGTACGATTACATTGACAGATTTACCTAATTGAAAGAAAAAATGATACAAGGTTAATGAAGAACCTATCGCATCTCCATCAGGAGAAACATGAGTAACAATAACAATTTTGTTGGATTGATCTATAATTTCTTTAGCTTTTCGAACAGTACTTTCTGCAATAATTTTACTTAGTATCATATTATATAGCTTCCTAAAATATCATCATATTTTTTTGCCTAAAATGTGATGATAAACGCAAATCAACAAAAGAAAAAAGCGAAAGTAATCACTTTTTAGCAACGAAAAGACAATTTTAAGAAAAATTATCAGAAACGAGAATATTACCTCCAATAAAACAAAATTAAACAGTATAAAAACTGAAAAAAATAGCAATCCAGCAAATAATATGCAATACACAGATAATTCGATAGGAAATAATCTAAAAATAATGAAAACAAAAGTATGAAATAAATTCAGAAAATATTAATTAACAAATTACCTATTCTTTTACATTTTTACTAAATAGGGATATGTAAACTATATATTACAGAAGCAAAACCAAACTGAAATAATATATTTCATATAAGCATATGAAAATAACAAAATTAGTTAAAACATTTACTTAAGTAATGACTTATGAGATATCAATAAGCCAATATATAGAATATCAACGAAGTTCAAACTAGAAATGGTAAAAGCCAATTATAAATTGGCAAAGACAAAAATTACAGAAGTAATTATAGGAAGTACTTTAGCATATTACTTTTCATAGATTTCACGTATATAGTAAATCTATGAAACAACTTGATATTTTCTAAAGATTTTTAAAAAAATATTTAGAAAATATCTTCTGCACACAATCCAAATACTAAAACAGTTATAATAAGAATACGAACACGATAAATTTTATAAATATCTGCTTTAGATAATTTAAAATTACTACTACAAACAAATAAAACTTCTAAAGAAGTTTTATTTTTGGATCTATTGTCTATCAATTTGAATGAAACAAGTCTAAAAGAAACAAAAATTGTTGTTTCAAAACAAATGATAATTTCTTTTTAAATAAAAATTGTAAAGATAAATTATCTACTTTGATAGGTTATTATCAAATAACCTATTTATTGACATATTTTCTGTGAAAAGATTTTTCAGAATCAATCTGAATTTTACATACTTATATTTTGATTTCATTTATGAGCTCATCTACCAATCCTTTCATAAAGATATTTTGTTAGTTTTTATGTTCTATATAAAATAATAAACTCAAATCAGAACATTCATTTTAAATTGAACAATATTTCAAAAAAAGGAAAAAATCTTCATAAAAATTAAAAATTGGTTGAGTTTCAATCTACGATTCGTAAATTTTTCATTTGTTTTATCATTTCAGTAGGACATTTTTCTTTAAAAATAAAACTACCAGCAACTAATATATTCGCTCCTGCTTTTAACATCATTTTCCCAGTCCTAATGTCTATACCACCATCTACTTCAATAAGAGTTTTCAATTTTTTTTTATTAATTAAACTTTTTAAACGGCTTACTTTATTGCAAGAATTTGAAATAAATTTTTGTCCACCGAACCCTGGATTAACTGACAAAATTAATACTCTATCCAAATTTTCTAAAACATCAGTCAATACCTCTATTGGAGTATGTGGATTTAGTGCTACTCCAGCTCTCATTTTATTTTCTTTGATTTGCATAATTATCCGATGAAGATGGGTACAAACTTCATAATGAACTGTCAATGTTTGTATTCCAAAATCCCTAAATCGTTCAATAAATTTTTGAGGTTCAATAATCATTAGATGGGCATCTAAAGGTTTAGAAGACATTTTGGATAAATACTTAATTTGAGGGAATCCAATAGAAATATTTGGAACAAAAACACCATCCATTATGTCTAAATGCAAACGATCAGCCATGCTATTATTAAGCATTCTTATTTCTTCCTCCAAACGGAGAAAATTTACTGATAACAAGGAAGGAGCAAGAATAAACGACACACCGTATAAAATTTATGGATTAGATGACAATAAATGAAAAAATTAATTAAAAAAAATATTCAAAAAGTGTAAATTGGTCTTTAATAAAAATCATACTCTTTTCTTTTAGTGTTGTATATCAAAAACAGCAAAAACGCATACGTCTTTCGTTAATTCCAAAATTAACGATATCTGCTATTTCTTTAACCCATTAAACCTTGACAACGACAAAGTATAATTATTCCTTTTTAATTAGCAGACAAATAATTATTAACTTTTACAGATGACAGAATTTACTCCTAACTATCTGGTTTTTAATTGTTTTTTTACGAAAATATTTAACAAATCCATTTCAACTAATCTTGAGAAATAATTTGCCATTTTTCTCTGAAGGTAATCATCAATAACAGAACTACGTCTAATGAGCCTAATTCCCAAATTAAACTCACTTTTTCATTACATCATTATCACATTAAGTTTCACAACTACTTTTATAAAAGAGGTTTGAAAAATATTCTATTCCATTTGTTTGTATGCAACAAAAACACACACCTAAGAAAAATACTACTTTTACGTCTGTTCAAGAAAACATTAAAAATCGCTGTCAAAGTATCACCTTCTTTAGGTAAATTTTAACCCTCATTTTATTAAAATAAACCACATCTCCCCTTTTAAAATCATCGTTAACCTGTACATCAAGACTAACAACGTTTTTTTAAAAAAGGACAAGAAGCAAAGTAAAAGGTCTGTAAAGATAGAAAATACAATTAGATCAATTACAATTTTTACACATTTTTTTACCAACAAAGAATAAGTCTAACTAAATTTCTGTCTTTTATAAATTTAAATTATATAAACATTCATCATTCTGTTCGTAACATTCTGTTACGAACAGAATGTTACTCTATTAAAAGTACTCTTTGCAAAAAGAGCTCATCTGTTCTAATTTTCAATAAACTCATTTGAGAAGCACGTTGTTGCGATTCTCTTTTAGAATAACCAATACCTACACCGGCAATATGTCCATTGAGTAAAGTTTGAATTTGAAAAATAATATTCCGATTATTATCAGTAAAATTTTCTAATGTCTGAAATTGCAATAGTATTTTATATTTTTGGCACCATTCAAAAAGTCTAGACTTGAAATTAATTTCTTCTTTTGCTAATATTTCAATATTTATATAAGGATTAATAATTTTGTTTTTAACAAATTTTTTAGTTTTTTGATATCCCTTATCCAAATAAATAGCACCAATAAATGCTTCTAGAGTATTCCCCATTATATGTTTATGATTTCTAGCACTAGCAGAAATTACAATTAAATGATGCAATCCCAACTGATAAGCAATTCTATCTAGAGTCTCTCTTTTTACAATTTTAGAACGAGTATTCGTAAGAAATCCTTCATCATTTGTAGGAAATTTCTTATAAATAATAAAAGCTATTATTGCATTAAAAATTGCATCACCTAAAAACTCTAATCGTTCGTTGTTTTGACAACAACCACTTTTATCTTTTTTTGCAGAAGATTTGTGTAGTAAAGCTTTTTTATAAATAGCAATATCAACAGGGAGGAATCCTAGTATTTTATATAAAACAAAATAAAACCCCTTCGTTTTATATAAAAGTCTTATCAAATTAAAAATATTTTTAAACACTTTTACCTAATAAATTTCTCAACAATAATACAAGCATTATGCCCTCCAAATCCAAAAGTATTAGAAAGCGCCCTTCTAACATTCCGTTTTTCTGCTTTATTAAAAGTGAAGTTTAATTTATAATCAATTTCATCGTCATTATCATCTGAAACATGATTAATTGTTGGGGGAATAATATTGTTTTGAACAGCCAATACACATGCCATTGTTTCAATAGCACCGGTAGCTCCCAACATATGACCAGTCATAGACTTAGTAGAACTAATGTTCAACTTATAAGCCTCATCTCCAAATATTTTTTTGATTGCTTTTACTTCCGAAATATCACCTGCTGGCGTAGAAGTTCCATGAACATTAATGTAATCAATATTTTCCGGAATCAAATTGGCATCCTCCAATGCATTTTTCATTACCAATTGAGCCCCTAAGCCATCCGGATGAGGTGCTGTTAAGTGATAAGCATCTCCAGAAGCCCCTCCACCTATAACTTCAGCATAAATCTTCACGCCTCTATTTAATGCATGTTCCATTTCCTCTAAAACAATACAAACTCCTCCTTCCCCTATTACAAAACCATCACGGCTAGCACTGAACGGCCTTGATGCGGTCTCTGGAGATTCATTTCTCATAGATAAAGCATTCATAGCGTTGAATCCACCTACTCCTGTAGGAGTAATGGAGGCTTCAGCTCCTCCCGATATAATAACTTCTGCTTTTCCTAACCGAATTATGTCAAAAGCAGTTATTAACCCAGTAGTAGACGTAGCACACGCTGAAACAGTACCAAAATTAGGACCTCTAAACCCATAAATCATTGAAATATGACCAGCGGCTATGTCACTTATCATTTTTGGAATAAAAAAAGGACTAATTCTTGGAGCTACGTCTTTGTGTAGATAATAATTAGCCACCTCTTTTTCAAACGTAGATATTCCCCCAATACCTGACGAAAATATAACTCCTACTCTGCTGCAATCTATCAATTTATTATCCAATAAAGAATCCACAACGGCCTCTCTTGCAGCAATTAATGCAAACTGCGCATAACGATCCAATTTTCTTACCGTTTTACGATCAAAATATTTATCAGGATTAAAAAATTTCACTTCACAAGCAAAATGAGTTTTAAATTTAGATGCATCAAACAAAGTAATATTTCCTGATCCACTTATTCCATTTATAAGGGAGTTCCATGTAGTTTGCACATCATTCCCTAACGGGGTTATGGCTCCTAACCCTGTTATTACTACTCTTTTTAATTCCATGAATAAAATATTTGAAATTAAGTTAATTATCTTTTATTTTTACACCTTCCTTCCTAAGCAAAGGAAGGAATTTTTCCTAAAAAAAAAAAATGAATAGAAAACACACTAATATAGTATTAAAATATATATGAAACGAGTTGTTTTATTAGCTTCTGGATCTGGATCCAACGTAGAAAATATTATCCGTTATTTCGCTAACAAAAAAAAAATAGAATTTCCACTCATATTAAGTAATAGGAAAGATGCTTATGTACATAAGCGAGCAGTAACGCTAAATATTCCTTCTTATACAATAAGTAAAACTGATTTTGAAAATAATCAAGTGCTCCGATTATTAAAAGAGTTTAAAATTGATTTCATTATTCTAGCAGGATTTTTATTAAAAATTCCTAAAAACCTTTTAAGAGCTTATCCAAATAGAATTATTAATATTCACCCTTCTTTACTTCCAAAATTTGGAGGAAAAGGAATGTATGGGTTACATATTCATAAAGCGGTTTTAGAAAGTAAAGAAATAGAATCAGGGATTACTATACATTATGTTAATGAAAATTATGATAAAGGGGAAATTATTTTTCAAGCTAAATGTAAAATCTCTCCTACAGATTCCCCAGAAGATATTGCTATGAAGGTACACGCACTGGAATACAAACATTTCCCTACAGTAATAGAACAAACAATAAAAAATATACCATAATTTTTAAGATATTGAATATGTGATTTTTAAGAAAACATTTTTAAATTACAGATGATAAGACATCATTTTTAAATGAAAAAAAATATTTTAATGTTATAAGTTCCGATTTTAAATATACCACCAATTCTCCTTTCTTTGAATCTCTTCATATAAAAAAATAAGATTGATTTTTTGTTAAACTTAGTATATTTATAGTGAATTTGTATTCTTGCTTTAAAAAAACAAATAAAAAATCATTGATTAAAAACAGTATATCATCTACTACCAGTACTATTAGTGTTAATATTAGTCGAAATTTCATTTGTATTCTTACATTTCATTTATATTAACAATTCGTAATATCTATTTTTTACACTTTTAAATCAATTTTATTAATAATTACGTTAATCCCTTATAGAATTGTTATATGTCTTAAACTACTAAAGGAATTAAATACAAAATTAGTAGCTTTTAGTATTATCATGAATGATTTTTTGATGTAACATAATTGTAACATAATTGTAACATAATTGTAACATAATTATATGTTACAATCCATTATATTATCTGTAAGCTTAATAGCTTAACTCGGTAAGTAGTCCAAACTGAAATTATTATAAATTAGCAATTAAAAGTTCTTTCTTCTTTTTATCTAACATATTCTATTCAGTTGGAATTTCAAAGATCGGAAATAATAATATGAAAACAACATGTAGTATATACTTGACTACTGATTTGCTAATCGACTAAAATAATAAAATGTTGTAACCATTATTAAGCTAGTGAAGTTTTAATTTTTTATGTCATCAGAACCTTCAAGCATTTTAACAAGTCAGTCTTAATTATTAATTAAGACTGACTTTCATTTTAGTAATTATAAAATCCTACACTCAATTCTTATCTCAAGAAAAAATCAAAACAAATAACAGTTTTTCACTTCTTTCAAAAAGTATTTATAATATTTGAATTTATTATTTACCGTATGATATGTCCACTGTTTTTCTCTCTATTTTTACTTCAAATGTTTTTAAATCGTTAGTGGGAAATTTTTTAATGAACTTTTAACATGGCCTTTGATTTCCATTCTTTTTCAAAATCATAGTAAAAATTTATTAAAATGTGATGAACTGATTATTGCTGCTCCCACTATATTCTTATGATTTTTTCGTTGATTGTATTGCCTCATACGATTTAGTGTGATAATTCGTTGATATAAAAAAATCTTCTATAAATCATGGAAATTAAAATCAAATTTAAAATGAATAGTTTAAACTATTTTGTAAACTTTTATAGAAAACTGATATAATTATTATTGCTATTTTTTTTGCTTTTTTAAATAGGATACCATCTATATGATATAATAGGGTGAGAGTGACATTAAATTTATAGCTCTTCTTTAATAGGAAGAGAACTCTTTCTCATTAAATATTCTCGTTTGTAAAAGTTAATAAAAATTACCTATTACATATTCTTAAAAGTTATATAAATATTTATACAACTTTTCACTATTCCTCTTATCTTTATGAGTGAAGAAGTTTCAAAAATACGATCAGAAAAACATAAATTTCTTGTATTACCAACGAATAAAAGAGTTAATTTAGAAACACTTTTTTAGATAGTGTTTGTATATGGAAAATAGTATTAATTAACTGCATAACTTTTAAAAATTTTCTTTGAAATAACATGTAACGAAAATAATGAAAATGACTATTTCAAATGATTGATATAAAACCAGAATTAAGATTCTAAAATGATAGAAAATTGTAAATGCACAATAGACAAATTAAACTCCAAGCTTTTTCTCATTTATTAGATATATTAGATGAGTTACGAGTAAAATGTCCTTGGGATAGAGAACAAACTAACGAAAGTCTTCGTACATATACAATAGAAGAAACTTATGAACTTTCTAATGCTCTTATTCAAAATGATATTTTAGAAATAAAAAAAGAACTTGGTGATGTACTTTTATAATCAAATTCAAAATTTTAAACTAAAATTTAAATTTAAAATAATACACTTTAAAAACATAATTAAAGTATTTTTAAGATATTTATGTCAAAAATTGGAGTATTTGTATGCCATTGTGGTGAAAATATTGCTTCTACAGTAGACTGCAAAAAAGTAGCTATGATGGCTATTCAATTACCAGGTGTAGTCTTTAGTACTGATTACAAATATATGTGTTCTGACCCTGGACAAAATAAAATAAAAGAAGCAATCAAGGGACACAATCTTACAGGAGTAGTTGTTTCTTCCTGTTCTCCAAGGATGCATGAGCTAACTTTTCGAAAGGCTTGTTCTGAAGCAGGATTGAATCCTTATTTGTGTGAAATTGTAAATATTCGAGAACACTGTTCATGGGTACATGAAAAAGATGAAAATACAACAAAGAAAGCTTTTCATCTAATACAATCATTAGTAGAAAAAGTAAAAAATAATCACCCACTACAACCTATTAAAATTTCAGTAAATAAAATAGCAATTGTCATTGGTGGAGGAATTGCTGGGATACAAGCATCACTCGATATAGCTAATGGAGGCCATCAAGTAGTTTTGGTAGAGAGATCTCCATCTATAGGTGGACATATGTCACAACTTTCCGAAACATTTCCAACATTAGATTGCTCACAATGTATTCTTACTCCTCGCATGGTTGAGGTCGCTCAACATCCAAACATTACACTCTATACCTATTCTGAAATAGAAAACATAGATGGATTTATCGGAAATTTTAGTGTAAAAATACGTAAAAAAGCTAAAAGTGTAGAAGAGAAAATTTGTACAGGATGCGGACTTTGTTATACCAAATGCCCAACCAAAAAAAATATCAGTGAATTTGAACAAGATTTAGCTTATAGAACAGCTATTTATGTCCCTTTTCAACAAGCTGTCCCTAATAAACCAATTATAGATCGCAACAATTGTAGATTTTTTCAAACAGGGAAATGTAAAATTTGCCAGAAATTTTGTCCTACTGGAGCCATTAACTTTGAACAAAAAGACGAAATTATTGAAATGAAAGCTGGTTCAATTGTATTAGCAACAGGGTTCGAAGTAAAAAAAACTGACTTCTTCCCTGAATATGGATACGGAGAATACAAAGATGTCATTAATGGAATACAATTCGAACGATTAGCTTCCGCATCAGGTCCTACTAAAGGTGAGATTCGTCGTCCATCAGACGGTAAAATCCCAGAGAAAGTGGTTTTTATTGCTTGTGCTGGTTCTAGAGATCCTGCAAAAGGAATTCCTTATTGCTCCAAAATATGCTGTATGTATATAGCCAAGCATGCAATGTTGTATAAACATAAAGTGCACAAAGGTGTCCCCTACATATTTTACATGGATATCCGCTCAGCAGGAAAAAATTATGATGAATTTACAAGGAGGGCTATAGAAAAAGAAGGAGCTAAATACATTCGTGGACGAGTCTCTAATGTTTACGAAAAAAATGGGAAACTGATTGTAAAAGGTGCAGATACATTACTTAGTGGAACTCCTGTAGAAATAGAAGCAGATATGGTAGTGTTAGCTACGGCAGTTATACCATGCGAAGATTCGGAAATTTTAGCTCAAAAACTTCATATTTCTTACGATACATACAAGTTTTTCTCCGAAGCACATCCTAAATTGAAACCTGTGGAAACTAATACTGCCGGAGTGTTCCTAGCAGGAGCATGTCAAGCTCCTAAAGATATTCCTGAATCAGTATCTTCCGCTTCTGGAGCTGCTGCTAAGGTATTATGTTTGTTTTCTAATAATGAGCTAACGCGAGAACCAATAGTAGCTAAAGTTACTAGGACCTCTTCTCCTTTATTTTCAACTTGTATGGGATGTGAACTTTGTATAGAAATATGTCCTTATCATGCAATAGATAAAGAAAAAATAAAAAACCACAATGGAGAAGTAATAAAAAGTATTGCTCGCATCAATCCTGGACTCTGTCAAGGTTGCGGTACATGTGTGGCATTTTGTAAATCCAAATCAATAGATTTGGAAGGATACTCTAATAAACAGATTTACGAAGAAGTATTAGCTATATTGAATGATTATTGATTAAAACTTAATATGAAAAACAACGATTTTGAACCTAAAATAGTAGCATTCGTCTGCAATTGGTGCACTTATGCTGGCGCAGATCTTACAGGAACGAGTCGCATCAAATACTCTTCTAGTGTAAAAATAATCCGTTTTCCTTGTACTGGACGAATCGACTTTATGTTATTACTAAAAGCCTTTTCCAATGGAGCAGATGGAATTATTGTTTCCGGATGTCATCCTAATGATTGCCATTATACATCAGGGAATTTCCATGCGCGTCGACGTTGGATAATTTTTCGAACACTTCTCAACTTCATTGGAATTAATATTCATCGGATAACTTTTACATGGGTTTCTGCCTCTGAAGGTGCTAAATGGGCAGAAGTTGTTAACCAAACAACTAATAAAATTAAAGAATTAGGATCCTACGAATTATAAAATTGCTAACGCAACTTAGAAAAAGTATAGTTTATGAATAAAATAAATAAAATTGCCAACGAATTATTGGAAACAGGAAAAGTGAAAATGATCATTGGTTATACAGAAGGAAGCAAAAATCGAATTCAGCCCCTTTTTGCCAGAAATAAAAAAGAATGCGAAAAGTTAATATTCGATGAGCGTTGTGTACAAAATTTGGCTATTTATCTTCACAAAAAAGAGATATCCCTACGAGGACAACGAGCCATAGTAGCTAACATTTACACTTTGAAGGGGATTATTCGATTAGTTGCAGAAAAACAGATCAAAGAAGATGATTTGATAACGATTATAGCTTCTGATAAAGGAACCCCCTTTAAAATTCATACTATCGAAGAAATAGAAAACTATCTGTCTAATCAAACTTTTTATTTAAATGAATCAGACAAAATATTATTAAATAAACTAAATACAATGACTACATCGGAACGTCGGATTTTCTGGCAAAATGAAATGGAAAATTGTATTCGATGTTATGCTTGCCGTCAGGCATGTCCACTTTGTTACTGCTCACAATGTGCGGTAGAAATAAATCAACCCCAATGGATTTCACCAATTACTAACAGAATTAGTAACACGGAATGGCATATCATGAGAGCTATGCATCTTGCAGGACGCTGTATAGAATGTGGACAATGTGGAAAGGTCTGTCCTGAAAATATTCCTATCCATCTTTTACCGATACGATTAGCAGAGGAAATAAAATCCTTATTTAACTCCACTACTGGAATGAGTAAAAATGAAAATTGTGAAATGTCTACATATAAATATGAGGATGCAGAAAATTTTATTGAATAATATAATATGAGAACTAAACTGCTACGAAAAGAGTCTCATTTCAAATGGATTGAACGACTTTTAGACAATCAAAATCAAGAAGTATATGGAGTTGTTTCTCATGAAAAACGAATATCCTACAAACGTATCAAGTCGCCTAAAGAGTTAGCAGAAGATTTTATTGTCCCAGATATGTCAGCAAAATCATTTGTTTTCCCTCCTGTAGAAAATTTATTTTCCTTTATTAAAGAAAAGGATGAGATAAATATTGAAAATATTTATTTGGACTCTATTCCAAATAAAATAATAATAGGCGTTCGTCCTTGTGATGCTTTAGGTATTAAAAAGTTAGAAAGGGTCTTCAGGTGGTCACCTGAAGACCCTTTCTTTAAAAAAAGAGAAAAAAAAACAACTATTGTTACTTATGCTTGTAACAGAACTGACGACTACTGTTTTTGCACTTCCATAGGTGGAAGCCCTGGCACTACACAAGGTAGTGATATCTTATTTACCAAAGTAGATACGGGGGATTATATTGTAGAAATAATAACAACTAAAGGAGAATCTGCAGTGTCTGTTACTCCAGAATTATTTGAAGAAATAACAATAGATTTTCAAAAAGAAAAATATTTAGTCAATGTTCCTATTAAATTTAATGCTGCTCATTTAGAGGAGAGAATTAATGAATTATTTGATACTGCTATATTCGATGAGTATGCTATGCGATGTATAGGTTGCAATATTTGTGCATTTGTTTGTCCAGTCTGTGCCTGCTTTGATATTCAGGACGAATATAGGGGAAATAAAGGACATCGCAAACGATGTTGGGATAGTTGCGGAAATAAATTATTCACGCTCCATACTTCAGGACATAACCCTCGTTGGAAACAAGGGATGCGCTGGAGACAACGACTAATGCATAAATTTTCGTATATGCCGAAACGAATTCAAGTAAAAGGTTGTGTAGGATGTGGGCGTTGTTCAAGATATTGTCCAGTAGATATGAACATAAGCGAACAATTAAAAAACATTGTCAGCTAAGTTATTTCAACTTAAAAATTAAAATTTTATATTTTTTTGAAAATTTCCCTTTTTCATTAATGAAAAAGAACTATGAAATCTCAATATAAGTTTCCAATAATTCACTACTTTCTTTAAAGACCAAATTTACTGATTCACTATTATTTGCTGGAATTAACACTGTTTCACCTTTTTTTAACTCAATAGTATTACAAAAATTGTCAGAAAAATGAATTTCACCTCGTAAACAAATATAAATAGCAAATCTATCCTTATGCTTTCTGCAAATTTGATCATTTTTTTTATTTTCTAACCTGTTGATAGTAAAATAGGAACATTGTATTAAACTAGTAGTATTATTTTTATTTGACAAACAATTCAGTAAATAACTACAATATACCTTGTAATTAATAACGTCTTTGGCTATTTCAATATGAAGTGAACGAAGATTCCCGTTAATATCTCTTCTATCGTAGTCACAAATACGATAAGTAGTATTGGAAGTTTGATGAATTTCCACAATGAAACAACCTGCACCAATGGCATGCACACAACCAGCTGGTACAAAAAAAACATCTCCTGACCTTACTAAATATTTTTGTAAATAATTAATAAATGTATTATCCTTCAAGCTTTTTATATACTTTTTTGCATTCATTTCTTTTCTAAATCCAGAGTATAAAAAAGCATTTTTTGTTGCTTTTACTACATACCACATTTCAGTTTTTCCAAAAGAATCACCTCTTATTTTAGCAAATTCATCATTTGGATGTACTTGAATAGAAAGAGACTGTTTAGCGTCTATAAATTTAATTAAAAGAGGGAAAATGGTTCCACGTCCAAAAATGGATTTTCCTAACAGTTTCTCTCCATACATTGCAATCAATCCATTCAAAGAATTCCCCTTCAGTAGCCCATTACTCACTATGGAAACGTTTTTTTCAATACCTGATATTTCCCAACTCTCACCAATCAAATCAGTTACAGGAGAAATATTTTTAAATTTACAAATATTCCTCCCACCCCAAGTTGCATACCTCAAAATAGGTGTAAACTTTAACGGATAAAGCATAATATTCTGATATTCCCCCTAATTACTAAAAACAAGCAAACAATAAAGTACATAACTTCCTGCGTTTACTCATTTTAAATATTACTTTCTAATTTTTAATTAATGTCTTTTTATTGCTTTGTATCCGTAAACTGCTTTATATCCCAGTTCCTCTTCTATGCGGAGTAATTGATTATATTTTGCCATACGGTCAGAACGACTTAATGAACCTGTTTTAATTTGTCCAGAATTAGTTGCTACAGCAATATCAGCTATTATAGCATCCTCTGTTTCGCCAGAACGATGAGAAGTTACCGAAGTGTAACCTGCACGGTGAGCCATTTCAATAGCATCCAACGTTTCAGTCAATGAACCAATTTGATTAACTTTAATAAGAATAGAATTAGCACATCCTAGTTCAATCCCTCTTTTCAAAAAATCTACATTAGTAACAAACAAATCATCTCCCACCAATTGAACTACATCTCCAATTTTTTCAGTAAGTAATTTCCAACCATCCCAATCATTTTCACTCATACCATCTTCGATAGAATCAATTGGATATTTACTAATTAAACTAGCTAAATACTCAACCTGCTGAATAGAAGTCCTTTTAGGACCTGTAATACCTTCAAACTTAGTATAATCATAAATACCATTTTTATAAAATTCGGAAGCAGCACAATCCAATCCAATAGTTACCTCTTTACCTACTTTATATCCCGCATTATTAATTGCTTGAATAATAGATTCTAAAGCATCCTCCGTTCCTTTCAAGTTTGGAGCAAACCCCCCTTCGTCACCTACTGCAGTACTTAATCCTCTATCATGTAACACTTTTTTCAAAGTATGAAATATCTCTGCCCCCATACGTACCCCATCCTTAAAAGAAGGAGCTCCTACAGGGCGAATCATGAATTCCTGAAATGCAATAGGAGCATCAGAATGGCTTCCACCGTTAATGATATTCATCATTGGAACAGGTAAAGTATATGTATTTACTCCCCCAATATATCTATATAATGGTATCTGTAAGTATTCAGAAGCAGCACGAGCTACAGCTAAAGAAACTCCCAAAATAGCATTAGCTCCTAATTTTGATTTTGTAGATGTGCCATCTAATACCTGCATGGTTTTATCTATCCCTCGTTGGTCAAAAATATTGTGACCTAGTAAAGCAGGAGCAATATTTTTATTAATATTATCTACTGCTTTCAGAACACCTTTACCAAAATAACGTTGCTTATCTCCGTCTCGTAACTCTAGAGCTTCATTCTTACCTGTAGAAGCTCCTGAAGGAACAGTTGAACGACCAATAGAACCAGATTCCAGATGTACATCTACTTCTACTGTAGGATTCCCTCTAGAATCCAAAATCTCCCTACCAACAATTTTTACAATTTTCATAAACTCTGTATTATTATTAAAAGTTTAAAATATTTTTACTTATTTCAATAAGGCAAAAAACCCCTCCTATCTATTTAGATAATAAATTGAGTATTTTCGAGTTCCAATTTCACGTTTTCTAAATAAGCAATAGCAACCTTTTAGAGTCATTTATCTGTAAACCACCTACCCCCTATCATACCTCGCGCCCATTCATGAAATTTAAGAACATAAAAGTACTTTAATATTTTAAACAACAGTAACTTCAACCATTATCGAAAGAATAATTCTTATACAACCTTTACGAACCAACAATAAGCACAAGAAATTAAAAAAATAAAATTAATAAAATTTTCCCATAGTTAATCAGCTACTTTTCTAAAAACCAATTCTTTACCTCTCTTCTTAGTACCATGACTTTGAAAATATTCTTTCAATACATCAGTACTTATATTTTTAAGTATTCCAATAGGTCATCTTTATATACCTACTCTTTTTACAAAATTACCAATACCATCTACTATGTAAATACATAATATATAATTCAGTTCTCTTGCCATATAAATATATGGCTACTATTGCATTCAATAGCTTCTTTTCGATAAAATTAATTTCCACTTTCTTTTTATTTTCAAGTCATACTACATTTTTTGTACTAGTATCAAAAAATATGTCGAAAATTAATAATACGAACATCAGTGGCATTTTTCATAATTGTAATTTTTGATAAAATTATTTATTAAACTTCAATTTTATAAGTGTCGAAAAGCATTCCTTGTTTTTCAGAAACAGAACGTCCTAAATGAGCATAAGCCAATTGAGTAACTTCTCTCCCACGAGAAGTACGTTTAATAAATCCCTCCTTGACCAAAAAGGGCTCATAAACTTCCTCAATAGTTTCAGGATCTTCACCTAAAGCAACTGAAATAGTAGCCAATCCTACTGGTCCACCATTAAACTTATCAATAATAGTCAACAAAATTTTATTATCAATCTCATCCAATCCGTATTTATCAATATTTAAAGCCTCCAAAGCGAAACACGTAATAGACTTTTCAATTTTTCCACTACCTCTAACCTGTGCAAAATCACGAACACGCCTTAATAAGGCGTTACAGACTCTTGGAGTTCCTCTACTCCTAGAAGCAATTTCAAAAGCAGCATTATCATCACAAAGGATATTTAAAATGGATGCAGAACGCTTAACAATAGAAACAAGTGCCTTGACATCGTAATATTCTAAATGCAAATTAATACCAAAACGTGCTCGCAATGGAGAAGTCAACAACCCACTTCGAGTAGTTGCTCCTACCAAAGTAAAAGGCTCAATTTCAATCTGAATAGAACGGGCATTGACCCCTTTATCTATCATAATATCTATTCGATAATCTTCCATCGCAGAATACAAATATTCTTCTATCATCGGACTCAAACGATGAATTTCGTCAATAAAAAGAACATCATTTTTTTCAAGAGAAGTGAGTATTCCAGCTAAGTCTCCCGGTTTATCCAATACAGGGCCGGAAGTAACTCTAAATCCTACATTTAATTCATTAGCAATAATATTAGACAAAGTAGTTTTCCCCAATCCAGGAGGGCTATACAACAAAACATGGTCAAGAGCTTCCCTACGTAAGCGAGCAGCTTGAACAAATATTTTCAAATTCTCAACGATTTTATCCTGTCCACCAAAATTTTTGAAAAACAAAGGACGCAAAACACTTTCAAATTCTCTTTCTTTTTCAGTAAATTGATCGGAATGTATGTTGTAATTATCCATTTTCAGCGGAAAAGATTATAAAGTTAACATTTTCTCTAAAATTTAAAATATACTTTGAATTCAATTTTTTTGCTTTAATTTTTTATCTTTTAATACTACTTCTAAAAAAACATCCTTTTCACTTGCTTCATCATTCAATCTCTTATTGTATAATTTTTCATTTTTAGATATCCATCCAAAATTGTTATCAATCTCTAACCCTGAGCTATTATCTTCTAAAGCTCTAACATTCTAATTCATACTAAGTCATAAATACACCCAATTAACATAGAGTAATAGACTATTAAGAAATTTTCATATAAAACTTTATTCGTTTATCTCACCGTTTATCTCACACAAGAGCATACAAACAATTTTCCATTAGGAATTTCAATAGATTTAAATTCTAGTGTTTCACTAAATAAGTTCTGAATTCTAACTATTCAAAATTGTTGATATAATGACAATTTATTATATCAACTGCAATATCAAGTATTGTTTGCAATAATTTTACAACATCTTTTTTGAAAAAAAATCCCCAACTTAATTGTTTTTCTATATAAAATCTTTAGTTTATATTCGATGTATTAGGTATACATACCTAAAATTTTCCGCATTAAACTTTAAAATTACCACATACTTAAAGTTTTCATGAAGATTAATTTGTAATTACAGTAGGTTGAATATTAAAACTACTCTAATTTAGAATAGATATTGTGACATGCAAGTATATTTTAATACTTGGTGAACATTATTCTTATTTACCTCAGTAGCTTTTAATTTTATTAGTATAACATTTAGAAATAATAATACTAATTTTCCATGTACGACTTTGAAAAGGTCATTATCAACCAATTTCAATTAATGTTAGTAAGTTTTAAGCCAAGAAAATAATTCATGTTTAGTTCTAATATTTTAACAATAGTAAAAATAAATTCAAAAGAGTTAAATACTTGAAGTATTATTTTTATTTCTTATTGGTTTAATTATTATAATCGCTCTGACTATCAGAGATAGTTATCATCGTATTTCCGCTTTTTAGTTTTCTATCAAATTTCTAATAAATTAATCTAGGAGAACATAATTTTCTGATACCATCTAATACTTTTCAATGTTAAGAACATTTTTTGGATAGATAGTATCTATAAATTCTATCTAATTTCTACAATTTCATCAACTCACCTTAAAAAACTGACTACCAAAACTTTTATCAATATTTGACAGTCACGCATAGCACTTTAGTCCTCATTAAAGTTAAAAAAAATAGCTTTTCAATTTTATCTCATAAAAAGGATACTTTAAGCGAATACCAAATGTATTTACATACACTATATCTTTTCAACAAAAAAGTAAGATTTTAGTAAAGCAAAATTATGACTAATATACGTTTTAATCACTTGTTAAGTAAGTGATATTTTTATAATTATTTTACTTTCTCTTTAGTTATGTTTTTCAAAATTCTACTCTTAAGTTTTAAATCCCTACTTTTGCATTTCATTAATGTGACAAAAACATCGAACTTACCCTCCATCTTACACATACATCTATTATTGCTAAATTCTCTTTTCTAAAAAGAATTCATTCCCATGCTAAAGCGCTCGCTCCCAATATAGCAGCTTCCGCTCCTTTAAGTTGAGAGAGAAGTATTTGAGTTTTACCTGCAAAAACTTTCATTACATTACTGTCAATTGCCTTTTGTAATGGTTTCAATAAATAATTACTTGCATGAGATAATCCACCAAACAATATTATGGCTTGAGGACTAGAAAAAGTAATAAAATCACAAAAAGCTTCTCCCAAAATTCTTCCTGTAAAATTAAAAACTTCAATGGCTAATTCATCCTTTTTTTCTGCTGCCTCAAACACATCTCTAGAGGTAATGGGACGATAAGCAACCTCTCTTAATAGAGAAGGCATACTAGGATATAATTCTAAATACTCTCGTGCAGTTTTCGCCACACCTGTAGCTGAAGTATAGGCTTCCAAACAACCATTTCGGCCACATCCACAAGAACGACCATTATATTTAACAACTGTTACATGTCCTAATTCTCCAGCCATCCCATCGTGACCAATGACCAAATTCCCATTAGCAACAATACCACTACCTACACCTGTACCTAAAGTAATCATAATAAAATCCTTCATCCCCTTAGCTGCTCCATAAACCATCTCGCCCAATGCTGCAGCATTAGCATCATTAGTTAATCTACACGGTAAATCAATTTCTTCAGTAATCATCTTTGCCAAAGGAACGATAATTCCATTTGCCCATGGAATATTAACAGCATTTTCAATAGCACCTGCATGCATATTACCATTTGGTGCGCCAATACCGATACCTTTGATATCACCATTCAAATTATTTCTAGCTATCAATCCCTTAATAGCAATACTCAAAACCTTAGCATACTCTTCTCCCGTAGAATAGTTTCCTGTAGAAATATTATCCTGAAATAGAATATTTCCCCGTGCATCGACTATCCCAAAAGCCGTGTTAGTAGCTCCCATATCCACACCAACTACATAAAGCGCACTCATAGTACTTATCATTTTAGGTTAAACTTTGTTATTAACACTGTCCAAAAACAATACTCCCATATTAGAAAATTTCCAAAAACTTTTATTCTTACAAGCCACACGTATTTTTGTTTTTATAAAAATACGTCTATTTTTAGCAAATATCAATTTAAAATCTTCTATTGAAGTATTAAAATATCCCAACTTATTTATTTTAAAATGAGGATATTCCTCACAATCTTTTAGGATTCAGACATGACACTAGCCTTTATTGCCTGAATAACAGCATTAGAAAAACCTTTTGATTCCAATTGATTTAATCCTTTAATAGTGAGTCCTCCAGGAGTAGTTACTTTGTCTATTTCTATTTCGGGAGGCTGTTTATTTTCATCCAATAAAACAGCTGCTCCAAGCATCGTTTTTACTGCCAATTCTTGTGCTTCCATTGGATAAAAACCCAATTCAACTCCAGCAGAAATGACCGCACGAATGTATTTAAAACAATAAGCAATACCACAAGAAGTTATAGCCAATCCAGCTAATATTTTTTTTTCATCTAATAAAATAGTATTCCCTAGTTTATTAAATATCCCTAGTACTAACCCTTCTTGTTTAGCAGAAGCATTATAAGAAGTTATCAACGTCATACTATTTTTTACAGCAATTGCGATATTAGGTATTACTCGAAAAACAGCTGGCAAATCTTCTCCCTTAGATTTCTTCAATACCTGATTAATATCTACTACATTTACACTCGCAGCTATGGAAACTAAAATTTGTTGAGAATAATTCATTTTTTCTTTAATGTCTTCTATTACCTTATTAACCAACCATGGTTTGACTGCCAAGAGAACAATATCTGCTTCTCTCACACTATCATAATTTGCCAATGACACACAAATAGATGAATCGAATTTTTGCAAAGCATTTAATGACGCTACAGAGATATCAATAACGGTAATGTTTTTAGCTAAAAAAGACCCCCCTTGAATCAACCCACGCACTATAGCACTACCCATATTTCCACCTCCAATAACAGTAATTTTCATGGTATATTATTTAAATAAATTTATCCTAATAAAATCTGATAGAAACGATTCAAAAAATCATCAGCTAATTCTTTACTTAAACACAAAGGGGGTAACAAACGAAAAATATGTGTTCCAGTAGCACCTGTAAATACCTTTTGTTCGAATAATAATTTATCTCGTAAATAGTTAATAGGCTTTTTTAATTCAATCCCAATCATCAATCCTAAGCCTCGAATTTCCTTTATTTTAGGCATTTTTTTTAGCTTATTCATTAGATATTTACCTATGCTATCTGCATTCATTACTAAATTTTCTTTCTCAATTGCATCTAAAACCGCAATACCTGCCGTACAAGCTAAATGGTTCCCTCCAAAAGTAGTACCTAATTGTCCACTAACAGAAGCAAATTTCGGAGCAATCAGTACGCCAGAAATAGGGAATCCATTCCCCATCCCCTTAGCAATAGTAATCAAATCAGGCCGAATATTTGCATACTGATGTGCAAAAAAAAGTCCAGAACGACCAAACCCAGACTGTATTTCATCTACTATCAAGATTGTATCAGTTTGATTGCAAATAGTCCACAAGTCTTGAAAAAATTTAATATCGGGTACTATTATTCCACCGACACCTTGAATCCCTTCCACAATTACAGAAGAGACATCACCCCGCTCCAATTCTCTCTGAACATTATCTATATTTCCTAAAGACAAAAATTTAACTTTAGGAAATTCGTTAATAGACGATCTATATCGAGATATATCTGTTACCCTAACAGCCGCAGAAGTACGACCGTGAAAAGCTTTTTTAAAAGCAATAATTTTTTTCCTTTTATTATAAAAAGCAGCTAATTTTAAAGCATTCTCATTAGCCTCAGCTCCAGAATTAACCATAAACAACGAATAATCTGGATATCCTGAAATATTTCCTAATTTTTCGGCATATTCATTTTGCAATGAAACAATTACTGAATTGGAATAAAATCCTATCTTATTAATCTGTTGCTTGATCTTTTTCACATACTCCGGATGTGAATGGCCAATAGAAATAACAGCATGCCCACCATAAAAATCTAAATATTCAACTCCTTCTTTATCGTAAATTTTACATCCTTGAGCTTTAACGGGTTCAACATTCCAGCGAGGATAAACATCTAACAATTTCATGACTACTAATTGAAAAAAATATCTTTTCTCTTCAAAGGACGAAATTACAAAAACTATTCTTGTCTTTCGATATGTAAATATAAAAAACTTACTACTCCTCATTCCAACAATTTGTTAACACAATGACAAATCAAATATTATTACACTAACCCAACTAAAACAGTAATTGATTACGCGGGTGATGCTCAATTATTTCGCTCCGTAAGAAATGACTTTCAAGATGAGTATAAATTTCAGTAGTCGTAATTCTTTTATGTCCCAACATTGTTTGTATTGCACGCAGGCTAGCTCCACCTTCAAGAAGGTGTGTAGCAAAAGAATGTCGAAAAGTATGCGGACTAACATTTTTTTTAATTCCTGCCCTAACAGTACAATCTTTTACTAAAAAAAAAATCATTACTCTAGAGAGTCCTTTTCCAAATCGATTTAAGAATATAATATCTTCAAACCCTTTTTTTATCTTAGTTCGATGTCTATCAGGTAGATATAATTGAATTTCTTTGATAGCAGAATTTGCAATTGGGACGATGCGTTGTTTATTACCTTTTCCATTTATTTTTAAAAAATCTTTATTAGGGGAAAAATTTAAAAAAGACAGTTTAATTAATTCTGAGACACGTAACCCACAACTGTACAGTGTTTCTATAATAGCTTTATTGCGTTGCCCTTCTGGATGCGATAAATCAATCGTTGCAATAATTCTATTTATTTCATCTACACTAAGAAACTCAGGGAGCTTTTTCCCTACTTTAGGAAATTCCAAACATTCAGTTGGATTCCTGGTAATTTTCTTCTCTAACTCAAGAAAGTGATAAAACGATTTTATTCCAGAAATAATTCGAGCTTGTGAACGAGGATGTACTCCCATTTTACATAATATCATAAACATATTTTGCAAATCTCTCAGCTCTACGTTCAAAGGGCTTTTATCAATACTTTTAAGATACTTTAATAATTTCTCCAAATCAGATACATAAGCATTTACTGAATTGTGAGAAAGTGCTTTTTCTAACAAAAGATACGTTTGATAAGATTGAAATAAAGAAGAAATATCCATTTTTTCTTTATGAAAAGAACTATTTTTGTATTATACAATAATAATAAATATTTACTTGAAAAATAACATAAAAATACAGATTATCAATGGTTCAAACCTTAACTTACTTGGGATACGCGAACCAAGTATATATGGTAATTTACCTTTTGAATCTTATTTAAAAATTTTGAAAAATAAATACCCTAACATAATTCTTGATTATTACCAATCAAATTTAGAAGGAGAGATTATCAACAAAATACATGAAATAGGTTTTTCTTTTAATGGAATTATACTAAACGCAGGTGCCTATACACATACTTCCATAGCTATTCACGATGCTATTAAAGCAATCGATATTCCTGTTGTAGAAGTACATATATCAAATGTTCATACAAGAGAATCATTCCGACATAAATCATTGATATCAAATGTTTGCAAAGGGATAATCAGTGGATTTGGAATGGACTCTTATCGTTTAGCAATAGAAGCATTAAAATAGAATGATTTCATTAGAGGATTACATCTTAGCCCATATTGATGAAGAAAGTGAACTACTTGCTCGATTATACAGAAAGGCTCATATTAGTTTATTACGTCCACGTATGCTTTCTGGACATTTACAAGGTCGCATTTTGAAAATGCTAGCACGTATGTGTAACTCCAAACGGATTTTAGAAATAGGTACTTATGCAGGCTATGCTACTTTATGTTTTGTTGAAGCTCTTCCAAATAATGGAGAAATACATACAATTGAAAAAGATGAAGAAATGAAGAATTTCATTACTCAACAATTCAATCAATGTATCTTTAAAAATAAAATACACTTACACATTGGTGATGCTTTGGAAATTATTCCAAAATTAGATGGAATGTTTGATATGGTTTTTATTGACGCAGACAAACGTTTATACAATTATTATTACGATTTAATATTCGACAAAGTTAATAAAAATGGTATTATACTTGCGGATAATACATTATGGAATAAGAAAATATTAGAAAAATCACAATCAAATGACAACCAAACTGCTGGTATTCTGAGATTTAACGAAAAAATCAAACAAGATAAAAGAGTAGAGAAAGTCATTTTACCTATACGAGATGGATTAACGATCATTTACAAACTTTAAACACTCAATATTAAGATCTTTTTCCTTTAATATATAAAGCAATTGGTAATTGCAAATTTTGTCCTTCTGCTATCAAAATATGATTGTAAATATATTCAATGGCAATATTAGAAAAAATTAGAAGTAAGGCATCACTATTAATAGTAATAGTAGTAGGCATTGCTTTGTTTATAGAATATTTTCCTGGATTTGCTTTCTTCAACCAAAAGAAAGAAAGTATTGTAATAGTAAATGGTGAATCTGTTAACTATCAGGATTACCAAACAATGGTAGAAGATCGTATTAATGCTACAAAAAAAAACAATGTATCATTAACGGAAGATGAACAAAATCAAATCAGGCAAACGGTATTAAATGAAATAATAGATAATATTCTTCTCACAAAAGAAACTAAAAAATTAGGGTTAGTAGTTAGTAAAGAAGAATATAAAGATTTAGTACTGGGAGAGAATATTTCTCCTATTTTACAACAAATACCAAATTTCCAAAATCTAAAAACTAAAAAAATTGACAAAATAGCTTTATTACAATTTCTTCAAATCATAGAAAACGAAGATTATTCTATGTTTTCTAAAGAACAAATCGCTCAATTAATATCTTTGAAAAAAGCTTGGCTAGACATAGAAAAACAAACTATCAAAGAGCATTTGAAGAAAAAATTTAATACTCTCATTACCTATGCTATTCTTACAAATAATTTGGAAGCAAAAGCACTTTACGAAGAAAAAAAAATAAATGTTGATTTTAATTATGTTGTGCAATCCTATAGTTCCGTTCCTAATGGAAAAATAAATTTATCAGATACCGAAATTAAAAAACTATATAATAAACGTAAAAATCTTTATAAGCAAAAAGAAGCAGTATTAATAGATTACATAACTTTAAACATAATTCCTTCACAAAACGATTATCAAATCGTAGAAAATAAATTCAAAAATTTAAAAATCCAATTGGAATCTTCTGAAGATATTACAAAAATTGTTCAAAACAACTCGGATATCTCTTATTTAAATGCTTATATATCTTACAAAAATTTAAGTGAAGAACAAAAATGTTTTGTAAATAAAAACCATATCGGTACAGTTGGAATTCCTATTTTGATAGATCAAACTTTCAATTTGTATAAATTTGAAGGAATAAAAATTGCACCAGATTCTATCAAAATTAATCTGTTAATGATTCCTCCTACTGCAAATAAAGTTAACTTTGCACATTTATGCGATAGTCTGATACAAGTTCTTAAAACTGGTACTTCTTTTGCAGATATAGCACTAACCATCTCCAAAGGGAAAACAACAGGTGAATTAGGTTGGATAACTGAAACTCAATTGGCATCCCAAATAGACGCTCAATCTATAGATAAAGTATTAGCAGTAAAAATTAATGAACCAAATATTATAAAATTAAATATAGGTACATTCTTAGTACAAGTACTAGGGAAAACAAAACCTATAAAGAAATATAAAATCTTTAATATTCAGAAACGAGTCCTTCCAAGTCAGAAAACAAAAACATATTTATACAACAAATTAAATCAGTTCATTTCGTCAAACCATTCAATAACAGCTTTTAGGAAAAATGCTGAATCTTCTGGTTTTAGCATTCAAACAGACGTCGAGATATTTAAAAACCAAATTAATATCAACAATATTCAAAATGCCCAACAAATTGTACAATGGGCTTTTAATAATAAGAAAGGCACCATTTCTAACATTTTTGAATGTAAAAATGGTGAATACCTTATGGTAGCTCTCATTAAAGAACATTTACAAAAAGGATATCGTTCATTGGCATCTGTTTTTAACATACTAAAAAGAGACTTAATTAATGAAAAAAAAACATCAAAATTAATCGCTAACTTCAAAGAAAAAAAATTAAACACATTAGAACAATATGCAAAAGCAATGAACACTACGCCTCAATCAGTTCAATCTATGAATTTTGCTACCACTCATATATCTAGTATTGGGGAAGAACCTATACTAAACGTTAAAATTTTAGAAGCACCAACAAATAAACTCTTAGGACCCTATACTGGTAAAAATAAAATATACGTCCTTTACATTACTAATAAAAGTATTAGTAAAGAACCTTATGATGCTGAATATTTCCGAAGACAAGCACAAATACAAAATATATATCGGATATACCAGGCTGTTCAATCTTCTGAGCTCTTAAGAGAAAATGCAAAAATAAACAACTATTTCAATCATTTCTTTTAAAAAACCTTTGCTGGGCAATACTAAAGACGAAATCAAGCATTTGGTCAGTAATTTAGACATGCCTTCGTTTACAGCCAAACAGATTACCAATTGGTTGTACAAGAAAAGAGTGTCTTCTATTGAAGAAATGACTAATATATCGTTACTGCATCGTAAACAATTAAATAAACATTATTATATAGAGAAAAAAAAATACTTTTATAAAAAAAAATCTATTGACGGAACAATCAAATATCTATTCTCTATCAATAATAAGTATTTTATAGAATCAATTTATATTCCTGAAAAAGAAAGAGCAACACTTTGTATCTCTTCTCAAATAGGTTGTAAAATGCACTGTTTGTTCTGTATGACTGGAAAACAAGGATTCAAAGGACAATTAACAGCTTGTGATATAATTAATCAAATTATTTATACCCCTGAGAGTGCTTCTTTAACCAATTTAGTTTTCATGGGCATGGGTGAACCATTAGATAATACATCAGAATTATTGAAAGTTTTGGAAATATTAACAGCCGATTATGGTTTTGCTTGGAGTCCAAAACGAATTACAGTTTCTACAATAGGTATTATCCCTAGGCTAAAACAAATTTTAGAAAAAAGCAAAGTAAATTTGGCTATTAGTACGCACTCTCCTTTTCATTCCGAACGTATGTCATTGATGCCTATAGAAAAAAAATATCCAATAAAGAAAGTTATTGAATTAATACGACAATACGATTTTCGTCATCAACGAAGAGTATCTTTCGAGTATATTACATTCGGAG
Organism: Azobacteroides sp. (SeqCode); assembly: GCF_055395615.1. Lineage (NCBI taxonomy): Bacteria > Pseudomonadati > Bacteroidota > Bacteroidia > Bacteroidales > Azobacteroides (SeqCode) > Azobacteroides sp. (SeqCode). Next base: position 531,834 of record NZ_AP014701.1, on the reverse strand, counting down.
GATTAAATGATGATATAAAACATGCCTCAGCTCTATATAAACTATTGAAAGGAATTTCTTGCAGAATAAATTTGATTAAATATCATTCCACACAAAATAGAGTTTTACCAATCTCTAATCTGGAAAATATGATTGCTTTTCGTAATTACTTGAGTTCTAAAAAAATCACTTGTACTATTCGTTCTTCCAGAGGAGAAGACATTTCAGCTGCTTGTGGAATGCTTTCTATAAAAGAAAACAAAAGAATTTTTTTGTCCTAAAATTACATTTATAACACTGTAAAATGCAGTATATAGCATACTTTTGTGAAAAGTAATTCTGGAATAATTTACAAAGAAAGTATACCTCTTAATAACATTACAAAAAAACCTCTAGAATATTAGTAAAAAACTATCCATTTTTGTTTAATATTAGTATTTTTGCAAAAATGTTAATTAGCAACTAATGAAAATAGCTATTGTAGGTGCAAGCGGTGCAGTAGGGCAAGAATTCCTTCACGTGTTAGAAGAAAGAAATTTTCCAGTAGATGAATTACTGCTTTTGGGGTCATCTCGCAGTAAAGGAAAAATTTATAAATTTCGCAGCGATTCTCTTAATGTAAGGGAATTGAAACATAACGATTTTTTCAAAAATATTGATATTGCTTTTACCTCTGCTGGATCGAAAACTTCTATGACATTTGCCGAAACAATTACTAAATATGGTACAATAATGATAGATAATTCAAGTGCTTTTCGAATGGATAACAACGTTCCATTAGTTGTTCCAGAAGTCAATGCAAAAGACATAAAAAAACACTCAAAGGGAATTATCTCAAATCCTAATTGCTCTACTATCCAAATGGTATTGGCCTTAAAGCCATTAGAAGATATTTCTCATATCAAGCGAATACACGTAGCGACTTATCAATCAGCATCTGGAGCTGGAGCTTCTGCTATGCAAGAATTACTTGAACAACATAAACAACTTGCTAATGGAGAAAAGGCAACAGTTAACAAATTTACCTATCAGTTAGCATACAATATAATTCCTCATATAGACATTTTTATGGAAAACGGTTATACAAAAGAAGAAATGAAAATGCACAATGAAACTAGAAAAATAATGCACTCCGATGTAAATGTAAGCGCAACGTGTGTACGTGTTCCAACCTTGAGGGCTCATTCTGAAGCTATTTGGGTAGAGACTGAACATCCAATATCAACAGAAGATGCCCGCAATGCTTTTAAAAAGGCACAAGGAATTATTGTACAAGACGAACCAGAAGACAAAAAATACCCAATGCCTTTATTTGCAACCTCTACAAACCCTATTTATGTTGGACGTATCCGACAAGACATTTCCAATTCTAACGGTCTATCCTTTTGGTGCGTAGGAGACCAAATTAGGAAAGGAGCAGCACTAAATGCAGTACAAATTGCAGAATATTTAATAAGAGGAAAAATTAACAATGAATTCGTCTGAATGGTTATCTGTAAAAGCATAACAAAGAGTTTCGGAAATTTGAAAATCTTAAAAGGAGTTAATTTGACTATTTCTCAAGGAGAAATAGTCTCTATTGTAGGTGCAAGCGGTGTTGGAAAAACAACATTACTTCAAATTATGGGTACTTTGGATAAACCAGACTCTGGTAAAATTTTTTATGAAAGTATAGATATCAATCAATTAAAAGATAAGGAACAAGCTTTTTTTCGAAATAAAAATGTCGGTTTTGTTTTTCAATTTCATCAACTATTGCCAGAATTTACAGCATTGGAAAATGTTATGATTCCTGCATTAATTGGGAGAGCTAAAATATCAGAAACAGAAAAAAAGGCAAAAGAACTATTAGATTTTTTAAAATTATCCAGTAGACTTGAATATAAACCTGCATATCTCTCAGGAGGAGAAAAACAACGAGTTGCTGTGGCTCGTGCTTTAATTAATAATCCTCTTGTGATTTTTGCAGATGAGCCTTCTGGTAGCTTAGATACTCAAAACAAAGAAGAACTTCATCAACTATTTCTTGATTTGAGAAATAATTTCAACCAAACTTTTGTGATTGTAACTCACGATAAAGAGTTGGCTAAGTTGACAGACCGTACTATCCATATGGTAGATGGTAAAATAATATAGTTTATGTTTTGAAAAAAACTTTTACTCTAATACTGTGAGAAAACCAAAGCATTTTATTTTTTAGTTATAAGTTTTTTATTTAGAAGCTTATTCTCCTCTCTAATTTTTCTAAAAATTCAGAAACTGAAGGAAATGTCGTCTTCGGATGCTTTTTATGTACCATTTTTTAGTAAGCGAAACATCAAAGCAAAACTTACCCCCATTACAAACTCAAATAGGAGAAAAGGATATATTATGACAATTTTTCATTACAAAAATATCTGGAATATACATAAAACTATATAAAAGATAATCTGTATCAAAATAACCAAATACAAACAATCACTAAAATCCGATTAGTAATACTTCTATCAATTAGTAATACTTCTATCAAAGAGAAGCATAAATTCTACTTTATATCAGTATCAAAATCATAATTAAAATGGGATACTAAGAAACTATAGAAGAATTTCTTCAATAGTTTTAATTCTTCTATGAAAATTGGATTCGAATTATTCTCTATTTAGTATTCTAAATTTTATCAATATTATATATAACCTATTTTCTGATAGAAAATCGATTTTTCATTAGATTTTCTAACTTCAGTAATTCATCTCGATAGTAAGCAGCTTCTAAAAACTCAAATCGTTTAGAAGCCAGCAACATCATTTTACGAATTTGATTTATAGTCTTTTTAAGTTGAAAATAACTCATCGTTTGAGCTTCTTTCAGAGTTGTTTCCATACTAGAGGTTAAATTATCACTTGATCTAGTATTTCGTACTAAAGATATTGATATTGATTTTTGTATCTGTTTTGGAACGATCTTGTTTTCTTTATTATAAAGTAATTGCTTCTCTCTTCGCTTATTAGTATCGTCTATAGTCTTTTGCATACTCTGAGTCATTTTATCTGCATAAAATATTACTTTACCATTAATATTACGTGCTGCACGACCGGCTGTTTGCGTCAATGAACGATAAGAACGTAAAAACCCCTCCTTATCAGCATCTAAAACAGCAACTAAAGATACTTCAGGCAAATCTAATCCTTCTCTCAAAAGATTTACGCCTATTAAAACATCAAAAACACCATGTCTAAATTTGTCTATAATTTCAACCCGTTTAAAAGTATCTATATCCGAATGGATATAAACTGCTTTAATATCTAAATTCAGAAAATATGAATTCAATTCTTCTGCCATACGTTTTGTTAGAGTAGTTATTAAAGTACGTTCATTTTTTTCTATTCGTTGTCTAATTTCTTCCATTAAATCATCTATTTGATTAAATGTTGAACGTACTTCAATTATTGGGTCTAACAATCCAGTAGGACGAATAACTTGCTCAGTTATCACACCTTCACACATTTGTAATTCATATTCAGCAGGTGTAGCACTTATAAATATCTTTTGTGGAGTAATAGATTCAAATTCATCAAAAGTAATTGGTCTATTATCTATGGCTGCTGGAAGACGAAACCCATATTCTACTAAATTCATCTTTCTAGAACGATCTCCTCCATACATTGCCCGTATTTGTGGAATAGTTACATGGCTTTCATCTATAATCATTAAAAAATTCTTAGGAAAGTAATCTATTAAGCAAAAGGGACGATCCCCTGATTTTCTTCCATCAAAATAACGAGAATAATTTTCTATACCAGAGCAATAACCTAATTGTTTTATCATTTCCAAATCAAATTTTACACGTTCATACAAACGACGAGCTTCATTATTTTTCCCTAATTCATTAAAAAAACAAACACGTTGATTTAAATCTGACCCAATTTGTTGTATTGCCATATTTACATGTTTTTGAGTAATGGTGAAAAGACCAGCAGGATAAATACTATATTCTTCAAATGTTTCCAACACCTGTCCACTGGTAGAATCAAAAGTACAAATTTCCTCTATCTCATCTCCCCAAAAAATCACACGCAAAGCTACATCACTATAAGCAGGAAGCACATCTACCGTATCTCCTATTACTCGAAAATGACCATTTGTAAAATTAATTTGATCACGAGAATACATTCCAGAAACTAATTTTCTCAAAAAAAACGTTTGTGATATAGTCATCCCTCGCTTAATTGAAACAATATTCTCCTTATAGTTTTCAGGATTTCCCATACCATACAAACAAGAAACAGATGAAACAATGATTACATCTTGTCTCCCTGATAGTAAAGCAACAGTAGATGCAATTCTCATACGTTCTATTTCTTCATTGATTTCAAAATCTTTTTCTATATAAGTATTTGAAGTAGGAAGATAAGCTTCTGGTTGATAAAAATCGTAATATGAAACAAAATATTCAACAGTATTTTTTGGGAAAAAATCTTTAAACTCTTTAAAAAGTTGTGCCGCAAGTGTTTTATTATGACTCAATATTAATGTAGGAACCCCAATTTGTGCAATTACATTCGCCATTGTAAAAGTTTTACCAGACCCAGTTATTCCTAATAAAGTTTGATAAGGCAACCCTTGATTTATTCCATTCACCAATGAATCAATAGATTGGGGTTGATCACCAGCAGGTTGAAAATTAGAAATAAGTTCAAAATTCATTAGTTATAATTTTTTTTCAAAATTAAAGATTATTCAAACTTTTCGTAACATTTCTATATACAAAAACAAAAAATACAAAAGTCTAGTACATTTATTATTGAAAAATACACAAAACTCCTTTCAACTTAACTATACATTTGCATATATTGTACTATAATGTCAGAATTGCATCCTCTTATTTCAGATTTAGCATTTATTCTTGTAATTGCAAGTATTTTTTCTGTTCTATGTAAATTGTTAAAACAGCCCGTTATATTAGCTTATATAGCTTCAGGTATTTTTTTGTCACTATTTCTTAGCAACAGGCAGGAAATGTATAGACATATTAGAGTATGGGCAGATATTGGAGTTATTTTCCTTTTGTTTGGGTTAGGATTAGAATTTGGGTTTAAAAAATTGATGAAAGTTGTCCCAGTTGCAGGTGTTACAGCTATTACTATAGTAACAGCAATGATAGGATTGGGCTATTTAGTTGGGACATGTATCGGTTGGTCTCATGTAACAAGTCTCTTTTTTGGTGCTATGCTTTGTATGTCATCTACAATGATTATTATGAAAATATTTGATGATCTAAATTTTAGTAAAAAGAAATTTACAGAAATTGTTTTTGGTATTTTAGTAATAGAAGATTTGATTGCTGTTATATTGATGGTTTTACTTTCTACCATTGCTATTAGTAGAAAATTTGAAGGGAAACAATTATTTTTCAACTTGATCAAACTGGGGGCTTTTTTATTATTTTGGTTTACATTGGGGATGTACCTCATTCCACTAATTTTACAAAAAGCCAAACGTTTTCTCAATGATGAAGTATTGCTAATACTTAGTATCGCTCTTTGCCTAGGAATGGTCTTTCTTGCTACCCAAGCAGGGTATTCTTCAACTTTAGGAGCATTTGTTATTGGTTCAATTCTTTCAGAAACAATCGAAGGGAAACAGATTGAACATTTAGTACTGCCTATTAAAAATTTTTTCGGGGTTTTATTTTTTATTTCAGTAGGTATGCTCGTTAACATAAACACATTAGGAGTATATATTATATCAATAATAATTGTTAGCTTAATTGTTATTATAGGCCAAATATTGTTTGCAACAATAGGTACTCTCTTATCTAGTCAAAATTTAAAAACAGCAATATTTACAGGTTTTTCTCTAGCTCAAATCGGTGAATTTTCCTACATTATCGGTTCTTTAGGACTTAATTTGGGTGTTATTGAACAATCTCTTTATCAAGTAGTCATATTTACCTCTATTGTAACAATTTTTGTTGCACCTTATATAATGAAATTGGCACCTATTACTTATGATTTTTTTGTTAAGAAATTACCACCCAAACTATTATATTTTTTTAATAAAAATTCATTTGAAAGTAGTTTGATAAAAAATGAAAATTTATGGAGAAAACTATTAAATAATATGGCAATATTCTCAGGAATATATTTTTTCCTTGCTTGTACTATTGTTTTTTTTTCGCTAAAATACGGGCATCCGATTGTTCAAGAATATTTACCTAATTTTCAAGGAAATTTACTCTTCAATTGTTTCGTTATCTTTCTTATTTCTCCACTTTTGTGGATAATTATTTTTCTAAATAGAAATTCTCCTGAATTTTTACAACTTTGGAGTGAAAATGAAAAAAACAAAATAAGATTAATTTTTACTATTATATTTCGGATTATAATCTGCATCGGGTTAATTATGTATACTTTAATACAAATTTTAAACTTACATTCTATAAGTGCTTTCACAATAGCATTAACTTTTTTACTACTATTTTTAGTAGTAAAAAAACTCTTCCAACATTCCAATACATTTGAACATTTTTTTATAAAAAATTCAAATACCGAAAAAAAAAATAAAAAATCAGAAATAGCTATTAGTAAGGGGTTTACAAATCATTTAATGGAACAAGATCTACATTTGTCTGATTTTAAGATAGAATATAATTATTCCATTATTGGAAAGACTCTAAAAGAATTAAATTTTAGGAAATATTTTGGTATTAATATAATAACTATCCTTCGTGGAGATAATAAAATCAATATCCCTCATGGAAAAGAACGCATTTACCCCAAGGATCACTTGATTGTTTTCGGTACAGATAAACAAATGGAATTGTTTCAAAAACAATTAGAAAAAGAAAATACCCAATCATACTACCAAGATAGTAATAAAAAGTCACTAGGTAGTGAGATTATTCTGCAACAATTTGAAATTAATTTTAATTCAAAACTAATTGGTCAAACTATTCTTTCTTCGCAGATGCAAGAAAAATATCATTGTCTTTTGGTCGGAATTGAACGAAATAACACTTCCACCATCAAACTTGACTTAATTACACCCTTCAAAAAAGGAGATATACTTTGGATAGCTGGCGAATATCATAACATAAAGGAATTTAAAAAAATATGACATGCGATACAGTTCAGCTGAATATGTAAACCGAAATGAAATTTTGTTTCAGTAATAATTCAAAAAAAAGGAGTTAATAAAAATATTTTTTTTTGAGCTGATGTTTTGTAACATGGAAAAAATATCACTAGAATAACTAACTCACATAACTCTTTAAAAAAATCCTTTCAAAGGAAAAATAATATATCATTATGTTAATAGATTATATGATAATTTTTCTACTCATTAAAATTAAAATCATTCTATCTAAAAATTCGTGATTAAGTACATATCTAAAAACAGTAGTTTTAAACTGTAGTTAATTTCTTATCTATACCGAGGTTAAATTAATATCAAAAAACATTTCTAAAAACTATATTAGTTGAATAAGTCAAATATATTATAAACTAATTACATTTTGTTAGCTGTCTAATCGATTGATTCTGTTATATTTTATAGATTTTCTAGTATACTGACTTACTTATTATGAGCCAAAACGATCATCTAATAACAGATACAATAAACCTTCAAAATAAGTTATTCTAATAAATCTTGAATAGAACAGACTCCCGACAGTAAAATTTGGAAAATTACAAGGAAAAAACAACTAAACTTAAATATTCATATTCTCCACTGTATTTAGATAAATTGGATCGTTTCCCATATTTCAATTATGGAACCCATATTCATACTCTTCTATAATTCCTTTCAGTAAAATTACAGCTAACAAATACCGTAACTTCTATCTTATTTCATACATAGTTCGTAACTTTTTTATCAGGGATACGTCACCTCTTATTTCATAATAATGAAACTTTATTTTATCCTTTTTATATAATTATTATATTTATCAATTTTTTAGCATTTTATTCCCTAGAATTCAATATAATGTATGTATTCAAAATTTTCATACCCCATAAGTGGTCAAACAGCAGGCGTTAAATCAAGAAACTATCTATAGTAATTTTTTCATTAAAGGTACATCTAAAAATATTCATATAATCAGGGATTTTTCTCCATCCCAATTTTCTCTTTTCAGTCTTATTAGTACTTAATTCTTCAATTCTCATAAATTTCTCTTTTATTTCTTCTTAAATTTACTAAAATCTAAACTCCTAAATTAAGAGTGAAACTGGTAGTTTTATTCCTTTTATTTTTTTTACTATTTTTTCCTATTTCTCAAATTTTACCAGTAATTAAAATTGCATGACAATTTATATAGCTTTCCTTTTTAATATGTCAATAACATTGCAATAACAGGTCTAATTTTATTTATACTTAATATAAATAATTGAAACATCAGGGTTCTCTCACATATCAGTACTTATTGTATTTAATTGAAAATATCAAGTTGAAGTTATTGAGTAAGATATAATAAGAATTTATAACAATTCTTATGCAATAATTATCGTCATCAACTATCTTTCATCTTTTTGTCTTCAAAATCCATTGTCTTCTTTAAAATGTAATTTTTATTAATGTAATTAATATTATAATTTTCACTTTTAAGTGAAATAGACAGCTATCGGCATAAGTATACCTACATCGTTAGAAAAGTTTCTAAATATATGACTGTAAATCCATCACACAATAGAGTATTATTTTCAAATACATCAAAATTATTCCTTAGTACATTAAAGACTTGATATTACGTAATACTTTCAATCTCTGTATATTCCTTTGTTTAGTCTTCTTTTTTCATAGTATTAATTTGTTCTAGATAAAAAATTGTAACATACTTATTCAGATAATTGCCTTAGTAATTTAAAAATTAGAATTAAACTTCAATTTTAACACTCTATTTTATCTACTAATATATAATTTCACTAGGAAGAGTCATAAATCTTTTCAAATTTTTGAAGTTAAACTCATTTAATTTCCATTGTTTTCAACAAAAAATTGCAAATTATTCTATATAAAACACGTATCTCTCAAAGATTAATTTTTATATATGTGTTGTAGTTTTACAACTACAGAAGTTTTCGTTCATAATTAGTTTTCAAATTGGAACTTATTATTTAGTTTTTAGTGTAATTGAATGCATATATATATATTAATTTTTTACTCCTAAAAACTAAGTTAATACCAGAGCCCCTCAACATATGTAAATTCTACCTAATTTTATGCTTTGCTAGCATAAAATAAACTAAGTAATAATTAACATATACTGCACTGAAACTCCGTATCTTCTATTTACTCACAATTAAAAAATCTTCACACATATTACAAATATAATTTAATCTCTAAAGTTCTAATTTATACTCTAATAACACACATAGCATAGACTTTTTCTCTATACATTTTCCTCAGAAATACTTTTTAATCCCTTACATTCCTCTTTACTCTTAATCTATCTAAATACCTCTCATAAAAATCATCCTTCGAAATAATATGTTTAGTAAAAACAAAGTTTTTAATTCAAATTTACGCTCATAAATCTTAATTTTTTAGTCTGAAACACTACAGAGTATTACAAAGAATACATGTACATTGGAAGTTTGGTTGTTTTTTTGTAACATTTATTTAAAATTTACTTTTTTCAACCTTATGACGTTCACATTTATTAGATTCTTTCTTTTGTTCACATTTACTTTTTAAAAATTTGAAAATTTTATAAATGACAAGACATATAGTCATGATGGTTAACATATTTTTTCGTTTTATTCTATTAGGATACAATAGTATTTCAATATTTACAACAATTATAAAAGTAGAATACTTTCTTAATAAGAAATCATAAATTACTTACTAAAATATTCTCCATTTTCTTATTTCTCTATTTTATAGTATATCACAGGAAACGTTAATGAATTTAGTCTATATAGCTTAATTGTAATACAAATTGTCCATTTTTTCATATTTTAGCCGTATATTTTTTCCAAGTATAAACAACACCTCAAATTACTATATAAGTATGCACTATAATTAGTCCTTCATATCTCCTCCAATGTTTCTTTGTAGTCACCAAAAAATTCCTTCGAAATTTTTCAAAAAAAGTACTCTATCATACGATAGAGTCATAGCTATTGTTTTTATAGACCATTTAAAACGATAATAACATTTGTTCCTTCTACATAGAATGAAAATTTATGTATAAATACCAAGTTTATTATTATGACTTGAAATTATGTTCAATCATTAAAATATATTCTGACTTTTCTACAACCTAAAAAGAAAACATTTGTATATATACAAACTAAACACAATTAACTTTTAAAAAAAATTAAGGAGGAAACAAGTACAAAATACCTTACTAATATTTATATATGCCATTAAATAAATACTTGGTAATTATAGCCCATCAATCTCATTAGATAGGTTGACCATTTCTCTTGAAAAACTCTCATCTTGCCATTGAAATATGTTTAAGCCTATTTGTAAGGTAAAAGAATATCAATTTTCATAGATACATTCCTTTAAAAGGAATTCTTCATTTTTACTAGAAGAGTTTACGCTAAAAATTTTCACTGTAATTACGTTAGAATAATATTTCTAGAACATTATTACGATAATAGTAACTAAAATAATAACAACTATACAAAAAAAGTTTTTTTACATAAAAGTGTAATTCTGACTAAGCTGAATCTAAATATACTTATTAATAATTTATAGTATTTTATCACTTCTAAAAGTGAGTTTTTTCTAAACATTTTTTTAGTTTTTTCTTCTAAAATTCGCATTTTAAATCCATCAATCTTGTACTCTCCAGTACCGTTATTTTTGAGAAACTATCAAAAATAATGATACAACATTTCACTACCTTTTTATTGATTCGTAGGTGAAACTGTATGATGATTTTCATATAGTCTTCTTTTTAATATATCAATAAAACGTAAAGTAAATGTCCAATTCGTTTATACTTAATTTAGATAATTAAATATCTCAAGTGTCAATTCGTATGTCAATGCTTGTAAGTTTAATTGAAAAACAATTTATAAACATACTGTAAGTAGTTCTAAGTGTATGATTGTATCAATATCAACTAAAGTCATATTCAATAAAATATAATTGTACTTTTATATCTATTCTCATTCAATCTGGACAATAAAGTTTCGATTATAAATTCAGAAAATTTATTTAGATTGTGAATAAATTTTACAGCCTATCCTTTAGTTTACTTTATTTTTAGAAAGTTTTAAAAGCAGATAAATTACCTTCCAAAATATCAAATAATAAAGGGAAACTGATTTCTAGATTAGAATGATAATTATTAGTAGTAGCATTTTCTAATATTATTTACATTTACAAGTTAATTCGTATTAAAGTGAATTATAATTATGTGATTTACTCTTACTTACGTGAAATCTTTAATTTTACTTACTATAAATTATTATAGTGGTTTTTTATTGACTATAAATAAAAAACTAATTGCAATTAATATGCAGAAAAATTTAATAAATAGATTTACCTTTTCATTATATCTTTGTCAATTGATAGTACATAGTGAAATTATAAAGATTTTTTTGCATTATTATGATAGGATTTAGTCTTGTATTATAATTTCTGAAAAAAGATAACTATTTTTACCCAATGAATTTGGAGTATTAAGTTATTTATGATTTTTTTTAAAAGATGCGTTTAAGTACACTTACAGCTATTTCTCCTATTGATGGAAGGTATCATAGTAAAACAACGTCACTCTCCACCTTTTTTTCTGAATATGCATTAATTAGATACAGAGTATACGTAGAAATTGAATATTTCATTTCTTTATGTGAAATTCCGCTTCCACAGTTAAAAGAAATAAATTCATCCACTTTGCAAAACTCTCTAAGAGACATTTATAGTTTCTTTTCCATAAAAGATGCGGAAAATATAAAGCAAATAGAACGAACAATCAATCATGATGTAAAATCGGTCGAATATTTCCTAAAAAAAAGATTTGACGAATTAGGCTTGGGAAGCTACAAAGAGTTTATTCATTTCGGATTGACTTCTCAAGATATTAATAATACAGCTATTCCTTTAGCAATCAAACATACTTTGGAGAGTGATTATATTCCAATGTTAAAACAAATACGTAACATATTACAAAAAAATATAGTAGAATGGGAGAATATACCTATGTTAGCAAGAACTCATGGACAACCAGCGTCTCCTACCCGTTTAGGGAAAGAAGTTCAGGTTTTTGTTAGTCGTTTGGAACAACAATTAAAACTATTACAAAATATTCCTATTTCAGCTAAATTCGGTGGCGCAACAGGTAATTATAATGCACATGTTATTGCTTATCCACATATTAATTGGAAAGAATTTGGAAACAATTTTATATACAAAAAAATTGGATTAGTTCGGGAAAAATATACTACGCAAGTATCTAATTATGACAATTTGTCTGCTTTGTTAGATGCTTTAAAGCGTATTAATATCGTTCTATTAGATTTATCCAAAGATTTTTGGCTGTATATTTCAATGGAATATTTTAAGCAAAAGATAGTGGAAAATGAAGTAGGGTCTTCTGCAATGCCTCACAAAGTAAACCCAATTGATTTTGAAAATGCGGAAGGGAATTTAGGTATTGCGAATGCTCTTTTAGAACATTTATCCGCTAAATTACCAATTTCTCGTTTACAGAGAGATTTAACTGATTCTACAGTTTTAAGAAATATAGGTGTTCCGTTTGCTCATACTTCTGTTGCTTTTCAAAATTTGCAGCAAGGGTTAAGTAAGCTTTTACTCAACAGAGATGTTATAAAAAAAGATTTAGAAAATGCTTGGTCCATAGTAACTGAAGGCATTCAAACTATTCTAAGAAGAGAAGGGTATCCGGAACCTTATGAAATATTGAAATCATTAGCTCGTACTAATGATCGAATTACAGAAGAGACAATCCAAGCCTTTATAGACAAATTAGATGTAAATGAAACCATTAAAAAAGAATTACGGGCAATTACGCCCCATAGTTATACAGGTGTATGAATAAAATAATAAGCTCATCAGAGTATGAACACGGAATGCTATAAAAAAGAGCGAAACGATAAAAAGTTGTATAGTCAACTAAAACAGTTTTATAGTAAAAATGAGGAACAAAAATATTTGAAAAAGAAAAAAAATAACAAAAATGAAATTTCCATCCAAAATGGAAATAGTTGTAATCTTAATTCAAAACATAATTTTCAAAAAAAAGTTAACTGTGATAAGCTAAAGTCTAATCCTAGCAATTTAATTCGGTTAAACAAATATTTATCCAATGCTGGTCTTTGTTCTCGCCGTAAAGCAGATAAATATATTCAAGCTGGTTTAGTAAAAATAAATGGACTACTTGTTACCGAATTAGGAACAAAAGTAAATAGCACAGACAGAATAAAATTCTCTAATTCTCTTGTTTGTTCCGAGCATAAAGTTTATCTATTACTAAATAAACCAAAAAATTACGTGACTACTACTCATGATCCACAAGGAAGACCTACAGTCATGGATTTAGTTAAAACAGTATGTAAAAAACAAATTTTCCCAGTAGGTAGGTTAGATAGGAATACAACAGGTGTTTTATTATTAACCAATGATGGTGAGTTATCCGATAAACTGACACATCCTAGATATTTTAAAAAGAAAGTTTATCATGTATGGTTAAATAGAGAATTAAATACACTCGATATGCAGAAATTATCTAAAGGTATTCAATTAGAAGATGGTGAATTTTGTGCTGACGATATTAATTATGTAAATGATAAAGATAAAACTCAAATAGGTATAGAAATTCATTCTGGGCATAATCGTATTATTCGTCGTATGTTTGAAAATTTAGGTTATCGTGTAGTACAATTAGATCGTGTTTGTTTTGCTGGAATTACAAAGGAAAAGTTAAAGAAAGGTCAATGCCGTTTTCTTAACAGTCAAGAAATTTCCATGCTTTGTATGAAAAAATTTGATTGATATTATAGGAGATGAAAAGAGCAAGAATAATAGACTTATTAAATACAATCGATTTTAATAAAAAGGTTTGTGTAAAGGGATGGGTGAGAACTCGTAGGGAAAATAAAAACATCACTTTTATAGAATTAAATGATGGTTCTTCTGTTAGAAGCATTCAAATTGTGGTAAGTATTCCAAAATTGAGAGAAGGTTCCCTGAAGTTTATTACTACAGGAGCTTGTATTTCAACGAATGGGTTATTAGTAAAATCGAGAGGAAAATTTCAAAGAGTTGAAATACAAGCCGATGAAATAGAAATTTACGGAATTGCTGACCCAACTATTTATCCTTTACAAAAAAAAGAGCATTCATTGGAGTTTTTAAGGGAAATTGCACATTTACGTCCCCGTACCAATACTTTTGGATGTATTTTTCGAATTCGTCACCATTTAGCATACGCCATTCATGAATATTTTAATAAAAGGGGTTTTTTCTATTTTCATACACCATTAATAACAAGTTCAGATGCCGAAGGAGCAGGCTCTATGTTCCAAGTAACCAGTTTAGATATTTCCAAGTGCCCGAAAGTAAAAGATGGAAAAATAGATTATACACAAGATTTTTTCGGATGTTTAACTAATTTGACCGTTTCTGGACAGTTAGAAGGTGAGTTAGGAACTATGGCTTTAGGAAGAATTTATACTTTCGGGCCTATCTTTCGTGCAGAAAACTCTAATACTCCTCGTCATTTAGCAGAATTTTGGATGATAGAACCAGAAGTGGCTTTTTATGATATTAATGACAATATGGATTTGGCAGAAGATTTTTTAAAATATATTATTTCTCATACAATAAAATACAGTAAAGATGACATAGAATTTCTAAACAAAATATATGATAACGAATTAATTGAACGTTTGAATTTTGTACTTAATAATAGATTTGTTAGACTATCTTATTCTGAAGGAATAAGAATCCTTGAGCAAAGCGATAAGAAATTTGAGTTCCCTATTTATTATGGTACTGATTTGCAATCCGAACACGAGCGTTATTTAGTGGAGGATTATTTTAAGTGTCCTGTTATCATGACCGATTATCCGAAGAATATTAAACCGTTTTATATGAAACAAAATGACGATGGGGAAACTGTACGTGGAATGGATATTTTATTCCCAAAAATTGGAGAGATTATTGGTGGTTCAGAGCGGGAGTCTGATTATCAAAAATTACTAAACCGTATGAAAAAATTAAATATATCTACAGATAATTTATGGTGGTATTTGGATACGCGCCGTTTCGGAACAGCTCCTCATTCCGGATTTGGTCTTGGTTTTGAAAGATTAATGCTATTTATTACTGGAATGCAAAATATTCGTGATGTAATACCTTTTCCTCGAACACCTAAAAATTCAAAATTTTAATTAAACAGACTTACAACAAGTATAAAATGACCTCCAAAGTTTGTTTCGAGAAATACGAAATATTTGCTTACGATCTCTAATTCTACAAAAATCTTTTCATTTCAATAAAAAGATTTTTTTGTTTTAGATAGTTTATGAAACTTTAAAACCGATTTATCATTCATAAAAGATGAGTAAAAGAAAGAAGAAAAGACTGATAAATGTATTTTTTCCAGAATTTACTTTTTAGTCCCATCTACTGATATATATAAAAAAGCTTCAAAAAAAATGAACATCCCTATTCCCAATTATCTGAATACTTACTAAGTATAACTGGATTCTTTAAGTTCCAAGAGATAATAATTTTGCTTTGAATTATAAAGTGTTTTGAAAAGCGTTTTAAAATTTTGTTATTTAAGTGACTTTAATAAACTAATATTAAAATATTAGGCATACAAAAAACTTTTCTCATATGCCTAAAGTACTACATACTTGCCTAAAGAATTAATAGAATTTGTGAAAATCTTTGAAAAGCTTATGAGTCTAAATGTATCACAAATAGTCTAAAAATACATAAATTTGCTTAATCTGAGTGCCATATGATATATAGATAATTCTCATCCTTTAATTATCTATTATCGTTTCCACTTTTTGGATACTATCCTCTCTCGCATTTCTGTACAAGTTCACTAAAGGAATCTACTCCTTGTAATTAAGAGTGTTTAAAATGCAAAACAGTATTTTTTTAAGTAAGGAAGTTGATGTACATTGGAATAATGTTTCTATTAAAATTAATCTACTTCTCAATCGTTTTTTTATTCGGAAGGGAATTTTAATACTTTAAAAAACAAATGTAAGTTTTTGAATCAATCTGTTTTTTCTAAAATATCCAGTACATTTTCTCTAAATTTATTCTGTTTCTATTGTACCAGATAATAGTATTCCTATAATCTTAATTACTAGTACGGTCGAATGTCATATTGAATATACAAAATACTACAGATGAACCCCATTATCCCTTAGGTTTATCTGTAAGAATACATATGTATCGGATTTTAATATTCGATATATCAAACAAATTACAACATCTAAAAAGAAAATATCCTATTAGTCTTAACTACATTAACGCAAAAAAACAATTATATTCAATTAATTTAATTTACATTTAAATGTTCGTGCTTTTACAAACACAATACTTAGTTTTAACTAATTTAATTAAAAAGAATCCCACTATGTTTTGCATAGACGATAAAAAAAGTTAACACTCTACTAACATACAACAATTTTAGTGATGTACCCTCTTATATACTTACTCTATTTTTATTTTTAAGCTTTTATATAGGAATATGAAATCAAAAAGCAGTATTTCTTAAAATCAAAAAAAAATAGGTAATAACACAGGAATTATTATTTACAATAATAATTCCTGATATAATTAATTGGAAAATATTTATATAAAAACCATGATTTCAAAATCAGTTAATGCATTTTTTTACTTTTACTGGTATAGATAGATAGATAGATAGATAGATAGATAGATAGATAGATAGATAAACTGGATAAATTCTGGATACGACACAAAAACATCATTGGTGTCAAACACATCCTCTGATTCAGAATAACTATCTATGAATTTTGCACTAGTTGCTATTATTTTTTCTTTATACTTTTCATAAAAATCATATATACGCTCCTAAATATTCACTAAGACTTATATAAATAAGCACTAGTGAATATTTAGGAGCGTATATGCCCATTCCCTTCTATAAGATACTTATAAGTGGTCAACTCATCTAATCCCATAGGGCCACGAGCATGTAATTTTTGTGTACTAATACCTATTTCTGATCCCATACCAAATTTAGAACCATCAGTAAAAGCAGTAGAAACATTAGCATAAACACAGGCCGCATCAACTGCTTGTAAAAACAACTTAATAGATTCAGACGATTCACTTATAATACATTCACTATGTTTTGAACCATAATTAGTAATATGATCTATCGCTTCATAAATATTACTAACAGTGCAAATACTCATTTTATAGTCTAAAAATTCTGTACCAAAGTTTTCTTCTATTGCTGATTGAAGCAAATTAGAAGGGTAATAGGTCATTAATGCTTTATACGAGAGTTTATCAGCATAAATAAGTACGTTATTTTTTTTTAGGTCACTACATATATAAGGTAAATCGTTTAGTCTTTTCTGATGGAAAACCAAACAATCCAAAGCATTGCAAACACTTACACGACGAGTTTTTGCATTATTGATGATCATCCTTCCTTTTTCTTTGTCTCCTTCTTTATCAAAATAAGTGTGACAAATACCAGCACCTGTTTCAATAATTGGAATACGAGTATTATTTCGTACAAAACTAATCAAAGAACTACTACCACGCGGAATAATCAAATCTATCAATCCAACAGCTTTTAACAAAGCGAGAGTAGAATCTCTATCAGGAGGTATTAATGTACATATATTTACATCAATACGATACTTTTTTAGTACTTGGTGTATTATATACACTAGAGCATGATTGGACAAATTGGCATCTGAACCACCTTTTAATACACAAGCATTCCCACTTTTAAAGCAAAGAGAAAAAACATCAAAAGTTACATTCGGACGAGATTCATAAATAATTCCAATAATGCCAAAGGGTACTCTCATCTTTTTAATTAACATGCCATTTGGACAAACTGTTTTGTACAATATTTTACCTATAGGAGAAGAGAGAATGGCAACATTTTTCATATCATTCGCAATCTCTTGCAAACGTTCTTTCGTCAATTTTAGTCGGTCATATTTGGGATCAGATGAATTCATACGTGATAAATCTTCAAAATTAGCTGCAAGTACAATATCCTGATTTTCTAGCAAGTGTTCTGCTGTATCTTTCAGAACATTTTTAATAGTTTCATTACTTATACTTATTAAAGTACGTGAAGCAATTCCTGCTTGTTGCAAAAGATTTCGTACTTGATTGTTCATAAATATTTTTTAAACAATTATTCTAAATAAAGATAATCACAATGTATTAATGGTTTCATATCGTGTTTGCCTATGTGTTGAGATGCTTCTTTACTATTATAGCTAGATCTTCCTACTCCTATTTGAATACCATTTTCATCAATTATACGAACAATATCATCCTTCTTAAAATTACCAACAATATGAGTAACTCCAACTAAAAGAACACTAACAGCTTTCTTTCCTTGAAGTACTTTTGCTGCTCCACTATTAATATATATTTCTCCCTTAGCAAAATCTTCAGAGTGAGCTATCCATGTTTTTACTCCACTTATTGTTTTTTTTGCTGGTTTGAATTTAGTATAAACTACATCATTCTTCTCTTTTAATAACTCAAGCAATATATTTTCACGCCGACCGTTGGCAATAATAACAGTTGTACCCTCTTCAGCTACTTTTCGAGCAATACGACATTTAGTTTGCATTCCACCACGTCCAAAAGAAGATTGAATGATTTGTACACAATTTGAAATATCTTTATCCTCTGTTATTTCTCTGATAACTGATGTACTAGGATCATTTGGATCACCATTATAAATTCCATCCACATTACTAAGAAGAATCAAAGTCTCCATTTTCATCATAGTGACTATCAAAGATGATAGTTCATCATTATCAGTAAACATAAGTTCACTTACGGAGACAGTGTCATTTTCATTTACAATAGGAATGACCTTGTTTTCCAACATTATTTCCATGCAATGTTTTTGGTTTAAATAATGTGAACGGCTACTAAAATTCTCTTTAGTAGTAAGTACCTGCCCACAAATGATCCCATGGTTATGAAATAATTTATAATAGTGATTAATTAACTTGGCTTGTCCTACTGCAGAATAAAGCTGTCTGGCTGAAACAGAATCTAATTTCTTTTCTAATCTGATTTCGTTCCGGCCAGAAGCAACCGCACCAGAAGAGATTATAATAATTTCTATTCCCTGTTTATGTAATTTTGCTATTTGATCTACCAAAGTCGATATTTGTGTAATATCCAATGTACCATCGTTACGTGTTAATACATTACTCCCTATTTTAATAGCAATACGCTTCATTCAAAAATTTATAAATAAATTATACTCTTGCTTCTTAATCAATTCAAAACGACTAAAATAACCGATTATTAAAAAATGGCCAAATCTAACAAAAGTATTTATGAAAATAACTATTTAAGATTTAATATATTTTTTCTTCATATACAATGGTATACAAGCAATTTTAATAAATGCTTTATACTTTTTTACCTTTTATAAAAATTTTATTACATATATTGTGTTCAATTCTAATTCAGAGGTATTTTTTATATTAAGAAGCTTCACTTATTTGAGGTAAAACAAGTGCCCAAAATAGTAAACTATAATAAAAATACTTATTCCTTCATTTTAAACCATAGATATCTTCTTAAGAAGAAGCCACACATCACGCCTGCTGTATATTACTTTAGTAAATCTTTAGAAAGATTTGACATGGGAACTCCACCCATACTGCAATGTAGTTTAACTTTACAAAATAATCAATGTTGTTACTCTTAAAAGTAACAAAAACATATAACATTTGACGTAATGTAGAATTTTTTTTGTTGAAAAATTCTGAATATTCGTAGAGAGTCGTAAAGCCAAAGCTAGAATATTTTTATGCATAATAATTCCTATTTTATTATTCAATGATTTCATT
This sequence comes from Azobacteroides sp. (SeqCode), assembly GCF_055395615.1. NCBI lineage: Bacteria > Pseudomonadati > Bacteroidota > Bacteroidia > Bacteroidales > Azobacteroides (SeqCode) > Azobacteroides sp. (SeqCode). The sequence continues at coordinate 511,828 of NZ_AP014701.1, read as the reverse complement.
TTGACTTTACAATTATTACATAACAATCTCTGCAATGTAACGATGTTTTTAGACATTTTTTTGTATTTGAAAGGCTCTTTTTAGCTTTTATTTTCAGTAATTCTCCTTATTTCAAGTTGGTTGAATCTACAAATAAGCAACTCACTTTGGGTTAAGTTTGGAAATTAAAAAAGTCCATTGATAGCATATTTATATGTTATTGAAAAATTCAAACAATACTTTCTATACTTTATCTTTATTTATAAAAAATAAAATCTACAAATCTTAATCATAAATATTGTTAATTCCACTTTTTGTTAAATTTTTATTAATTGTTTTTAACAATTAATAAAACAGTATTCTTACCATATAGAACGATAAAATACATATAGTTTTGAAACAAATTTTCTAAAAGAATATACATCAAATTACTTATTCAATTATCACAGTTCATAACAATTTGTAGTTGCTTTTTATAATTAGCAAGAAATTTTAATAGAATTAAATACTTCCTAATTAATTTTATCTACTATAAACTAGCTAGGTATTATTTGTATTCATCCCAACTTTTGATGGGAATTTTACTTAGATCTATTAGACAAAAAGCATGTATGAATGCTGAGGCAAGACGAGAATTAGTAAATAAAGGGATATTGAAATCTATTGCCCCACGACGAATTTTATAACCATTTGATAATTCTCCTTGTGTTAGATTTTTAGGAATATTTATTACCAAGTCTACTTGTTTTTCACGAATCATATCAAGAGCAGAAGGATTTTTTTTTTCATTGGGCTGATATACACGAATAGAAGGAATATCATTATTGGAAAAAAAACGGTGTGTTCCTTCGGTAGCATATAATACATAACCTTTCTGTTGCAATAAGCGACATGAATTCAAAATATATACTTTAGAGCGTAAAGTTCCACCTGATACTAATATATTTTTTTTAGGAATACTCATCCCAACTGAAAGCATAGATTTCAATACAGCTTCATAATAGTCGTCACCAATACAACCAACTTCACCAGTAGAAGACATATCTACTCCCAGTATTGGGTCAGCTTCTTGAAGTCGTGAAAAAGAAAATTGAGAAGCTTTGATTCCTACATAATCTAAATCAAATTCATTTTTATTCGGTTTATTAATAGAATCTCCCAACATAACAAGAGTTGCTAATTCTATAAAGTTTAATTTTAATATTTTAGATACAAAAGGAAAACTTCGAGAAGCACGCAAATTACATTCTATCACTTTGATTTCATTGTCTTTTGCCAAAAATTGTATATTAAACGGCCCAGTAATTAGCAATGCTTTTGCTATTTCTTTTGCTATTCGTTTGATTTTTCGGACAGTTTCCACATACAGTCTTTGTGGAGGAAACTGAATAGTTGCATCTCCAGAATGAATCCCAGCAAATTCTATATGTTCCGAAATAGCATAAGTAAGAATTTCTCCTCTATTCGCTACTGCATCTATTTCTATTTCTTTAGCATTTTGTATAAATTCACTCACTACGACTGGATGTTTTTTTGAAACATCAACAGCTAATTTTAGAAAAAAAATTAATTCCGATTGATTAGCACAAACATTCATTGCTGCTCCTGATAATACGTATGAAGGACGAATCAATACAGGGAACCCTACTTCTTCTACAAATTTGTAAATATCTGATAGCGAAATTAATTCTTTCCATTTCGGTTGGTCAATTTTCAATCTATCGAGCATAGAAGAAAATTTATGTCTATCTTCAGCATTATCTATACTGGAAGCATTTGTTCCAAAAATCGGAATGCCAGATCTATCTAAAGATAGTGCAAGATTATTTGGAATCTGTCCACCAGTTGATAAAATTATACCTTTTGGATTTTCCAATTCAATGATATCCATAACTCTCTCTAGAGTTAACTCATCAAAGTATAAACGATCGCATACATCATAGTCTGTAGAAACTGTTTCCGGATTATAATTAATCATTACTCCTTGCAGCCCTCTTTCCCGAATAGTTTTTAAAGCATTTACTGAACACCAATCAAATTCAACGCTACTACCAATACGATAAGCCCCAGAACCCAAAACAATTACTGCACATTTAACATTTAGATAATGGATATCATTTTCTATTCCATTATAAGTGAGATACAAATAATTAGTTTGGGCAGGGTACTCAGCAGCTAAGGTATCAATCTGTTTTACAACAGGCAAAATATTTAACATCTTGCGATATTTACGTAAAGATAAGATTTCATTGGTTGCTATATCAGAATTCTTATATAACAGTTTAGTAATTTGATAATCCGAAAAGCCTTTTTGTTTTGAAATCAGCAATAAATCAGCAGGTAATTCATTTATAGAATTATATTTTTCTATTTCTTTGGAAATTTGGTAAATAGACTGCAATTTTTGAAGAAACCAAAGATCTATTTGAGTCAATTCGTGTATTCGATCTATCGAATATCCAATTTTTAAGGCTTGAGCAATAATAAATATTCGTTTATCAGTTGGCTCAGATAAAGATTTGTCCATATGTGATACTTCCATATCATTATTTGCTACAAAACCATGCATACCTTGAGCAATCATTCGTAATCCTTTTTGAATCACTTCTTCAAAATTTCGACCAATAGCCATTACCTCTCCTACACTTTTCATATTTGAGCCAATTTCTTTAGATACACCATGAAATTTTCCCAGATCCCAACGTGGAATTTTACAAACTATATAATCTAAAGCCGGTTCAAAAAATGCCGTAGTTATTTTGGTTACAGAATTTTTTAAATCCTGCAATCCATAACCTAGAGCTAGTTTTGTTGCAATAAATGCTAATGGATAGCCTGTAGCTTTGGATGCCAAAGCTGAAGAACGGCTAAGACGAGCATTTACTTCAATTACACGATAGTCTTCAGAAGTAGTATCGAAAGCATATTGCACATTACACTCACCTACAATTCCAATATGACGGATGATTCGAATAGATAATTCTCGTAATTTTTGGTATTCTTGATTAGTCAAAGTTTGTGAAGGAGCAACAACAATACTTTCCCCAGTATGTATTCCTAGAGGATCAAAATTTTCCATATTACAAACCGTAATACAGTTATCGTATTTATCTCGTACTACTTCATATTCTATTTCTTTCCAACCTTTCAATGATTTTTCAATTAATAATTGGTTGGAATAATTAAAAGCTTTTTCTACTAATATCTGCAACTGTTCGTGACTATTGCAAAATCCACTACCTAATCCACCTAACGAATATGCTGCTCGTACAATAATAGGATAACCTAATTCTTCAGCTGCCTTGTGCGCATCCTTAATTGTTTCTACTGCAATGCTATTAATTGATTTTACATTTATTTGGTTCAATTTTTTTATGAATAGTTCTCTATCTTCCGTTTCAATGATAGATTGAACAGGTGTTCCTAATACATTTACATTATATTTTTCTAAAATACCTGACTGATAAAGAGATACTCCACAATTAAGAGCAGTTTGCCCTCCAAAAGAAAGTAGAATACCTTCTGGTTTTTCTTTTTCTATTATCCTTTCTACAAAAAAAGGAGTAACAGGGAGAAAATAAATTTTATCAGCTACCCCTTCCGAAGTCTGTACAGTTGCAATATTAGGATTAATTAAAACAGTATAAATACCTTCTTCCTTTAAAGCCTTTAATGCTTGTGACCCGGAATAATCAAATTCTCCTGCTTCGCCAATTTTTAAAGCTCCTGACCCAAGTAATAAAATTTTTTTATACTTACGCGAAGAGGGAATGCAAGGAACAAAGGAAGAAAATATTTTTTTTATATTTTTTGTAATTTGCTCTGCTTTTGATATATTGTTCACAAATGTATCAAAAAGGAATTCCGTATCTGTAGGCCCTGATGCGGCTTCTGGATGAAATTGTGTTGAAAACCAAGGATAAATTTTATGGCGGATTCCTTCATTTGAGTTATCATTCATATTGGTGAATAAAATTTCCCAATCATCACTCAGTTGTTTTGTATTTACTGCATACCCATGATTTTGAGAAGTGATAAAGCATTTTTTAGAATTTATCATTTGGATAGGTTGATTATGACTTCGGTGTCCATATTTCAATTTATAGATAGTTGCTCCTGCCGCTTTTGCTAATAATTGATTCCCCATACAAATTCCCATTATTGGTTTTCCACAACTCATAGCCTCCTTAATATGATTCACAGTTATCTTTCCATATTCAGGATTCCCAGGCCCATTAGAAATAAATAATCCATCATATTTTAACTTATTAAAGTTATAATTCCAAGGAACACGAATAACATTAGCACCTTTTTTCAATAAGCAACGAATAATATTATGCTTCACTCCACAATCGACCAATACAATAGTTTTTAGGCCATTTCCATATCTCAAAACCTCCTTACAACTAACTTTTTCTATTAAATTTTCCAATGAAGTATCTATAAAATCAATTTCGCTAAGAGAATCAAATACAATTTTTCCTTTCATAGAACCATATTCACGAATTAATTTAGTAATAGCTCGTGTATCTATTCCAAAAATACCTGGGACTTTGTGTTCTTTCAACCACTCTCCCAAACTTTTTCGTGCATTCCAATGGCTATATTTGCGAGAATATTCCGAAATAATTAATCCGCTTACTTGGATTTTTTCCGATTCATAGAACTTAGAAAGACCATTTATAACGCTATCTTCTGGAACACCATAGTTACCAATTAAAGGGTAGGTAACTGTAAGAATTTGTCCTGCATAGGAAGGATCGGTTAAACTCTCTGGGTAACCAACCATTGCAGTATTAAAAACTACTTCGCCTGAAGTCGGAATTTCGTATCCAAAAGAGTAACCTTCAAATTTCGAACCGTTTTCTAACACTAGAGCAATTTTTTTATCCATGAAATTATATATACATATGTATTCTCTGGGATATCAAAGTTATAGGATAAAAATGAGTTTTTCATTATCATGTATACAAATTTTGACCTTATTTCATATATTTTATGTATATTTGGGAGATATGTTTTATTTAATTCCATCAAAAATATATGGGGAAAACAATTAAAGGAAAAGCATTACGTTATCACTCGGAGGGTAAGCCTGGGAAAATAGAAGTTATTCCAACAAAACCTCACAGCACCCAATATGATTTATCATTGGCTTACTCTCCTGGAGTAGCCGAACCTTGTCTTGTAATAGAAAAAAATCCTGAAAAAGCGTATGATTATACAGCAAAAGGGAATCTTGTTGCTGTAATTTCTAATGGAACGGCTGTGTTAGGGTTGGGAGATATTGGAGCAGTAGCAGGTAAGCCTGTGATGGAAGGTAAAGGTTTGTTATTTAAAGTTTTTGCTGGTATCGATGTATTTGATATTGAAGTTAACGAAAAAAATATTGATAAATTTGTAGAGGCTGTCAAAGCAATTGCTCCAACATTTGGGGGAATTAATTTAGAAGATATTAAAGCTCCTGAATGTTTCGAGATAGAAAGAAGACTAAAAGAAGAGTTGGACATTCCAGTGATGCATGATGACCAACATGGTACAGCAATTATTTCTTCAGCAGGGTTAATAAATGCTTTGGAAATAGCCGGTAAAAAGATTGAAGATGCAAAAATTGTTGTAAACGGAGCTGGAGCATCTGCTAATTCATGTACACACTTGTATATGGCTCTAGGAGCTAAAAAGAAAAATATTGTTATGTGTGATAGTAAAGGTGTTATTTCTGTATATCGTTCCGATTTAACACCTGAAAAAGCTTTTTTTGCTTCTAAAAGAAAAATAAATACTCTTGTAGAAGCTTTGGTAGGAGCAGATGTTTTTTTAGGTTTATCTGTTGCTAATGTTTTGACAGGAGAAATGATTTGTAGTATGTCTGAAAATCCAGTTGTTTTTGCATTAGCAAACCCAAATCCAGAAATATCTTACCAAAAAGCTAAAGCTTCTCGTCCAGATATTATTTTCGCTACTGGTCGTTCAGATTACCCAAATCAAGTAAATAATGTATTGGGATTTCCTTATATTTTTCGTGGTGCATTAGACATACGAGCAACAGTCATTAATGAAGAGATGAAGTTGGCTGCTGTCAAAGCAATTGCTAGTTTAGCAAAGGAATCAGTTCCAGATGTTGTAAATGCTGCTTATGGACTTTCTCATTTAAATTTTGGACGCGAATATATTATTCCTAAACCTATGGATCCACGATTGCTTACCCGTGTATCCATAGCTGTAGCAAAAGCTGCTATACAATCAGGAGTAGCCAAAAAAATTATTACCGATTGGAATCGGTATGAAGATAATTTGCAAGATTTAATGGGTTACGACAATAAACTTATCCGTCAGTTGAGTGATATAGCTTTTAAAAATCCAAAACGCGTCGTATTTGCTGAAGGTTCACATGAAAATATGCTGAAAGCAGCTGCACAAGTTAGAGACGAAAAAATTGCTTATCCTATTTTATTAGGAAATGATGAACGTATCATTAAGTTAGCATCTGAAAATAATATAGATTTAGAAGGCATAAAAATAATCAATCTACGTCATGATAGTGAAATGGATAGAAGGCATAGATATGCAGCTTTGTTATCTAAAAAAAGAGCTCGTGAAGGAGCTACTCTTGACGAAGCTATAGATAAAATGTTTGAGCGTAACTATTTTGGAATGATGATGGTAGAAACAGGAGATGCCGATGCTTTTGTTACAGGTGTTTATACCAAATATTCTAACACTATCAAAGTAGCCAAAGAAGTAATAGGAATACGCGAAGGACATTGCACTTTTGGAACTATGCATATTTTAACAGGGCAAAAGGGTACTTATTTTCTTGCTGATACTCTTGTTAATCGTCATCCATCAACTGAAGAGCTCGTAGATATTGCTAAATTAACCGCTGAAACTGTTCGTTTTTTTGCTCAAGAACCAGTAATTGCAGGGGTTTCTTATTCTAATTTTGGTTCATACACAGGAGGAAGTCCGGCTAGTATGCATAAAATGATAAAAATTATGCAAGAAGAATATCCTAACTTAGCAATAGACGGAGAAATGCAAGTTGGTTTTGCTCTTGACAAAATCTTACGGGATAATAAATACCCATTCAATCGATTGCTTGGTAAGGACGTAAACGCATTAGTTTTTCCTAATCTGAGTTCTGCTAACATTGCCCAAAAATTATTAAACGAAATGCAAGTTGGCGATATGACAGGTCCCATCCAGATGGGATTAAAAAAACCTATCCATTTTACTGATATTGCAAGTTCAGTACGAGACATTGTTAATATTGTCGTTATAGCTGTAGTCGATGCTATCGTTATGGAAAAGTTACAATCGAATAAAACAATCATAAACCAAAATTAGCACAAAAACGACAGACCTTCGACCCGTTGAAAGATTGTTGCGGAGGCAAGACTCGAACTTACGACCTTTGGGTTATGAGCCCAACGAGCTACCAACTGCTCCACTCCGCGATATTTTCCCTACAAAGATATTTTTTTTTTCATTAAAACCAAATTTTTACAAATCTTTTCAATCAATTTTTTCTTGCTTTTATAATACTTTACTATATTTGTATACAATTGATTGCGTACGAATATAGTAAAGTATTATAAAAGCGTTGTAATAATGAAATTATTAGAAGGAAAAACAGCAATTGTGACGGGAGCTTCGCGTGGAATTGGCAAGGCAATTGCCATTTGTTTCGCACAAGAAGGGTGTAATATTGCATTTACTGATATAACCATTGATGAAAATACTATAAATGAAATAAAACTGTTTGGAGTAGAAGTAAAGGGTTATACTTCTGATGCAGCTGATTTTGAAGATACTCACAAAATAATAGAAGAAATAATTAAAGATTTCAATAATATTGACATTTTAGTTAACAATGCGGGTATTACTCGTGATAATTTAATGATTCGTATGACCGAAAAGCAATGGGACTTAGTTCTTAAAATAAATTTAAAATCAGCTTTTAATTTTATTAATTCTTTGACTCCTATAATGATAAAACAGAAATTCGGGAGTATTATCAATATAAGTTCTGTCGTTGGTGTGCATGGGAACGCAGGACAATCGAATTATTCTGCTTCTAAAGCAGGTATGATTGGATTGATAAAATCTGTTGCAAGAGAATTAGGGGTTCGTGGAATACGTGCAAACGTTATAGCTCCTGGATTTATTTCCACTGAAATGACTCATAAGCTTTCGGAAGAAGTTCGTGCCGAATGGGTAAAAAAAATTCCATTACGTCGTGCTGGTACAACTAAAGATGTTGCCAACATCGCTTTGTTCCTTGCTTCTGATCTTTCGTCTTACGTTACAGGACAGGTTATTCAAGTGGATGGAGGAATGAATACCTAAATAAATCACTTTTTAGTGAATTGAAATATTTTTCTTATTGCCTTGTTTTGATTAAATAAATGGGGAAATACTCTTCTTCTTTATTGAAAAATGCTATCAATGAATTTGCTAAATTACCGGGTATTGGTCGTAAAACTGCCTTACGATTAGTGCTTCATCTCCTAAAGAAAACCCAAAAAGAAGTTGAAAATTTTGGAAAAGCTATTATTACTCTCCGAAACAAAATAAATTACTGTAAGGTTTGTCACAATATTTGCGATAATGAAATTTGTGATATTTGTAGTAATACATCACGAGACATTTCTTTAATTTGTGTAGTAGAAAACGTTAGAGACGTAATAGCAATTGAAAGTACAGGACAATTTCATGGATTATATCATGTACTAGGCGGAATTATATCTCCAATGGAAGGAATTGGCCCCAGAGATTTACAAATAAGGAGCTTAATGGAAAGAGTTAAAAGTGGCGAAGTAAAAGAAATTATCTTAGCCTTGAGCCCCACAATGGAAGGGGATACAACTAATTTTTATATTTATAGGAAACTTTACAATATTGATTTGAAAGTGATAATATCAATCCTTGCTCGTGGTGTTCCTATTGGTGATGAAATTAAATATACGGACGAAATTACATTAGGAAATTCTATATTAAATCGCGTTGATTTCAGTAAAACTATTGAATATAAATAAAAAGTAAGATATTCCTGCTGTAGCTTCTGTAGTTGTCTTTTTAGATTCTAATGCTCAAAATGTCATTTCTTCATTTGGTTTTGACAGAAGCGGAGAGAACAGGATTCGAACCTGTGGTACCTTTTTTTGGTACACACGCTTTCCAAGCGTGCCTCTTCAACCACTCAAGCACCTCTCCTAAGTATTTTTCAGAAAAATCGAAAATATAAAAATCAAATATTGAATAATCTGTCAGCATTGTTCGAAGTTTTGTTTGCAATAAATTCAAGAGGCAAATTATAAATCTCTGCAACTTTCTTTGCTGTATGAACAATATAAGCTGATTCATTTCTTTTCCCTCTAAATGGAACAGGAGTAAGATAAGGCGCATCCGTTTCCAAAAGAATTTTTTCAATAGGTGCAAGAGATAAATATTCCTGGAATTTAATATTCTTATAAGTTACTGTACCATTAATTCCCAACATGAAATTTTTACACTTTAATATTTCTACCAAATTTTCTAGGCTCCCAATAAAACTATGAAATACACCATATAATTTATCTACCCCAACTTTATACAAACTTTCAAAAACTTGAGGAAAAGCTCCTCGCACATGGATAACAACTGGTAAATTCCACTCGATACTCCAATTTAATTGTTCTTCAAAGGCCTCTATTTGTTCCTTAATATACGTTTTATCCCAAAAAAAGTCTATTCCAATTTCTCCTATTGCAATAAACGTTTGTTTTTCTAATTCTTTACGGACAATTGCCAAATCTTTTTTATAGTTTGTATTAATACTTATCGGATGTAACCCCATCATAGAAAAACAAACATTTGGGAAACTTTTACGTAAAGCATTCACACGAGGAATAGATGCTAAATCTATATTAGGGATACAAATTTTTTTTACTCCAACTATAAAGGCTCTTCTAATTATTTCCTGAATATCAGAATCAAATACCACAAAGGAAAGATGGGTGTGAGTATCAACTAGAAGCATTTAATTTTATTCTCTTTTAAGAAAAAAATTGTACACCGTATTCTTTAAATTTTCTTTTTCGTTCAACAGATGGTAAATCCCAATATTTAAATTCTACTTTTGTCCAAACATTCAAAATTATTCGATTTGCTTCATTTCGTAATTTATCTAAGTTTTTTTGTATACGAACAACATTTTGTCGATATGTTTTCAAATTTTGAAAAGAATCCTTAAACAATTCATAATACACTTTTACTTTAGAAATAGTTGGATTATAAATTGGAGATCCGCCTTGAAAAATTCTCTCCGATTCTCCTTTAATTAATTGTTCACCCCATTCCAATACAGCTTTTTCTGTAGAGAGATTTGGAAGTGTATTTTCTTCAATACCATAATAAGTTCTACTTTCCGGTTTTAATTCGTTTCGTATCACCGATAGATTTAAAACTTGAATAAAATGAGAAATATATAATTGTAAAGTTTTAAATAAATCCTCATATTGCTTTCTAGCATTAGATTCTTCTTCTAATGCTTTTTCAAAACAAACCCATTCTTTTTCATACAAAGGTAAAAAGAGACGAAAATCATACAATTCCTTCTCCGAAAGAATAGTATCTCCTCCTTTGAGCAATTTTTCACACTTAAGGATAACATTCAAAGTTCTAAGACATTCTGCATCTGAATTTGGTAATTTTTTCGCAGGCATAAATGAAACTTCATTAATTTTAAGATGTTCTTTCTATTAAACTTCTGGTCAAATTGACCAAAGATAGTTTTTTTTCTTCTTCAATGGTTACTCTTTTTAGAGAATGCAAAGCCAGTTGATAGTGACTTTTTATTACATCACAAATTTTTTCTTTTATTTTTTTTTTATTATATAAAGCAATAATAAACGCAATTTTTTCCTCTTTTTGTTGTTGCTCTTTTTTGTTTAACAAACAAAGTAATTTTTCTCGTTCAGTTTTGTTACAAGCATTTAAAGCATTTATAAGCAAAAAAGTCCTTTTATTTGAAAGAATATCTTTACCTATCTCTTTTCCGAAAGAATTATCTCCGTATACATCCAACATATCGTCTTGTATTTGAAAGGCAATCCCCAAATTAATACCAAAATTTTGTAAGAGTTTTGCATTTTGTTTACTAGAACCACCTATAATAGCCCCAGAATATAGACAAGCAGATAGTAGTTTTGCTGTTTTAAGACGAACTAATTTCAAGTATTCTTCTTCACGAACGTCCAAGCGATTTTCAAATAATGTATCATACATTTGTCCTTCACAAACTTGCATGGAAACAGAGGAAAATAAACGTAATAGAATATTCCTGTATTGTATTGGTGATTTAGACATATATTTATAAGCAAGTATTAACATAGAATCACCTGCAAGAAGTGCTATTGTTTTATTCCATTTTATATGGACGGGTGGCAGTCCTCTTCTTAAAGAGGCATTATCCATAATATCATCGTGCATTAAAGTGAAATTGTGAAAAATTTCCCAAGCTAAAGCTGTATTCATCGCATATTTTATATCCTCTTGAAAGAGGAGACAAGCCATAAGTGTGAGAATTGGACGAATTCTTTTCCCTTTCATAGACAAAAGATAAACTATTGGTTCGTAAAGTTCTTTTGGTTTTTTAGGATACGATATTTCAGCAATTTTTTTTGTGATAAGTGATAATACTTCCTGATAATTCATTTGATTTTTCTAATCAAAAATAGAGTAACTCAATTTTTCTCGAAATTTTATCTCTATAGTTACGAAGTTACGTGTACGTATTACGATAGTAAACTACAATAAAAATCACTTAAAAGAATAAAAAATAGAAAGCTACCGTTATAAACGTATGCAATATACTTAGGACGATCATCAAAAAAAAATCTCTACATTGATTCTTTTCAAAATTACAACTACATAATTAAACAGATTAAAAGAGCAGAATATATTTTTTTCTTCCTTACCCCTATCATATCTACTATTTTAAACTTTAAATTAACTATAAAATTTCCTATTGAAAATTTCTTTATAAATAATTGCATGACAAATTTCCTCTGTTGTAAAAACAAAAGAAATATCATTCTGTTCATCTGTCTCCATACATATGGTATCATTTGTATGAAATTTTTTGAGGCTAGTTGTTTTCGAAGCTTTTTCTTGTATCATATTTTTCCTTTTTTGTACATTCTTGATAATCAATTTTTTAGTAGAATATATTTCTTTTTCACTTTTATTTCCTGGCAAATTTTTCTTCATTTTTTATAGTTGTTTTTACTGAACTAAAAACAACTATAAAAAATTAGTAACGGAATACAATTACCCCCAATTTATAAACATTTTAACTTAAAATTAAAACTAATTTTCGGTCAATTTTCGAATAAAATTTTCAAAGTTTTTACTAATATAAAAAGCACATCCGAATATAATTATTTTTTATATCATAAAAAATAATACATAAAATTTATATTTTTAGTTAAAAATCATTTAAATCTCCGCTGATTATGTTTGAAAGAAAATTTTCAACTAACAACAATATTCGAAAAATTTTTATTGAAACCTATGGATGCCAAATGAATATTTCTGATAGCGAAATTGTAAGAGCTATTATGCAAATGGATAATTTCGAATCTACCAAAAACATTTTAGAAGCCGATATTATTTTAATAAATACTTGTTCCATTAGAGAAAATGCAGAAAAAAAAGTTTTCTATCGATTGCAATACTTCCAATCATTAAAGGAGAAAAAGAATCAGCTTATCATTGGTGTATTAGGTTGTATGGCAGAACGAATAAAGGAAACACTGATACAAAAATATCACGCAGATTTAGTGGTTGGCCCGGATTCTTACTTAGATTTACCCAATTTAATAAAAACCGTTGAAAACGGTTCAAAAGCTATTAACGTAGATTTATCATCTACTGAAACTTATAAAAGTATCATCCCATTAAAATTTTCAGAAATTAAAATTTCTAGCTTTATTCCTATTATGAGAGGATGCAATAACTTTTGTTCCTATTGCATTGTTCCTTATACTCGAGGGAGAGAAAGAAGTCGTGATTTAGAAAGTATTTTGAATGAGCTACAAGTTTTAAAGAAACAAGGATATAAAGAGGTAACACTCTTGGGACAAAATGTAAATTCCTACTTTTATAAAAATAAAAGTATTATCAATTTTTCTAATTTATTGAAAATAATAGCTTCTACCGCACCTGAAATGCGTATTCGTTTTATTACTTCTCATCCAAAAGATATGAGTGACGAAATTTTAAGTATAATAGCTAAATACGATAATATCTGCAAACATATTCATCTCCCAGTCCAATCTGGGAGTTCCAAAATCTTAAAGGCTATGAATCGAAAATACACTCGTGAATGGTATTTGCAAAGAATAGAATCCATTAGAAAGATTATTCCAGAGGCTAGTATTTCTACAGATTTATTTTGCGGGTTCCCTTCCGAAACGGAAGAAGATCATAAAAAAACCCTTTCTCTTATGAAAGAAGTCTGTTTTGATTCTGCATTTATGTTTAAATATTCAGAACGTCCGAAAACTTATGCCTATTATCACTTATCCGATGATATTTCAGAAGAAATAAAAACCAAACGTCTAAATGAAATTATTGCTTTGCAGTTGGAAATATCTCTTATTCAAAACAAAAAAGATATCGGAAAAACAATGGAAATACTAGTAGAAGGGGTTTCTAAGCGTTCTCATGAGCAATTATTTGGGAGAACTTCACAAAATAAAATTGTTATATTTGATAAAAAAAATCACTATACAGGTGAAAAGATACTAGTTGAAATAAAAAACGCTTCTGCTACTACTTTATTTGGGAATTCAATACAATAACTCACCCTTATTGTGTGACCGCGACAGGATTCAAACCTGTAGCCAGCTGATCCGTAGTCAGCTACTCTATTCAATTGAGCTACGCGGCCATTTGTTCAAAACAAGTAAACCTGCAAAGGTAATCTTATTCTTGATACTTCGATTATTTATTGTGACGATTATATTCACTTCAAAAAGTAATGATGAACATAATCTGTTTTTACAAAAAAACCACACACATTTTCTCAGACAAGAAAATATGTGTTTTACATCAAAAACAAAATTCAAGAAAGTAAAAAGTTTTTTTTTACTTATATAGTATATCAATTTTTCTTTTATACTAGAAGGCCTTATACCTGTCTCAGAAAAAATGAACAAGCATACAGCTTCAATTCGCCACAAGTATGAATTATGCTGTACATTTTTATGTGAAATTTAGTCCATTCCAGAGCACTGATACATATATCTTCTTTCCCCTTAAAAAAAATATCCAAATAATCAATTGCAAAAACAATCGTCTGAAAGCGATTGTTTTTCATTTTTTTTGCGTTACCGCCTGTGAATTATATCTAACATAATGATATTGAGTAAAATTAATATATTTTATTTTATTAGCATAATAAAATAAAATCGGAACAATTGCTAAATCATCTACTCCAGAAGTATTTTCAGGAAAACGTAAAGTGTATAAATCAAATATTTTTTTTATATAGGCGTGACCAAAGCTCAATTGAGACATTTAATTTTAATATTTCAATCAAATACCTTTGTTTATTTACTATTGCCTTATTTTTAAAAATGTAATGATGATATCTATATTGGTATAGATGGTTGGAATAAACGATATCGGCATTTTCTTTATTTGCTTCATCATAAAAGATTTCTAATGCATTATTATCTAAATAATAATCTTGGTCAATGAAGAAAATATACTTAGCTAAAGCATTATTTATACCTGTATTTCTCGCAGAAGCAACATCACTATTTTGTTTATGATGAATAGTCTTTAGAAAAGGTTTTCTTTCAGGACATAATTTTATTAGTTTTTCTAGTAAAAATACACTCTCATCTCGCGTATAATCATTAACAAAAATAAATTTAATATTGTTGATAGTTTGTTCAAAAAGAGAACGAACACATTTCTCTAAGAATTTTTCTCCATTATAAATAGGAATAATCAATGATTCCATTTTAATTTTGAAATTAATTTTAGATAATTGCTTAAATTAGTTTTGTGGAAGTCTCGTTTTCTTATTTTTAATTCTCTCACTACTTCTAATGGCCATTTCCAGTTTTGATAAATTCCTTGAGCAATGCCTCGTGCAATTATTGTAGCCCAAATACCTATAAGTGTGTATTGAAAAAACAAAAATAACAAGATAGATGTAACTATCCCAGAGAATAAAGAAGCTTTAAAAAAAGGAACTTCATTTTTTGTCAGAATAATTCCTACCGCATTGGTATGATTTGCTTCAAAAAAACAAATGAACAGAGCAACTATCAAAAAAAAATTAGGTAACAAAGACGTTTTACTCCCTATCCAAGTTAAAGCCCAATTCCCTAAAAACAATAATATTAGGCTTCCAACAATAAATATCAAAAGTGAAAGCAAAATTCCATTTAAATAAAGATGCTTAATAGATTTATTATCTCCTTGCAATCTATATTGAACAATTTGAGGTTGATAGGAGAAGTAATAAACATTTGTTAAAGCTGTAATAATTCCTATTATTTGCATAGTTACCCAGTATGAGGCAATTTCTTTTAACGGAAGATAGAAAGACCCAATAAGAATAACAAGTTGATTAACTAAAAATCCTCCAAGAGAAGTTAATCCAATTTTTATAGCGTTAGGGTAAATAAATTTTAGTATTTTTTTGTACGATTGAGGAGTTACTTTCATAAGTTGATATTTAAAATCAACTGTATAAACTGCTTTATAAGATAAAATTCTCATTGTAAAAACGGATAAAGCTTTTGCGCTAACAATTGCAACAATA
Source organism: Azobacteroides sp. (SeqCode) (assembly GCF_055395615.1). NCBI lineage: Bacteria > Pseudomonadati > Bacteroidota > Bacteroidia > Bacteroidales > Azobacteroides (SeqCode) > Azobacteroides sp. (SeqCode). The sequence continues at coordinate 496,023 of NZ_AP014701.1, read as the reverse complement.
AAGTTAAACTGCAATGTTATTAATGCGATAGCAACAATTAAATAAACGGTCTGGCTAATAATAACGATTTGTTTATTGCGTTTAACTAACCCTTTTCCTAGTAATAAAGCATCATAATAAAGTGTATAGAGAGAATATGAAGTAGTAATTATGAGAATAATCCACGCAAGACATATATTTTGTTGATTTCCAGAATATTTTTTTAAAACAGTATAAATGTAGTAGGTTCCTGCTGTTGTCAGTATAAAAAAAAGGACTAATGCTATACGAAAATAAAACAAATGCATAGCATTAATAAGTCCTTTAAATAGACTATAGTCTATTTCTGAAGTATTTTCTATAAGAGAGTATCCCGTTTTTTGTAATGTTTTTGATCCACTGAAAATATAAGAAACATTTCTAGTAAAAGAAGTGCTAAAGCCAAAATCTAATAATCCTGCTAATCCAATAATTGTTAAAAAAACAACCAAAATACCTACTGTTTCTTGAGAAAATGTTCTTAAAATAATAGGAAATAGAATGATGTTATTCCCTATTTGTAGAAATAATGCTAAATAAGTCCAAAATATATCTTTTCCACCAATGTTAATATTTCCCATAATTTTTGTAAACTTTTTCAATACTTATTCCAACAATTTTTAAGGTAAAAATATTTCAAAAAAAAATAGAAACTTTTTCAGAAAGAAGGAAGTAAAAAAACAAAAATGTATTTCCTAAAAAAAATCATCAAATGAAAAAATATATAAAATTGCGAATAGAAAATACAAATATTACTTATTTTTGTTTGAATATTTACGATTAAATCATCTTTAAATTTGTAAAAAATACAGATATTTGTATTTATTGAATTAAAATGAATAGTATGGAGAAAAGTGCTTTGCAGATTGTTCGTGCCTCTTATAACCCAAAAATTCCAAAAATACTGAGAGGAATAACAAAAATTCAAGAAGGGAACCCTACTGAGTCTGTTTCCAACCAGGAAGAAATTAAAAAATTATTTCCTAACACCTACGGATTGCCGATTATACAGTTTGTAGAAGGTTCTACAAAAGAACAGTATCATCCTGTTAATGTAGGCGTTATTCTTTCAGGAGGACAAGCTCCGGGTGGTCACAATGTAATTGCTGGACTCTTTGACGGAATTAAAAATATGAATTCCACTAATTGTTTGTATGGATTTTTGATGGGTTCCTCAGGACTAATTGAACATAAATATAAAGAACTTACATCAGACATTATAGATGAGTATCGTAATGTTGGAGGGTTTGATATTATTGGTTCAGGACGTGCAAAATTAGAAACTAAGGAACAATTCAATAAAGGATTAGAAATTCTAAAAAAATTAAATATTTCAGCATTAGTAATTATTGGAGGAGATGATTCCAACACGAATGCCTGTATTTTATCCGAATATTACAAACAAATCAATGCAAATATCCAAGTAATTGGATGCCCAAAAACTATTGATGGAGATCTAAAAAATGAAATGATTGAAACTTCTTTTGGTTTTGATACAGCTTGTAAGGTCTATTCAGAGATGATTGGAAATATTCAACGAGACTGCAATTCATCTCGTAAATATTGGCATTTTATCAAGCTAATGGGACGGTCGGCTTCTCATATTGCATTGGAATGTGCTTTGCAAGCACACCCCAATATATGCATCATTTCGGAAGAAGTTGAAGCCAAAAATCAATCTCTCGATGATATTGTCCAGTATATTGCTGATATTGTATCAATAAGAGCTGCTAATGGTAATAATTTCGGAACAGTATTAATTCCAGAAGGGTTAGTGGAATTTATTCCTACGATAAAGAATTTAATTAGTGAATTGAACGAATATTTGGTTCATTTTGAATCGAAATTTCAACATATTGATCGTTTAAGGAAACAAGAGCATATTATTAATAATTTAAGTCCTGAAAATGCAAAAATTTATAATAGCCTACCAGAAACTGTAGCTCATCAGCTAACACTTGAGAGGGATCCTCATGGTAATGTGATGGTTTCTTTAATTGAAACGGAAAAATTATTGGCAGAAATGGTAAAAAAACGTCTAGTAGAAATGACTTTAGCAGGAAAATATAATGGAAAGTTTGTAGCTATGACTCATTTTTTTGGATATGAGGGACGTTGTGCCGATCCATCCAATTATGATGCAAATTATTGTTATTCTTTGGGTTATACAGCGGCTAAGTTGATTGGTAACGGGAAAACTGGGTATATGTCATCTATTAGAAATACTATTGCTCCTACATCAGAATGGATTGCAGGTGGAATTCCAATTACCATGATGATGAATATGGAGCGTCGTCATGGGGAAATAAAACCTGTTATTCAAAAAGCACTAGTGAAATTTGATAAAGCTCCTTTTCGTATATTTGCATCTCAACGCGACAAATGGGCAATTGATACGAATTATATCTATCCGGGTCCCATTCAATATTTTGGACCTAGTTTAGTCTGTGATCAACCGTCAAAAACTCTACAAATTGAAAAAACTAATATAGTTGATAAAAGTCATAGTTGAGTTTTTTTTAGTAAAAACCCATTTTTTATATTTATACATTATAATTTCAAATTCAACATAATTTTTAGAAAAGTTAACATACTTATCCATTGCAATTTTAAATATTAAAAATTGCAATGGGTAGATACGTCTTTGTAACCATCTACAAAGATGTCCATAGTAATTAGTTTTTGATTCAAAATAAAGCTCTTATCTAATTTTTTAGATTGTTCCAACACATGTAACGATAACATTTTATGTGTAATTTTTATACAAAAATGAAAAAAATTTCATTTTAAAACGAAGGGATAAGAAATTTTTGAATACTATTCATAAGTTATAGGTTTATACTATAAATTCACAAATGCACTATAAAATGATTTATATATAAAAATATGTAATCTAGAGTAGTATATGAAAAGGGAAAAAGCTAAAAAGATTATTTTTGTCTTTTAGAATTAAGTAAAAGGCAAGAGCTTACATCGTAATGTAGCTATGTGAACAAAATTACAATGCTTTCACAGATTATATTACAGACAGTTTTACTCAGTTTAATCAAAAATTTTATATCTTCTAAATTATACTTATTAGTTCCAATCGCATATTTTTTGTGCATAAAAATTTCTAAACATAGAAAGTAAATTACTCTATAGTTTAATTAAATTCGGATAAAATATATGAATAATCTAGTTGACCGTTTCTTAAAATACACATCCTTTGATACCCAATCGAGTGAATTTTCTGTTGATACTCCAAGTACTCCTAAACAAATGGATTTGGCATTAGAATTGAAAAAAGAAATAGAAAAAATGAAGTTACAGGAAATTAGTTTAGACAAGCACGCTTATTTAATGGCTTCTCTACCAGCTAATATTAATAAACCAATCCCTACAATTGGTTTTATTGCTCACTTAGATACTAGTCCAGATATGCCTGGTAATAATATAAAACCTCGTATTGTACAGAATTACAATGGGAAAGATATTGTTCTTAACGAGAAGAACAATATTGTTCTTTCTCCAAAGATATTCCCTGAGTTACTGCAATATGTAGGAGAAGACCTTATCACTACAGACGGAACTTCTCTTTTAGGCGCTGATGATAAAGCCGGCATTGCGGAAATTATGACAACTATTCAATACCTAATAGACCATCCTGAAATCAAACATGGAAAGGTTCGAATTGCTTTTAGTCCAGACGAAGAGATTGGCAAAGGCACTTCTTTTTTCGACATCAAAAAATTCGATTGTGAATGGGCATACACGGTAGATGGAGGTGAAATCGGGGAATTTTCATACGAAACTTTCAATGCAGCTATTGTTAAAGTAAGCATTAAAGGATTGCATATCCATCCAGGATATGCAAAAAACAAAATGATTAATGCAAATTTAATTGCAGTTCAATTTATTGGAATGCTTCCTCAGCAAGAGCGACCAGAGTATACAGAAAATTATGAAGGATTTTTTCATTTAACAAAAATAAATGGAACAATAGAAGAAACTATTTTATCTTTTGATGTTCGAGACTATAATCAGAATAAACTTGAACAACGATTAAAACTCTTTCAGAATATAACTGATTTTTTAAATAAAATTTACAAAAAAGATACAGTCAAATTAGAATTTAAACAAATATATTATAATTTGCTCGAATTTATAGAGCCACAAAAACATATTACAGAATTGGCAAAAAATGCCATGAAAGAATCAGGTGTGATTCCTATAATTCGTGCAATTCGTGGTTGTACAGATGGTTCAGTACTTTCATTTAAGGGATTACCTTGTCCAAATATTTTTACTGGAGGTTTAAATTTTCACGGAAAGTATGAGTACATCCCTGTTCGATCTATGGAAAAAGCAGTAGAAGTTCTCGTAAATATAATCAAATTAAATACACAGAAACTATGTAGTGGTGAAAATGCTAACAACAAATAAATTATATATAGTTCCTACACCTATTGGGAATCTGGAGGACATTACTTTCAGAGCAGTAAGGATACTGAAAAAAGTAAATTTAATTTTTTCCGAAGACACTCGTATAACAAATTTTTTATTAAATCATTTTGAAATAAAAAATCAAATTAGATCTTTTCATAAGTTTAATGAATATAAAACAGTTAAAAAAATTGTATGGCAAATAAAAACAGGGAAAAATGTTGCTTTAACTTCAAATGCTGGTATGCCAGGAATTTCTGATCCAGGTTTTTTATTAATAAAAGAATGTATCCAACAAGGAATTAAAGTTGAATGTTTGCCAGGAGCAACTGCTTTTGTTCCTGCATTAATAAATTCCGGATTGCCAATTGATCATTTCCGTTTCGAAGGATTTTTACCCAGAAAAAAGGGTAGACAAGCAAAATTTAAAGAATTGGCAAGTGAAACTTGTACAATAGTAATCTACGAATCTCCTTTCCGCATAATGAAAACATTAAAACAGTTAGCAGAATATTTAGGAGAGGAGAGAGCAGCTTCTATATCTAGAGAGATATCTAAATTGTATGAAGAAACTATACGAGGAACATTGAAGGATTTAATTTCCCATTTTATTACAAACAAGCCTAAAGGTGAATTTGTTGTAGTAGTAGGTGGAAAAAATCATAAAGAAAAAACATACATAAAACTTTTTTAATTTTTTTCAAAATTTAGAACTTAAAAAATGAGTAAAATAAAATTCTTTCAGAAATTCAAATATCCTAATTAGAAGTTACAATTCTTCCAATCATCACTAATACAGATGTATGTTTCTTGTTTTTTTTTGTTTAACCATTCAGTGAAAATTTGATTTTGCTTCTCATATTCTAATTTTTTTTTAAAAACATAATAATCGTTTGTAAGATTGGCTTTATGCCCTTCAATCCTTGATTTTAGTTTAATAATCGAGACAACTTGTTTTTTTTTGGAATTAATCATAGTAAATGGTTTAGATATATCCCCAACTTTCATCTCACAAATAATTTTGCTGATTTCAGGAGGCAATTCTCCTATTCCAAAATGAGAAGTACCTATGCGTTCTGTTTCTATTTGACTATTATAATTTACCATCAACCCTTTATTATTACGAGTATCTTTATCTTGTGATACATTTATAACTTCTTCCTCAAACGTAGTTTCCCTACTTAATATATTTGTTCGAATTGAGTCGAGATAACAAAAAGTTTTTAAAATCTCATTTTTAGAAAGATGAGGTTTTAAAAGAATATGACGAACATTGATGCGATCTCCTTTTTTTTCTATTAACTGAATAATATGGTAACCGTATTCTGTTTTTACAATTTTAGAATTTTCTTTTGAGTTATTTAGTTCAAATGCTACTTCTGCAAATTCAGGATCCAAATCACCTCTACAAATAAATCCTAATTCTCCTCCATTTTTTGCTGACTCAATATCCTCAGAATAAAGACGTGCTAAAGTCGAAAATTCTCTTTGTCCAAAACTAACTAATTCGGTATACTTCATTAATCTCTTCTTAATGCTATCTATTTCTTCCGAAGCAGCAATTGGCTCCAATGTTATGATTTCTATCTCTACAGTAGTAGGAATAAAGGGCAAACTATCTTGCGAAATTTTTTTGTAAAAATTTCTAACATCAGAAGGTGTCACTTTTATATTATTAATCAATCTATGCTGCATTGCTTGAATCATTATAGCTTGTTTTCTTTCTTCAAGTAAAACACCGATGGACTTACCAAAATCTTCTTCCATTTTTTCCTTAGACCCTATTTGTTTAATTTCATGGTTAATCCATGATTCTGCCATTTGGGAGATTTGTGATCCATGAACGTCGATACTATCTAGTTTTGCTTGATGTAAATATAATTTTTGAATAATCAATTGTTTTAGAATAAAACAATAAGGATCAGCTTCCATATTTTGATTATTCATTTGCATTTGCAAACGTATATTTTCTACATCAGAAAGAAGAATTACCTCATCTCCTACTGTCAAAATAACTTCATCTATTATATTATTTTTTGTATTTATTAATTCTGAAGAGACTAATATCAAAAATATCGTCAAAAAATACAATCTCATAATAAATTAAAATAAAGAATCTTGTTTAAATTTGTTTAATCATCATTAGTCAATAAGATACTTATTATTAATAATAAAGACCTTACTTTTCTTGAAAGAAAAGTAAGGTCTAATTTCATTTTTATATTTTTTATAATATTTACACATTTTCGAATTTTACATATTTAATATGTACACTTCTAGAAACATAATTTCTGTTTCTATCTCTACTAAATAGTATTCAAAGACAACATCATTAACGTCAATAGTCATTAATGCTAATCCATTAAATGAATAGCTAGTTAAGCTACATCCGAAAATTAATAATTAATTTCAAAAACATTATAATAATGCTAATACAATTTTCACAGTAAATAGATATATTCATATCTATTTAGATAGGTCAGTGAACTTTATACGAACTGTTTGGAAAACTTTGTATAAAAATCATGTATCTCTGATTGTACAGTTTGTTATCAGTTCGATAGAGTATTCAAAATAACAATTCAATAGTCTTAGGCTAATCAACTATGCTAAATAAGACAAATAGATTGTCTATTCAAGTGTACTGCGAAGAAAAATAGTACTATTAATTTTAGTTACTCCAATCATTCCATCTATAATTCTCGCACTAACACAAGCTTCTCTTGTATAACCACTACCTTGGTAAATCATAAACAGAGACTTATCATTATAGATAATATCTATAATGACTTATAAAAAATATTATCCTGAATCTTTGTAAAGATTTATTTTTTTATTATTTCTTCTCTTTTCGTAATGTCCATTCAACATTTTCTTTTTCAATCCTTCTATTTATACTTATTTTATTATAAATGAATTATTCTACTAGTTTATTTTAAAATGATCTAAATAAATTCTATTAAATTCAACATTTTTAGTAAAAACTTATTCAGATAAACAGATAAACACTATTTAGTGTATAAAACTGTCTAATAGCATTAGTATCTTTTTCCTTAATATTTTTTAAATTTAAAACTGTAAATAAAATTATCAAAATAATGGACATAAATAATAAATTAAAATTTGAAACATTACAAATTCATGCAGGACAAAAAGTAGATAAAACGACACACGCTCGTGCATTACCTATTTACCAAACATCTTCCTATCTTTTTGAAGATGCAAAAGATGGTGCAGATCTTTTTGGGTTACGTAAATTTGGAAATATTTATACTCGTCTGCAAAATCCAACTACCGATGTTTTTGAAAAACGAATAGCGGCATTAGAGGGTGGAGTAAGTGGATTGGCAACTTCTTCAGGACAAGCTGCTCAATTTATTGCACTAAACAATATATTACAGGTAGGAGACAATTTAGTAAGTACTTCCCACTTATATGGTGGAACATATAACCAATTTAAGTCTCAATTTAAACGTTTAGGTATAGAAGTACGTTTTAGTCCCAATGATAACCCAACAGAATTTGAAAAGCGAATAGATGAAAACACTAAAGCTATTTATTTGGAAACAATTGGGAATCCAAAACTCAATATCCCGGACTTTGATGCAATTGCTTCTATAGCAATTGCATACGACATTCCTCTTATTGTAGATAATACGTTTGGAGCAGGAGGATACTTATTTAGACCAATTGAGCACGGAGCTTCCGTTGTAATTCATTCTGCCACAAAATGGATAGGAGGGCATGGAACATCTATTGGCGGTGTAATTGTCGACAGTGGAACATTCAATTGGGGAAATGGGAAATTTCCTAATTTCACAGAACCTTCAGATAGTTATCACGGGTTGATATTTTGGGATGCATTTGGATCAAACAGTCCTTTTGGTAATATTGCATTCAATGTACGTGCTCGAGTAGAAGGGCTTCGAGATTGGGGCAGTGTAATTAGTCCGTTTAATTCTTTTCTTCTTGTTCAAGGACTTGAAACGTTATCTCTTCGTGTAGAACGCCATATCCAAAATACACAAATATTAGCAGAATGGCTTAAGCAACATTCTAAAATAGAATATGTAAATTATCCAGGTCTAAAAAGTAGTAAATACTATAAATTAGCTAAAAAATATTTTCCGAAAGGAGCGGGAGCAGTACTTACCTTCAAAATTAAGGGAGATCCTTCCAACGCAAATAAACTGATTGATAATGTAAAACTACTTAGTCACCTGGCTAATGTTGGGGATGCTAAATCTTTAATAATTCATCCAGCTGCGACCACTCACGAACAACTTTCTCCAGAAGAACAAAAATCTACGGGAGTAGAACCTGGGTTATTACGTATTTCAGTAGGTATTGAAAATATTGAAGATATAAAAGATGATATTCATCAAGCATTAAATAAAATCAAATAGATTAATATATTTTTAATTATCTTTTATTTACAATAAAAACTTTTGTAAACCATGAAGCCTACATTACTTGTTTTAGCAGCTGGGATGGGAAGTCGTTACGGAGGATTAAAGCAATTAGATGGAGTAGGTCCAAATGGAGAAACCATTATGGATTATTCGATTTTCGATGCTGTAAGAAGTGGATTTGGAAAAGTTGTTTTTATTATCAGAGAATCTTTTTTAAAGAGATTTAGTGAAATTTTGAAAAAATATAGATATATAGTGCCAACTGAGATTGTTTTTCAATCCTTGTATAAACTTCCAAAAGGATTCTCACCACATACAAAAAGAATTAACCCATGGGGAACCAACCACGCTGTTATGATGGGAAAAGAAAAAATACATGAACCATTTGCTGTAATTAATTCAGACGATTTTTATGGAAAAGATAGTTTTAAACTATTGTCCAATTGCTTAAAACTTATCGATAAAAAACAAAACAATTATGTTATGATTAGTTATAAACTAGGAAACACATTACCGGAAATTGGTTCTGTAGCACGAGGTATTTGTGAAACAGACGAAAATAGTTTTTTAAGTTTCATTACAGAATGCACCTGCATCTTTCGTGATAACGATAGAAAGATAAAGTACAAAGATAATAAAAATAATTGGATCACTCTAGATGAAAAAACTCCTGTTTCTATGAATATGTGGGGGTTCACACCTGAATATTTCAATTATTCAGAAAACTTATTTGTTGATTTTCTGAATAAAAATCAGAATAGTCTTAAAACCGAATTTTTCATTCCATTTGTAGTCAATCAATTAATTATGAAAAAACAAGCTAAAGTGAAAACATTGGAGACACCATCCCAATGGTTTGGGATAACTCATTTGGAGGATAGAAAATTAGCGGTTTCTAAAATTCAAGATTTAATAAAAAAAGGAGAATATCCTGAAAAATTATTTCAATAATCTTTCTAGATTTAATATCTTGTTTAATACTCTACAGATACATAGATTCAAAAAAAAGATGAAAAATATTTTAGTTTTATAATATAACATCTTCCCTTTCGTCACTTCGTCACATAAACGATTCCGATTTTCAAAAATCGGCGATCTCAGTACTTTTATAAAAAATGTTGAAATTGATAGTAACATACTTTGGATCAATTCAGTAGTCTCTAAGTTACTATAAATATCCCCATTTATCTATATTTTTTGAAAAAATCCAATCCTAGCTAGCCAACATATAAGTTCTTTCACTTAACTAATTAACTAATTAACTAATTAACTAAAATAATCTACAAGAAGTTACAGTCCATTTATGTTATGTAATAAGGAATATTATGAACAATCACTTATAAAGTGATATTGTTCTTTTGTTTTTCTAAACAATCAAATAAATAGCACAAATAATAGAAAATATTTGTTCGAAACAATCTACAATTATTATCTTTTTCTATATATAACATATAAATATATTTGAATAACTTTGAGACGTACTTTGTAATATGCATCATAAAGCATGTAATAGTTTTGTAAATCAGTTTAATTATGGCAATTATAAAACCTTTCAAGGGTATTCGTCCTCCTAAAAAATACGTAATAGAAGTAGCATCTTTCCCTTATGACGTTTTGAATTCAGAAGAGGCTCGTGAAGAAGCAAAAGGCAATGAGAAATCACTTTACCATATTACTAAACCAGAAATAGATTACCCTATAGGAAAAAATGAACATGATGCTGATGTATATAATAAAGCCGTTGAAAATTTCAATAAGTTTCAGAACAAAGGATGGTTAATACAAGACAGTAAAGAATTATACTACATTTATGCTCAAACGATGAATGGACATACCCAGTATGGATTGGTAGTAGGTTCTCATGTAAATGATTATTTAAGTGGAGTAATCAAAAAGCACGAACTGACTCGTAAAGACAAAGAAGAAGACCGTATGAAACACGTTCGTATTAACAATGCTAATATAGAGCCGGTCTTTTTCGCATATCCAGATAATCCACAATTAGATATCATTGTTAAAGAAACAGTAAAAAAAACACCTGAATACGATTTTTTATCTTCTGATGGTATTGGACACCATTTTTGGATAATTGAAAATGATACAACTATTCAAAAGATTACTCATTTATTTAAAAAAATACCTTATTTATACATTGCTGATGGGCACCATCGTTCAGCAGCAGCAGCTTTAGTTGGAATAGAAAAAGCTAATCAAAACCAAAATCATACAGGAAAAGAAGAGTACAATTATTTTATGGCAGTTTGTTTCCCTGCTAGTCAATTGACAATTATGGATTATAATCGTCTCGTGAAAGATTTGAATGGACTAACTCCTATAGAATTTCTCAACACACTTTCTACAAATTTTCACATCACAGATAAAGGGAAAAATATTTATCATCCCCAAAGGTTACACAATTTTTCTATATATTTAAATAAACATTGGTATTCGTTAGATGCTAAACAAGGAACTTATGATAACAATAACCCAATAGATATTTTAGATGTTACCATCTCGTCTAGTTTAATATTAGATAGAATATTAGGAATGAAGGATCTTCGTACTGAACAACGTATTGATTTTGTTGGCGGATTACGTGGTTTAGAAGAATTAAAAAAAAGAGTAGATGTAGGAGAAATGGCAGCAGCTTTAGCTCTGTATCCTGTTTCTATGAAACAATTGATTGATATTGCCGATATTGGTAGCATTATGCCTCCAAAAACAACTTGGTTTGAACCTAAATTGCGATCGGGGTTAATTATTCATAAAATTGATTGATGTTTATAACTCGATTTAATCGAGTTATAAACATCAATCAATTGACTTTCACAGTCAAATTCAAGTTAGTCTCTGTAGCTCAGTTGGTAGAGCAAATGACTCTTAATCATTGGGTCCAGGGTTCGAATCCCTGCGGGGACACTAGTTTAAAGGGGAGAAAATCATTCAATTTTTCTTTCATCTTCTCTTTTTTACCTAAATTTTCCTATTTAAAACTCCGTAAATGTTTTTAGTATTAATTGTACATCAACTATAGAGAAGTATGTTATAGAACATACTTCTCTATAGTTGATGATTTTGATCCAATCTATTCTATCTATAGTTACTTTGTGATCTGAAAAAAAATAATTTAGAAAAAAGTTAAGGGAAACATCTGACAAATTAGATAATTAAATAAACTAATTATGGCTATTATAATATCACTTACTTTTGAAGTAAAATACAAGATAAATATGGAATACATACAATACATATGTACCTTATTAATGTACGTAAAAGTGAATATATAGTTATATACTGCAAGATTCAAAGAGGAATTACGAACACTTGCAAAGCTAGTTTATTGCAACAGATTATAAAAAAAAAGTGGCTTTAAACTATCTTAATAAAACAATATTGATGTCAGATTCATTTATTTTGAAGTTAGAAAATTTTTAACCCATTCACAAATATTGTAGATAAATATTATAAAAAAAGGTAAACATTTTTTTATCAATTATGTAAATAATGTTAAAAACATCTCAAATGAATCTATTTTGGCAAATATTTTATACGTTCGCAAAAATTGGACTTTTCACAATAGGAGGAGGTTATGCTATGTTGCCTCTAATACAAAAAGAAGTAGTTGAACAAAAAAAATGGTTCTCACAGTCCGATTTTGTAGATTTAATAGCTTTATCACAATCTATTCCAGGTATATGGACAGTCAATATTGCTATTTTTACAGGATACAGAATGAAAGGTAACATAGGAAGTATAATTGCTGTAATAGGAGCTGTATTACCTTCTTTTTTAATTATCTTATTAATCGCTAATTTTTTTCAATATTATCAAAATAATTTGCATATCATCAACATATTTAAAGGTGTTCGTCCTACTGTAGTGGCTTTAATTTCCGTTTCAATTTTTACTACTTCTAAAGCAATAAGCATTAATCTAAAAACTGTAATTATCCCCATTATTGTTATTATTTTAATTTACCAAGGTATCTCTCCTATTTATACTGTTTTACTATCTATTATTGGTGGTATATTGTATAGTACAATTGAATAAATTATAGTTTGCCATTCTTAGTCAATTTGATTATCTTCAACCAATTGTAAGAAAAATTTACAATGATTAAAACATTATTTCATGATTAATCCTATTGTTAAAACAATTGATTTGGGTGATGGAAGAACGATAACCTTTGAAACTGGGAAATTAGCTAAACAGACTGATGGTTCAGTAGTATTGCGAATGAATAATACAATGATATTAGCAACTGTCTGCGCAGCTAAAGAAGCAAGTCCTGGATTGGATTTTATACCTTTGCAAGTAGAATATAAAGAAAAATTTTCTGCATTTGGACGCTTCCCTGGTGGTTTTACAAAAAGAGAGGGGCGTGCTTCTGATTGTGAAATTCTTACTTGTCGACTGATTGACAGAGCTTTACGGCCTTTATTTCCTAATGATTATCATGCGGAAATTTTTGTCAATGTTATTCTTTTTTCTTCAGATGGAGAAGACATCCCAGACTCCTTGGCTGGTTTAGCAGCCTCTTCTGCATTATCTGTTTCAACTATTCCTTTCAATGGTCCTATGTCCGAAGTGCGTGTAACAAGAATAGATGGAAAGTTCAAGATAAATCCTACGTTTGAAGAATTAACAAAAGCTGATATGGATATTATGGTTGGGGCTACAATGGATCATATTATGATGGTAGAAGGTGAAATGAATGAAGTTTCCGAAGAAGAAATGTTAGAAGCCATTAAAGTTGCACATAAAGCTATTAAACTTCAATGCAAAGCTCAAATTGAATTAGCAAGAGCAGTAGGTACTACAATAAAACGTGCGTATTGTCACGAAGTAAATAACGAAGAATTACGATCTAACATTAGAACTGATCTGTACGATAAAGTATACGCCATTGCCAAATCTGGTCAAAATAAAAGTGAACGTACCAAAGCTTTTCAGGTTATTATAGAAAAGTATAAGTGCCAGTTTAAAGAAATAAATGAAGAAAAAAATTCTTTGATAGAGCGTTATTATTACGAAATAAAGAAAGAAGCAATGAGACGATGTATTCTAGACGAAGGCATCCGTATGGACGGTCGAAAAACTACTGAAATTCGTCCTATTTGGTCGGAAGTAAGTCCAATTTCTGGTCCCCATGGTTCGGCTGTTTTTACTCGTGGGGAAACACAAGCTCTAGCAACCGTTACTTTGGGTACAAAACTTAATGAAAAAATTATTGATGATGCATTAGTCAGTGACAAAGAACGTTTCTTATTGCATTATAATTTCCCTCCTTTTGCAACAGGTGAAGCTCGAGCTCAAAAAGGAGTAGGTCGCCGTGAAATCGGTCATGGTAATTTGGCTCATCGAGCATTAAAATCAATGATTCCAAGTAATTATCCGTACGTTATTCGCATTGTTTCTGACATTTTAGAGTCCAACGGTTCATCATCTATGGCAACTGTTTGTGCCGGAACACTTTCATTAATGGATGCAGGTGTACAAATTAAACGTCCAATTTCTGGTATTGCCATGGGACTTATTTCCGAAAATAACGGTACTAAATATGCTATATTGTCAGATATTTTAGGTGATGAAGATCATTTAGGAGATATGGATTTTAAGATAGCAGGAACAAAAAAAGGAATTACAGCTACTCAAATGGATATCAAAGTTGAAGGAATTTCATTTGAAATTCTTGAAAAAGCTTTAGCTCAAGCTAAGCAAGGTCGTGAGTATATTCTTGACAAAATGCTTGAAACAATTCCAGAACCTCGTACAAATTTAAAGTCACATACTCCAAGAATTGAAGTGATAATTATTCCTAAAGAATTTATCGGATCTGTAATTGGTTCAGGAGGGAAAGTCATACAAGGATTACAAGAAGAAACTGGAACTTCAATAAGTATTGAAGAAACTGATGGATCTGGTCGCATTGAAATTTTTGGAAACAATAAAAAATCTATTGATACTGTTGTAACTAGAATTAAAGGAATTATTACTACTCCAGAAGTAGGAGAAATTTATGAAGGAAAAATTTGTTCCATTATGCCTTACGGTGCCTTCGTTGAATTTCTTCCTGGAAAGGAAGGTTTATTGCATATTTCTGAAATTAGTTGGAAACGTTTAGATTCTATGGAAGAGGCAGGATTGAACGAAGGTGATACTATCAAAATAAGGTTGGTAAATATGGACTCAAAAACTGGAAAATTCAAACTCTCACATAAAACTTTATTACCTCGTCCATAAGTATATTTCATTACAAAAGGGAATAAAAGAATCTACTCTATTTTTTCTCCCCCTCTCTGCTTTTTCTAAAAAAACTTTCTAATAAAGAAAATATACCGATTTTAAGATTAAAAATAACTAACTATCTTTGATACAAAACGAAATAATTAATCTTAATGAAAAATATTCCTCCTTTCAATTTTAAATATCAAAACATATTTCCTTCGAAAGACAATACTGAATATTACTTATTAAGTAAAGACGGAATATCAGTATCGTCTTTCGAAGGAAAAGAAATTCTAAAAATTTCTAAAAAAACATTGATATTGTTAGCAAACCAATGTTTTCATGATTGTGCGTTTTTTTTGCGCTCTTCACATCAAAAACAAGTAGCAGCTATTTTAAAAGATCCAAAATCCAGTGAAAATGACAAGTATGTGGCTTTAACCATGTTACGTAATGCAGAAATTTCTGCTAAAGGAATTCTTCCTTTTTGCCAAGATACTGGTACAGCAATGATTGTTGCTAAAAAAGGAGATAAAATATGGACAGGTGGAGGAGACGAAGAATCCCTATCCGAGGGCGTATATAAAACCTATACAGAAGAAAATCTTCGTTATTCTCAAAATATACCTCTAGATATGTATAATGAAAGAAATACCGGATGCAACCTTCCTGTACAAATAGATATTCAATCTGTTGACGGTGATGAATATGAATTTCTATGTATAGCTAAAGGTGGAGGTTCTTCTAATAAAACTTCTTTATATCAAGAAACTAAAGCATTGTTAAATCCTGAAACTCTAGAAAATTTTTTAATAGACAAAATGAAATCATTAGGAACAGCAGCTTGCCCTCCCTATCACATTGCATTTGTAATTGGTGGAATATCTGCTGATTTTTGCTTAAAAACTGCCAAATTAGCATCTACCAAATATTACGACGAACTTCCAACTGAAGGAAACGAATATGGTCAAGCTTTCCGTGACCCTATTTTAGAGGATAAAATACTAAAATTATCTAGAAAAATTGGGTTGGGAGCACAATTTGGAGGTAAGTATTTTATTCATGATATACGAATCATTCGTTTATCTAGACATGGAGCTTCTTGCCCTGTAGGTATGGCAGTCTCTTGTTCGGCAGATCGAAATATCAAAGCAAAAATCAATAAAAAAGGTATTTGGATTGAAAAATTAGAAAAACATCCTGCTCAATATATCCCTAAAGAATATCGTAATGCGAGCGAAAAAAATGTAATAAAAATAAATCTCAATCGCCCAATGAAGGAGATTCTTGCAAATTTAACTAGCTATCCAATAGCTACCCGTCTGTCATTAAATGGAACAATTGTCGTAGGGAGAGACATTGCACATGCTAAATTAAAAGAACTATTAGATAAAGGAGAAAATCTTCCACAATATATTAAAGAACATCCAGTTTATTATGCTGGGCCTGCAAAAACTCCTAAAGGTATGATTTGCGGATCAATGGGGCCAACAACAGCTGGACGTATGGATTCATACGTAGATTTATTCCAATCACACGGAGGAAGTATGATAATGTTAGCAAAAGGGAATCGTAGCCAACAAGTAACTGATGCTTGTCTAAAATATGGTGGATTTTATTTGGGTTCAATTGGTGGACCAGCAGCAATCTTAGCCCAAAACAATATAAAAAGCATTAAATGTTTGGCTTATCCAGAACTCGGAATGGAAGCTATTTGGGAAATTGAAGTAAAAGATTTTCCTGCATTTATATTAATAGATGACAAAGGAAACGATTTTTTTCAAAAAATTAAAATAAAAAACAATTATTTATAATTATAAAATTTAACTATTTTTACACTGTCTCTGACAGATGTAGAATAGCTGTTGTACCATTGATGGATTCACACATGCAAATAAATACACAAAATGGAATGCATTTTAATAAAAGATAGAAGATTTAAATTATTTATTCCTGAAAATGAAATAGTTAGAGGAATAAATAGAGTATCAAAGCAAATCAACGAAGAGTTGAAAAATAAGTTACCCTTGTTTATAGGTGTTTTGAATGGAGCGTTTATGTTTGCCTCAGAATTAATAGGAAGATTTAGTTTTCCATGTGAAGTTACTTTTATCCGATTAAAATCTTATGAAGGAATAAAACGCGGGGAAAAAATGAAAGAAATACAAAATTTAGAAGAAAATATAGAAAATCGCCATATAGTGATTATTGAAGATACTGTTGATACGGGACATACAATAAATTACCTTCTTAGCCTTTTAAAAGAAAAAAATCCAGCATCCATCAGAATAGCAGCTTTACTTTTTAAACCTGATTCCGTTCAATTTGACATAAGGCCATCTTATATAGTAAAAAAAATACCTAATGAATTCGTTATTGGATTTGGAGCTGATTATGATGAATATGGAAGAAACTATAGGAACATATATCAGATAGTGAAATAAATAATCAAGATGAAATAATGTTAAATATTGGAATTTTCGGAGCACCTGGTTCTGGAAAAGGTACACAGGGAAAGTTGATAAGTGAAAAATATGATTTGTGTTTTATTTCTACAGGAGAAATTTTACGCCAAGAAATAAAGAATAAAACAAAATTAGGGAAAAAAGCAGAAAAATACATTAATCAAGGAAAGTTGCTCCCTGATCATTTAACTATTAAAATTTTCGCTGATATTTTTAATAGAAGAACTAATAATAAAGGATATATCTTTGATGGATTCCCAAGAACTATTTCTCAAGCTAAAGCATTGGATGATTTATTGGAAAAACGAGGTTCTTCTATTACTATTATTTTCAGTTTATCTGTAGATAGAAAAGAATTAATTTGTCGTTTATTAAAAAGAGGAAAACTTTTCGGTAGAGAGGATGATAATTTAGAAACAATTCAAAATCGCTTAAGTATTTATACAAAACAGACTGAACCTTTACAAGAATATTACAGAAAAAAGGAAAAACTTATTGAAATTTTAGGAAAAAATTCTATAGAAGAAGTATTCGAAAGTATAGTAAAAAAAATGGATCATTTTTTTTACTAGTAAAAAAAATGGATCATTCCAATTTTATAGATTATGTAAAAATCTATGTACGTTCTGGTAAAGGAGGGAGAGGTTCTATTCATTTTCGGCATGAAAAATATATTCCTTTTGGAGGACCAGATGGTGGTGATGGAGGAAAAGGAGGTGATGTTATCCTTCGGGGTAATAAAAATTATCGTACTTTAATCCATCTAAAGTATGAATGTTATATTTTAGCAGATCACGGGAAAGCAGGTTCTGGTAGAATGGTTCGTGGAAAAGATGGTAAAGATAAAATTATAGAACTTCCTATTGGTACTATGGTTTTTGATGGTGAAACAGGAGAATTTATCACTGATATTCAGCAAGACAAACAAGAAATTGTTTTATTAAGAGGAGGTAAAGGAGGAAGAGGAAATAATTATTTTAAATCATCAACCAATCAAATACCTAGATATTCTCAACCAGGGATATCTTACGAAGAAAAACAGATTGTTTTTCAATTAAAATTGTTAGCTGATGTGGGATTAGTAGGTTTTCCTAATGCAGGAAAATCGACTTTATTGTCAGTTGTTTCAGCAGCTAAACCTAAAATTGATTCTTATACTTTCACTACTTTGGAACCAAGCTTAGGCATTGTAACTGTACACAATTCACACACGTTTGTGATGGCCGATATCCCTGGAATCATAGAGGGAGCAAGTAAAGGTAAAGGTTTAGGATTACGTTTTTTACGCCACATAGAGAGAAATTCTTTATTGCTTTTTATGATTTCTTCTGATACAAAGGATATTACAAGCGAATACAACATCCTTTTAAAGGAACTTGCTTGTTATAATTCTGAATTATTAGATAAACAACGTATCTTAGTAATATCTAAATCTGACATATTGGACGAAGAATTAGAAAATGAAATTGAAAAAGAATTACCCACAAATGTTGTCCATATTTTTGTATCCTCTTTCACTCAAAAAGGTATTACCGTACTAAAAGAATTACTTTGGAAAAAATTAAATAATAAATCCTAAATGAATCAAAAAAAATGATTTTAGTTTTTTATCCAAAAGATAGAAGTACAATAAATAATCAGAATTATAAAATTTATGAACAAAATAAAACCATTTATAAAATGGGTTGGTGGGAAAAATCAACTGCTAAAACAGATTGAAAACTACTACCCAAATGAATTAAAAAATGGTACAATTACTAATTATATTGAACCTTTTTTAGGAGGCGGAGCCTTATTTTTTGCGCTTTCTAAACAATTTAATATTGAACAAGCCTATTTATCTGATATAAACAAAGATTTAGTTTTAACTTATAGGGTAGTTAAAGAATTTCCAGATGATCTACTTGATTTTCTGATAATATATCAGGAAAAATATGACAAAATTCCACAAGACGAACGTAACAGTTTTTTTTTATCTATTAGAGAATACTTTAATTCACAGCGTTTAGAAATCAACTATAAGAAACTTTCCGATAAGTGGATTTTACGAGCATCACAATTCATTTTTTTGAATAAAACCTGTTTTAATGGACTTTTTCGTCTAAATTCTGAAAGAAAGTTTAATGTACCATATGGAAAATATAAAAAAACAAAAATTTTTGATAAAGAAAATATCATAGCTGTATCTAAAGTTTTGCAAAAGGCTAAAATAGAGTGTTATGATTACACTAATTGCTGGAATAGCGTAAATGAAAAGAGTTTTGTTTATTTTGATCCACCATACAGACCTATTAGTAAAACGGCAAATTTTACATCTTATACAGGTATAAAATTTACAGATAAAGAACAATTAAAACTAGCATCCTTTTTTCAGAAATTAGATTCTGAGAAGAAAGCGAAATTAATGCTTTCTAATTCCTATCCTATTGGGAAAAATTCCAAAGATAATTTTTTTAAAAAAGCATATTGTAACTATAATTTTTTTAATATCTCTGCAAAAAGATCCATTAATTGTAATGGAAATAAGAGAGGAAAAATCAAAGAATTATTAATAACAAATTATCAATATAAACCAAATCATGTATAAATGAAATTTTACTAACAAAACTATTCATATTGATGAAAACTAAAATAATTATTGATAAAACAGGATTTAATGAAGCATGGAATAAAATTTTTGATAAATACGAAATTTACAAACATAATTTCAAAAGAGGTTTATTTCCATTGACTGCTTCTATGATAAAAGAAGCTACTAAAAATTACATAACTACAAGGCAAAGAGAACCTCGCCTTTTGTGTAAACAGGATACAAGAGAAAATCGTCCACACGTTTTCATAGATAACAATCTATTTATTTTACCTATTAAAAATGGTGAGTATGCAATCTTGGAAGGAGAAGGTTATGTAGATATTCCTAAAATAGAAGAGGTAGAAATAAAATCATACAAATCAAAACTTAATTTTGATTTAGAAACATCTAAAATAGGTAATTCTGAAATGCAGTATTTAGATTTTGCATATGCTTCAAGTTTGATAAGAACATTTTTGCAAGACAATAGT
Organism: Azobacteroides sp. (SeqCode); assembly: GCF_055395615.1. Taxonomy (NCBI): domain Bacteria; kingdom Pseudomonadati; phylum Bacteroidota; class Bacteroidia; order Bacteroidales; genus Azobacteroides (SeqCode); species Azobacteroides sp. (SeqCode). Next base: position 475,412 of record NZ_AP014701.1, on the reverse strand, counting down.
TTGATTTTAACTATTCGTGGTAGAAAATATACTCCAAAATTTGAATTCTATGCAGGAAAATATAAACAGTCAATAAAAGTAAAGAGTGTCCAAACAGAAGTGGATGCTGGATATGAAGGTAAAAATCAAATTGTATTGATAGAAGCTAAAATTTCTAAAGCAAAGAATATAATTATTAGACAGCTATATTATCCATTTCGTCAATGGAAAACTTATATAAAGAAAGAAGTAAATACAATTTTTTTTGAAAAAAAATCTGAAAAAGGACAAAATACTTATTCATTCTGGAAATTTTGGTTCAGAGAAGTAGATAATTATAATAGTATAGAATTTATACAAAAGTCAAAATTTATAATAAACGCTTAATAATATTCAATATCTATTTTAGATGTCATCATTTATTGTAGAAGGTGGGCATAAACTTGTAGGTACAATAATACCACAAGGATCAAAAAATGAAGCACTGCAAGTTATTTGTGCTACTTTGTTAACCTCTGAAAAAGTAACTATCCACAATATACCAGATATTTTAGATATTAATAATCTAATAGTTTTATTACACCAAATTGGTGTAAAAATTGAGCATCCACTTTCAAAAACTTATGTTTTTCAAGCGAATGATATAAATCTGGATTATTTACAAACAAATGATTTTCTTGAAAGAAGTACCTCTTTACGAGGTTCAGTAATGTTGGTAGGCCCTTTAGTTACTCGTTTTGGATATGCAATTATTCCTAAAATTGGAGGAGATAAAATAGGCCGTCGACGATTAGATACTCATTTTACAGGTATACAAAAGTTGGGAGCAACATTTACATATAATACAAAGCGTCATGTTTATGAAGTAAAGTCTAATAATAGTTTGCGAGGTACATATATGTTATTAGAAGAAGCATCTGTAACAGGTACAGCAAATATTTTAATGGCATCAGTATTAGCAGAAGGAAAAACTACTATCTATAATGCTGCTTGTGAACCATATCTTCAACAACTAACGAAGATGTTGATAGCAATGGGTGCAAAAATCAATGGATCAGCATCTAACTTACTTAATATAGAAGGTATTAGGCAATTGCATGGATGTGAGCACACTGTTTTGCCTGATATGATTGAAGTAGGAAGTTTTATTGGTATGTCAGCAATGACAGAATCAGAATTACGCATCAAAAATGTTTCTTATGACAATTTAGGTATTATTCCAGATGCTTTTCGAAAATTCGGCATTGTCATTAATAAAGAAGAAGATGATATAATCATTCCAGCGCAAAAATCTTATAAAATAGATACATTTGTCGACGGGTCTATTCTAACTATTGCTGATGCACCTTGGCCAGGACTAACTCCAGATCTATTGAGCGTCTTTTTAGTTATTGCTACACAAGCAAATGGCAGTGTTCTAATTCATCAGAAAATGTTTGAAAGTCGTCTATTTTTTGTTGATAAACTAATTGACATGGGAGCTCAAATTATTTTGTGTGACCCACATAGAGCTACTGTTATTGGTTCAGGTAAAAGAGGCAGTTTACGTTCTACTACAATGATTTCTCCAGATATTCGTGCCGGTATAGCTATGCTAATTGCAGCTATGAGTGCTCAAGGAATTAGCCAAATTTACAATATAGACCAAATTGATCGTGGATACCAATCAATAGATAAACGGTTAAATGCTCTTGGAGCAAAAATCACAAGAATATGATCAATCGTAGTGAATTAATCAAAGTAGGAAATTTTAATAAATCACATGGAATTAAAGGTGAAATTTTTTTCAGTTTTACAAACAATTGTTTCGATAAAAGCAAAGACTTTTTTTTTGTTTTCAAATTAGATGGTATCTTCGTCCCATTTAGAGTAGAATCATATCGTTTTATTTCTAATTCAACAACACTAGTAAAATTAAAAAACATAAATACTATAGAGCAAACCAATTTACTTACTTATCAAGAAGTTTTTTTCCCTCTAAAACAGCTTAAAAAAAACATAGAGCTAAACTTTTCATTTTTTTTTTCGTGGGATTATTTTATTGGGTTCCGAATAATAGACGAAAAGGTGGGAGAAATAGGATCTATCACTGATATAAATAAATTCACTATTAATACTTTATTTATTATCGAAAAAGTAGGGAAAGAAATTCTTATCCCTACTTCCAACGAAATGATCACTGCTATAGACAACAAGCAAAAAATAATTTATATGAAACTTCCAGCCGGTTTACTATAACGAAAATTTTAATTACTGTTATTAACAATAACAAACTGAAAATAAATAACTTTAATAACCAAGATTTTGAGCTTTTATCCTGTCTATCTGTTATTACAGTATTTTTTTTTTGATATTTTTATTTAATTCTTCTTCAAAACAACTATCACTCCACTTCTTAAAGAAATTCTCACCCACCTAAATCAATTAACATAAAACTTCTCAGTGAGATATTTTAACTCTTATCTGATTTTTTTTTTGAAAATATCATTCCATTTCCTTGACTTTTACGTCAAAAATTTTCGTATATGATAAAAGTCTATTGGTATATTTACCAATCAATTTTAAGATTAAGAAGAACAGTAATTTTACAATTAAAATGATACCTTTTAATAATACCTTAGTTTAACTTATTTAGTCTTTAAAGAAATAAATTTTCACCTGTAGACATCTTATTTGTAATAATTAATATCCTGATGTTACTTCTTTTACCCAATTCTGATTTTCCAAATACCAACAAATAGTTTTTAAAATACCTTCTTTAAATTTTATTTTTGGTTCCCAATTAAGTTCTATTGTAATTTTTGTTGAGTCAATGGCATAGCGTTTGTCATGTCCTAGTCGATCTTCTACAAAAGAGATTAAATTTTCATTTATCCATTCCAACGAAGATTTTAAAGTAGATAAATGCAATTTTTTTCGATATTGTATATGTGTATTCAACAAATTTCTCATAATAGAAATAATCAATCTAACAATGTCTATATTTTTTTTTTCATTATATCCTCCAATATTATATATTTCTCCTACCCTACCTTTATATAATACTAAATCAATAGCTCTACAGTGATCTTCTACATAGATCCAATCGCGTACATTTTGTCCATTTCCATAAATTGGCAACTGTTTACCTTCAAGAATATTTTTAATAACTAATGGTATTAATTTTTCAGGAAATTGATAAGGTCCGTAATTATTAGAACAGCGAGTAATATTTACTGGCATTTTATAGGTATTGCTATATGCTTTCACAATCAAATCTGATCCAGCTTTAGAGGCACTATAAGGATTATTTGGATCTAATGGTGTAGTTTCAGTAAAAAAACCATTTTCTTCTAAATTACCATATACTTCATCTGTTGAAATTTGTAAATATTTTACATATTCTTTATACACAGGATAACCTTTTTTATCTTTTCCAATTGTCCAGTATCCCTTAGCAATCTCTAATAAATTTTGTGTACCTAATATATTAGTCTCAAAAAATATCCTGGGATAAATAATACTTTTATCTACATGACTTTCCGCTGCAAAATTAACCACAAAATTAATAGGATATTTTTGAAAAATATCATTTACAATATCTGCATCTTTAATATCACCTTTTATAAATAACAAACGAAAATCTCCTGAATTTGCTTTGGACATACTAAAATCACCTGTATGAGTTAAACTATCCAGTATAATAATTTTAATATTTTTGTATTTTTTTAAAAGATATTTTATAAAGTTAGTACCTATAAATCCAGCACCACCGGTAACAAGATAAACATACATAAATAAAAATTATCAATAATTTACATACTTAGTATGTAAACAATAACTATTATCGAAGCAGATTGCATTATAAAATGCAATGACTATGCTATTATCTACTCTGGATATTTTATATCTAAAAAATTATAAACAAGATTTCCTTTATCAATAATCGTTACTCTTTTTAATAACAATTTGCCGCCTTCCCAATTAAAATTTAACTATTAAGAGAACATATTTTTTTAAAAAAAATAATATTACACACCTCTCATAAATTTACTGAACAAACTCAATTAATATTGAGATGAAATTTTACACATACTATTATTATGTAAGCAAAGATAAAATATATCGACCATATTCTGTTTCAGTCATCATCTTCCCTAATTTTTTCAATTTTTCATTATTTATCCAACCATTACGCCATGCAATTTCTTCAATACAAGCAATGTAAAATCTCTGTCTCTTTTGAATAGTTGCTACAAAACAAGCAGCATTTAATAAACTATCTAAATTCCCCATATCTAACCAAGCGAATCCTCTTCCGAGAAGAAAAGCATTTAGCTTCCCTTCATTTAAATAAATGAGATTTAGAGCAGTTATTTCATATTCTCCCTTTGTTGATAATTTTAAATTCTTTGCTTTCTCAATAACTGAATTGTTGTAAAAATACAATCCTGGTACAATATAATGAGATTTTGGACAAATAGGTTTTTCCTCAATAGAAAATACCTTTCCGTTTGAATCAAAGCTAATCACACCATAAGCCCTAGGGTCTTTTACGTGGTACCCAAATATGTAAGCACCCTCTGTTTTCAACTGAACTTTACTCAATATTTCAGAAAAACCTTGCCCATAAAAAATATTGTCTCCCAGTATAAGACAAACAGAATCATTACCAATAAATTCTTCACCTAAAACAAATGCTTGTGCTAAACCATTTGGAATCTCTTGAACGATATAATCAAACTTCATCCCTAAATTCTCTCCTTGTCCTAATAATTGTTGAAACATAGGCAAATCACGAGGAGTAGAAATAATCAATATTTCTCTTATTTTTGCCAGCATCAAAGTAGATAAGGGATAGTAAATCATAGGTTTGTCATATACTGGAATGATTTGTTTGGATATAGACTTAGATATAGGGAAAAGCCTTTTAGCACTTCCACCTGCTAGAATAATACCTTTCATAATTGTGTTTCAACCTCCTTTAACGATTTACCTAATCGGTCTTTTTCAGATTGTTTCCAGAATTTACATTCTTTATTCCATAAAATATTAACATCTCTGTCTCCAGCATACAGTATTCCTTCAGCAGACGGACAATAGAGATTATCCATTTTATAACTAATGGTAGCCCATCTACTTAATACCAAAAAACCATGAGCAAATCCTCTTGGGATAAAAAATTGTAATTTATTTTTAGCAGATAATTCTATTACTTCGTACTCCCCGAACGAATCAGAATCTCTCCGGAGATCTACAGCTACATCTTGTATTGTTCCTTCTAGTACACTTATCAATTTAGCTTGAGCAGCTTCACCATTTTGATAATGCATTCCTCTCAAAACATTATAAGTAGAACGAGATTGATTTTCTTGAATAAAATTAATTATTCCAATATGTCGTTCAAACTCTTTCTTATTATAAGTTTCCACAAAAAAACCTCTATCATCACAAATTAATTTCGGTTTTATCAACCAAAGTCCACAAATACGTTTTTGAACAAAATCCATAATTCAAAATATTAATTTCAGATTCACATATTCAAGAACGTTAATCTTAAAAACTTTTAATTGGAAGTACAATTTTTAAATAATTCAAACAATTTAGATTTTTTTACTTGTAATCAATTTTATTTTCAATAGTTATCTGAAAATTTTTTATTAACCAGTAATTGAATTTTACTAAATATAACAATTTTAATTACTATACGTAAAGGAAGTATTTATCAAATAATCTTCTTTACTCTATCAAAAAAAGTCTTTTATTATAAAAAAGTTTTTCTTATTCTTTCTCTAATTCTTTTTGTATACTCTCTTTATCAAATATCTCCATGTTAGTAACTACAAAATTAGAGCTGATAAATCCACCATATCTATTACACTCTTCAACAGCACTACCTATAGTATTTCGAATTGCCTCGAAATTGGACAAAAGTAATAACGTAAAATAATTACTTTCTATTTCCATTTTTTCTATCTCACCATTATGTTTATGAATAAAAAAAGCTATTTCTTTTTCAATCAAATTTCGTTGATAATCAGAAAAAGGCTTCAAACCTTTAGATTTAAAAAAAGCAAAGAATCGAAATTTATCTCCTTTTCCTCCTAACCCAGTAGAGACAAAAATTTGTTTTTCTTCAGAAAGTTCATTTTCAAGTATCATTCTTGCCTGTAATAAAGCCAACGCTGCCCAATCACTCAATTCTTTTTGCGGATTTTGATTATATTTTTCTAATGCCCTAAACGCTTTAACATCTGCCGAAACAGAAAGAAAAACTATAGCATACCTTTTGTCCTCTATAGAAATTGCCTCCGAGTTAATCATTTCTATATATTCCTCAACAATTCCTTTGTCTTTGTTATTTTTTACTACTTCAGCATAACTAAAGAACGCCTTTTGCTGTTCTATAGGAACAGTAGCTTCTAAAATGTGTATTTTCCCATGCAAATCATTTAAGGATTGCTGAATTTCTTCAAAAGCATTAATATTATTTTTTTCCATTTTTTAGGCAATTACTACTAAACTCTAATTTTTTTCACAAATATAAAAATATACTTTTACAAGTTAGAATTTAAGAATAATAAGTCCTTAAAAAGTAAATAAAACAAAAAATATTACTAATCTGAAAAATAGGATTTAGGCAATTTTCGACAATTATACTGGGAAGCCATAGTTTCTCCATAAGCTCCAACCGAGCGAATAACTACAATGTCTCCTCTGTGAGCCTTTTTTAAAGCTCTCTGTTTGGCAAAACAATCAGAGGATTCACATATTGGCCCCACTACATCATATATTTCAGTAGTCTTTTCTAAACCTAAATTTTCAATAGTATGATATGACTCATAAAAAGCAGGACGAATTAATTCTGTAAACCCAGCATCCAAAATAACAAACTTTCTTTTGCTTCCTTCTTTAACGTATAATACTTTGGAAACCAAGTTCCCGCATTGTCCAACAATAGAACGTCCTAATTCAAAATGAACCTGTTGATTATTCAAAGCACAAAAATGTGTATGAAATACATTAAAATATTCTTGAAAAATTGGTATTGGATGCTCATTAGGTTTTTCGTAATCAATTCCCAAACCTCCTCCAAAATTAACATGTTCTAAAAATATATTTTTTTTCAAAAATTTTTCTTGTAATTTGTTAGCTTGTTCACAAAGCAACCTAAAAGGGGTTAAATCCATAATTTGAGAACCAATATGAAAGTGAATTCCAGTTAATTGAATAGAAGATAATGTACCAATCATATCCAAAACTTTATCCAATTGATCTAAATTAATTCCGAATTTATTTTCTCTTATTCCAGTCGTAATATAGTGATGTGTATGAGCATCTATCTCGGGATTGATACGCAGAGCAACTTTTGCTATTTTATTTTTCGAACAGGCTAAATGATTTATCACTGTTAATTCAGAAATAGATTCTACATTAAAACAAAAAATATTTCTTTCCAACCCAAGATTGATTTCCCAATCTGCTTTCCCAACTCCAGCAAAAACAATTTTGCTAGAAGAAAAACCAGCATCTAGAACTGATTTTATTTCCCCTCCACTAACACAATCAGCACCTAATCCCATTTCATAGATAATAGAAAGTATTCGAGGATTTACATTAGCTTTAACTGCATAATAAATATTATAGTTATAATTTTTAGCTTCCGTAACAGCAGTCCGCAATGTTCTTTTTAAGAGTTCTGTATCATAAAAATAAAATGGAGTTTGTAGATTTTCAAATTTTTCTATCGAAAGTGCTTTCATTGTTCAATTATTTCAGATAATTGATAATCAAAAAATTTCCCATATTCACATTTTTTTATTTTAGATGGAAATTCCCGAATCAATTGATAATTATTGGTAGCCATTATTACAGCTGTTCCATTGTTACTAATATTTTGTAATAACCGAACAGTTTTCCTACAAGATTCTTTATCCAAATTACCAGTTGGTTCATCTGCAAGAATTATTTCTGGAAAATTTAATAAAGCCCGAGCAATCATAATTCGTTTCTGTTCACCTACTGATAATTCATGAGGCATTTTAAACCCTTTATTCCCCATTTCTACCAGATTCAAAATTTCTTGAATACGATTATTTATCATTCTTTTATTTTCCAATTCAGTAGCTTCTAGTACAAATTTCAAATTATCGTTCACAGAACGATCTATCAATAATTGGAAATCTTGAAAAATAATCCCAATTCTCTTTCTCAATACTGAAATTTGTTTTTTTTTGATTTTTCTCAAATCATAATTATAAATAAATGCTTTACCTTTATTGATAGGTAAATCACAATATAAAGTTTTCAGAAAGGAACTTTTACCCGAACCTACTTTACCTATTAGATAAATAAATTCTCCCTTTTGCTGCTTAAAATTTACATTTCGAAGAATAATATCTCCTCCATGATTAACTTCAACATTTTTATAGTGAATTAATACCCCACTCATATTAGGCTATTTTTTATTATATCGCTTTTTCAATTCTTTCGCCAAACTCTCAATCCGTAATTTTTTACTTGTTAATAAAACAATAAGATGATATATCAAATCAGAGGATTCATAAATGAGACCCTCATTTGTTCCATTAGTTGCTTCAATCACTGCTTCCACCGCTTCTTCTCCTACTTTTTGCGATATACGATTTATACCTTTATTAAAAAGTGAAGTAGTATAAGACTTTTTAGGCATTTCCAAATAACGATTTTCAATAAAATCTTGTAAGACTTTCAAAAATAAAATATCTTCCTCATTTTTTTCTCCAAAACAAGTATCACTACCTGTATGGCAGACAACACCTGCAGGGATAACTTTTATCAACAAGGTATCATTATCACAATCAGATTTTATATTAACAACTTGTAAAGTATTGCCACTGGTTTCTCCCTTCATCCAAAGACATTTTTTTGTACGGCTAAAAAATGTTACTCTGCCTATTTCTATTGTTCGTCGATAAGCATCTTCATTCATAAAACCAAGCATTAATACTTTATTTGTCTCGTTATCTTGTATAATAGCTGGAATTAATCCACCTAGTTTTTCAAAATTCAGTTTCATACTCTTCTATAATAATTTTTCTCAACTTAACTTTAAATTTTCAATAATTGAAAATAATATTCTATATAGACAAATATAAGAAATATTAAATAATCCTAAATAGTTCTATAGAATTTCTCTTTTTAATGTAAATCTTATCATGAATATTGTATTGTTACCTATTTTGCTTGGTATTTTTATAAAAAACTCTCACATTATACAATATTCCAAACTGACTGTAAGTAATGTCATTTAAATTTGTGTTAATAGTTCTCCAAGTAGTATTATTTTTTCCTATTTAGAAAAATTTCGAACATATTCTAATCATGGAAAAGCAAGAAATCAAAAAAAATAAATTAAAAAAATACAAAACATAATACTTATCTCATTTTTATTAAAAAAATATAAGAACAAAAACTTCTGAAAAGTATTCTGAATTGCAACTTAAAAGACTGATAAGTGGTATTTTTTATACCAAACGAATTCATAAAAACAAAAAAGGAATGCTTTTTTAAAATAAAAAGACTGACAAACATAAATGTAACTGCACCCAGGAGTCTTTCAACTTTTACAGTTTAATCCTTTTTATCTTTCTAAACAATAGATAATCAGTTTATTTTTTGTATTGAATCATCAAATAAACAATAAAAAAGCAACACGTTAATTATCACTAACTACATCATCATGTAATAATTGGAAAGTTGAAAAAGAGTGAAAAATTACGATTAAATTTCTTTTGTCCACAATAAATCTTCATGTAAACAAGTGTACACTATCCTACTACTATATTTAAATTGAATTTCAGAGAAATTTAATCAGCAATTTTTAATAACATCTGGCATCCATCGCATATCCCAACACATATTCAACTAACTAAAAGATTTTATACAAATATTTTATCAATCTCTCAAATATATCAAGATTATTATATCCTACTATATAGGCAAGACAAAACTACATCCTACTACATTTCAATCAGGGAATAAGATCCTCAACAAAGCCAGTTAGCTTAAAAATAACTGTACAAATCCATCCTAAAAAGTCTCCTGCCAAGTCAATAATTAATAGGAAAGCATCATTAATACCTTCCAAATAAACAATAACTCGCTTCTCATAGTCCAAATATGCCTTCAAACTGGATTAATATCGAAAGTTAACTTAAAAATTAACGATACATACTTAGAAATATTTTTTTAGTTTAAACTAAAAAAATATTAATCTCAAATCAGTATAATAATCTACAGATTTTTGCAACAAAAACTAATTCACAAATATTTAAACTAGTTTCATGAAAAATGATAGTATAAATTAATTGTTGTATTTTTCGTAAAAAATATAAGTTGCATTTAAAATACAAAAAGAACATAGAAATTAAATAATTGAGAGGTAAATTAACTGATTTTAAATCTTGAGATGTCTTTTTTTACTACAAAATCTCAAGATTTCCAGATGTATCACATAACTACACATACTAAAACATTCATATACCAAATAGTTTTAAAACTATTTGGTATATGAATAGTTACTTTATTAGTATCAAATTGCATCAACAGATTAGGAATACAACAGGAAACTTTTCCAATTCAAAACTTACAAATCCGTCAAATCCCTATTTTGAAGTTCTTAATGATAATGTTATTTATCAGCTTTAGATCAAAAAAACGAATATGTATGTCAGATATTCTAAATACTGACAAAACGAATTACATAACCAACAACAAGATATCATCACTGTTTTCTACTATATTTTTATAACTACTCAGGTTAGTATCCACCCAATAATTTACACTATACTTGATTATTCTAATTTTTTTTCCATACTTCGAGCTAATATTCCAAAAATCCATACTATATCAATTCTCCGAAGAAATTTACTCTCTTCCATGAAGAGTCAGCATAACTATCATTTGTTCTCCTATTTTTCAATAAAAGATATTGAGTGTCTTGACAATTAAATACCCTTAATAAAGGATTTATAAATTCATAAACACTGAAGCTCTTATCTCATCAATCAACTTTCTAAGGATATTTATCAAAATATAGCTTTATTTATCAAAATAATAGCTTTGTATAAGCTATGACAAGGTAAAAAACTAAGAAGTTTGTATGTAACCTAATAAATCAATTTAAATCTAAAACAATCAGCAATTACCAAATAGCAATTTTTTTATTATTTAGACTTACCGTTAATAACAAAAACAGTACTCGGAGCGGGACTTGAACCCGCACAACCACAATGGTCACAAGATTTTAAGTCTTGCGTGTCTACCTATTCCACCATCCGAGCCGAAGAGACAACGTTCCAATCTTAATTACTTAACTTAGCCTTTAAAAATTCTCTATTTAAACGAGCAATGTGAGTAATAGAAATACCTTTTGGACATTCCAATTCACAAGCCCTTGTATTGGTACAATTTCCAAAACCCAGCTCATCCATTTTAGCAATCATTGCTTTAGCACGTGCTTTAGCTTCCAATTTACCTTGAGGTAATAAAGCTAATTGGCTCACTTTAGCTGATATAAATAACATTGCTGAACCATTTTTACATGCAGCAACGCAAGCTCCACATCCAATACATGAGGCTGCATTCATTGCTTCGTCCGAATCAACTTTAGATATTGGTATAGTATTAGCATCCGGAACTCCTCCTGTATTCACTGATACATATCCTCCCGCTTGTATAATTTTATCAAAAGCATTTCTATCTACCATTAAGTCACGTATAATAGGAAAAGCTGCTGATCGCCACGGTTCAACCGTAATCGTTACCTCATCATTAAAATGACGCATATGCAATTGACAAGTAGTAATTAAATTATCTGGACCATGAGGATGGCCATCAATATACAACGAACACATACCACAAATACCTTCACGGCAATCATTATCAAAAGCTATAGGTTCTTTGTTATCTTCCACTAATTGTTCGTTCAAAATATCTAACATTTCCAAAAATGAGGTACTTCCAGAAATACCATTTAACCTATAAGTCTCAAAAAAACCTTTTGCTTTTGAGCCCTTCTGTCTCCAAACTTTCACGTTTATATTTATATTTTTATCCATAAAACAATTTATTAAACTATATATCATATATATATGATATACTATTTATCACCAAATTTAATTTTCAATTATATCTTATAATTTCTTTGTTTTCGAACTACAAATTCATAGTCAAGTGGTTCTTTAACAAGAGAAGGTTTTTTATATTCTCCTTTGTATTCCCAACAAGAAACATAAGCATAATTTTCATCATCACGCAAAGCTTCTCCCTCCAAAGTTTGATATTCTTTTCGAAAATGACCACCACATGATTCCTCCCGATTTAAAGCATCTAATGCCATCAATTCACCTATTTCAAAAAAATCGGCCACACGTAAGGCTTTTTCTAATTCTAAATTTAATGTGTTAGGTTCTCCCGGAACAAATACATTAGACCAAAATTCTTTTCTCAAATCTTTTAACTTATTTAAAGCTGTATTTAATGATTCTTTGGTACGATCCATCCCTACATATTCCCACATAATATGACCTAAATCTTTATGAAAGGAATCCACTGTCCGATCTCCTTTAATGCTCATTAATGTAGCAATTTTATCTTCTATTGCTTTTTCAGCTTCTATAAACTCAGGTAAATCCGTACTAAAATGAGGAACACAAATTTGATCAGCAAGATAATTTTGAATAGTATAAGGAAGTACAAAATAACCATCGGCAAGTCCTTGCATCAAGGCAGAAGCTCCTAACCTATTGGCTCCATGATCGGAAAAATTCACTTCGCCAATAGCAAAGCATCCCTGAATAGTTGTCATCAATTCATAATCAATCCACAAACCACCCATTGTATAATGAATAGCTGGATAAATCATCATAGGCGTTTTATATGGATTTTTATCAACAATTTTTTCATACATCTGAAACAAATTGCCATAGCGAGTTTCTACCGTTTTTAATCCAAAACGATTAATAGCATCCGAAAAATCCAAATAAACAGCTAATCCAGTATTACCTACTCCGTAACCTGCATCACATCTTTCTTTCGTTGCACGAGAAGCTACATCACGTGGAACAAGATTCCCAAAAGCTGGATATCTCCTTTCTAAATAATAATCTCTCTCTTCTTCTGCTATATGAATCGGATCTAATCTATCTTCACGAATAGATTTTACATCTTCTAAGTTTTTCGGAACCCAAATGCGGCCATCATTACGCAAAGATTCAGACATCAATGTTAGTTTAGACTGAAATTCCCCATGAACTGGAATACAAGTCGGATGAATTTGAACAAAAGCAGGATTAGCGAATAAAGCTCCCTTTCGATAACATTGCATTGCAGCTGAAACATTTGAATTCATAGCGTTAGTAGAAAGGAAAAAAGTATTTCCATAACCACCAGAACCAATCACTACAGCATGAGATGAAAAACGTTCTATTTTTCCTGTAATCAAATTACGAGCAATAATACCTCGAGCACGACCATCTACGACAACCAAATCCAACATCTCATACCGAGTATACATTTTTACACTTCCTTTACGTATCTGACGACTCAACGCAGAGTAAGCTCCCAATAATAGTTGCTGACCAGTTTGTCCTTTTGAATAAAATGTACGAGAAACTTGTGCTCCACCAAAAGAACGATTATCCAATAACCCTCCATATTCACGAGCAAATGGTACCCCTTGTGCTACGCATTGGTCAATAATATTATTAGAGACTTCTACTAAACGATAAACATTAGCTTCTCTAGCACGATAATCACCTCCCTTAATTGTATCATAAAATAAACGATAAATCGAATCTCCGTCATTTTGATAATTTTTAGCTGCATTAATACCTCCCTGTGCAGCAATAGAATGAGCCCGACGGGGAGAGTCTTGAATACAAAAAATTAACACATTGAACCCTAGTTCTCCAAGAGAAGAGGCAGCTGAAGCTCCAGCCAAACCAGTTCCTACAACAATAATATCTAAACGACGTTTATTAGAAGGACTTACTAATTTTTGATAATTCTTATAACTAGTCCATTTTTTATCCAAAGAACCTTCCGGAATTTTTGCTTCTAATCGTATCATTTAATTAATGCATAAAGGGTGAAATAAATTGGAACAATAGCAAAACCAATCATAATAATCGTTGCAATAATATTAGAAATAAGCTTTAAACGAGAAAACCATAATTCATTATTCAAACCTAAAGATTGAAAGGCACTCCAAATACCATGCGTCAAATGAAACCAAAGTGATACCAACCACAAGATATAAATAAAAGAAAATATTGGATTGGAAAAAAGACCAATAACCAATTGTGATCCCCCTTTAATAGCATTTTTTAGATGAAAAAAATCTGAAAATTGCATTTTATACCAAAAATTCCGTAAATGAAGAATCAATCCTAAAATGATAACAAGACCTAAAACAAACATATTTTGCGCTGTCCATTCAGTCTTTGTTCCAATCGGTATTTTATACTTATCTGTTCCTCTTGCTTTCATATTTTGAAAAGTAAGAAAAGCCCCATATATGATATGGATACCAAATCCTCCAGCTAAAATAAATGTTACTAACACTGCATACCAATTAGCTCCAAGTGTTTCACATATCTTATCATAAGTTTCAGTAGAAAAAACCAAAACTAAATTCACAGACATATGAAAAAGTAAAAATAAAATAAGAAAAATACCAGAAACGCTCATAACAAATTTTCTACCAACAGAAGAAGATAATAGCCAATACATACTTTTTTCTATATTTTTATACTAAGTTGTTTTAATTATAATTGAAATACTTACTTCGAAAGTAAGCATTTTTTAGCACTATCAAATATTTTATTTCTTTATTTGCCCTATCATAATACCTTTGCAATATCATCCGTAACATGAAAAAAAATTGTTTAAATATAAAATTATGAGCATGTGTTCGCATATTATTCGGGAAACAAGTATAAAAAAAGTTCTTGAAACACTTTTCGCAACTGATAAAAAAAATAAAATACTAATAGAACGGGGAGTTAGACAAGTAGCTAAACTTTGGAAAATATCCGATGGAAAAAATAAAGAGTTTATACAATTCTGTGAAAAACACTATTATAGCGATTCAAAGAAAAAAGAAGAGATTTTTACTAAAATAAGTGAATATTTAGAAGCTATCAATGGTCACTTTAACGAAATATCGTTCCATTTGCAACGCCATATTCATGAAGATACAGGATCGCTAGAAAATATTGATGAATTGTTTGCTTCTTATACTCCAGAAGCACATCTATCTGAAGATTTATACACAAATAAGGTCGCTTTTCTTATTATTTTAAACTTTCCAAGAATGAAATTAAATGAAAAAGAACAGTTAGGGAAAGATCGTTTGTTATGGGCATATATGCGTATGGGTGATATATTTACTTTTCGTATTCCTGCTACCATTCAACAAGCATGCGCAACGGTTTTTAGAAAAGCGGATATGTATATATCTGGCTACCGCATCTACGTAGGACAATTACTTAAAAATGGAAAAAAATTGTTTCCTAAAGACCAAATTTTGCTGTCACACTGGGGATTAAGGGATGAAATAAAAGCTAATTACAACCAAGGGGAAAAAGCTTTGGAAAAACAAAAAACAATTTATGAAGTAATGAAACGTATTGTCTCACAAGAAATTCCAATGGAAGCTATTCAGTCCAATGATTATCATTGGGATCCATTCGATAATATTATTTATAAAAATGGAAAAATTAAAAAAGGAAACGTTGAAAAAACTACTCGTTATGAAATATTTATGCATAATTTTAAAGCACTACGAGCAATTGATGAATACACAAGTAATACTTATATAGAACGTCATTTTTTAGATGAAATGGAAATTTCAGTAGAAGATACAGAAAAACTCTTTCACCATTATCTTTCTTCTCCTGATTTACACATAATTGGACAAATTATATCCAAACGATTAAACAGAAAATTAGAAGGATTTGACATCTGGTATGATGGATTTAAATATCGTAGCAATGTAGGTGAAAATACATTAAGCAAAAAGACAAGTCGTCTATATCCTAATGCAAAATCTTTTGAAAAAAAGATACATATTATCTTAAAGAAATTGGGGTTTAATCCAGAACGAGCAAATTATCTGAGTAAAAAAATTACTGTTAGTGCTGCTCGCGGTTCTGGACATGCTTGGGGAACTGCAATGAAAGGACAAAGATCATATTTGCGTACCCCCATTTGTGAGAAAGGAATGGATTATAAAGGATATAATACAGCTATTCATGAATTAGGCCACAATGTAGAACAAACACTTTCTCTTTACGATGTAGATTATTATTTGCTGGCTGGTGTTCCAAACACTGCTTTTACTGAGGCTTTGGCTTTTATTTTTCAAAAACGTGACTTAGAATTATTAAGTTTCAAAGAAATAGAAAATGATCCTTCAAGAAAAACTTTAGCTTTATTTGATAAAGCATGGACTTTATACGAGATAAGTGGTGTATCCATGCTTGACATATCAATTTGGAAATGGATATACGCTCATCCTAATGCAACAACAGAAGAATTAAAAAATGAAACAATACGATTATCGAAAGAAGTTTGGAATAAATATTTTGCACCAGTATTCAAATTACAAGACCAAACCATATTAGCAATATATTCACACATGATAAGTAATCCTCTATATTTATCAGCTTATGCTTATGGACAAATAATTGAATTTCAACTAGAGCAATATTTACAAGGAAAATTTTTTGCTGAAGAAATAGATCGTATTTTCCGTATTGGACATTTAACTCCAAATCAATGGATGATGGAAGCTACCGGTAATACCGTATCAGTAATACCTTTGTTAAAGGCATTAAAAAAAGCAGTAAATGAATATTAATTAATTAATTATATTTGTGGAATAAAAGAATTTGTTCATCAGTATAGAGTATGGTTTATCTAAATTCGAAATTTGCAATCCAAATTTTCTAAGAAATAATGCCTCTCGTTATGTTAAAACCTCCATCATAGAAGGCGAATTGTATCCAAATCACTCGAGTTTATTGATATAAGAAAAAAAGAAAATACTTTCATGTCTACTGCTTGTAGCATATACAAAAAGTAATTCCCTTGTTTTTTGTATATGCTACAAGCAAGTGCTTCCTTTGGTTTTCTCAAACCAAGTATTACTTCATCATTTGTTTTAAAAATGAAAGAAATAACTTTCTTAATCAGAAGAAGAAGTAACATTAATTTTCTCTTTCATACATGATGCTTGGGAGATAATTTCAATCTCCTTGATACATTTTAAAATAGGAAAAATCACAAACATGACAATAAAACTTCGATTTATTAGAGATATCAGTAGTTTGTATAACATTAGGAGATTCTTCAATTTTTTTCCAAACCCCTACATTATGTCTCTTAAGGGACATAAAAAGCTATCAATTTTTACTGTAAATACGAATAAATAAAACTGCTCCTGTTAATAGCAATTTTTTCATAATTGTTTGAACTAATTAAAGGAGATTAATCTATTTCCTCTGATCATTACATTAATTATATCAACCATACATCTGATTTTAATCAATAAAATTAGCATTTATTGTCTGTACTATTTTTTCTATCAATGAACAATTCTTTGCTAGATAATAATTCTTACACAGTACGTATCTGACACAATCACAAAGGACAAAATAATATTTTGCCCTTTGTGATTGTAAATCTCTAGATTTAGTCAAAATCCACATTACTTACTTTTCTTCACAACCAAAACTCATCAGAGTACATCTTCTATTACATACTGTAATAGGACTATTAAAAAATCTTATACCCTCATACAATTCCCTTTTTTTAACTAATCGATTTTTTCAAAGTATAGAAAATATGATAAAAAACCCTTATTAATTAATCCTAATTTTACATATATTAAGCTATTAACTTGTATTGTCCACACAGACAAATACTATTATTAGGTAATAAGACTAATAATACCTTTCAGTAATTGATTTTTTAAACATTTTATACCTACACGCATAAAAACCATTTCCTCTACATTAGTTTTACAATCACTCAATCACTAAAAACTGAAAATCACAATAGATATTCACAAAAAATCTGTCTTCTATGATTTTATCATCTAATTTAATTGCGATGTAATTCTTCATTAGAAGATAGCATTGCAAAAAACCCAAGAATTCGAAAATAAAAAATTAAGATGTGATAAATATTTTATTCCAAATAAGCCAATTTAATTTTTACATCTACCTACCTAATAACACCAACAATACATTAATATCATTAGGAGAAACACCAGGTATACGACTTGCTTGAGCAATAGTCTCCGGATCTATACTTATCAATTTCTGTCTTGCTTCTGTAGAAAGAGAGCGTATAACAGAATAATCCACTCTACCACGAATTTTTATATTTTCTAATCGATTAATTTTTTCCGCAACATTTTTTTCACGAGTAATATATCCTTCATATTTTATAAGAATTTCTACTGCCTCTATTATTTCTTCCTTACGATCAGGAATTTTATCTAATTGTTCTCTAAAAACAGGTATTAAAAAAGAAATGGTATTAATTGTTAATTGAGGCCGAAGTATTAAATCAGTTAATTTTATTTTATTTCGTAATGGGCTTGATCCTAATGATTCTAAAGTGGAATTGACTTGACATGGATCCACAGAGTGCTGATAAGCAAAAGCGAGAATATTATTTATTTGTTCTTTCTTTTCTATCAAAGCATTATATCTATCTGAGCTTACCAATCCTATTTTGTAGGATTTTTCTGTCAAACGCATATCTGCATTGTCTTGACGCAATAAAATTCTATACTCTGCTCGAGAAGTAAACATACGATAAGGTTCATCTACACCTTTAGTTACCAAATCATCTATTAAAACTCCTATATAAGCTTCATTACGAGCCAAAATAAATGGTTTTTCATTATGGACATTAGTATGAGCATTTATTCCGGCAATTAATCCTTGTCCTCCAGCTTCTTCATAACCAGTCGTACCATTGATTTGTCCAGCAAAAAATAAATTTTTTATCAGTTTTGTCTCTAAAGAATGATTCAACTGTGTTGGATGGAAAAAATCATATTCGATAGCGTAACCTGAACAATAAATTTGTACATTTCTAAATGCCGGTATCTTTTTCAAAGCTGATAATTGGATAGAAATAGGAAGAGAAGAAGAAAATCCATTTAAATAATATTCTTGAGTATTTTTACCTTCAGGTTCCAAAAATAATGGGTGCTGTTCTTTACAAGCAAAAGTAACAATCTTTGTTTCAATACTTGGACAATATCTAGGACCAATACTCTTAATCTGCCCATTATACAATGGACTTTCGCCCAATCCTTTCCTCAGGACTTCATGACAAGCTTCATTAGTGTGTAATGTCCAACAACTCAATTGGTTTATCGGACGAAAAACAGAATCTAAATAAGAAAACTTATGAAAATCTATTTCTCCTTTTTGTTCTTCCATTAGAGAAAAATCCACACTACGTCCATCTATTCGGACAGGTGTTCCAGTTTTCATACGATTTTTCTTAAAACCAAGTTTAACTAATTGTTCTGTTATTCCAAATGAAGCAGATTCAGATACTCTCCCTCCATTAATTTGAGTCTTACCAATATGCAAAAGTCCATTTAAAAAAGTACCAACAGTCAAAACAACAGCTCTAGCTTGAAATTCAATATCTAAAATAGTCTTAACGCCAATGACAATACCATTTTTAATAATTAATTTAATAACCGTATCTTGCCAAATAAATAAATTTGGAATACTATCCAATATTCCTCTCCATTTTTTAATAAACTCTACACGATCTATTTGAGTGCGAGGGCTCCAAACAGCAGGTCCCTTTGAACGATTCAACATACGAAACTGAATAGATGTCT
Organism: Azobacteroides sp. (SeqCode); assembly: GCF_055395615.1. Classification (NCBI taxonomy): domain Bacteria; kingdom Pseudomonadati; phylum Bacteroidota; class Bacteroidia; order Bacteroidales; genus Azobacteroides (SeqCode); species Azobacteroides sp. (SeqCode). The sequence continues at coordinate 455,530 of NZ_AP014701.1, read as the reverse complement.
TATCAGCAACAATTCCCATTTGTCCACCCAAAGCATCTATTTCACGAACAATCTGTCCCTTAGCTATACCGCCAACTGCTGGATTACAACTCATTTGAGCAATTTTATTCATATCCATCGTTATCAAAAGTGTTTTTGAACCTAAATTGGCAGCTGCTGATGCTGCTTCACAGCCAGCATGACCTGCACCAACAATAATTACATCATAATCAAATGTCATAATTTATTTTTTTCAAAGCTTTATTTTCATTTTCTCTCATTGTTTTTTCTTCATTGAAGAATTTGTCACTGAATCCGCATAGATGCAAAATACCATGAATAATTACACGATGTAATTCCTCATAATAATTTGAATTATATTTTACTGAATTATATTTTATCACATTTGGAGCCATAAATAAATCCCCTGAAATTGTATTACACTTAGAATAATCAAAAGTGATAATGTCAGTATAATAGTTATGATTTAAATAAAAATTGTTTATTTTGAGTATTTCATCATCAGAGCAAAAAATACAAGCAATATCTCCCACTCCTTTTTCATAATCAGCAAGTATTTGCTTTATCCAACGGGTTACACTCCTCCTTTTTATCGGAGGAAGCTGAATATCCAAAGTTTTATAGGATATTGACATGATTCTAATTATAACTAGCGGAAATATGATTTTATTATAGAGTTAATGGACTGAAACAGTTAACTTTTAACTTTCTATTCATTTTATTTACCATTTATAATTATTATCCTAGAAAATCAATTAAAAGGAATAAATAGCAATTTTTAAGGTATATCACAATAGCGTAATTTGTATGTGAGCTATACAAATTTTATTCAATTGTAGAATGCCACACAATTGTAAGAAACATCAACTAATTATGAAAAGAAATATCTATATCCTAAACACATAAAAAATATTAAGTAAGTAGTAAAATTTTGTAGTTTTAATTTGATTGGTAGTTTAACAAAAAACCAAACCATTTTAATGTGCTTCTAACCAATTTTTTCCTACACCATACTCTGCTATAAGTGGTACTCTTAAACAAATAGCATGCTCCATTTCATAAACAACAATCTGCTTTACTCTATCTAGTTCATCGATAAAAACATTAAAATTTAGCTCGTCATGAACTTGCATAATCATTTTCGATCGTAAATTTTCATCCATAAATCGTTTATAAATTCTATTCATTGCAACCTTAATAATATCAGCTGCAGAACCCTGGATAGGAGCATTAACAGCATTTCGTTCAGCATACCTTCTTACAATTTTATTTCGTGAATTAATATCTGGTAAAAAACGCTTACGACGAAAAATAGTTTCTACATAGCCATTTTCTCGAGCAATAGCAATGCTTTTATTTATATGTTTTTTTACATTTGGAAAAATTGTAAAATATTCGTCTATCAGTTCTTTGGCTTCAAAACGTGAAACTTGCAATTGTTCTGCTAACCCAAACACAGATATACCATAAATAATAGCAAAATTGGCTGTTTTAGCTTTTCTTCTCATATCATGAGTTACTTCAGTAAATGGAACACCGAAAATATTAGATGCTGTTGCCAAGTGAATATCTTTTCCATTTTGGAAAGCCATTAACATATTTCTATCCTCACTTAAATGTGCCATAATGCGTAGCTCAACTTGAGAATAATCAACTGATAGAAATAAGCAATCATTATCAGAAATAAAAGATCGTCTGATTTCCTTTCCCTCTTCATTTCTAATTGGAATATTTTGAAGATTAGGATTAGCAGAACTTAATCTTCCAGTTGCTGTAGTTGCCTGATTATAAGTCGTATGAATCTTTCCATCTATCGAGCTAACCAAAATTGGCAAAGTATTTATATACGTGGTAAGTAATTTCTTTACTTTTCGATATTTTAATATTTTTTCTACAATCGGATGTTTATTCTTTAAGCTTTCCAAAACATTTTCATTAGTAGTATAATTCCCTGATTTAGTTTTCTTGGAATTTTCAATAATCTTTAAATGGTCAAATAGAATTTCTCCTACCATTTTGGGAGAATTGACATTAAACATTTTTTTCGATAATTGAAATATTACATTTTCCAAATCATTTAAATATTTGTTTAAAACTCTCGAAGAATCCTTAAGAGCAGAAATATCCAATTTTACACCAAATTCTTCCATATCTGAAAGAATCAATACTAAAGGTAATTCAGTCTGATAAAACAAATTAAAAAGGCTATTTTTGTTTATCATTGGTTCAAAAATAGTCTTCAGTTTCAACACAACATCTACACCTTCACAGGCGTAATTTATTAAAAGAGTTAAAGGTACCTGTTTCATATTTAATTGATTTTTCTTATTACCAATCAATTCTTCTAAATAAATAGTTTTATAATTAAGATATGTTTTCGCCAAATAATCTAAATTATGTCGATGTTCTGGATTAATTAAATAATGAGCTATTAATGTATCAAATATGGGATTACTTACCCGTATCCCATATTTTTTCAAAACGTTAATATCATATTTTAAGTTTTGACCAATTTTCAAAATTGTTTTGTTTTCAAAAATTTCTTTAAAAAAATAAATAATTCGCTGTATTTTTTCATTTTCTCCAAAAATAGGTAAAAAATAAGCTTCTCCCTCCCGTAAGGCAAATGATATTCCAATCAACTCATCGGATAAAACATTTATTCCATTGGGTTTCGTATCAAAAGCAAAAAATTTTTGAATTTTAATTTTTGTTGCTAAACTTTCTATGTCAGAGTATTTATCAAGTAAGCAATATTTATGTGGAACAGTACTCAAATCAGAAAAATTGGATAATGCAGTTTCAAGTTTTTCACTTTTACCATTTGTAAATTCAGTAAAAAATAAAACAGGAGAAGATTGTTTTTCTAAAACAATCTTCTTTTTTTCTCCAAAAATTCGTAACATCAATTGACGAAATTCTAATTTTTCGAAAATTTTTCTTAAAACGGGCTCATCTATATCTTTTCTTACAAGTTCATTAGGATTAAAATCAATAGGAACATCAGTTTTTATCGTTGCCAGAAATTTAGAAAAAAGTATTGTTTCCTTATTGGTTTCAATTTTTGTTTTTAACGATCCATGTAAAAGATGAATATTCTCAATTAAATTTTCTATGTTTCCAAATTCGGAAATCAATTTTTTAGCAGTTACCTCTCCAACTCCAGGACAGCCTGGAATATTATCTGAAGAGTCACCGGCTAAACCCAAAAAATCTATCATTTGAAGTGGATAAGTCAAATGATATTTCTCTTTAATTTCTTTTACTCCTAATATTTCAAATTCATCTTTTCCATGTTTAGGTTTATAAATAAAAATGTGTTCATCTACTAATTGTCCATAGTCCTTATCTGGAGTCATCATAAAAATTCTATAGTCCCTAGAAGCTTTTTTAGCAATCGTTCCTATAACATCATCTGCTTCATAATTTGGAACTTCTAAAATCGGAATATGATACGCAGAAATAATTTCTTTAATAATTGGTATGGACAATCGTATCGTTTCAGGTGTTTTCTCCCGTTTGGCTTTATATTGTTCAAATGCTTGATGGCGAAATGTAGAGCCTATAGGATCAAATACAATTCCAATATGAGTAGGATTTTCTCTTTTCAGAATTCCTTCTAATGTATTAACAAAACCAAAAATGGCAGAAGTATTAAATCCTTTAGAATTTATATGAGGTGACCTAATAAGTGCATAATAGGCACGATATACCAAAGCATAAGCATCTAATAAAAACAATTTCATACAAAAAAAAGAATTCAGAAATATATTAAGAAATAAATGTAAGCATATTATTTTTACATTTGTGGCTCAATCAAATTGACTTATGTTACAATTTATTATTCAATCTGTACAAAAAGAATTAGATACTTTTGACAAACTTTATATGGATACTTTACTTATTCCTACAAGTAAATTCAAAAATATGTTGAATTTTATTCTAAGTAGAAACGGAAAAAGAATTCGACCAATTATTTTAATTCTCTCTGCAAAACTTTGCGGAGAGCCTACTCTTAAAACTATAGAATATGCAGTAATTTTAGAATTATTACATGTTGCAACTTTAATACATGATGATGTAGTAGATAATACAATTCTTCGTCGGGGGACTCATTCTATTATGGCAAAATTTGGGAATCAGGCGGCTGTCTTATTAGGTGACTACATTCTTTCAAAAGCAATTGAACAAGGAGTTGAAACAAAAAATCTTGTCATTTTAAAAATAATAACTCATTTGGCACAAGATTTATGTGAAGGTGAATTAACACAATTAATTTCTTTTTCAAAAAAGAAATTAGTCAACGAAAATAGTTATTTCAATATTGTACGAAAAAAAACAGCTATTTTATTCTCTGTTTGTTCTGAAATAGGTGCCTTATCTGTTAATGCAGATACTAAAAAAAACAAGACTTTACAATTAATTGGAGAAAATTTGGGTATTTGTTTCCAAATAAGAGACGATTTGTTCGACTATTTTGAATCAGAAGAATTAGGAAAACCTACAAATAATGATATTCAAGAAGGTAAAATTACCTTACCACTCATTTATGCATTACAAATGGCACCAAAAGTAAAATCAGAACCTATGATGCTAATTATAAAGAAACAAGACTTTACATCCGAAAACGTTCAACAACTTATTAATTTTGCAAAAGAACAGAAAGGTATAGAGTATGCAAAAAAGAAAATGCTAGAGATAAAAATGAATACAATCGCTTTATTAAATCATTTTCCTCATTCGGAAGCAAAAATATCTATGCTTAAATTGATAGACTATGTTATTGAAAGAAATATATAAAGTTAATATAATTAATGAAATTGCGATGTGGTATAGTTGGATTACCAAATGTAGGTAAGTCGACTCTTTTTAATTGTCTCTCTAGCGTAGAAGCACAAGTAGCAAATTTTCCTTTTTGTACAATAGAGCCGAATTTGAGTGTAATCAATGTTCCTGATGAACGCTTGAAAAAATTGGCATTTTTGGTAAAACCAGAAAAAATCATTCATGCCACAATAGAAATTGTGGATATAGCTGGACTAGTTAAGGGAGCTTCTAAAGGAGAAGGTCTTGGAAACAAATTCCTTTCCAATATTCGAGAAACAGATGCTATAATTCATGTTTTACGTTGCTTTTATGACAATAATATAACGCATGTAGAAGGCCTTATTGATCCAATAAAAGACAAAGAAATAATTGATTGTGAACTGCAATTAAAAGATTTAGAAACAATAGAATCAAATCTCTGTAAGTTAAAAAAAAAAATAAAAAATAAAGAAACCAAACAAACTAAATTGCAATGGGAAGTACTGATAAAATACAAAGAAACTTTAGAAAAAGGTAAATCTGCACGAACAATTCAATTTAAAACAAAAGATGAACAAAAAATAGCAAAAGATCTCTTCTTATTGACAAATAAACCTGTTTTTTACATTTGTAATGTAGATGATTCTTCTATTATTTCAGGAAATAAATATACAAAAATGGTAGGTGAAATTGTTCAAAAAGAAAGAGCAGAACTATTAATTGTAGATGCTAAAATGGAATCTGAAATTGCAAAAATTGAAATTTATGAAGAGCGTCTATTTTTTTTAAGGGAATTAGGATTAAGAGAATCTGGTGCAAGTCGTCTAATTAAATTTGCTTATAAATTGTTATGTCTGGAAACTTTTATAACAGCTGGAAAAAAAGAGGTACGCGCATGGACTTATCTTAAAGGAAGCAATGTTCATCAATGTTCAAAAATCATTCATAGCGATTTTGAAAGAGGATTTATTCGAGCTGAAGTAATTAAGTATAATGATTTTGTATTATTAGGATCAGAAAACGCATGTAAAGAAGCTGGAAAAATAAATATAGAAGGAAAAGAGTATATAGTACAAGACGGAGATATAATACATTTTCGATTTAATATTTAATTAAATGTTGATAACCTGTTAGGTTACTTAACAAAACTTACGTAAATACGTAATATTTTTATTATTCATGTTTTTTTTAAAAATTTATTCTATTGTTATAACATTGTTATTGCAATAACAATGTTATAACAATAGAATAAATTTTTATATTTAAATAACACATATTTTGTAGAATGAATAAGATATGTAAATCTTTTATCATAAGTTTTTTATGATAAAAGATTTATGATAGTTTTTTCATAAAAGTTTCATTTCGAAAAAAAAAACATTAAAAACAGAAACTTATCATATTTTTCACATGCTATATATTTTTTATTTTTAGTATTATATTTAAATAGTAAATAAAATCATCAATGATTAATAATTTTTCATTAGTTCGATCCATTCGTAGTTTGAAAAGAAAAAAAAATGCAATTATTTTGTCTCATTATTATCAGGATAGTTCCATTCAGGAAATTGCTGATCATGTAGGTGATAGTTTGTCATTAGCTCGTTTGGCATCACAAAATGATTCTGATATAATTGTTCTTTGTGGAGTGCATTTTATGGCTGAAACAGCTAAAATACTTAATCCTGAGAAGCAGGTACTTCTTCCAGATATAAATGCAGGGTGTTCACTAGCTGATTCTTGTCTTCCGAATGAATTTAAAAAGTTTATAAAGAAGTATCCACATCATATAGTCGTTTCTTATGTAAATACTTCTGCTTCAATTAAGGTTTTAACAGACGTGATAGTTACATCTTCTAATGCTCGTAAAATTGTGGAAAGTTTTCCTAAAAATGCAGAGTTAATTTTTGCTCCCGATCGCAATCTTGGTAATTATATAAATAGTATTACTGGACGAAATATGATTTTATGGGATGGAGCTTGTTATGTTCATGAACAGTTTTCTTTAGAAAAAATATTAAACTTAAAACAAAAATATCCTGATGCTTTAGTATTGGCACATCCAGAATGTAAATCAGTCGTTTTAAAAACAGCCGATTATATTGCTTCCACTGCTGGTTTGTTAGATTATGCTTCTCAATCAAAAATGAATAAGTTCATTGTAGCTACTGAATCTGGTATTTTACATAAAATGAGAGTAAATAATCCTACTAAATTTTTTATTCCTGCCCCCTCTAACGATAGTACATGTGCTTGCAATGAATGTAGTTACATGCGTTTAAATACATTGGAAAAACTATATAATTGCTTGAAGTATGAAACCCCGGAAATAACTATTAATAGAGAAATAATAGAAAAGGCTGTTAAACCTATTAATAAAATGCTAGAATTATCAGATAAATTAGGGTTATAAATAATAAGTTATTTGTAGTTTAGTTTGTAAATACTCTTAACATACAAGAGTATTTTTCTAAAAATATTATCTTTTATTTAAATAATATTTCTATCTTCACGGAATACACCCTTTTTTTTTTACTTTCTTTGACAAAAGTGAATTTGTAACTCATAAATTTATGAATGGTTTATCTTTTTTTTTAAAAAATGTTTTTAAAGTTCGTTCATTGAAAAATTCAATCGACCTTGAAAAGGAAAAGGTTATACGAACTGAAATGCCAAAACATTGTGGTATAAGTGTGCGGCATTTAAATTTGAGTATCAATGGTAATAGCATTTTAAAAGATATAAATGTAGATATTCCAAATAAAAAAATTACTTGTATTATTGGTCACTCAGGTTGTGGTAAATCAACTTTGTTAAAAACACTTAATCGTTTGAATGATGATGTGGAAGGTATAGAGATAAATGGGCATGTCTACATAGATGGTGAGGATCTTTTTGGAAAAAATGTGGAAGTTACTCATATGAGAAAAAAAATTGGATTAGTATCTCAACGTCCTACTCCTTTACCAATGTCTATATTTGATAATGTTGCATATGGTTGTAGAATTCATGGTATTCATAATAAAAAGAGTAAATTGAAAGAAATTGTTGAAGCCAATTTACGTTCAGTAGGTATATGGGAGGAAGTAAAAGATCGCTTACATGGATCAGCCGCTGCTCTTTCTATTGGACAACAGCAGCGGTTGTGTTTGGCAAGAGGCTTAGCAGTACAACCAGAATTTATTTTAGGGGATGAAGCTACTTCAGCATTAGATCCTATTTCTAGTCGTCTAATAGAGGATTTATTTGTTGAACTTAAGAAAAAATACGGTATTATTTTAGTGACTCATACTTTAAGACAAGCATTAAAGATGGCTGATTTTGTGATTTTTATTTATATGGGAAAAATTATTGAAACTGGTTCTTCTGAAGATTTGCTTAAACATCCGAAAGAAGAGCTAACGAAGCAATATTTATCTGGCGTGTTCAGTTAATAGCTGGTATCAATATTTGAATTAAATCAGTTGCCATATTAACAATATTTAAGATGTACAAATTACCCAACACATTAAATGAAGATATCCAACGTTTTGGTGTATTATCTATGGATTACAGAGAAAGGAAGATAGAAGCAGTGCAATTTAAAGCTTTTCGAGTACCAATGGGTATCTATGAACAACGGAAAAATGAGGTGTATATGTCACGCATTCGAACAACTGGAGGTGTTGTTTATCCAAAGCAGTTTTTAAGAGTTTTAGATATTGCTCTGACACATCATTCCGATTTGTTACATATTACAACACGTCAAGAAATTCAGATACAAAATTTACTCTTAGAAGAGGTACAACCAATACTTTATGAATTACAATCTATAGGGTTGACTACTAAAGGTGGTGGAGGTAATACAATACGAAATATATTAGTTTCTTATAATAGTGGAATTACTGATGATGAGGTTTTTGACACTACTCCTTACGCAATGGCGTTAACAACAAGATTGATATCTGAAGTAGATTCTTATTTGTTGCCTCGCAAAATGAAAATTGCTTTTTCTTCTGACGAAAAACATATAGATTATGCTGCAATTAATGATTTAGGATTTGTTGCGAAAGTACAAGATAGTAAAAAGGGGTTTAAAGTTTATGTGGGAGGTGGTGGAGGTTCTAAACCGTCAGTTGGATGGACACTTTTTGATTTTGTTCCAGATAATGAGCTCTTCATTGTTGTAGAAGCTGTGAAGAAGATGTTTTTTGAACATGGTAACAGAAAAAATAGGCATAGAGCGAGGATTCGTTATATTTTTTATGAGTTTGGAGAAATAGATACAATTTGTCTTATAAAAAAATATTACGAAGCAGCAAAGAAAACAGTTCCTTTATTTGTTTTGGAAAAACAACGAAAAGAGAAATTGGCTGTTAAATATATAAAACCTAATAATATAATAATTGACGAAAAATATGAAATTTGGAGGAAAAGATATGTAATTGAGCAAAAACAAAATGGATATGTAACAGTACTTGTCCCTTTTGCGTTAGGTGATATTTTACTGGATAACAGAAAATTGGTAGAATCATTAAAAAAACTTCTACGTTTTGTTTCTCAATTTGGACGAGATACAATTCGTTTTACAACTACACAAAATGTTCAGTTGAGAAATATTCCGTTTATTGCATTATCTGAATTATATTTAATAATTAAAGATGTAGTTCCAGATATACATGAACCTTTATTGATAAATAATATTATTTCTTGTACTGGTTCAAACACTTGTCGTTTAGGAATTTGTTTGTCGAAAGGATTAGCTATTGCTATTAGAAATAAAATAAAAAATACAATGACAGATTTGGATAGGTTAGCAACTGCACGTATCCATATATCAGGATGTCCTAATTCTTGTGGTCAGCAAATTTGGGCAGATATAGGGTTTTCAGGGAAAGTGCTAAAAAATAATAGGATATATCCTGGTTATCATGTATATATAGCAGCTAGTAGAGAAAATAATCTTTGTTTAGCAGAATCAATTGGTAATATTGCTGCACGTGATATACCAGAATATGTAATTCGTTTATTAGTTTCTTATTTGGAAGTTCGATCAAAATATTTGAATTTAGCTTCATATTTGAAAGGTGATGGAAAAAGAATGGCAATCCAGTTATTAGGTGATTATCAAAAAATACCGTCTTATGAAGATAACGAAAGTTATTATTTTGATTGGGGATCAAGTTCTCCATTTGGTGTTACTAATCGAAGGAAAGCAGAATGTTCTATAGGATTGTCTGATATGATTAATGTGGACTTAAATTGTATTAATGAAGCTAAAAAAGTTCTTAGAATGGAAAAAAATAAAAGAGAAATAAATAAATATTTATATAATATTATTTATTTCTCTTCACATATGCTATTGATAACAAAAGGTATTGCGCCAAAAACAACGAGAGATGTATTTAATTTATTCCTTAAATATTTTTTTGATAGTGGATTAGTTGAAGATAAATACCGCAATCTTTTAGAACAAGTAAGAGATAATAGACAGTTGGATTTTATTCCTCATAGGGAAAATATTTTTTCTCTTTCAGACTATATTGTACAGTTATATAGAAATATGAATAGTTCTCTACAATTTAAAAATATAAAATTTGATATCTCAGCTATAGAGGAAACAAAGGAGATCTCAGTTCAAAATAGATTTAAAGATTTGCGTGGTATTGCTTGTCCAATGAATTTTGTACAGATTAAAATGCAGTTATCATATATGCAGTCAGGAGAAAAATTAGAAATATGGGTAGATAATGGTCATTCTATTGATAATATTTCTATCTCAATAAAAGATGAAGGACATCAAATATTAGAAAAAACGCTTGTAGAGGATTATTGGAAAGTGGTGATTGAAAAGAAATGAGAAATTGAAAATTCAATATGTTTACAACAATAAACTTACTGTAGGGTTAGGATATGTTGTAGTAAATGTGAATAAGTTTGTCTTTGATGATAATGGATTTGTATGGGTTTTACGTATGAACAAATAGAGCGTTATAGCCGTCATATTCTTTTGCAAGATGTAGGTGTGGAAGGTCAAGAGAGAATAAGTAATAGTAAAATTCTTGTGATTGGTGCCGGAGGTTTAGGATCATCTGTTCTTTTTTATTTAGCTGCAGCAGGAGTTGGAACACTGGGAATTATTGACGGAGATGTTGTAGATTTAAGTAATTTACAAAGACAAATTATTCATTTTACTTCTGACATAGGCAGATCAAAGGTGCAATCGGCGAAAGAAAAAATCGAACAGGTTAATCCAGATGTAAAAGTTATTACTTATCATGATTTTTTCAGTGTAAAGAATGCTTTTGATATTATTAAGGATTATGATTTTATCGTAGATGGAACAGATAATTTCCAAACTAAATTTTTGATAAATGATGCTTGTGTACTAGCTGGGAAACCATTCTCCCACGGGGGTGTTCTGCGATTTGATGGGGAAATATTGACGTATCTTCCTGGAACAGTATGTTATCGTTGTATATTTCATAGTCCCCCTCCATCTAATATTGTTGTTCCTACTTGTTTGCAAGTAGGTGTATTGGGAGCTGTTGTAGGTATGTTAGGGGCAATACAAGCAACAGAAGTATTGAAATTTCTTGTCAATGTAGGTGATTTGCTGACTAATTGTCTACTCACTTTTGATGCTAAATCTATGAATTTCAGGACAATAAAAATAAATAAAAATAAAGAATGTCTTATTTGTGGTGATTATCCTACAATTACGGAATTAGTAGAAACAGAACAGGTCGTTTGTGAATTGAAAAAGGGATAAAAAAATATCATAAAAATACTTCACGATAATTTTGGAAATAATAAATAAATGCTAATAAAAAAAATAAATAAAAATTTAAAACTTGTCTGAATTTCTGGTATTGATTGTTACATTCTGTCTAATTAGAACCTACAAGTTAAGTTCTCTGAACTTAACATATTTCTTTTATGAAAAGTAAAAAAAAAATATGAAAAACAATTTTCTTTTAATAGTAAGTTTTCTGATGTTTACACTTATATCTTGTGAACAAAAAAAACGAATTGAAAAAACAGTAGATGATGATGTTTTATCAGGTAGAATTCATATATCAGGAGCTTTTGCTCTTTATCCAATGGTAGTAAAATGGGCAGAAGAATTCAAAATGTTACATCCTAATGTAAGTTTTGATATATCTGGTGGTGGTGCTGGTAAGGGAATAACTGATGTTCTTACTGGAGTAGTGGATGTGGGAATGGTTTCTCGTGAAATTTATCCACAAGAAATAATGAAGGGAGCTTTTGGTATTGCTTCCGTAAAAGATGCTGTTGTTCCTATTGTCAATGTGAATAATCCTGATTTAAAAGATATATTGTCAATTGGGTTAAAAAAAGAAATTGCTCGACAATTGTGGGATGGAAAAATCAAAACATGGGGAGCTGTATTGGGTACTTCAAGTAAGATTCCAGTGCATGTATTTACTCGTTCTGATGCTTGTGGGGCTGCTGAGACATGGGCTGCATGGCTTGATGTTAGACAGGAGAATTTGAAGGCAACTGCTATTTTTGGTGATCCTGGTATTGCAGATGCAGTGCAAAAAGATAAAGTAGGTATTGGTTATGCCAACATTGGCTATGCTTATAGTCAGAAGACTAAGAAGCTTTATGAAGGGTTAGCAATTATTCCATTGGATGTAAATGGAAATGGAATAATTGATATTGAGGAAGATTTTTATGAGACAACAGAATCATTAATTAAAGCTATTAATGAGGGGCGCTATCCATCTCCACCTGCTCGTTTCCTTTATTTGGTAACTAAGGGAAAGCCAGTTGATCCTGTTTTAATTTCTTTTCTTAAATATGTCCTTTCTGAAGGACAGAAATATGTAGCTAAAACAGGATACATTTGTCTTAGCCAAGAAAAATTAAACCAAGAGCTTGCAAAGATTAAATAATAATTAATTATTAATTATGTTGAGTAGAGTATTCAAAAATAAAGTTGCGGAAAAAGTAATGCAAAGTTTAACTGTTTTTTCTCTTTTACTTCTGGCTATAATTGGTATAGGATTGTATTATAAATCTACAGCTGTTATGAAAAAAAAATCAGTATGGCAGTTATTATCTAATTCTGAGTGGAGTCCTTTAACTGGTCAGTTTGGTTTTTATTCATTTATTATCAGTACAATATATGTAACTTTATTGGCAATAGGTATAGCTGTACCTATTAGTTTATTGATGGCTTTGTTTTTAACACAAAATGCTAAACCATGGGTAAAAAATGCTGTTTTCCCAGTATTAGATATTCTGGCTGCAATTCCGTCAGTAGTTTATGGAGTGTGGGGAACATTAATTATTGTTCCCTTTATTGCTACTGTGTTAGGTTCTCATTTTGTTAATTGTACAAGTGGGTATACACTTTTGGCAGGAGGTGTTGTACTTAGCGTAATGCTTATTCCTTTATTGGTTAGTTTATTTGTTGAGATTTTTTCTACTATACCAAAAGAATATAGGGATGCATCCGCTTCCTTAGGTGCTACACGTTGGCAAACTTCTCGTAAAGTAATTTTGCGTAAAGCTTCTCCAGGTATCATTGCTTCGATTGTACTTGCCATATCAAAAGCTTTCGGGGAAACAATAGCTGTGCTTATGGTTTGTGGTAGTGATGTCAAAAAACCAGAATCATTATTTGATGCGTGTTATCCTTTGTCTGCATTAATTGCCAATAATTTTGGAGAAATGATGTCAGTACCAGTGTATGAGTCAGCATTAATGTTTGCTGCATTAGTAATGTTTATTATTATATTTATTTTTAACGCTATATCTCGTGTACTTCTTCAACGTGTAGAAAAATCATTTAAATTATGAAACTGAAATTTGTAGAAGAAAAGATTTTTAATGGATTAATGATAATGTCTACTCTGACTGTATTTACTTTTGTTGGAAGTATCATTTGGATAATTTTAACTAAAGGATTATCAGCTCTTTCCTGGGAGATGATAACTAAATTACCTAATGGTGGATTTTATTTAGGTGGTGGAGGTGGTATTTTAAATGCTATTGTTGGTTCATTGTTAATTGTGTTAGGTTCTACTTTGTTGGGTCTATCCGTTAGTATACCTATTGTGTATTATATAAATGTTTATTTGCATAAGGGATCTAAATTATCTTATCTTGTTCGTCTTTCGTTTGATGTGCTTTATGGCATTCCTTCTATCGTTTATGGTGCTTTCACTTTTACAATTATGATATTTTTTGGATTAAAAACATCTTTATTAGGTGGTGTTTTGGTTATAACGCTTTTAGTTATTCCAATATTTATTCGTTCAATGGATGAAGTAGCTAAATCTGTTCCAAAAGATTTGTTAGATTCAATTTATTCTCTTGGAGCAACCAGATTGGAAGCAGGTAGAGTGGTGGTGCGTCAAATTGCTCCTGGAATTATTACTGCTACGCTTCTTTCTATAGGACGTGCTATAGGAGATGCTGCTGGAGTAATGTTTACAGCTGGTTTTACAGATAATATTCCAGTAATTCCTTGGAGAGACCAAGCTGCTACACTTCCTTTATCGGTTTTTTTTCAATTAAGTAGTCCTATTCCTGAGGTTCGAAAGCGTGCTTATGCTGCAGCTTTAATACTTACAGTTATTGTTTTATTACTAAGTCTTGGTGGACGGTTTGTAACTGCTAAATTTTCGAAAAATAAAATAGATTAGTAGCTAGTTGGATATATTTTTTCTAAAAGTGTTATATTTGTAGGTGTGGGTAAATGTATTGTGAAGGTAGAGAATATAAATAAAATTTTGTTTTGTGATTGTGTTAGAACTTCTAGGTTCTCAAAAAGAAGTTTGAGGGTTATTAGTCGAGATAGTTCTCTTTCTAAGATTCAAGTGAAGGAGGTTTTTTCGTTTTTTCCGAATATTGATTATCAACTAATAGCTATAGAGTCGTTTGGAGATAAAAACAAACATGTTTCTTTATTAAATTTAGATTTTAATTCTCTTAATGAGAGAGGCATTTCGGATTTCTTTACAAGAGAATTGGACAATTCGTTGATTTTGAATAAAGCAGATGTTGCCGTTCATTCAGCTAAAGATTTACCTTATCCTTTGCCTTGTGGGCTAGAATTATTTGCTCTGTTTCGGTCAATGGATAGAACTGACGCATTAGTTAGTAAAGGTAATTTGACGTTAGATCAATTACCAAAAGGGGCTAGAATTGGAACTAGCTCTCGAATGAGGAGAGCTGAATTATTAAAAGTTCGTTCTGATTTGGAAGTAGTGGGTGTTCGTGGAAATATTGAAGAACGAATAGCTAAGGTGGATAATGGCTTTATAGATGCTTTGATTGTAGCTACTTGTGCACTGAAACGATTAGGAATGGAGAATCGTATAGCTTGTGTTCTTCCGTTTGAAACCCATTCTTTACAAGGAAGTTTAGCTATTGTTGGAAGAAGAAATGAAAAGAGTATTAAAAATTTGTTTTGTTTACAAGATATACGAAAGAAATATGGAAAAGTAAGTTTAGTTGGTTTTGGTCCTGGTGATCCTGATTTGTTGACTATTGGAGGATATAAAGCTTTGTTATCTGCTGATGTTATTTTTCATGATGATTTATTAAATCAAGAGTTTCTCTCTCGATTTTTGGTAGAAAAGGTATATGTTGGCAAAAGAAAAGAGATTCATCGGCTTCATCAGAGTGATATTAATGAGATGCTTTATCAAGCAGCAGTTTTAGGGAAGAAAGTGGTGAGATTAAAGGGTGGTGATCCAATGGTTTTTGCACATGGACGGGAAGAAATTGACTTTTTACAAAGTCGTTTTATAGAAGTAAATATTATTCCAGGTATTTCATCAGGGATTGCTGTGTCTTCTTGTACGCATATTCCATTGACATATAGAGGGCTAGCTTCCTCTGTTGCTTTTGTAACTGGACATTCAGGAGAAAATGTCCAAGTTCCGGATACTGATACTTTGGTTTATTATATGAGTGGATCTAATTTGTCTGTGATTGCAAAGAAATTGATGACTATAGGACGCAAAGAAGATATGCCTGTCGCTTTGGTTTATAATGTTTCGTTAGCAAATCAGAGAATTTGGTATTCATCATTGAAGGAGTTGCAATATTCAGTTGTTAAATATCCCACTCCGATTTTGTTGATAATCGGAGATGTTGTTTCGTTTGAAAATAAAGAAATATGTAAAAGACAAGTATTGTTGACAGGAACTTCTGATAAAATGAGTAATCGTTATGAAAATGCGATTCATGTTCCTTTGATCAAAATAAATAAGATAAAAAATAACAGGTTTTTATATGCTTATATAAAAGAGATAGATACTTTTGATTGGATTATTTTTACTAGTCGTTATGGTGTTCGTTATTTTTTTGAATCATTAAATGAAATGAATTTGGATATTAAAGTTTTATCAAATATTTGTGTAGCTTCAGTCGGTGGAACAACTTCTTTTGAATTAAATAAATATGGCTTTTCTCCCGATATAGAATCAAAAAGCGAATCAGTAGAAGGATTAATCACTTATTTCAAAACTGTTCGATTGATTGGAAAACGAATATTACTTCCTCGTTCGGATAAAGGGTTAAAATGTTTTTCTGAAATACTAGAAAAATTTGGAAATGAGGTAATAGATATACCTTTGTATACTAATGAAGTAAATGACAAGGCAAAAAAAGTAGATTTATCTCTTTTTCAAAAAATTGTTTTTTCTTCTCCTTCTGGAGTAGATGCTTTTATACAACTTTATAAAAAGTTTCCTTTAGGAATTCAGATGATTGCAAAAGGAGAAACTACATTTAATTTTTTATTTAATTTATTTTAAGAAGGTTCTATTCGAAAATGATGAAACGATTTAGACAATATAGGTTAGATGAGAAAGTACGTGATTTTTATTCTGAAGTAAAAATTGCTATTTCTGATTTTATCTATCCTTATTTTGTAGTAGATGGGGAAAAAGTTAAAGATAGAATACCTTCTATGGAAGGTGTTTTTCGATTTTCGGTAGATGAATTACTTAAAGATATGGCAGAAATTATTTGTTTAGGAATTGATAAAGTTTTATTGTTTGGAGTAATTTCTGATGAAAAAAAAGATGAAAAAGGAAGTGAAGGGATATCTTCTGATAGTATTATTTGCCGATCTGTTCGTGCAATTAGAAAACAATTTCCGGAAATAATAATTTTTACTGATATTTGTCTCTGTGAATATACTTCTCATGGACATTGTGGATTAATATGTAATAGTGATATAGATAATGATATGACGTTGCCTTTGTTAGCAGAAATGGCATATCAACATGCTGTTGCAGGGGCTGACTTTGTAGCACCATCGGCCATGATGGATGGTCAGGTGGCATCTATTTCCAAACGATTAAAGAAAGAAGAACTTTCTACGAAAATATTAGCTTATTCAGCTAAGTATGCTTCTTCTTTTTATGGACCTTTTCGCAATGCAGCAGGTTCTTTCCCTTCCTTTGGTAATAGGAAAACTTACCAAATGGATTTTCGAACTATTGAACAAGGATTGGATGAAATAGCTTCTGATATTGAAGAAGGTGTTGATTGGATCATGATTAAGCCAGCAATGCCATATCTTGATATGGTTCAACGAGCATCTATTCGTTTCCCAAATTATCCTTTAGTTGCTTATCAAGTTTCTGGTGAATATGCTATGTTGAAACAAGGAGCTAAGAAAGATTTTTTTGACGAAAAACAGATTTTTTTTGAAAGTTTGATAGCTATTAAACGTGCTGGAGCAAAGTACATTATATCTTATTATGCCAAAGAATTTGCGAATGAACAAAAAATTAACTCATCTGAAAGAGTTGGAATCGGAATCGATTTATGTTATTAGAGAAGTAGCTGCACAATTTGAAAGACCAGTATTGTTGTTTTCTGGTGGAAAAGATTCAATTGTTATGGCACATCTTTCTTACAAAGCGTTTTATCCATCAGCTATTCCTTTTCCTTTTCTGCATATAGATACAGGACATAATTTTGAAGAAACGATAGTTTATCGTGATAATTTGATTAAACAATTAGGAGTAAAATTGTTTGTTGGTTCTGTTCAAGAATCTATTGATTCAGGTTGCGTTAAAGAGGAAACTGGATATGAGGCTAGCCGTAATAGGTTGCAGACAGTGACTCTGTTAAGTGTTATAGAAAAAAATAAATTTGATGCTGCTTTAGGAGGTGCCAGGAGAGATGAAGAGAAAGTTCGAGCAAAAGAACGTTTCTTTTCACATCGTGACGAATTTGGGCAATGGAATCCAAAAAATCAGCGTCCTGAATTATGGAATATTTTTAATGGAAAAAAACAGTTAGGTGAACATTTTCGTATATTCCCTTTAAGTAATTGGACAGAAATGGATATTTGGCAGTACATTTTGCAAGAAGATGTTGAATTACCAAGTCTGTATTACACACATGAACGTTTAGTATTTAAACGAGATGGTATGTGGCTTGCCCATTATCCTTTTATAAAATTAAAGCCTGGAGAAGAACTTGTTCGTAAGTATGTCCGTTGTAGAACAGTTGGTGATGTAACTTGCACCGGACTTACTCTTTCTAATGCATATACTATAGAGGAAATTGTTAATGAGATAGCTTCTTCTCGCATCACTGAACGAGGTGGGCGTTTTGATGATAAACGTTCTGAAGCTTCTATGGAAGATAGAAAAAAAGCTGGATATTTTTAAATATGAATAAAAAATAAAAAAGAAGTGTTGTATTTTGTAATAAATAACCAATGGCTATAGGTGAATATTCGGAGATGGAGTTGTTGAGGTTTACTACTGCTGGGAGTGTAGATGATGGAAAAAGTACACTGATTGGACGCTTACTTTATGATAGTAAGTCTATCTTTGAAGATCAATTGGAATCTGTCAGAATGGTCAGTGAGCGTTTAGGTAGTCATAAAGTTAATTTAGCACTATTAACTGATGGATTACGTTCAGAGCGTGAACAAGGGATAACAATTGATGTTGCTTATCGTTATTTTGCTACTCCTTCACGAAAATTTATTATTGCTGATACTCCAGGACATATAGAATATACGAGAAATATGGTAACTGGAGCTTCTACGGCTGATGCTGCCGTTATTCTTGTAGATGCCCGTAACGGAGTAGTGGAACAAACTAAGCGTCATTCTTATATTGCTTCGTTATTACAAATACCAGATATAATTTTGGCTGTTAATAAAATGGATTTAGTTGATTTTTCAGAAGAAATATTTAACAAAATAGTAGAAGAATATTCATTTGTTGCCCAAAGGTTGAATTTGAGAAAAATATATTATTTACCTATTTCAGCACTAGATGGAGATAATGTAGTAGAATACTCTACCAGAATGCCTTGGTATAAAGACTGTACACTTTTGCATTTGTTAGAAACAATTCCATTGAAAGAAAATATCAGTAATTTACCTGCTCGTTTTCCTATACAATATGTTATTCGTCCTCAAACCAAACAGTTTCATGATTATAGGGCATATGCTGGGCGAGTTGCTTCAGGTATTTATAAAGTAGGTGACTTAGTCACTATTCTACCCTCTTATACTCAATCCGCTATAAAAGCTATAGATGATGTAGAAAATTCTTTGAAAGAAGTTTTTGCTCTTCAATCAGTTGCAATTCGCTTAGTAGATGATATTGATGCAAGTAGAGGTGACATGATTGTAAAGAGTAATAATATGCCTATAGTTAGTGCAGATATTTTACTAATGGTTTGTTGGTTTAATTATCGTCCGTTAAGTATTGGAACTAAATATTTCATCCGACATACGACTGATGAAGTATTAGGGATAATCAAGGAAGTAGTTTATAAAGTAAATGTTAATACAATGAAAAATATAACTGATGAAAAAACAGTAAGAATGAATGATATAGCGCAGATTTCTATTAGAACTTCTAAACCATTGAAGTATGATCTTTATATTGATAATCGTGTTACTGGGAGTTTAGTATTTATTGATGAGAGTACGTTTGAAACTGTTGGAGCAGGAATGATAATAAAATGAAATTGTAATTGCAATGCATAAAAATATAGTTACGTTAAATAATTGTTTTTTAGATAAGTCAGCAGAAGATTTATTGGTTTTTTTTTTAAAAAAATATAAGACTCGTATAGGCTTGGCTTCTAGTTTGGGATTAGAAGATCAAGTTTTAACAGATATGGTTTTGAAGATAGATTCTGAAACTACTATTTTTTCTATTGATACTGGGCGATTATTTCCGGAAACTTATTCGTTGATTGACAACACTAATAGTGTATACAATATTAAATTAGATATATATTTTCCAAAAAATGAAATTGTTGAGGTATATACTAAACAAAATGGTGTTAATGGTTTCTATGAAAGTGTAGGTAAACGTAAAGAGTGTTGTAAAATTCGAAAAATAGAGCCACTTTCACGAGCTTTATCTACTTTAGATGTTTGGATTTGTGGACTTCGTAGGGAACAATCAGTGACGCGTAAAGATATTAGAATAGTGGAATGGGATGAAGTGAATAAATTAATTAAGATTAATCCATTGGTAAATTGGAAAACAAAAGAAGTATGGAATTATATAAAAATTAATAGAGTACCATATAATGTACTTCAAAATAAAGGGTTTCCAAGTATTGGTTGTCAACCATGCACTCGTGCTATTGAAATAGGTGAGGATATTCGCTCAGGTCGTTGGTGGTGGGAAAATTCTGAACATAAAGAATGTGGATTGCATAAAAGATGAATGTTTTTTTGCCTATTTCAATTAATATTACCGGAAAACAAATCCTGATTGTTGGAGGGGGGATGGTTGCCTTTCATAAAGCCACTGTTTTGAGTTATTTTACCAGCAGAATTGTGATCATTGCTCCTGATTTTTGTTCAGAGTTTAAATTATTATCTTTTGAGCAGAAAAAAAAAGAATATGAATCAAAAGATTTGAAAAATGTTTTTTTGGTTTATATATGTACAGGTAAAAAAGTGTTAAATGCGCTTATAAAGGCTGATTGTGAGTGTCGTAATATTTTAGCAAATGTCTGTGACAATCCTAGTTTATGCGATTTTATTTCTCCAGCCATTTACAATAGTAGCAATATTACTATTGCTGTTTCTTCTAATGCACAAAATGTTTGGAAATCTATTATTATTCGAAATC
Organism: Azobacteroides sp. (SeqCode); assembly: GCF_055395615.1. NCBI lineage: Bacteria > Pseudomonadati > Bacteroidota > Bacteroidia > Bacteroidales > Azobacteroides (SeqCode) > Azobacteroides sp. (SeqCode). The sequence continues at coordinate 434,624 of NZ_AP014701.1, read as the reverse complement.
GGATTAAATTTTTAGTAGAAAAAAATATTTTAAAAATTAATTAGTGAAAACATCAAGGATATTCAATTTTTTTTTTAATTTTTTGAAGAAAAGTAATACCTTTGTACCCTGGTTTCTGTTTTAAGGTTATAGATATTTGATTTAATTTTTGTATGCGATGAAAAATCGTTGCATGTAGTAATTGTTTTTATAGTTTTTAATTTACAGATTACAAAAGACAGTGAATACTTTAAGTTATAGGACTGTTTCTGCAAACATTGCAACAGTTAATAAAGAATGGGTTATTATAAATGCAGATGGACAGCCTTTAGGACGTTTGGCTTCTAAAGTAGCAAAAATTCTTAGAGGTAAATATAAACCTAATTTTACTCCTCACGTGGATTGTGGTGATAATGTAATAATTATTAATAGCGATAAAGTTGTTTTAACTGGTAAGAAATGGACTGAACGTATATATTTTTCTTACACAGGTTACCCAGGTGGACAAAAAAAGACTACCCCGGCAGACTTATTTAAAAAAAGTAGTGTTTTTTTATTAAAAAAAGTAATAAAAGGAATGCTTCCAAAGAATCGTTTGGGTTCGAAGATTATTAAAAATCTTTATGTGTATGGTGGAACTGAACATAAGCATAAAGCTCAGCAACCTAAAACAGTTGATATTTATTTGCTTAAATAATAATTATAATGGAAATGATAAATGCATTGGGTAGAAGAAAGACTTCTGTAGCTCGTGTTTATGTAAAAAAAGGGGCAGGAAAAATCTTAATTAATCAGCATGATCTTGAATCTTATTTTCCTTCTCTAATACTTCAGTATATTGTAAAACAACCACTAAATAAATTGGGTATTACTGAACAATATGATATTATAATTAATTTGCAAGGAGGAGGGGTTAAAGGTCAGTCAGAGGCAGCACGTTTAGGTATTGCTCGGGCGTTGGTGAAAATCAATTCAATAAATAGGCCAATTTTAAGAAATGAGGGGTTTATGACGTGTGATTCGCGTGAAGTGGAACGCAAGAAACCTGGAAGGCCTAAAGCTAGAAAAAAATTTCAATTTTCAAAACGTTAGTGAGAGAATTAATGATTTGAAGTGTTTTCGTCTTTTTCTTTTTGATATTGGTTGAGATTAATATTCAAATAGGTTGGGACGTATCCAAAGATAATTTGGAATGGTTATCTGATAGTTGATAAAAGAAATGTAAACGAATAAGAATCAAATAATGTCAAGAGTTTCATTTGAACAGTTATTGGAAGTAGGAGCACATTTCGGGCACTTAAAAAGAAAATGGAATCCAGCAATGGCTCCTTATATTTTTATGGAGCGTAATGGCATCCATATTATTGATTTACATAAAACCATTTTAAAAATAGATGAAATAGCATCAGCTATTAAAAAAATTGTCAAATCTGGACGTAAAATACTGTTCGTAGCTACGAAAAAACAGGCGAAGCAAATAGTTGCTGATAAAGCAACTATTGTAGGTATGCCCTATGTTACGGAACGTTGGGCTGGTGGTATGTTAACTAATTTCCCAACAATTCGAAAAGCTATTAAAAAAATGACAGTTATTGATAAAATGGCTCATGATGGCACTTTTGATCTTCTCTCTAAAAGAGAAAGATTACAGGTTACTCGTCAGCGTGCTAAATTGGAAAAAAATTTAGGTTCAATTGTAACGTTGAGACGTTTGCCTTCTGCATTGTTTGTAGTAGATATAATGAAGGAGCGTATTGCTGTCTCAGAAGCTAAACGTTTGGATATTCCTGTGTTTGCAATAGTAGATACTAATTCTAATCCCAATGATATAGATTTTGTTATTCCTGCTAATGACGATGCAACTGATTCTATAAAGGTAGTTTTGAATGCTATTTGTGATGCAATTATTGAAGGAAAAGAAGAAAGAAATAGTGAAAATATATCTATTTCTATAGATAATGAGAGCAATGAGAAGAAAGTTTTTGTTACCGGTAAAGAAATAAATGACTCTAGAAAAGAAAAAAATCTTTGACTCGAGAAAAAAGTTTAGTTCTAGGGTTTGTAATGCTTATTAACTTATTAACTTATTAACTTATTAACAGGAGGAGTAAGTTTTATCGTTAATAATTGTAAAAAAATATGATAGTTACGATTGCGAATGTTCGGCATTTGAGGAATATGACGGGAGCGGGTGTTATAGATTGTAAAAATGCACTTAATGAGGCAGAAGGTAATTACGATAGAGCGATGGAAATTATTCGTAAAAAGGGTCGAGCTGTAGTTGTTAAGCGTGAAAATTGTAAAACTTCTGAAGGTTGCGTCCTTGCTGCTTCTAAGGGCAATTTCGCATCTATAATATCAGTAAAATGTGAGACAGATTTTGTAGCAAAAGGAGAAGATTTTATTGATATGGTAAAGAAAATTTTAAATGCAACTTTAGAATATCAACCAAAAACAGTAAGAGAATTAAACGATTTGTTTATAAATAAGTATAAAGTTTATGAATTGATAATAAATCGTATTGGAATAAGTGGTGAAAAAATGGAATTAGGAAGTTATGAATATTTAAAGGCTTCTACTACGGTAGCTTATACACATCCTGGTAGTAAATTAGCTGCTATTGTTGGATTTAATCAAGAAAAAGTAGATGCTCAAGTAGCAAAAGATATAGCTATGCAAGTAGCTGCTATGAATCCTATAGGTTTGGATAAAAATTCTATTCCTGTAAAGAATATTGAAATAGAAAAGGATATAGCTCGTGAAAAAGCAATAAAGCAAGGAAAACCTGAAGCAATTTTAAGTCGTATAGTAGAAGGAGCTTTGGACAAATATTATAAAGAATGTGCACTGTTGTTACAAAATTTTCTGAAAGACACTAGAATTACTATCAATGATTATTTGAAGAAACAAAATAAAGAATTGACTGTTTTGAATTTTCGACGTGTTAGTTTAATGTAGATAATTCATTTTGACAAATTGTCAGTTATTATTTATTTGGCATAATCTTTGTCACTTCCATAAAAGTGAAATGATTAACTTAAAATAATTTAAATTATGAGTATGAGTATTAGTATTAAGCCATTGGCAGACAGAGTTTTGGTGAAACCTGCTGCTTCTGAAGAAAAAACAGTTGGAGGGATTATTATTCCTGATTCTGCAAAAGAGAAACCGCTGAAAGGTAAGATAATTGCGGTAGGTAATGGTTCTAAAGACGAGCAAATGGTTCTAAAAGAAGGAGATAAGGTTCTTTATGGTAAGTATTCTGGAACGGAAATAGAACTAGACGGAACGCAGTATTTGATTATGCGTCAGTCTGACGTGTTAGCTATTATTTAATAAATTTTCAACAATTTTAAAAAAAAATAAATTAAATATTATGTCAAAAGATATTAAATTTAACCTTGATGCCCGTGACTTACTTAAAAAAGGGGTTGATGAATTGGCAAATGCAGTGAAAGTAACATTAGGCCCTAAGGGACGAAATGTTATTATTGACAAAAAATTTGGTACTCCTCAGATTACAAAAGATGGTGTAACTGTAGCAAAAGAAATAGAACTTTCAGATCATTTCCAAAATATGGGAGCTCAATTAGTAAAAGAGGTTGCCTCTAAAACCAATGATAATGCTGGTGATGGTACAACTACAGCTACTGTGTTGGCACAGTCCGTTATTAATGTAGGAATGAAAAATGTAGCTGCTGGTGCAAATCCAATGGATTTGAAGCGTGGTATTGACAAGGCTGTTGCTAAAGTGGTAGAGTCATTAAAGCACCAATCGCTAGCTATTGGTGATGATTTTGGTAAGATTGAGAATGTGGCTAAAATATCTGCTAATGGAGATGAAACTATTGGGGCTTTGATTGCTGAGGCTATGAGAAAAGTAAAAAAGGAAGGAGTTATTACTGTAGAAGAGTCCAAAGGTATAGAAACTTATGTAGACGTAGTGGAGGGTATGCAATTTGATCGAGGTTATATTTCATCTTATTTCGTAACCAATACGGAAAAGATGGAAGCTGATTTGGAAAATCCATATATTCTTATTCATGACAAAAAAATTTCTGTATTGAAAGATATTCTTCCCATTTTGGAAAAAACTGTTCAAACAGGGCGTCCATTGTTGATTATAGCGGAAGATATTGAGTCAGAGGCTTTGGCTACTTTAGTTGTCAATCGTTTGCGTGGTTCTTTGAAGATTTGTGCTGTAAAGGCTCCAGGTTTTGGTGATCGTCGCAAAGAAATGTTAGAGGATATTGCAGTATTAACAGGTGGAGTGGTGATCTCTGAAGAAAAGGGGTTGAAATTGGAAGGAGTGGCAATTGATATGTTAGGTACCGCTGAAAAAGTTTCTATAAGTAAAGATAATACGGTAATCGTAAATGGATCCGGGGAAAAAAGTGCTATTTCTGCTCGTGTAGCCCAGATCAAAACACAAATAGAAAAAACGACTTCTGATTATGATCGTGAAAAATTACAAGAACGTTTAGCTAAATTGGCTGGTGGGGTTGCTGTCCTATACGTAGGTGCTCCTTCAGAAGTAGAGATGAAAGAAAAGAAAGATCGTGTAGATGATGCGTTGAGTGCAACTCGTGCAGCTATAGAGGAAGGAACAGTGCCAGGAGGTGGAGTTGCCTATGTTCGTGCTATTTCTGTTTTAGATGGACTCAAAGGTATAAATGAAGATGAAACTACTGGCGTGGAAATTGTGAAACGTGCTATTGAAGAACCTCTTCGTCAAATTGTTGAGAATGCAGGGAAAGAAGGGGCTGTTGTTGCCCAGATGGTTAAAGAAGCAAAGGGTAATTTTGGGTACAATGCGCGTACTGACATATATGAAGATTTATATGCAGCAGGTGTAATAGATCCAACGAAAGTAGCTAGGGTAGCTTTAGAAAATGCTGCCTCTATTGCTGGAATGCTTTTGACTACAGAATGTGTAGTTACTGAGGCAAAAGAAGAAAATCCTGCTCCAGCAATGCCTCCAATGGGCGGAGGCATGGGCGGAGGAATGATGTAATTTATTACGCTTTGGTATTGAAAAAGAGAGGCGATTTTCTTTTTTTGAGAAATCGCTTCTCTTTTTTGTGATTAGTCAATTTATAAAAAATTGGAATTCTATGTTTGTTTTACTTTCATATATTTTGAATTTTTTTAGTAAGAGGTAAAAAAGTAAGCCATATTTTTTACACTTTAAAAAGTGTTTTTTTGTTAAAAAAGATAGATTCACAACTTTACTTTATTGCTCAATATAATTAAAACTACTTCTCTTTTTAAAATTTGATTGAATTTGGACGCTTTTATTTCTATTTCAATAAGTTCATAGTTTTATATTTTTTTAAAACTAAAAAGCTATTAAGACTATAAGACTATAAGAAGTATAAAGTGGAATAAAAACAACAGAATTGTTACAATAAATATTATCATTTATAATGTTTATTGAGGATTAAAAATGTAATTGTACTATTACCCAATCCCTAACACAAAAGGTATATGTTCTCTAATTTAAAACTTAAATTAGAGATGACTGATAATTTTCATATTGAGTCGATTATTTCTTTCTATTGATTTTTTTTATGAAAAAATTGGAATAGTTAATTTAAGAAGATATTTAGATGACAACTACAGCTGATTTTAAAAATGGTATGTGCATAAGTTTAGAGGGATTTTACTATAAAATAGTAGATTTTTTGCACGTAAAACCGGGTAAGGGTTCAGCTTTTGTACGTACAAAACTTAAAAATGTAACTACAGGACGAGTTATTGAAAGAAAATTTAATGCTGGATTGAAAATAGATGAAGTTCGTATAGAACGTCGTCCTTACCAATTTCTTTATCAGGATGATATTGTTTATAATTTTATGCATAAAGAGACATTTGAACAAGTATTTATTGCACGAGATAATATTGAGGGTGTAGATTTTTTGAAAGAAGGAAGCATAGCTGAAGTAGTTGTTCATGCAGATTCAGAGACAATTTTATTTGTAGAACTTCCTGTTCATGTAATTTTGAAAGTTACTTATACTGAATTAGGAATTAAAGGAGATACAGCTACTAATGCTACTAAGTTTGCTATAGTAGAAACTGGGGCTACGGTACGTGTTCCTCTTTTCATTAATAAAGGAGATAAAATAAAAATAGATACACGCGATGGTTCTTATGTAGAAAGGATGAAATAGATTTTCTTTGTATTTTTTGAATACAAATTGTTGGCATACTTATATTAAACAATTTACTGTTATTTTTTTTAAAAAGGTAGGTTTTTAAAAGTAAAAAATTTAATGCTAGTAAGATGCAGGTAAAGTGAATAAAATCCTTAATATTTGTCACAATTCGAATTTATTTTCCAATTCATATGAATTTAAAAATAGGAATTTTACCTTTTTTTGTAAATGATTTATTATTTATAATTTCTCTTGTAGGGTATAGATTAATTACTCAATAATTATTAATATCATAGAGAAAAATGAAAATCAGTAATAATTTTTCACTAAAAAGAAAAGGTACAAGTGAAAATATCTTAAAAATACTACTACATTTGAGATATTTTAAGCAAATTTTTATAATTACGATGATATTTGTTGTAGCTCTGGTGATTTCTGTTGTTTATTATCACAATCACCTTCTCTCTAGAGAGAAGGATGCAGAAATTGCTCTTTTCCATGGTCAGACTTATTTTAGTAACCAGCAGTGGAAGATTGCTTTGAATGGAGATAAATCCAATTATATTGGATTTATTAGTATAATAAAAGAGTTTGAAGGAACTAAATCTGCTAATTTAGCAAAAGCTTATGCAGGAATTTGTCAGTATAGACTAGGAATCTATAAAAAAGCTCTTAGAACTTTAAAAAGTTATCATGGGAAAGATGTGTTGTTTTCTGCACAAATAATGGGAGCTATTGGTGATTGTGAAGTTAATTTGGATAACATAAAAGAAGGAATTGTTTACTTTAAAAAGGCAGCTATTAGGGCTAATAGCTCATTATTGAGTCCTATTTTTTTAAAAAAAATGGCCGTTGCTTACGAAAGTTTAAAAGATTATAAGTCGGCTTTAGAAACTTATACAATCATTAAAAATAAATATCCCGAATCTTTAGAAGCTATTACTAGTGAAAAAAATATTGAAAGAGCAAAAGAGAAGATTTAGAGTACTTTGCTAAGATAGTAACTGGGTTGAATAGATAGTTTCATTTTTATTCAGATTTTGTCAATAAGCAATCTAATACACTTTTTTAAACTTTCTTCCCACTTGGGAATTATAATACCAAAAGTTTCTTTTATTTTTGTATTGTTTAAAACACTATAGATTGGTCGTTTTGCTAAAGTGTGGTATTGTTTTGTTGTGATTGAATGTATTTTGCAATTTTTTGTTTTGGATAGTTGTAAAATTTTTTTTGCGAAATCAAACCATGAGACAAAGCCTTCATTAGTATAGTGAAAAATGCCGGAATGAAGATTTTTTTTATCCAAAAAAGTAATAATTAATAAAATAGTGTTTGCTAAATCAAATGCATAAGTAGGTGTTCCTACTTGATTGCAAACAACGTTTAATTTTGTTTTTTCTTTTATTAAACGAAGTATTTTTTTTACAAAATTGTCCCCATGAACAGAATATAGCCAACTAGTTCTTATTACTATACTTTCTGGACAATTTTTCATCAAAATTCTTTCACCTTCAAGTTTACTTTTTCCATAAATTGATTGTGGGTTGGTGATATCTTTTTCTGTGTAAGGAGTATTTTTTTCCCCACTGAATACATAGTTAGTTGAAATATGGATGATTTTTATTTTTCCTTTAGTTGCCTCCGTTAAATTTTTTAGTACATCTCGATTAATTAAATAACATAAATCTTCTTCTTCTTCTGCTTTATCCACAATAGTATAAGCAGCACAATTGACAATATAGTTTATTTTATGTTCTCCTAAAAATTGAATAATTTCCTTTTTATTTGTTAAATCTAATGTGTCAATATCAGTTGAGATGAATTTGAATTCAGAATATCGATTAGAACCCTGCATTAGTTCACATCCTAATTGTCCTTTTGATCCTGTTATTAGAATAGTTTTTTTCATTGAAGTTTACATCAATATTTACTAATTTTTCTTCAATATGAATTTATCTTTGAATACACAAATTCGGATTTAACAGTGGAATTACATGTATTATTTCACTGTTAAAAAAATCAAACATTAGATGAAACAATTTAAATAACTGTACTTATAAAACATAAATTTTTTACTGATTTTATTAATCATTGTATTTTTTCGTAAAAAAATGTTTATGGTGATTACAGGAAGTAACAATTATTATTTTTCATTCTTCTGTTTTATATTTTACAAAGTGTAAAAATTTTAATGAATTGACTAAAGATTGTCCCCAATATTTTTTAAAATTTTCTGTACATAATATTAATGAATCGTTCATTGTTTCTTTATATCCATTTTTGAAAATATTTATGAAATTTCCCAAATCTTCGTAGATATCAGCTAAATCTTCTGATATTTTTTTTGTAGTATGAAAATCGTTTAATTGAATATCTGGATGAGAGATTTCTAAGTAAAAATTGTCATTTCCTAACAATTTACTAATATTACTTTCTGCTTGAAAGTAGAGATTTTCATCTATTTTGTTTTTTAAATTTGACTCATAATTCTCTTGAATTTTAGGAATGATTGAGATTTTAATATACAAAAGAGGTAAAACTTTTGTCATATTATTAATGAAATTTTTTTTATTAGATTCTCTTGTCTTTTCTATAAGCATACAGTATTCCAGAGCTATACGAGCAAAGTCTATCGTATATTTTGAAAAAACAACTTCTTTCATCTATTTAGAGTAGATAGCATTTTTATATAATTAGTGAACTTTTTAAATATATTCGTCTTTAATATTTTCATTTGAACTTTTAATACTGAGGAATTCAATGATAACAGTTATTAAGTAAATATTTTATTAAAACAAAATGAACCCAACAATACAGAAATAAAACCTAAAATAATACTGATTAGAATGTATAAAATAAGTGTTTGATAATTTCCAGCTTTATATAATTGAAAATTTTCTAGCGAAAAGGAGGAGAAAGTAGTAAAACCTCCACAAAATCCAGTTATAAAAAAGATTTTAATATTTGGACTCAACCAATTTATTTTTAGAAATAAATTAGTTAAAATTCCAATTAAAAAGCATCCTAATAAGTTTACAATAAAAGTAGCTAATGGGAAAAAAGTAGATAATTTTGTTTTGATAATAAGTGAAGATATAATAAAACGAAGGATACTACCTATTCCTCCTCCTGTTCCTACTAAGAATATTTGTTTGAGCATTTTAATTATAACTATCATTATAATTGCGAAGATAAAAAGTAATTTTTATTGATACAAATTTGGCAAGCTATTTGTTGTCTACCTTGCAGGGGTAGTTTTTTGTAGATTTATTTGTCTCTTGAATTAAGGATTATTTTGGCTTTATATAGTAAGTAATCATTAAAAGTGTAAAAAAATGTGAGTTTATGAGTGATAAAAATTCAGAAAAAAACATTCAAAATAAGGAGAAATTTGTTGATGAAGTTATAGAAGATGTGTCTGAACAAGAGCAGATTTTGACAGAAAATGAAGAATCTTCTGACAATTTGGCATCATATATAGAAGAAGTTGCACATCTTAAAGATGCTCATCTTCGTTTAATGGCAGAGTATGATAATTACCGAAAGCGTACTATTAGAGAGAAAACAGATTTGATTAAAAATGGAGGAGAGAAAATATTTATTGAGATTCTTCCAGTGGTAGATGATTTTGAAAGGGCTTTGGAAACAATAGAAAAAGCTGGAGAGATGGATACCATAAAAAAAGGGGTAGAATTGATTTACCGAAAATTTCTTTCTTTTCTTCAAAAAAATGGAGTAAAAGCTATTAATTCAATTGGTGAAAATTTTGAATCTGATTTGTTTGAAGCTGTTGCTACCGTTCCTGCTGAAAATGAAGAAAAAAAAGGTAAGGTTATAGATAATGTGCAAACGGGATATACTTTGAATGATAAAGTTATTCGCCACGCAAAAGTGGTTGTGGCTAATTAGAAAAATATAAATAAACATGGCACCAACAATAAAAAGAGATTATTATGAGATATTAGGTGTTTCCAAGACTGCATCGTCAGATGAAATTAAAAAAGCATATAGAAAAAAAGCTATTCAGTATCATCCAGATAAAAATTCTGGTAATAAAGATGCTGAAGAAAAATTTAAGGAAGCAGCTGAAGCATACGAGGTATTAAGTGATGTAAATAAAAGGGATAGATATGACCAGTTGGGTCATGCAGGGGTAAATAGTTCTGCTAGTGGTTTCGATGGAGGTGGATTTTCTATGGAAGATATTTTTTCTCGTTTTGGAGATATTTTTGGTGGTTTTTCTGAAGGGTTTAGTTTTGGGAATAATACAAGGGGAGGGAATAGAGGTTCAGATTTGAGAATAAAAGTGAAATTGACACTTAAAGAGATAGCTACTGGTGTAGAAAAAACACTTAAGGTGAAAAAATATATTCCCTGTTTTCATTGTAAAGGAACTGGGGCAGAAAATAATCATTCTTATCGTACCTGTTCTACTTGTCATGGTAAAGGGCAAGTAACAAAAATTGTAAATATTGGTTTTGGGCAAATGCAAACTTCTTCTGTTTGTCCTGAATGTCATGGAGAAGGGAGAGTAATTACTAAGAGGTGTCCATATTGTTATGGTGAGGGAATTGTACGAGGAGAGGATGTAATTACTATTAATATCCCTGCTGGAGTGATAGAAGGTATGCAACTTTCGGTACGAGAGAAAGGAAATGCTGCTCGTCGTGGGGGTATCAACGGAGATTTATTAGTAGTGATTGAAGAATTAACTCATCTTGAGTTATTACGAGACCAACAGGATATCATTTATAATTTAGTATTAACTTTTTATCAAGCATCGGTTGGTTGTATTGTGGAGGTTCCTACATTGGATGGTAAAGCAAAGATAAAAGTAGAACCAGGAACTCAGCCAGGTAAGATACTTAGATTGAAAAATAAAGGATTACCTTCAGTGAATAAATATGGAGTTGGTGATTTGTTAATTAATATTACCGTTTATGTTCCTGAAAATTTAACTGAAAGGCAGAAAGAGCTTCTTTCTGCAATGGAGAATGCTCCTAATTTTAAGCCGACGAATTCCGTTAAGGATAAAATTTTTAGTAGGATTAAGAATGTATTTGGCTGAAAATTTCACTTAAATGATCTGTTTCTTGAACATTTATCCAATGTATTTTAAAACCTCTACGTTCCATACCTCTAAACCATGTCATTTGTCTTTTGGCAAAACGATGAATGGATACCTCTAGTTTTTGGTACATTTCTGAATAAGAAAGTTGTCCGATAAGGTATAAGGTAATGTATTTATATTCTAACCCGTAATATATTAGTTGCTCAGAGGAAAGTTCGGTATTCAGTAAATTTTTGACTTCTTCGATCAATCCTTCCTTCAATCGTTTTTTTAAACGAAAGCTTATTTTATCCCTTCTCAATTCTCGGTCTATTTTGATTCCTATGATAAAACTCTTAATTGGAAGATAATTACCTTGATTGAGTTTTTGTGTAAGATAATATGTTTCTATTTCTATAGATCGTATGATTCTTTGTGAGCAATCTGCATCAGATTGGTTGTGAAGTCTTTTATACGATTTCAGTATTGTACTTAACTCACTGATACTTTTACCTTTTAGTTTTGACCTTAAAATATGATTTTTTGGAACGTTCAATAATCTATATCCTTTCAAAACAGATTCTATATATAAACCCGTTCCTCCACATAAAATTGGTAATTTTCCTTTATTTTTAATTTTAGAAAAAGTTTTATGAAAATCTTGTTGAAATCGGAAAACGTTATACTTTTCTCCAGCTTGGCAAATATCAATAAGATGATAAGGAATAGATTTTCCTTCAAGAATATAATTGTTTAAATCTTTTCCTGTGCCAATATTCATTCTACGATATACTTGACGAGAATCAGCACTGATTATTTCTCCATTTAGTTCATCAGCCAAACGAATGGAAAATGCTGTTTTACCGGAAGCCGTAGGGCCTAATACTGTGATTAGTTCATATTCTTGAAATTCCATTATCCAATAGTACTTTTGTAAGTACAAAATAAAATAAATTATATGTCAAATATAATAATATATAAAGCATCAGCTGGTTCTGGAAAGACTTATATTTTAGTACTAGAGTATATTAAATGTTTATTAGATTCCAATTTTAGTGATTATTTTAAATATATTTTAGTAGTTAGTTTTACAAAAGATGCTACAAATGAAATGAAGGAACGTATATTGTCAGAATTATATGGTCTGTCGATGAATACAAATGATTCAAAAGAGTTTCGATCTTCCTTACGAGTGTTATGGGAAGAAGGAGGATTACATTGGGATGAAAAATTAATTAGTAGGAAATCTAAAAAAATTTTTAAAAGTATTATTCAACATTATAGTTGGTTGAATATTACAACGATTGACAGTTTTTTTCAACGAATAGTTCGTAATTTGGCGCACGAATTAGGATGTAACAGTTATTTTAATTTAGAAGTGAATAATCAACAAGTAATACGAGAAGCTGTTCATAGCGTAATAGAGAAAGCAAATCAAGATAGTCAATTGCTTGAATGGTTGATAAAGTATGTAGAACATTTAATAAATGAGGGGAAAAATTGGAGAATAAAAAAATCTATAGAAAAATTTGTAGAATGTATTTATAATGAGTTCTTTCAAGAACATAAAAAATATTTTCCGAATAATTCTCTGATTTTCAATCAGTTGATAGAAAATCAAGATCAAATACAAAGAAATTATGAAATCTTTTTTAAAAAAACTCTACAAGAGATTAGAGTTTTATTATCAGAATATCAACTTAATGAAAATGATTTTATACTAAAAGGTTATCCTATCATTTTTTTTCAAAAATTAGTAAAAGGGAATTATCAGGAAGAAAGCAAGGTGATGGAAAAATGTCGTATAGATAAATATGCATGGACTACTAAAAATCATAAAAGAAGAGAAGAGATAGCTCTTTTAGCGGAGAGTAGATTAATGCCTTTGCTCAGTTGTGTTTTTGAAAAATTGAGAAAAGTACGTACGGTGAGGATGGTAAAGGATAATCTTTATAAATTTGGGTTAATAGAAAAAGTTAGAAAAGAAATTGAAGAACAGAATTTTATACAAAATAGATTTTTGTTTTCGGATACTAATTTATTTCTTTATCAGATGATTGATGATAATGATGCTCCATTCATTTATGAAAAAATAGGTAGTACAATTAAACATGTGATGATTGATGAATTTCAAGATACCAGTTTATTACAGTGGAAAAATTTTAACATTTTATTAAAAGAAATCCTTTCCAAAAATGCATTTAGTTTGATAGTAGGTGATGAAAAACAATCAATTTACCGTTGGCGTAATAGTGATTGGAATATATTAAAAAGAGTATCGAAAGAGCTGAACGCTGAAGAAAAACCTTTGTTGTATAACTGGAGAAGTGAAAAACGTATAATTGATTTTAATAATTCCTTTTTTCCTTTTGCAGCAAAAAGGATACTTAAAAATACAATGTTCTCTATATATGAAGAGAACAAGGTTAAGCAAAAAACTAAAAAAAATGACGAAGAGGGATGTGTCTTTATTAAATTTATTGAGGACAATAAAGAAGATAGAAGATATGTAGATCAAATGCTAGAAACAGTATTAGAACAACTAAAAAGACTACATAATAGCTGTATTCCAGCTAAAAATATTTGTATACTTGTTAGGAAAAACAAAACAATAAATATACTTGCTGATTATCTTTCACACAAAAGAAGTGATTATCCAATAATGGTGAAAAATCATTATTTAACAATTGTTTCTAATGAAGCTTTTAGTCTATGGAGTTCACTTGCTGTAAGAATTATTATTGCATCCCTTAAAATGATTGTTAATTATGGGAATAAATTATTTGAAGAGCAATTAATCTATTTATTAAAAATGGGAGGATTAGAAACACGAGAAATAAGAAGGGATAGATTATTATCTATGCCATTATTTGAGCTTGTTGGATACATTTGTAGAAAATTTGGATTAGAACGATTGCCAGGACAATCAGCCTATTTATTTGCTTTTTATGACTATCTCAATCAATATTTAAATGATTATTCAGCAACAATTCATCATTTTCTTGAACATTGGGAACAGGATGGAAAAGAGAAAACTATTCCTACTGGAATGTGGATAGAAGGTATAAGAGCTATGACAATTCACAAGTCTAAAGGATTGCAATTTCATACAGTGATTATTCCTTATTGTGATTGGGAGCTTTCTCCAGAAAAAAATCCTTTAATATGGTGTAAGCTTTCAGAAAATGTAAAAAATTTCTCTTTATTTCCTATTACTTACAAAAAAGAGATGAAGAATACTGATTTTGCTTTGGAATATGAAAAAGAAACAATGAAGTCATGTATAGATAATTTAAATCTTTTATATGTAGCTTTTACACGAGTAGAGTGTAATTTGATCATATTGACAAAGAAAAAAAAAGAAATAAAAGAAGTAAAAAAAGTATCGAATTTATTACAGTTATATGTAAAACAATTTGATGAATATTGGGATGAAAAGAATTGTTGTTTTAAAGTTGGAGAAATTTCTCTACCGAGAGAAAAAGAAGAAATAATTATGGATAATCTTTTAAAGCAAACTCCTCCTGTGAAAGAAGTAAAATTTTCATCAGTAGATTTCCCAAAAGGGAAATCTATATTCAAACAATCCAGTCAATTCCGAAAATTTATGTTTGACAAAAATACAGGTATTGAATACGGTAAAATTATGCATAATCTTTTTTCTCAGATTGATTCTTTAGAGGATATTGAAGAGAAAGTTAGTTTATGGATTATACAAGGATTAATTCAATCTGATGAAAAAAAAAAATATGTAGAAAAAATAAGACAATCTATTCAGTTATCTGGAGTGGAAGATTGGTTTAGTGGTAATTATAAGACTTATAGAGAATGTTCAATTATTACTGAAGAAAATGGAATTATAGTCAGTAAGCGTCCAGATAGAGTTTTAATTATGGATAATAAAACAATTATTATAGATTACAAATTTGGGAGACCTCATTTTTCTCATGAGAAACAATTACGAAAATATGCCAGTTTGTTAATAGAAATGAATTACTCTAATATAGAGATGTATCTATGGTATGTAGAACAGAATCGAGTCAAAAATATTCAACTTTCTAGAAAATAAAAAAATAGAAAAAAATTGTATTTATGCGGGTAAATAGAAGATTACAAAAAATAGAACGTTTGCTACAAAAAGAGATTAACGAATTATTTCGCTTAAAAACCCAACAATATATAAAGGAAGCACTTATAGTTTCAGTAACTACAGTAAGAATAAGTTTAGACTTGAGTGTGGCAAAAGTTTTTTTAAGTATTTATCACTCTAATTCTAATGAAACAGTGAAAATTATGCAAAACATAGAGCAAAATAAAAAGACTATTCGGTATGATTTAGGATTGCGCATTAGTAAGCAGATTAAGTATATACCAAAATTATTATTTTTTATAGATAATTCCCTTGATTATATGGAAAATATAGACTACCTACTTAATTCTACTGAGAAAGTATGATTTTACCGTTTTTTCTTGCTAAGAGGTATTTTTTTTCTAAAAAGTCTCATACTGCAATCAGTATTATTTCATTGATAGCTGTTTGCGGCATAGTGATTGCCACGTTGGTATCAGTTTGTACACTTTCCATTTTCAATGGATTTCAGAAATTAATTTCTGAAACATTTAGTTTGTTAGATCCTGAATTAAAAATTATTCCTGCAAAAGGGAAAGTCTTTGATCCAACTATTGATGTTTTTGTCAGAATTCGAAGAATACCAGAGATAGTCACGATATCCGAAACTTTGGAAGATAATGTCTTTGTAAAATATCGAGAGAGGCAAATTCCTATAATGATTAAAGGAGTTTCAAATAATTTTAATAAATTAATTTCTATTAATAATATTCTTCTTGATGGTAGGGTGCAATTGTTTAATGAAATTCCTTCTTCTGTTATTATAGGGATTGGAGTAGCGAATTTTTTGGGAATAAATACTGATTTTATTTTTCCTTTAAGTTTTTATGCCTTTAAACGAACTGATTGGGTGGATTATTTTTCAAATCCTACTACTTTATTCAACCGACAGTATGCATATGTCAGTGGAATTTTTAGAATTAATCAGTCTGAATATGATGACAATTATGCCATAGTCCCAATAAATTTCGCTCGTCAATTATTAGATTATCAAACTGAAATCAGTGCATTAGAAATAAAATTAAAAAATAATGCTAGACTTTCATCTGTTAAGAAAAAAATACAAAAAATTCTTCAAAGAGATTATTTGGTGAGAGATCGTTATGAACAACAATTGACAGCTTTTAATATGATTCACATTGAAAAAATAGTTACCTTCCTACTACTTTGTTTTATTATTTTAATTGCTTCTTTTAATTTGGTCAGTTTACTTGTTATGATTTTGCTTGATAAGAGAAAAGATATTAATACTTTTCGCTTTCTTGGTGCCGAAAATAAATTGATTTCTCGTATATTTTTTTTTGAAGGTTTGTTAGTTTCTGTTTTTGGATGCTTTATTGGAATCTTTCTAGGGATTTTCGTTTGCCTCGGACAACAATATTTTGGTTGGTTTCGATTAGGGAATAATAGTGGAGTTTTTTCCATTAATGCTTATCCTATACAAATTAAAATAATAGATTTAGTTTTAGTTTTCTTTACAGAATTAATTATAAGTTCTTTATCTATTATCTATTCTATCAAATATGGAATAAATAAAGAAAGAGTATTAAATATAAAAAATTACTAACCTGTCATTTATATAGTATTATTTGTTTTTTTAGAGTGATATTGACTAATGATAAAAATGCGAAAATATACTTTACTGATATTAGTGAAATTAAATGTTTATCATTAGGAATAATTTTTATACAATTTTACATTTTAATCGATTGCATTATTAAGTGTATACTATATAGTAACATTATAGATATTGGATTATCATTCGGGGGAGATATTCCAAAACGTTCAAAAAATGGTGTAGGAAGCGGATAAATGTGATTATGAGTATATAAAAATTGGATTTGTATGATGTAATTTTTCTTTTCATTTAGATAAAAATAAAAAAATAGAGATATGATAAAAAAATTGCAACATTTATTGCATTTTACAGAAGAACAATTTTAAAGGTAATAACTTTTTTTTTACACAATGAATATGAATTATAGTTTCTGTTACTTTAGATGTATAAAAAAATACAAAAAAATAAATAACATATATACTATTACTAATAGACACGATAAAAATGAAATAGGTGTGTCATGCGTGTTATAATGATTATAATGGATTTTTATTATACTGAATTCTGAAAAATACTATAATTAGTAATTTTTATTTTTTAATACTATTTGTTGTTTGAAACAACAATATAATAACATGGTATGTGGTATCTAAAATAGGATAAATTTGTATAAAGTTGAAAAAAAAGAAAGAAATATTCTATATTTCTTTCTTTTAAAAGGTTAATAATTTTTCTTTTTCAATAAAAGATATAAAAATGTTGCTTCTAGAGAAAAATAATAAAAACATATTTTATTATTCATAATAAAGGTATATAAGTAGAAAATTTCAAATTTTTTACTAAAATTTAGTACAAAAAAAAAGAGAAATACAATCCACCTCTTATTAAAGATGTTGTTTATATAACAACATCTTTGGATATTAGAAAGGTCATGTACTGCTATCGTAAAATTGATACAATAGTAAAATTTTGATAAACATAATCTCCATTTTAATTGAAGTACTAGATTTCTTTAAAACTAAAGAATATACCTTTTTTTTAAACTGGCCATTGATAGTGGACATTAAGGAATTAAAATTTAAAGAAATAGACGAAACACTGGACAAAATAAAACTAAAATAGTTTTAATCAACTAATTAAGAGAACTTAGAAAAAATAAATTTCAAGAGGGGAAAAAAACTGTGCAAAAAAATAAGTAAAAAAACTATCATCCTTTTAAAAAAAAATGCCTATAACAGAGAGTATAAACTCCTCAAGAAAATTAACTATATGCCTCATTATGTACAGTTGTTACTGCTCTTCCAGAGGGATCGACTATATTTTCAAAAGCTTTATCCCATTTAAGTGCAACTGGTGTACTACAAGCCACTGAAGGAACAGAAGGTACAGTCTTAGCGGCTGTTTCAGAAGGGAACATTTCTTCAAATATTGTACGATAATAATATTCTTCTTTTGTCATAGGTGGATTAATAGAGAAACGTTTTTTCGTTTGTTCAAATTGCTTATCCGTCACTTGAGAAGAAGCAATTTTTCTCAATGTATCTATCCAATTATACCCTACTCCATCTGAGAACTGTTCTTTCTGACGCCATATAATATCTTTTGGTAACAAATCCTCAAAAGCTTTACGAAGAATCCATTTTTCCACTCTACCTTTAAGGCCACTTAATTTATTTTCAGGGTTTAAACGCATAGCCACATCCATAAATTCTTTATCAAGAAAAGGAACACGTCCTTCTACACCCCAAGATGCTAAAGACTTATTAGCACGTAAACAATCATACAAATGTAAGTTATCCAACTTTCGAACAGTTTCTTCATGTAGAGCTCTTGCACTTGGTGCTTTATGGAAATAAAGATATCCTCCGAATATTTCATCAGCTCCCTCTCCAGAGAGTACCATCTTGATACCCATTGAACGAATAACTCGAGCTAATAAATACATAGGTGTAGAAGCACGAACAGTTGTAACGTCATAAGTTTCTATATAATAAATAACATCACGTACAGCATCTAACCCTTCTTGAATAGTAAAATGAACTTCGTGATGAATTGTTCCTATATAATCAGCTACTTTTTGAGCTGCAACTAAATCAGGAGAACCTTCTAATCCAATAGCAAAAGAATGCAATTGAGGCCACCATGCTTCTTCACTATTATTTTCACTTTCTACTCTCTTCGAAGCATATTTTTTCGCTATTGCTGAAATAATAGAAGAATCCAATCCACCTGAAAGCAAAACTCCATAAGGTACATCTGTCATCAATTGACGCTTCACAGCATTTTCTAAAGCCTCACGAAGTTCTTTAATAGGTAGTGCTATTTTATCTCCAATCAATGGCTCACATTTAATATTTTCATAATTCATCCATTCTCGCTTGTACCATTTCACAAACTTAAGCTGCTCATTGTTCCCATGTTTTGAATAAAGATAATGTCCTGGAGGAAATACTTCTATTTTAACACAATAGCCCTCTAAGGCTTTCAATTCAGAAGCCACATAGAATGTACCATCTGAACCCCATCCTAGATACAAAGGAATAATTCCAATATGGTCACGTGCAATCAGATAAGAATCATTTTTTTCATCATACAAGGCAAAAGCAAAAATACCATTTATATCTTCTAAAAAGTCTACACCCTTTTCTTTATACAAAGACAGTATTACTTCACAATCAGATTTTGTTTTAAATATATAATTACTATGATATTTTCTGATATCATAATGATTATATATTTCTCCATTTACAGCTAAAACAACTTTACTATCCGAAGAATACAAAGGTTGTCTTCCTGATTGAGGGTCTACGATTGCTAATCGTTCATGTGCTAAAATAGCTTTCTTTCCGCAATATATCCCAGACCAATCTGGACCTCTGTGTCGTATTTTTTTAGCCATCACCAATACCTGCGTACGTAAGTCATCTGTGAGATGCTTCAAATCAAAAACTCCAACTATTCCACACATATAAACAAAAATAATTACTACATAGCCTTCTTTCTTTTCGAAAATTCAGGGTAATAAAATTTATCTTAAAAATGTACATATTATTTCAGCTGCACGTTTGCCAGAGGCAATAGCATTTACCACTAAGCTTGCACCATTTGTTATATCTCCAGCTACGAATACTTTACGAACGGAAGACTCATTAGGTTTAATGGCTTCTACATTTCCTCTTATATCATACTTAACTCCTAAATCATCTAACAATCCTTCATGAACAGGTTGAACAAAACCCATAGATAATAATACTAATTCAGCATATATAGTTTCTATTTTGCCTGTTTCATTCATAAAAAAATATCCTTTTGCATCCTTTACCCATTCAACTTCAACAACCTCCACTCCTGTTACTTTATCTTTCTCACCTAAAAATCGTTTGGATGCTAGTGACCAACGACGTCCACATCCTTCTTCATGAGAAGAGGATGTTTTTAAAATATTTGGATAAATAGGCCAAGGAGTTTTTGGATTAATATCTTTAGGAGGCATTGGTAAAATTTCTATTTGTGTAACTTTTGCTGCTTTTTGACGAACCGATGTCCCAACACAATCTGACCCTGTATCACCTCCTCCAATAACCAATACATCTTTCCCTTTAGCTGAAATATGTTCAGAAGAAGAGACTATCTGACCACTCACGATACGATTTTGTTGTTTCAAAAAATCTAAAGCAAAATGAATACCTTTTAAGTTTCTTCCTTCAAGAGGTAAATCACGAGGTACTCCTGATCCTATAGCTAAACATATAGCATCATATTCAGATAATATTTTTTTTGTTGAAATATCAACTCCTACCTCTACTTTTACTTCAAACGAAACTCCCTCCATCTTTAAGATATTCAAACGTCGTTCAATTATCTCCTTATTTAGTTTGAAATCAGGAATACCTAAACGTAATAACCCTCCTATATACTCGTCTTTTTCATAAACAACAACTATATGTCCTCTTCTATTTAAAATATCAGCTACTGTTAAACCAGCAGGACCAGATCCAATTACGGCCACTTTTTTCATAGTTCGATGTAATGGAGGTTTTGGAATTACATATTCTTCCAAAAAGGCACGCTCAACGATGGAAACTTCATTTTCACGAATAGTTAGTGGTTGACTCTCTAAGTTCAATACACAACTTTTCTCACATAATGCAGGACAAATACGCCCAGTAAACTCTGGAAAGTTATTTGTGGCAAGAAGAGTATAGTATGCTTCTTGCCACTTGCCTTTGTACAATAAGTCCTGCCATTCTGGAATTAAATTTCCTAATGGACATGCCCAATGGCAAAATGGTACACCGCACCCCATGCAACGAGATGCTTGTAACATTCTATCTTCGTTATTAAGCGTTTGCTCAACTTCTCCAAAATCATTTATCCTTTCTACTATCGGTCGGTATCCCGCTTCTTTTCTATTTATTGTCAAAAATGCTCTTGAGTTACCCATAATCTCCAAAAAAATGGAGAATGGAAGGTATGCACCATCTCCACTCTCAATTAATAATCTGATTCTACCATCTCTATTTTTTTCTTTATAGCTTCCATCTTTTCTTCTTGTAATACTTTTTTATATTCAATTGGAGTTATTTTAATAAAACATCTTAAATATTCCTTCCAATTATCAAGAATACGTTTAGCAAGGGGACTTTGAGTAAAATGAAAATGTTGTTTGACTAACTTGTACAGTTCTAAACTATCTGGTTTATCTTCTACTAACGTTAATTCAACCATCTCCATGTTACAAAAGTAATCAAATTTTTTGTCTATATCTAATACATAAGCTAATCCTCCACTCATACCAGCGGCAAAATTTTTCCCTGTTTTCCCCAATATAACTGTTCTACCTCCTGTCATATATTCACAACAATGATCTCCTACACCTTCTGCTACAGCAACAGCTCCAGAATTTCTTACACAAAAACGCTCACCTACTTGCCCATTAATATATACTTCGCCAGATGTAGCACCATATATCAAAGTATTCCCTCCAATAATATTTTCTTCTGGATGGAAAGCGATATTTTTAGGTGGTATTAAAGAAATCCTACCACCCGACAATCCTTTACCCAAATAATCATTAGCTTCACCTTCCAAATAAAATGATACACCAGCAGCAAGAAAAGCACCAAAACTTTGTCCTGCTGAACCTTTAAAATTCACTACAATAGTATTGTCTTTTAATCCAATATTTCCATAGCGTTTAGCTATTTCTCCTGAGAGCATAGCTCCCACAGAACGATCAGTATTCCTAATAACCATGTTCATTCTCATTGGGAATGAACATTCAATTGATTGCTTAGCGCTATGAATAATTTCTCTGTCTAATACATGTTTTATCTTATGATCTTGTTGCTTAGTACAACGAATATCATTTCCATTATTAACAAACTTTATCAATTTAGAAAAGTTTAATTTCTTCGTCTTTGAATTTATATTTAACTGTTTGATCTTGATTAGATCTGATCGGCCAATAATTTCATTCAAACTATGATAACCAATCTGAGCTAGATGTTCCCTAACTTCTTTTGCCAAGAAAGTGAAAAAATGAACTAAATATTCATATTTACCTTTAAACCTTTTCCTTAATATTTCGTTTTGTGTAGCTATCCCTACTGGGCAAGTATTTAAATGACATTTGCGCATCATTACGCATCCCAAAACAATTAAAGCGCTGGTGGCAAAACCATATTCTTCAGCTCCTAAAAGAGCTGCAATAATAATGTCTTTACCAGTTTTTAACTGACCATCTGTTTGTAAACGAACAAAACTACGGAGATTATTAATAACTAATGTTTGCTGTGTTTCTGATAAACCCAATTCCCAAGAAACACCTGCATGTTTAATAGAACTCATTGGGCTTGCACCTGTTCCTCCGTCTGAACTGGAGATAACAATTGTATCTGCTTTGGCTTTTACAACTCCAGCAGCAATAGTCCCTACTCCAGTTTCTGCTACTAATTTAACAGAAATACAAGCATAAGGATTAATATTTTTTAGATCAAAAATCAATTGAGCTAAATCTTCAATAGAATAGATGTCATGATGAGGAGGAGGTGAAATCAATGTAATACCAGGTATGGAATGGCGTGTTTTCGCTATGATTTTATCTATTTTAAAACCAGGAAGTTGTCCTCCTTCACCTGGCTTAGCTCCCTGTGCAATCTTAATTTGCAATTCATCAGCATTAATTAAATACTCAGCCGTAACACCAAAACGACCAGATGCTATTTGTTTAATAGCTGAGCGACGATTCAAGCCATCCTCTCCGATTTTGAATCGGATAGAATCCTCTCCTCCTTCCCCAGTATTGCTCTTCCCATTTAATATATTCAAAGCAATAGACATAGATTCATGTGCTTCTTTACTAATAGAACCAAATGACATCGCTCCTGTAACAAATCGTCTTGTAATGGACTCTACTGGCTCTACTTCAGAAATATCTATTGGATTTCTAAAGTAGCTCATAAAATCGCGAATAAATACCGGCTGAGATTTACTATCTGCTGCATTCGTATATTCTTTGAATTTTTTGTAATCACCTGTACGAGTAGCTATTTGTAGTTTATAAATAGTTTCCGGATTCCAAGCATGATACTCTCCATCCCTCCGAAATGTATAAAATCCATTATTATCCAATTGATAAGTAGCAGATAATTTGGGATCGGTTATCTCTTGTTTTTTAAAAGCACTATTATGAAACAACAAAGCATCTTGAGCAATATCGGATAAATCTATTCCTTCTATTTGTGATCTCATACCTTCAAAATAAGAATCCAACACTTTTTGACTAATCCCGATAGCTTCAAAAATCTGTGCTCCTCTATACGAGCGTAAAGTAGAAATACCCATTTTAGAGAGCACTTTCAGTAAACCTTTGTCAATAGATTTAATATATTTTTTTTCTGCTGTATGGTAATCCAATTGAATTTCACAGGTTTTTACCTTTTCGTATAAAATAGCAAATGCCATATAAGGATTAATAGCGGTAGCTCCAAATCCACATAATAAAGCGAAATGATTTACTTCTCGAGCTTCTGCAGTTTCTACTATAATGGCGATTTGCATCCGTTTACGTTTGTTAATTAAATAATGATGAACTGCGGAGACTGCTAATAAAGAAGGAATAGCTACTTTATCTTTATTTATTCCTTTATCACTCAATATAATATAATGGTAACCATCGTCCACTGCTTTTTCGGATTGTAGGCAAAGATTACTTAACGCATCAGATAATGACCGCATAGCATCCTCGGTCACGTTAAATAATGTTGAAAGTAGTAAAGACTTAAACCCCTTATAATTTAAATTTATTAAAATATCTAAATCCCGGTTATTAATTACTGGACTTTGTAATTTCACCATTTTACTTAGTTCTGGAATCGGTAATAGAAGATTTGTATCTTGGCACCCTATATATAAGGATAAGGACATTACTAATTCTTCTCGAATAGGGTCGATGGGAGGATTTGTTACTTGAGCAAACAATTGACGAAAATAATTGAATAAAAGTTGTGGTTTATTGGAAAATACAGCCAATGGAATATCATTACCCATTGAACTAATAGGTTCTTTTCCTTCAGTTGCCATAGGAATAATAATTTTATCTATATCTTCTTTTGTATACCCAAAAGCTTTCAGATATACTACTAAGTTATCAACTTCATATTTAACTGTTCTACCCGAAGATATTTTATCTAATATAATACGATTTTTATCTATCCATTCTCTGTATGGATATTCATTTGCTAAGTATGCTTTTAATTCAGAATTATAGTAAACTTTACCTTCAAATGTATCTATCATTAACATTTTACCTGGGTGCAAACGTCCTTTTTCTTTAATTTCAGTAGATTCAAAAGGTAATGCTCCTACCTCGGAAGCCACAACCATAATATCATTTTTAGTTATCAAATAACGAGCTGGACGAAGTCCATTTCTATCCAACATTCCTCCTGCATAGCGTCCGTCAGTAAATAATATTGTTGCCGGACCATCCCAAGGTTCCATAATGATACTATGATATTCATAAAATGCTTTCAATTCATCAGAAATCGGATTTTTATTATTCCAACTTTCAGGAACTAACATGGACAAAGCATGTGGAAAAGATTTTCCAGACATCACTAAGAATTCAACTACATTATCCAATGATGCACTATCTGACATTTCCGGTTGAATAATCGGGGAAATATCTTCCACTTTTGGGAAAGTGGAAGATTGAAAAACACTTTCTCGAGCCTCCATCCAACAACGATTACCACGAATAGTATTAATCTCACCATTATGTCCTAGCAAACGGAAAGGCTGTGCTAAATTCCAACTAGGAAATGTGTTTGTGCTAAAACGGGAATGTACCAACGCTAATCCACTTGTAAAATATTGATTAGTTAAATCGAGGAAATAGTCTCTCAATTGAGTAGAAGAAAGCATTCCCTTATATATAATACGTTGATTAGAAAGGCTTACGATATAAAAATTTTCTTTATTTTTCAAAGAAGAATTAAAAATTTGTTTCTCTACTTTTTTACGAATAATATACAATTGCCTTTCTAATGTTTCTGAACAGTCTTCTCCAATAATAAAAACTTGCTTGATAGCTGGTTCATTAAAATGAGAAATCGTTCCTAAAATATCACTATTTACAGGAACGTTACGTACAGCAAGTAATTTTAGTCCCTCTTGCTCTACAACATTTTTCAATATATTCATGCAAAACGAAACTTGTTTATCATCTTTTGGGAAGAATATTAACCCTGTACCGTATCTTCCTTTTTCGGGAATTGGAATTCCTTGAAGTAAAATAAATTCATGTGGAATTTGTAGAGTTATTCCCGCCCCATCACCAGTGTTTCTGTCAGCTCCTTCTGCTCCTCTATGACGCATATGTTTTAATAATTGCAACCCCTTCTCAACTATATCGTGAGATTTGTTCCCATGTATATCGACTAATAGTCCGACGCCACACGCATCATGTTCATAATCCGAATGATACAAACCAATTTCTTTCATCTAATAAAAACTAAAAAATCTAAGATTATAAACCACATAAACCACATAAACCACATAAACCACATAAACCACATAAATCACAAAAAAAATGATACATACCTATTTCTAAAATTATATTTTCTTTTTTTAACTTCTTCCAATAAACGTGAATGTAATCGTTTTATTTTTATCTTACAAGTTTCTATTCTTCAGGGTATTATTAAATAGAGTTTTTTTGTAAAAAAATATTTTTTAGATATGAAACATTACATTGAGGACGATAACAAATATAAAGGATTGATTATTAATAAAGGGATTCTTTCACCACCAATAATTAATCCTTATTTTCGAATCAAGAAAAAATACAAACAGCATACTGCTAGCGAGTACGCTGAACAAATATTAAAAGGGAATATTACTATATTGAGTCAAGCTGTGACTTTAGTGGAAAGTAAAAAAAGTGAGCATCAAAAAATTGCTCAAGAGGTGATTGAAAAATGTTTACCTTATTCAGGTTCTTCCATTCGAATTGGAATTACAGGTGTTCCAGGTGCAGGGAAATCGACATCTATCGACGCTTTTGGTTCTCACTTGATTCGTGATAGGAATAAGAAATTAGCTGTTTTAGCAATAGATCCTAGTAGTGAACGTTCTAAGGGCAGTATATTGGGAGATAAAACAAGAATGGAAGAAATTTCCCGTGAAACAAATGTTTTCGTTCGTCCTTCACCAGCAGCAGGTTCTTTAGGTGGAGTGGCAAGAAAAACAAGAGAAACAATTGTTCTGTGTGAAGCTGCTGGATTCGATACAATTTTAGTGGAAACAGTTGGTGTAGGACAATCTGAAACAGCTGTACATTCTATGGTAGATTTTTTTCTTTTGATACAAGTAGCAGGTACAGGCGATGAATTACAAGGGATTAAACGAGGAATTATAGAAATGGCAGATAGTATTGTTGTTAATAAAGCCGATGGAGATAATATTGAAAAAGCTAATTTGGCAGCTGCTCAATACAAGAATGCTCTACATCTTTTCCCTCCTCTATCCTCAAAATGGATTCCAAAAGTAATGACTTATTCAGGTTATTATAAGATAGGTATTGCTGAAATTTGGGATACAATTTATCAATATGTAGATTTTACCAAATCAAACGGTTATTTTGATTTTAAAAGGAACTCACAGATTAAATATTGGATGTATGAAAGTATCAATGAACAACTAAAAAATCATTTCTACCAATCTACAAGTATTAAAAAAGAATTGGCAATTAAAGAGCAACAAGTACTAAACTCTAAACTTAGCACTTTTAAAGCTGTAAAACAAATATTAGCCTTGTATTTTAGTCAACGAAATTCCTAGATAAATTACAAATTTGTACTACCATTTATTCTTAACTATCTCACTCCAAGTATTATCAATGATTTACGATAGAATACGAATTAATTCATTATTTTAGTTATAATACTGGCTATTGTTAACATATGTATGTTAAATCTTTTTCGAAAATCGGGGATACTTGTTTTTTCTTTTTTTTACTAAATCGGGGGATTTTTGGACATAATATTCACAATCATTAAATTATACAAATAAGTAAAAAATTCTAGAAAGGATACTCTACTGCAAAATGCTATCTGAAATTATTTCCAAAATTTGGATGGAACAAAACCAGTCGTTCTTCCTGGTGTTTTGTAGGGTTATATATCTTTTCTGCACAACCGAATCTCAGAACGAGATAATCAAAATTAAAACGCAATCCCAATTCATAACCCATGGCGATATCCTTAAAAAAAGTATTGAATAAGAATACACCTTCTTCTTGTCTTGGATTTTTTTTATGAACCATATATTACAAGCCTTCGAAGAAGGCAGCAAGTTCTAATTTCCAGAAAAATTTGGTTCGGTATTTTATAACCAAAATCTAGTTTAATATCACCAGACTTACAATTAGGAAGTAGAGTCGTGTAAGATTATAGGCTCCGGGAGCCTAAGTCTCTACTTCCCAAAGCTCGTACATTATTTCCCCAATCAGAATAGTACCTCTCTTCTAAAGTCAACATTAGTGAATTTGAATTTCATAAGGGACAATTATTCCACTTTTTATGCGATATACTAAAGAATTGTAAAAGTTTATTTTTTATGAGAATAATTCATCTCGATTTTGGTAAATCGATCAAAGGAACTATGATTTATTAACTTTGATTTTGTATAAAAATTATTAATTATACTTAACAAGTAAAGAATATTTCCTGAAGACTCAGCAAAAAAGTGAAATTTATAAATGTTTTTTCCAAAAAAATCAGAAAAAGAATTGAAAAAAGAATAGCTTGTCCTTACGATTAATTGGTCAGCTTAATTGGACAATACCAAGGAGTCATTCTTAAAATAATTTACTCTTAGTAGATTCAAAAGAGTGAAGAGTTTTAGAATCTAATTTTTTCCCATTCTAACTGAATAGCAGAAGACCAAAATATATGTTTATATATAGGGTCTATACAAATAATTATAACTAGTAGAGATGTTTGTAGAAGTATAGTATTTGAAAGGAGAAATTTTAATAGGATTAAATGTATATTTTGGAATATGTAGGGACATTCCTACACCTAATTCTATGATATGGGTCGAAAAAAATCTTGACAGTTTCGTATGCCAAACGAAATTGAAAGTTAAATATTTCAGCTTTTTGAAATAGATTATGATGAGTATAATTAAAAGAAGAATCAACTCCGAAATTACCAGAATTATTTGTCCCCCAAATAGAAAAAAATGATTGGTTACAAGAAGGAACTGTAAAAATATGACAATCAAGTAAAGCCGAATCATTTCTCGTCTTTTCATCTAGTTTAATGTAAATTTTACTTAGAAAATGTAAAGTTTTTAAAGAAGTAGTGGTAAGTTCCTTTTTTAGTTGAGAATAAGGTTCTTTTGGGACGATGAAAGAATTATTTAGTAATGTTGTTGTATCTAAAGAAAATTTGTTATCAACGGAACGATTTACATGTATTTTTGGAAATACTATACAGAGGATACTGTTTTTTTTTATGATATTTGGAATCAGGTTTTAATTGATTGTAATTTGTATAAAAAAATACACTATCGTGGTAAAGTTTTTTATTTACACTATACGAAATATCATTATCGGAAAAATTTAATCTTAATTCCAAATCAATATTATTAGAAATACTGTCAGCAATATATACAACATTTTCTTTAGAAAATTTCAAATATCCTCTATTTTGTAGTAGTTCAGTGATTCTTTCCCTCTCGTCATTTAACAGGTTTTACTAAATAACATTCCTCTCTTTATAAGAGAAAAACGAAGATTTGGGTTCTCACCTTCCAATTCCTTTTCTAACTCATTTTTATTAATAAATCTTCTATACATATGTTATAACTACATATGTAAAAAGGTGTATTCCCATGAATTTGATAAATAACATGGGCTTTTTTATCAAGCAAAAAGATTTTAGAAGAAATATTTGCAGATAGATAGCCAGAATTAACAATTTTTTTTAAAACTCACTTTCTGTTTTGTAAACTAAGAAAGAGTCAAAAATAACAGGAGGCTCCCAAACTTTCTAAAAAAACCGATTATACCATCTATCACTATCTTTTCCAAGTAAGTTATATATATTGGATTTAAAAATTCCAAACATTTTACAATTTGGTAATTGTATGGAATAGGAATTCGATTTCAAATCTTTGTATTCAGAGACATCGGATTCTATTTTCACCGCATCTAATATAGACTTTTCTTCAGGAATAAATTTAGTAGTACTACATGAGCACAAAATCCATACAATAAAGAAGAAAACATGTGTAATTAACTAATTTGAATGACATTGGTTTAAATTGCAGTATATCTCATTATTTTTTGATACACTACTTATAGTGAATACACTTCTACTCGATATTACAACTAATATTATTTTCCTTAATAGTAAAAATTATATAAATATCTGATAGTTTTTTCTAAAACCAGAGTATTCCGTGTTTCTTACTCACCCCCCCCCCCTACGCAAAAAAAGAAAAATATTTCTTAGAAAATTATATATCACTTCCTTCACTGTACATTATAAAAATGACTATCTTTAGGTATTTATTCTATAATTGTTCTTATTTAGTCTACTCTGTAGTATCTCTCTTTTTAAATAAATCATTATATTAGAAAGCAACGATATAACCAATATATTGTATTGAAAACCTAAAATTCTTTTTCATTTTTGTTCTTTTATCTAATAAAATCAAATTTTAACACTTAATAAATCCATATAGTTGAGACTCTATAATATATCCGAATACTACTGTCATTTAATTAATAGTTATTTCGAATTTGCTAAGCTATCTTTTCAATTAAAAGTTGTTATTTTCCTCATTTGAAATAAAACATGTAAATCTAAACAAAACAAGCAGAAAAAATATTTGTAATTTTTTCTGCACTTTTAAGTACTAGATATAATGATTATTTAGTATCTAAAAACTATTTCCAATAATCCTTTTTCAAAAAAGGATTATATTTGTATGTGTATTTGCTCCATACATATACAAATATACAACATGTAATAGTGAGATAAAATATTACATCTATTGGTTTTAACATCTATGCTATGGATAGGAATATTTATTTGCCTTATTTGGCAACTATTAATAAAATCATCCAGGAAGCTCCTGGAGTAAAAACTTTCCGTTTGGAATTTAATGATGAAACAGAGAAGAATGAATTTTCTTTTAAGACTGGACAATTTGCTGAATATGGAGTATTTGGAGAAGGAGAATCAACTTTTTGTATTGCCTCTCCTCAAACAAGAAAAGATTATATAGAGTGTACTTTCCGGCAAACAGGTAGAGTAACAACAGCACTAGCAAACTTGGAAGAAGGAGCAATTATTGGGGTTAGAGGCCCTTATGGGAACATATTTCCTATAGATGAATGGAAAGGTAAAAATTTAGTATTCATTGCTGGAGGTATTGCTTTGCCACCTATGCGCAGCGTTATTTGGTCGTGTTTAGACAATCGATCAGATTATGAAAATATCAGTATCTTCTATGGAGCAAAAACAATAAATGACCTTGTTTATAAATATGAATTAGAGGAATGGAAAAGACGATTAGATGTTTGTTTATATTTAACTGTAGACCCTGGTGGCGAAACATCAACATGGAAAGAAAGTATAGGTTTTGTTCCATCTATTGTTGAACAAATATCTCCAAGTTCTCAAAATACTGTTGCTGTTGTTTGTGGCCCTTCAATTATGATTAAAAATACTTTTCCAATATTGCAAAAATTAGGTTTTTCTGATGAAAATATTTTTACAACACTTGAAAATCGTATGAAATGTGGTTTCGGAAAATGTGGAAGGTGTAGTATAGGTAAAATTTATGTTTGCAAAGATGGCCCAGTTTTTACACTATCACAATTAGTGGCGTTGCCCAATGAATATTAAATAACGATACCTTAGATATATGCATAGACAAGTGATAAAAGTTGGTATTAGCTGTGGAGATGCTAATAACATTGTTCTTAAACGAATACTTCAGACTTTTAGTGAAACACAAATATTTGAACTATGTATTCCCATTGTTTATGCTTATTCTACAGCATTATCATACAATTGTAAAGCAAAGGGATTATCCTCTATTCGTACCACTAATATTCGTAGTGCCAATGAATCAGTAAAGGATAGTCTCAATATTATAAATATAAGTAATAAAATTACATCTACGGAATTAGAAAAAGGAACTACAGAAAGTAGTATAGCTGTGGAAGACTCTTTACATAAAGGTATATCTGACTTAAAAACAGGAGAAATTGATGTATTTGTTGTTTCCCAAACATCAAATAATTTACTTCAACAAATTGTATCAGAATTATCTGATGAAAAAAAAAGTTTTCCAATATTAATAAATGACTATTTTCGTATCATGGAGATTTTTGGATCCGTTTCTGTGGATATTCTTACAGAAAAAATAAAAATTTTACATTCGGCTCTGCTTCATGATTTTATGCTTACTTTTCCTCGTATAGCTGTTCTTTCTGTAAATTCTCCAACAGAAATTATCACTGAGGCTATTCAAATTGTTTTCCAAAAAGGAATATTTTGTTTTGGTGTCTTTGATGCAAATTTTTTTTTCAATTCAGATATATATAAAAAATTTGACGCTGCCCTTGTAGTAAATCCTACTAATTTTATCTTCCAATTCATTCAACCTGTTAATAGAGAAACGAATGTTACTTTTATAAGTAATTCTCCTTATGTAGTAACTGTTTCTAATACAGATGCTTTATTATCTTCAGCTATTTATTTGGCTATAGATACATATCGTAATCGAGAAATAACTCAAGAAATACACAATAATTCTTTGAAAGAGAGAACTTATAATTGATTACAGATGGAGTACAAGTCACATCCTTCTAGATTTTTAAAAAGCTAATATTAATTATATAAAAGATATTGTCAAAGTAGAAAAAATCTAAGTATAGAGAGTCTTTTGTTTCGAATTGCAGTATAAAACAATATTTAAGATGAAATAAATTACAATTTCATCAAACTAATAAAAACCATGTTTGATGAAGATTTTCAAAAAAATGAACATTTGTTTATAAGAGTATTAAAGATTTTTGAATCAAAAAAAATAATTTTAGATAGAATTGTTTGGATTGGTTTGTGGGTCTGGATTTTTTACAAAAATTAGTAGGGTCATTAAATAATTCTATTTCATGAAAGAACATAAGAAAAAAAATTACTCTTTTTGGTGCTTATTTTTTATTTTGATAAGTTTAAACGTTTGATACCCTCTCCCTGTATTATTCAAAATAAAAAACTAAAATCTAGACTAATCGACAATATTCAGTACCCTCTTCAGTCAACTTTCCCCTAAATTGTACAATGTATATAAAGGTTTGTACCAACTATTGCTTTTGTATCTGTCTTTGTATGCAATATTCAATCTTAGTATTTTTGCTTTTAAAAGCTAGATACATGAAAGTGACTTATTGCTAGACATGGTTTATATATTCAGTATATAAAATTAAAAGGTTTTATGTAAAATTATCGGAGATCTTCATTGGCTAATTTTATATGAATTTTTCATTTTAATTACTAAATCAACCAGTGTCCTGAATATACAATGCTCTCTTAATTGTTTTCAAATCAATAACAAGGTAGAGCATTCTGCTCTACCTTGTTATTCTTTAAATTAATTAAATGGTGAATTGGTTGTTTTTTTTGAAGCATTTCTTATAAATTTCATATGTATGCATAATTATGCTTGCTTATGAAATAGTTTTCCCCCCCCCTTTATTTTTTTCAAAAAAATGCAATTATTGTTAGATAGCGATTGCGGATCTGTTAGAAATTTTTCATTTTAATTTTCTAGCTTCAGTCATTTTACGACTATATTTATAATTTCAGCCTTTTTACAGAAAAGACTGAAATTATAAATGATAATATGCTTATTAGTGTCTTTTTATATTATAATCTGTACTCTTTAAGAGTATAGATTTTGGATTATCTTATGTTAAATAATGTATAAAAAGTAATTTTCTCTTGATATTTTAGATATCAAGTCAACTACAAAAAACATACTAATTGTAGTTTTCAACTTACTAACCCAGGTCAGACAATAATAACACAATTTGTATTCATTCGCGCATCACATTGATTTTACATTCCATTTGTTGATCGTTTTAGATTACTCAGCTGCTTGTTTAGGTGTCATAAATATTTTGATATGGGTACTAACGTAAAGTAACATCATATGTTAAAGAGCAGTAAGAATAAAATCAGTTTATTTTTTCTTTGAAATATACTCATTCATATCTTTTATGAAAATATTGAATCATTTATAAAAAAAGTTAGTAGGGTCAATACGTATTGACTTTGATTTTCTAAAATGTAAATGCATATCTTGTATTCTCTTAAGAGAACTCCTAGAATTCAAAAATAAGTTAGTGAGTTTAAAATTCTTCGTCTGTTTTATGAAATAGTAAGTGAAATATGTAAAAACTTTTTTATAATATCAAAAACTCTTCTCAGAAAGAGGCAAACACTCTCTAGATTACAAAATTATTTGACGATTTTTTAAAAAAGAAGAATTTCGAACTATTCGGCAGTGTACGAAACGGATGCTATCATTCCTGACACTTCACTAAAAGCTTTCATTCTACCTAAAAGAGAATAGCCAGGGTTGTATTTTTTACCTATATCTGTCAACATCAACGAGCCATGATCTATGCGCATGGGAAGATTTGGGTAATTTTTAAATATTTGTATTACCTCTAAAAGACGTCCTCTTCCTTCTAAATGAGAAGCTTCTGCAAAATCACCATTAGGCAAAACGTTTGTACTTCGTAAATGTACAAAGTGTGTTCGATGAGCAAATTTTTTTGCTAAATCCACAACATTGTTGTAGGTACTAGCGCTCAGACTTCCTGTACAAAAAGTAAATCCATTATGAAAACTATTCACTGTTTTTAAAACCCAGGTAATATCCTCTTCGTTAGTAACGATACGAGGTAACCCCAAGACAGGGAAAGGAGGGTCATCTGGATGAATACAGAGATTGATCCCATATTCTTCTGCTATAGGAACTACTTTTTGAAGAAAATATTTCAAATTCTCTCTCAATTGATCTTTACCTATATCTTTATAATTTTCTAATAGTCGATTAAAAATAATTACTGGATTTTTATCGCCCTCACTTATATTCCCATTGATAAATCCCTGTGTTTTAACAATAATATTTTCTATTAATTCTTCTTTTTCTTTTTTGCTAATAATTGTAGCAAGGCTATGTACTTTCTCCAAAGTTTCAGATGAATAATCCTTCTCTGATCCTATTCTTTTTAAGATATAAATGTCAAAATAAGCAAAGCGAACAAGACTAAAATATAGAGAATATGTACCATTATCTTGTTTTTTTGCTAAATCAGTGCGAATCCAATCAATAACAGGCATAAAATTATAACAAACTGTATGAATGCCAGCTCTACCCAAATTTGCCAAACTGATTTTGTAATTTTCAATCAATTGATTCCTGTCTTTTCCGGCATATTTTATACTTTCAGATACAGGGAGACTTTCTACAACTGACCACTTTAACCCACTTTCCTCAACATATCGTTTCAAATCATCAATCTCTTCCAATGACCAAATTTCACCATTAGGGACATGATGTAAAGCTGTTACAACACCTTCTACGCCTATTTGCCTTAAATCAGAAAGTGCGATATTATCATTTTTTCCAAACCACCTCCATACTTTTTCAAAAATCATATCTCCTTATATTAATTTAATCTAAGAAACATTTCTCTGTGTAAAGAAAAAATACACTAAATTCTGTATACTAACTATAATTACTATTAATATTTTGTCTATATACTTTATAGGAAAATACAACTTCTTTTGGTAAGCACCAAAATTAAAGATTTTTTCTTAAATCATTATATTTTAATCCAAAATATACGCTATTTTTGATTCTTAAAGAATCGTGTGAATTTGCTACTTACATGATTACATTGAATTTCTTCCAATTTCAACATTATACCTGCAAAACAGTTGCTGTAATGTAAAAGATAAAATCTTCAAAACATTTTTCCATTTTTAAGAAAAAGTAAAATTTTTTTTGCTTAAAATTTACCTACCTCGTTATCTGTTGTCTAACAAGACAAGTAAATTCTAACGATGTACAAATTATATATTATTTTTATATTTTTGCATTCAGTGCTCATATTTAGAAATTGACAAAAAATATATATATCTTGGACAAGTGAGAATACATTAATTAAGTGAGTTGTAGATAGTTGTTAGGTGAATTAATTAAACATTTGCCTATGGTCAAAAATAACAACAAGTCGAGAAAGTGGAAATGAAAATGTAGTTAATATTTTTTTAATCATTGTTATTTGAATTGAATTGGAAATGAAGAATTTATGATATAGATGGTTTTTGTAAACCATATAAAATTGTATCAGGACTTACAAAAAAGTCGAGCTTATAGGTGTTAAATTAAAAATTCACAAACTAATGAAACGTATTATTTTATCTTTTTTTTTGGTTTTTCTTTTTTTTATACAAGTTGATTCGAAAATAATTGTAAAAGTTGCTGCTGCAGCTAATCTTCGTTACATATTGGAAGAAATTAAAAAACAATACGAATTAGAATACCCATCTTCAAAAATTGATATTACTTTTGGTTCATCAGGAATGTTTACTCAGCAGATTTTAAATGGAGCTGATTTCGATTTTTTTATGGCTGCAGATATGGATTATCCTAAAAAAATATTTAATGCTGGTTTTGCTTATGAAGATGCTGAAGTATATGCTTATGGTAAACTTGCTTTGTGGAGTTTAAAGCTAGATGTATCAGACGGATTGAAAAGTATATTACTACCGCAAGTAAAAAAAATAGCGATAGCTAATCCTAAAGGAGCTCCTTATGGAGAGAATACGATAAAATTGTTGAAAAATCAAGGACTATATAACAAAATAAGCAATAAAATAGTCTGGGGGAACGATATCAGTCAGACAGCACAATTCGCTTTTTCAGGAAATGCTGAATTAGGGTTCATTGCTCTATCACTTGTATTTATTCCTGAGATGCGGAACAGAGGAAATTTTTATGTTTTCTCAGAAAACATATGTCCATCACAAGAGCAAGGATGCGTACTCATAAAAAAGTCACAGTCAACTCAAAGAGAAAAGGAAGAAGCAACACAATTTAAAAATTATATTATAAGTCATAAATGTGATAATTTATGGATAAAATTCGGATATGGATTAGTAAAAGAAAAAAGTAAGCAAATGCTATAAAAAGCAATAAAATTCATTAAAAGTCACTTTAGTATTGACTTTTTAACGATGAGTATAAAACGACCTTTGAAGGTTCGTTTTGAGATTTATAAAAAAATCTGCTTACTATCTTTGATTCTACATTTGTTTTTAGATGGCTTGTGACTCATTGTAGGGGGTCGATTTGTAGAAGCGCTATACGGTTTAATAAAAAAAATAGCAATTTTTTATGGATATCTAGTATTTTAGTTTAATATTTCTTCTGTAGAATCAGCAATTGTTCTTCTTAGAAGAGTGTGATAGATGGATTAATAAGATACTGAGTTACTAGGAGAACGTTCTCAACGAGAAAAAATGAATACCCACTAGTTCTTATAATTTTAGCTTCCTAAGATAACAAGCGTGTACTTTATAGCCAATATTTAAGATAAATAAATTTATAATAGATGGAGATACATATATACTGAATAA
This sequence comes from Azobacteroides sp. (SeqCode), assembly GCF_055395615.1. Classification (NCBI taxonomy): domain Bacteria; kingdom Pseudomonadati; phylum Bacteroidota; class Bacteroidia; order Bacteroidales; genus Azobacteroides (SeqCode); species Azobacteroides sp. (SeqCode). The sequence goes on along the minus strand of NZ_AP014701.1, from coordinate 397,507 downwards.
ATATTGGAAAAGAAATAAAAAATTAATCTTTAATGGCATATTGTTGATCAGAAAAAGACTAACTTTTTTGAGAGAGAAGCTACAGGGTCTTTTCTCAATATAATTGCTACTAACTAACTATAATAGAGGAATAGATATTGATGATAATGGAATGAAAAAATATGGTAGGGGGAAAATAAGAGTACTAGTCGTTTTTTCTCTAACTAATGTCAATGAAAAGAGCTATAAAAATGGGTTGGTTCGAGTTTATACGAATAATTATTATATAGAATAATTATCTCTAATTTGGAGAAGGAAGCTGAAACATATACACTATTTGGAATTGTAATTTTGTTGCTTCTGATGGAGAGATAAGATATAGAAAGTAAGTAAGTATAACTAATAAAAAGATGAAGAGATGGCAAATAGTATGAGTTTTAGTCTTAAAAAAAATGGAGCAAAGGAGTATGAATGTACTCTTCCTTTTGATGGTTATGTTGGTTTAACTCACGATCGTCCTAAACAAGAATATCATTTATGGATACAATGTCGTAATGACGAAGAGAAAGAACAAGCCCAGAATGTTTTAAAGAAATTAGTTAATGACTTGATAAATAATAAAGGATATATAAATTGTTTAATTAAAAACAGTGAAACTAATGAGTATATTAGTTCTTATAAGACAGAAAGTACTGATGGTTGGACTAATATTGTTTTTGTATGCATATACTTTAAAGAGCAACCAATTACAGAAATAAATATGTCTTATGGTACATAAAAAATGTAAAGATTAAACCTAAAATCATTAAAGAGTATGATAAAGAATTAAGAAGTATGAAAAGATGCCATTTTTACCATTTTTTCTATATCATTAGAAGTTTTTATTAATTCAAAAATTAAAATAGACTTTTAGTACAACGATAAATAATTTGAATTTGATCCAAAATCTAAACAAGGAGATTGTAGGGGGGGGTATGATAGGGAACTTGGATGGAGATTTGCTATCTCCATTCCATTTAGTATTTATTCATAGATTTAAGAGGATGTATATATAAAAAACTAGATTGGGAAGAAATTGTGTTTCTTTGGATGAAGGAGATATAAGAATATGCTAAAAATATATGTTCGATGTGAAAAAATACTTTTATTTGGCATTACGATTAAGTATTGTATGATTAATTGCATGTTATACGGTTGATAGCTTGTTTTGTGATATGTCTTAATATGGGAGGATTAATAAAAAGGCTGAGAAACGAAACTCTACCTAATACTGATTAAACAGTTTTTAACAGGGTAAAATGTCATTTTCGATGACATGATCTTTTTATTTTAAGGTGTATAATGTAGCTAGTGATTTACTCCTTATTAGAAATTGTAGAAGTAAATGGAAAATCATTGGACATAAGTATTGACAATATTAAAGACATTAAGGTTTTTGAATAAAAAAATAAATAAATAAATGAAAAAACTCTTATTATTCCTACTTAGCTTAACCATCTCCTGTGGGCTTATTTATGCAAATAAGATAGGTTTTAGTCTTCAAAAAAAAGGAGAGAACAGATTTGTACATCATCTTTCTCTTGATGGTCGTATTGGGTTAGCTCATTTTTGTACTTCCAACTATGAATTGTACGTAGGATGTCACAATAATGAAGAGAAAGAACAGGCTCTGATTGTTTTAAAGAGGTTAGTCAATGACCTTATAGAAGAAGGGTTTGTTGATTGTATGATTAAGGATCTTAAAACTAATGAATATATTCGTTTTGATAAGAGAAAAAAACCCGATGGTTACATTACATTTGTTAATTTATACATAACTTTTAGAGAAAAGCCAATTACAGAATTACAAGTGTGGGCTGATAAGAAATAAGGAACATGAGCTTTAATTTAAAATAATTTTGAACTAAAACGGAAAGATTAGTGAAGAGTAAGATAATACTATTGATAGCATTATTAATAAATTCTATGAATTCTTGGAAAGAATTGTTTCGTGATTTATTTTTATTTCTTGGTGAGTCGGTTTTTATATCTAAAAAAGAAAGTATCGATCAATTGCATTAGCGATTGTAACGAAATAATTTAAATAGCAAAAGATTTATAGATTCTAAAGCTATAAATCTTTTGCTATTTAGAATAAATTATAAACTTAAATACTTTCTGAAGAAAAGCAGTTTTTGTAGGACTTGTACTGGCTATTTATAAAAAATAGATTGAATAAGAATCTATACAAAGTGTAGAATATTTTGTTGTTTAGTGAATGAAAAGAAATGGTCTTGGGTGATCGTATGCTTTTTGAATACTTTATGATGGATAGTTTCAGTGTTTTCTTATACTTTTCTGTACCTTTTTTAGTAAATAATACTTCTTTATTTTATATGAATAGCATTTTATATGAATGTTGGTATTATCTCGTAATTCAAGTGATGATAAACTTAATCTTTGCCTCATTTTTCTTTGGACAACAAACTTTTTTGAAGTACTTTAGTCAAGTATTCTTTGTATGTAGAATACAGCTGTATCCAATATATATTAAGTATTATGACTATTTCCTTCTTTAGTATGATAAATGAAAAATTTCGTACTTTGTATTAATATTATGATCTAGATTTCATTTTTTACTACTCTTACTATTTCAAAATAGATAATACAGAATAAACATGATAGAAAAGTTAGCAATAATTTTTATAGGGAATATGTACACTAAAATTAATAAATAGTAAGTTTAAGAATAGTTAGATATTTATATTTTATATATATAAGTTGGATGACGTAGTTAAAAACTATTTTTCTTTATTACATCAGGATTTTTAGAGTTCTCTATACAAATTAATTTGCTTTAAATGCTTTTTAAAGAATTAGTTAAGATTGGTTTTTAACGTTATTTAGATTGGGAGAAGTTGAATATACTCCTTATTTAGTAAGGAGTATTTGGAATAAAATAAGAAAATCATGGAAGCTATTATTATTAAGAAAAGACTTTTATAAATAGTAATTATTAAAAATTGTTTTAACGGAACTGTGTATAAAAAATTATAAAACTACTAAATTGGAATTTTTGATAAAAAATGGAGAATATTAAATTATTTATTGTATCCTACTAAGGATTATTGTTGTAAGTCGATAATTATGTTCTGTGTAATTTCCAAAATTTAAGGAATGATTGGATAATAATTATCCTTAAAGGATTTTATTATTACTTAATGTATTTGTCTGTCTATTTGAAATAAATAATAACTATATTTTTCTATAATAATCTGTGTTGTATCATAGAGAATCATTTTTTTGTATAAAATAGTGTTTTTTAAAATTAGTTTCATAGATATGGGAATAATAACAAGAGATGTTGATTTATACTGATAGCTTCAAAAAAATGAAGTTGTTTTGCTATTAGCATTGGTATTATTCTACCTTTTTTGAAATTATTATAGGATTAACAGGATTTTGGAATTTCTATGTGCGGATTCTTGGATTAGTTTATTTCAAAAGGTGAATAATTTATTTAGTCAGTAGTTATTCTGAAAATAGTTTGACTAGGAATTTATAGTAGTTGAGAATGATTTCTTCCCTCAAAAAATAGACAATGGAAATTTTCATTAGACTATGAAGTACTGATAATGGTATCAGTGTCTCTGATAAATCTGATAAATCTGATAAATTGGAATATTAGTATTGATTTTGCTTGAAATCTGTTCAATATTTTAAAAAACGTCTATAATACGATGAAGGATACAGTAAATACTTTGTAAAAGAAAAATTTTCTTTAGGATAGATTGTACTTTGGAGTACAATAGTACAGATAATTAGGTATAAAGTACAACAAGTGTAATGCAAAAAGAATTTATTATATTGATAAACTGGATCTATTTTAATTTTTTCTAAAAAACATTATCATGAGGTTACATATTAGTGTTTTCTAAATTAGAAGTTTTTCGTATTACAAACTTATACCCTATATAGGTGTATGATCCTCAATTAATTTTACACAATATTTTTTGTGATGAAGAGACTTTCAAGTTATTCATTATTGTCTAAAATAAATTCTTCAAAAGATTTACGAAAATTAGAAATAAAACAAATAGAGCGAGTTTGTGATGAATTGAGAAGGTATATTATAGAAGTTTTAGCAGAAAATCCTGGACATTTGGGTTCTAATTTAGGAACAGTGGAATTAACAGTTGCTTTGCATTATGTATTTAATACTCCGTATGACAGGATCATTTGGGATGTGGGGCATCAATCGTACGGACATAAAATATTGACAGGTAGAAGAAAATTATTTCAGACAATTCGTAAGTTAGGAGGAATAAGTGGATTCCCTAATCCTCAAGAAAGTAAATGTGACGCTTTTATTGCAGGTCATGCTTCTAATTCTATTTCTGCTGCTTTGGGAATAGCTATTGCTTCTTGGTTGAAAGGAGAAGACAGAAAGGTAGTAGCTGTTATAGGAGATGGTTCTATGACTGGAGGGTTAGCATTTGAAGGTTTAAATAATGTCTCTTCTAACCCAAATGATTTATTGATAATTTTAAATGATAACAATATGTCTATAGACCATCCGGTAGGAGGATTAAGTCAATCGCTTGTTAGAATTACCACTTCACGTACCTATAATACTATTCGTTTTAAGTTATATACTTTTCTTAAAAAATACGGGATTATTAAAGAAAAAAGAAAGATGTTCATTCTCCGTTTTAATAACAGCTTGAAAGCATTTTTGACGAAGCAACATAATATTTTTGAGGGATTTAATATTCGTTATTTTGGTCCAGTAGATGGGCATAATGTTAGAGAACTCATTAAAATTTTTGAGGATATTAAGAACATGAAAGGTCCAAAATTATTACATGTTTGTACTACAAAGGGAAAAGGATTTGTACCAGCAGAAAACGAAGTAAATATATGGCATGCTCCAGGTAAATTTAATCCTAAAACTGGAGAGCGTATCGATGTTTTATCTAAAAATACGCCATCATTGTATCAAGATGTATTTGGACATACTTTAGTAGAATTAGCTAGAATGAATAATAATATTGTAGGAATTACACCTGCCATGTCTACTGGATGTTCTATGTCATTTTTAATGAATGAAATGCCTCATAGAACTTTTGATGTAGGTATTGCAGAGGGACATGCCATTACTTTTGCAGCAGGATTAGCAAAAGAAGGCATGATTCCTTTTTGCAACATTTATTCGTCTTTTATGCAGAGAGCCTATGATAATATTATTCATGATGCAGTTTTACAAAATTTAAATATAGTGCTTTGTTTAGATAGAGCTGGATTAGTGGGAGAAGATGGAGTTACACATCACGGAGTATTGGATTTAGCTTGTTTGCGTTGCATTCCAAATATTACGATTGCTGCTCCTCTAAATGAAAAAGATTTACGAAATTTAATGTTTACTTCTATACAACCTGATAATGGAGTATTTGTTATTCGTTATCCAAAAGGGAGAGGAGAATTGAATGATTGGAAGTATTCATTTGAAATATTACCTGTTGGTAAAGGACGTAAACTTAAAGAAGGAAAAGGAATTGCTGTTATAAGTATTGGTACTATTGGAAATTTGGCAAAAAAGGCTATTCATTTGGTGGAGAAACTGGGTATTAATGTGGCTCATTACGATATGATTTATCTAAAACCAATAGATGAAGAACTGTTGCATGAAGTAGGTAAGAATTATAAATGTATAGTTGTTGTTGAAGATGGAACTATTAAAGGGGGATTAGGGACAGCTGTTATTGAATTTATGGTTCAAAAAAGATATACTCCAAAAATTAAACAAATAGGGATTCCTGACGAATTTATTCCACACGGAACTGTTACTGAATTATATAAATTATGTAATATGGATGTTGAAAGTATTGCTAAATGCTTAATTGAGGAAAATTAAGCATTTAGCAATACTTTCAACATAGATTTTTCTATATTGTCAATATTTATGATTGCAATTAACTGAAAAGCGATTCTCTATTCATTTTTCTAAATGAAGTAAAGTGTAGTCAAATACACATGATAATCATGTGTTAATCATAGCAAATTTGTTACAAGATCTATTTGGAAGACAGATACTAATTGTATATTTTTTTAGAAAAAAAGATGCATAATTGAATGATTTGTTTTTACCAAAACGTAAAAACTATCTTGGTAAAACATATAAAAGTACTTACCAAAATCTTCTAATTCTTAAGATAATCCATCAATTCTGATTCTAAAATTTATAGTAAACAATCATGCAAATCTTAATTTTAAGCATAACAAAACAATTATACAAGTAAGGGATTTACTTTACAAATTTTGATGACCTATTTGTTAGCCATGGTAGATAGATTCCGGATTTTGACATGGGTTCATTTTAGAATCTTGTTTTATGTAATTTTCAATCTTTAAATTACATCTGATTGTTGGAGTGATATATTCATCTTGATGAATTATCTACATACTCTATAAAGTGTATTACTAAAAATAGTAAAATCATACATATTGTTTGAGTCGAGATAGGGAGATTCGAACGCCTGACTTCTGCGTCCCGAACGCGAAGCACTACCAATTGTTCTATATCCCGTTCTCACAAACATAAAAATAATTATTGAAAAAAATAATATTTTTATGTTTTTTCCAACTAAATATTACTTCTGAGAAAAAGTTTTGTAAAAATAAAAATATGTCAATCTTTCTTAAGAAAGCACTTTATATTAATTAGGAATTAATATCTTTGCCTTTGTTTGTAGAAAAACGGTTTTTATGGTGTTTCATAAGGTGTTAACTCCGGATTATATTTTTGAATCTTCTTGGGAAGTTTGCAATAAAGTTGGAGGTATCTATACTGTGTTATCAACGCGGGCGCATACTTTACAAATGCTTTTTAGAGATAGAGTTGTTTTTATTGGCCCTGCTTTGTTGTACAAACAAAACAACGATGAATTTATTGAAAGCGAAACAATATTGGATAAGTGGAGTAAATATGCTAATAAAAATGAAGGCTTAAAAGTGAATGTGGGTTATTGGAATATTCCTGGGAAACCAATAACTATTTTAGTTGATTTTTTTTCTTTTTACGAAAAAAAAGATATTATTTATTTTCAAATGTGGGAAAAATATAATATTGATTCTACTGTTGCTTGCGGAGATTATGATGATTCTTGTATGTTTGCTTACGCTGTTTATAAAGTAATAAAAAGTATTTATCATTTCTTTCAATTACAAAACAAGAAAGTGGTTGCTCATATGAATGAGTGGATGCTTGGAATGACCGTCCTCTATCTTCACAGTTATCTTCCAACTATCGCAACGTTTTTTACTACTCATGCCACTTCTATTGGCCGTTCTATTTGTGAGAATAACAAGCCTTTGTATAATCAATTATACAATTATAGTGGAGATCAAATGGCTTATGAGTTGAATATACAAGGTAAACATACTCTTGAAAAACGAGCAGCTTTTTATGCTGATTGTTTTTCAACTGTGAGTGGAATTACGGGAAAAGAATGTACTCAATTGTTAGAAAAAAAACCTGATATAATTACTCCAAACGGATTTAATTATGATTTTGTCCCAAAAGAACAAATGTTTAAAATAAAAAGAATGAAAGCACGTATGGTGCTTATTAATATTGCAAGACAATTAATAGGAGCATTTTTTCCTAAAAACACTTTTTTGTTAGCAACAGCCGGACGATATGAATATAGGAATAAAGGAATAGATGTTTTTATTGAAACCATTTACAGACTAAAAAAAACTCATTTTGATCGTTCAATTATTGCTTTCGTGTTAGTTCCTGCATATTGGAAAAGTGTAAGAGAAGATTTAAAGAAACGTTTGAGAAATACTGTTTCCCCACAGTTTTCTTTACCTAATTCTTTTATTACGCATGAGTTAGCGAATCCTCTATCTGATCCTATTTGTCTATATCTCCGTTGTTTGAATTTTACAAATGAAGATGATAGTCAGGTAAAGCTTATTTTTGTTCCTTCGTATTTGAATGGTGAAGACGGTATTTTTAATATGTCATATCATGATTTATTAATAGGAATGGATTTAACTGTATTTCCTTCATATTATGAACCATGGGGCTATACACCATTGGAAAGTGTAGCTTTTCGTGTTCCTACTATTACAACTAATCTTGCAGGTTTTGGTATATGGGCAAAATCAAATGGAGCAAAAAGTAATACTTTGGATTTGGGAGTCGCAGTTGTAGAACGAACGGATAGTAATTACTTTGAGGTGATCGAGTCTATTAAAAATATAATTGTTAAATATATTATGGAGTACAATCCCAATCAGATGAAATTAAAGGGAGCTATAAGTACTCTACCAGGAAAAGCACTATGGTCTCATTTCATCAAATATTATTTGCGAGCTTATGATATTGCTTTGGGAAAATTATAAATAATGCTTCTGAAAAAATTATGAAAATCAAATCAAATTGTGCAAATGAGCCTGTATGGAAGAAATTTAATGCTTATTTTAAGTTGCCAAATGAATTAAAAATGCTGGATGAAATTGCGCATAATATATGGTGGTCATGGAACTATGAAGCAGTAGAGTTGTTTACTTCTATAGATAGAGAACTTTGGAATAGAGTAGAAGAAAACCCTGTTCTATTTCTACAAAGTCTTCCATTCTCCTACTTAGAAGCTATTACAAAAGATTCCACTCTGATGAAAGCTATCAAAGTATTGTATGGCATGTTTGAAACTTATATGAATGAACCTTACAATAAAAATATACCGAGTATTGCTTATTTTAGCATGGAGTATGGGTTAAGCCATGTATTAAAAATTTATTCAGGAGGTTTGGGAATTTTAGCAGGAGATTATATTAAAGAAGCAAGTGATATTCATGCTGATTTAACTGCAGTAGGTTTTTTGTATCGGTATGGTTATTTTACGCAATCTTTGTCTATAGATGGGCAGCAAATTGCTAATTATGAGGCTCAACATTTTGACCAACTTCCCATTAGACAAGTGACAGATGAAAATGGGCAACCGTTAGTTATAGAAGTTTTCTATAACTCGTTTGTTGTGTATTCGTATGTATGGGTGGTGAATGTAGGTCGTATTAAATTGTATTTATTAGATACTGATTTAGAACAAAATAGTGAATGGGATCGTTGTATCACTTCTCGTTTATATGGTGGAAATAAAGAAGACCGACTTAAACAAGAGTATCTTTTGGGTATAGGTGGAATTATTTTGTTGAATAAATTAGGTATAAAAAAACAAATATATCATTGTAATGAAGGACATGCTGCGTTAATTAATGTTCAACGTCTAGTAGATTATGTTCAAAACAGTAAATTAACTTTTAGTCAGGCTCTGGAAATTTTAAAAGCTTCTGCTTTATATACTTGTCATACTCCAGTACCTGCAGGACATGATCATTTTGAAGAAAGCTTATTTTGTAAATATATGGATCATTTTCCTGCCAAATTAGGTATCAGTTGGCAAGATTTTATGGATATGGGTAGAACTAATTCTGGGAGTCAAGAGGATTTTTCTATGAGTGTCTTTGCATTGAATACTTGTCAAGAAGCCAATGGTGTTTCCAAGCTACATGGAACAGTCTCCAAATATATGTTTGCTCCGTTGTGGAAAGGTTATTATCCGCAAGAATTACACGTTGGATATGTAACTAATGGAGTCCACATGCCTACTTGGACTGCTTCCGAATGGCGTAAATGTTATGAAAAACATTTTGGGCAATCTTTCTATAAAGACCAGTCTAATGTAAAAATTTGGAGGAAAATTTATCAGGTAGAAGATGAAGAAATATGGAACATCCGTATGACACTAAAAAAACGATTAATAAATTATATTAAAGATTCGTTCAAAGATAATTGGTTAAAAAATCAAGGTGATCCTTTTAAAGTGGTTTCTATTTTAGATAAAATTGATTCAAATGCACTTTTAATTGGTTTTGGAAGGCGTTTTGCTACTTACAAACGAGCACATCTATTATTTACTAATTTAGATAGACTTGCTAAAATTTTGAATAATCCACATTATCCAGTACAATTCATATTTACAGGGAAAGCACATCCTGCTGATGGAGGAGGACAAGGTTTAATAAAACATATTGTAGATATTTCGCATCGTCCTGATTTTCAGGGAAAAATTATTTTTCTTGAAAATTATGATATGCGTTTGGCTAAATATTTAGTTTCTGGAGTGGATATTTGGTTAAATACTCCTACTCGTCCATTAGAAGCATCTGGTACATCTGGACAAAAGGCTGAAATGAATGGTGTATTAAATTTCTCAGTTTTGGATGGTTGGTGGTATGAGGGTTATCGAGAAGGTGCCGGTTGGGCGTTAACCGATAAATGCACCTATAAAAATAGTGAATTTCAAGATCAATTAGACGCAGCTACTATTTATTCTTTGTTGGAAAATGAAATTATTCCACTTTTTTATGCTAAAAACAGTAAAGGATATTCTGTTGGATGGATACAATATATAAAAAATTCAATAGCTCAAATAGCTCCTCATTATACAACTAAACGGATGTTTGATGATTATATTAACTATTTTTATAATATCTTAGCTAATCGTTCCGAGAGATTGAAACAAGATGATTTTGCTAAAGCTAAAGAATTAGTAGTTTGGAAGGAGGAAGTTGCAAATCATTGGAATGAAATAGAAATAATTTCTGTTGATTATGATGAAGGTGTTTTCACCGAAGGGATTGAGGTTGGGAGTGTTATTTCAATAGGTGTAGTAATAAATAAACATAATCTTCAAGCTGATTTGAGAATAGAAATTGTTCAGTTGAGAAAAAATCTAGTAGGTGCAGAATTGATTACGATAGAAATGGGTACACTAGAAAAAATTGAAGGAAGTAAATTGTACTTCACAGTCAAATTCCCGGTTTTACATTCTGGAACCATTAGGTATGGAGTGAGAGTTTATCCTTTCAATAAAGATTTGCCTCATCGGATGGACTTTGTTTATGTAAAATGGATTCATATATAGTCATAGAAGTTACAGAAAAGTTTACAAACGAAAAAATAAATTGATACTTGATGGTATTTCTTCTAATTGGTGAGTAACGAACACAAGTGATTTGTTTTGTTGTTTGTTATACGATTCTATGATTTGTAAACAACGATTTTTGTTTTCGTCGTCTAATCCATGAAAAGGTTCGTCTAGAATTAATAATTCTGGATTTTTGACCAATGAACGAATAAAAAGTATTAGCCGTTGTTCTCCAGAGGAAATTTTCAGAAAAGAAAAATTTTGTAAATGGTTGATATGAAGTAAATCAAATAAATAGTTAGTAATAATAATTTGTTGTTTTGTACATTTCTGAAACAAACCGACACTGTCAAAAAATCCAGACTCTACTACTTGTTTACAGGTTATGTTTTTCCTATAATAAAGATGCATCTCTGAAGAGGTAAAACCAATCCGTTTTTTTATATCCCAAATGCTTTCACCTGTACCGCGCTTTCGATCAAATAATATTAGATTCTTACTGTATGAAATTGGATTATCTGCAAATATATAACTAATTAAAGTTGATTTTCCAGAACCGTTAGCACCTAAAAGTGCCCATTTTTCACCTTGCTTTATTTCCCAATTGATACCGTATATAATAGTTTGGTTTTTATAAGTTACATCTATATTTTCCATCTTTACAACTATTTTAGAGTCATTGAAAATAGACTGAGGAAATAAATGCCAATCAACAGATAAATTTTCTTTGTTATTTATTTTTTTTTGATTCCATTCTGTTACTTTGAAAATAGAAGCTAAATTATTATTACCTATTTCTAAAATATGAGATGTAATTGAAGGTATTTCATTAAAAGATGATACTAAAAACATTAACTGAATACCTTTTTTATGTAGTCTATAAAAAATTTCATTAAACTGTTGCTGTCCATTAGTATCTAAGCCAACAAAGGGATTATCGAAAATAATCATACGGGGATGTTCAAGTAAAATTTTTGCAGTTAAGAACTTTTTAAGTTCACCACTTGATAAATTAATAAGGCTATGAGATATTAATGTTTCAACATTAAAAATTTGTTTTATCTGATCAGAATAAGATAAATAATTAGTTAGAGGTAAGTATTCTGTTTCTGTATGATTGAAACGTTTTTGATAATAAAATTTCCGAAAATCAGCAAGTGAATATACAGATTGAAAATTAACTATTTTAATCACCTCCTCTGGGTTTTCTGGGAAATAATAGGTGAGCTCTCCTTCAATAATATTGCATCTCCCAGCTATTATCTTTGCCAATAATGTTTTCCCACTTCCATTTCGTCCAATAACAGACCATATTTCGTTTTTATTAATTTCTAAGAAAAGAGATTGTAGAAAAGGCAATTTTCGAATACATGGTACTACTTTATTGAGAATGAAAAAATATTTTTGAGAAGTTTTTTTTACCAAAATTTTAATATTTATTTAATTTAATATTGATTTTTGGTTCAATATATTTTTCTTTTTTTTTACATATAAAACAAATATACTTAATTTTTAATCCTCTTTTAATCCATTTTTGTTCATAAAAGGTCTGAATAGTAAGTATTTTATCTGTTAGGCAATTTTGATATAAATCATCTGTCTGGAACAGTATTTGGAAATTGTTAGATTGAATTATTTTGCAGGTGTAATTGAATAAAAAACAACTATCTGTTTTTAAATGGATAATTCCATTATCTTCTAAAATATTACTGTAGTACTGCATAAAATTGGCAGATGTGAGTCTTTTATTTGTCTTTTTTATTTGTGGGTCAGGGAAAGTGATCCATATTTCTGATACCTCATTTCGATCAAAGAAACAATTGATAAATTCTATATGAGTACGTAAAAATGCTACATTTTTTAAACCCTCTTTTAATGTTTGTTTAGCTCCTGAATATATTCTTGCTCCTTTAATATCTATTCCGATAAAATTTTTTTCTGGAAACATTTTTGCTAAATTAACTGTATACTCACCTTTTCCACAACCGAGTTCAAGAATAATGGAATGGTTGTTTTGAAAAAAATTTTTACACCATTTACTTTTCATTTCATTTTTTTTTTTTTGTGAAAAGGTATAAGGATATTGAAAAACGTGTGAAAACTTTTCCATTTCTTTAAATTTTTGCAGTTTTTTTCCCCCCATATTGTTTGTTAAAATTGATTGTAAAATGTAGTAATATGATATAAAAATGAAAAATATTTAGTTAGTAATATAAAATAAGCAGGAAAAACAAATTGCTGATAACGACGGATAAGTTCAGAACTGTTAATCATTTTGCTTAGCACTGCTATGCACATTAACCAGGATTTTTTTGAAAGTGCTTAAATTTTTTGATAGAAAATGCTCTGATAACCACTTTTGGTAAACAAAGTCTTACAAATATAAGGTATACTACAGCTTTTCATATTTTTGACTGAGAACCCATTTTTTTACTGTGGTCCCACCAGGACTTGAACCTGGGACTCCCTGATTATGAGTCAGGTGCTCTGACCAACTGAGCTATAGGACCTGTCAAATTTGTTTAGACATTTGTAAAATTACTATTATTATTAAATAATTCAAATAAATCCTCATGAGGTCTTACAGTATAGAGGGTTTTTATTTATAAATTATTACCTTTAGCGAAAAAACAATAGATTTTATGAATATTGCTTTGATAGGTTATGGTAAAATGGGGCATGAGATAGAAAAAATAGTTTACAAACGAAAGCATAATATTGTGTCTATTATAGATATAGATAATCAGGATGATTTTAATTCTGACAATTTTCTTCATTGTGTTGATGTAGCTATTGAATTTACTCGTCCTGAAACAGCGTTTATTAATTATATGAAATGTTTTGAAAGAAATGTTCCTGTTGTAACAGGAACTACTGGTTGGTTGAAGCATTTAGAAAGAATTAAAAAGGAGTGTCAAGAGAATAGGCAAACGTTTTTTTATGCATCTAATTATAGTATTGGAGTTAATCTTTTTTTTGCTCTTAATAAGTTTTTGGCAAAAATGATGAATGATTTTCCTCAATATGATGTTTTTCTTGAAGAGATTCATCATATTCATAAGCTAGATACTCCCAGTGGAACAGCTATTACATTGGCAGAAGGAATAACTGCAAATATTGATCGTAAAGATTTTACTAATCTGTCTATTCACTCAAAAAGAGAAGGAGAAGTACCAGGTATTCATACAATCGTTTATGAATCTGAGACAGATATTATTACTATTCAACACAATGCTAAAAACAGGAAGGGATTTGCCTTAGGAGCTGTTTTAGCAGCTGAATATACGCAAGGGAAAACTGGCTTCTTAACTATGGATGATTTGTTAAAAATATAATATTGTAAAAGTAAGCAAGAAGTAAAAAATGAATAGAGTTAAAAAACAAATATTAAAGACAACTTCTTTGCAATGGATTAAACTATTCGTTGTTTCAATTTTATATATATTATTTGTAATTTGGGATGATAATTATTGGATTTTGGGAGGATTGTTATTAATCTTTGATATTTATATACTGAAAATAATTCCATGGAGTATATGGAAACAATCAAGAAATAGCATCTTAAGAAAGATAATGGAATGGGTGGATGCTATCTTTTTTGCTTTGATAGCTGTTTATTTTATACATATTTTTGTTTTCCAGCACTATAAAATTCCGACTTCTTCATTAGAAAAAACACTTTTGGTGGGAGATTATCTTTTTGTTGGTAAAGTAAACTATGGGCCAAGAGTTCCTAATACACCTTTAGCTTTTCCAATGGTTCACCATACTCTGCCTATTATTAATGCTAAATCTTATTTTGATTGCCCTTGTTGGAGCTATAAACGATTGAAAGGGTTGGGTAATATAAAAAGAGGAGATATTGTTGTATTTAATTTTCCTGCGGGAGATACGGTTGCATTTAATTATCAAAATTACGATTACTATGATTTAGTAAACCAATTTGGTTGGGAACGTGTAAATATAGAAAAAAATGTATTCGGAAAAATTATAAGTCGCCCTGTAGATAGGAGAGAAAATTATGTAAAACGTTGTGTTGGTATGCCTGGAGATTCATTACAGATAAAAAACAATATTGTTTATATTAATGGAATTAAGCTCCCAAATCCAAGATACGTACAGTTTAATTATTTTGTTGAAACTAAAGGATCTTTTTTGTCTGAAGAGCAATTCAGAAGATTGAAAGTTAATAAAGATGATCGATTGCTTTGCAATGATAAGATGAGATGGATGATTTGTGGTAAAAATATTAATGCTTCGTCTGTTTTTGATTTCTTGGGTATAAAATCAGATAAAAATGGTTATTTTAATCCAGTTTATCATCTTCCTTTAACTGAAGAAGCTTTTTTTCTTTTAAAAAGAAAAAATTGGGTAAAATCTATTCATATTGAGCCAGAATTTTTTGGAGGAAATATATATCCTTATGGATATAATATGGGTTGGACTAGGGATAATTTTGGTTCAATATGGATTCCTAAAAAAGGAACAACTATTGATTTGAATGAGAGAAATTTAGCGCTGTACAGACGTTGTATTGTTAATTATGAAAGGAATACGCTTCGTAAGGATTGTAAAAATCATAAAATTTTTATTAATGATATTGAAACAAGTAAATATACTTTCAATTATGATTATTATTTTATGATGGGTGATAATCGTCATAATTCATTGGATTCTAGAGCTTGGGGATTTGTTCCTGAAGATCATATTGTTGGGAAGCCACTATTAATATTGATGTCTATAGATAAAGATCGCGGTTGGTTGGATGGGAAAATTCGTTGGAATCGTTTTTTACGCTTCGTAAAGGATCAATGAGTGAGAAAACTGTTTTCTTATCTACTGCTTATTTAGCCCCTGTTGAATATTATGTACAACTAGCTAATACAGAATATATAGTTATTGAAAGACAAGATAATTATATTAAACAGACCTATAGAAATCGTTGTATAATTGCCTCTGCAAATGGGTTACAAACTCTGAGTATTCCTGTAAGATTTAGTTCCCACAAATGTTTGATGCGAGATATTTGTATTTCTGAATGTATTAATTGGCAACGTTTACATTGGAACGCTATTGTTTCTTCTTATAATTCCAGTCCTTTTTTTCAGTATTACAAAGATGATTTGTTCCCTTTTTATAAAAGGAAACAAAGATTTTTATATGATTTTAATGAGCAATTACGAGAATTAATTTGCTCGTTATTGGATATTTCTCCTAGTATTTCTTACACTTCTGTGTATATAAAAGATATAGAGATGGACGATTTGAATTTACGAGAGAAAATACATCCCAAAAAAACACCTTTTATTAAAAAATTTAAATTTTATTATCAAGTATTTAAAAATAAATATGGGTTTCAGTCCAATTTAAGTATTATAGATTTGCTCTTTAATGTTGGACCGGAAGCTCCACTTATACTTAAAAATTAAATATAGAAAAGAAGAGCCGTTAATGAGATTTGAACTCATGACCTACGCTTTACGAGTGCGTTGCTCTACCAATTAAGCTATAACGGCTTTAATTTCTCATGAGAAGATAAAGAAAAATAAACTTTATTTTATAAATATCTATAAGTTCGTAAAAAATAAATAAAAAGAAAAACTGTAATACAGGAACAAATAGTTGTTAATACAACTATTTGGCCTGCTAGATCGTGGTCGTTATTCATATTTTTTGCCATAATGTAACTTGCCATAGCTGTAGGTGTTGCAAAAAAACTCAATACTATAGCTAAATCCATACCACTAAATTTCCAGTAAATACATAAAATTATTATACTGATAGGTATAATAATTAGACGAAAAATAGTTGCCGTAATGACTTTTATAATATTGCTTTGAAAGCTTTTGATTTTGAAATCTCCTCCCATAATGAATAATGCCAAAGGTGTAGCAAGCCCTGCCAATTGTTCAAGAGGTATCTCAATAATCTGTGGAAATTTTAGTTGGCTAATTCCACTCAGTAATCCTGTCATACTACCAATTATTAAAGGATTTGTAGTAATATTTCGTACGATATTTTTAAATGTTATTTTACATTTTTTGTCTTCAGAGAAAAAAGATAATATAATTATTGCTGCTATATTGTATAGAGGTATTATTAAGCACATTAGCATAGAAATATCTCCTATTGCTATATTTCCATACATTTTTTTAACTATAGGGAATCCGTAAATCAAAGCATTACTACGATAGATACCTTGAATCATACTTCCTATTTGTCCTTTTCTTTTTATAAATAATGGTATTATTAATACGGATAGAAGAATTGTACAAATTGTTCCACCAATTATAATATAAAGTAATTGTACATTAGAAAAATTTCCTTCGTAAGAAAACCTTATGTCACGAAATAACATTATAGGTAAGCAAAAGTTAAATACAAATCGATTTAATTGATGCAAAAAATCTTCACTAACAAATTTGATATATTTTGAAAAATAGCCAACAGCCATTAAAATAAATAGTGGTGCAATTACATTGAGAGAAAAAATGAAATTCTCCATTTATAAAAAGATATTAAGGTATGATTTATTATATCGATATTTTTTGATATAAAAGACTTTAATACTTAAAGTCTTTTACTTGGTACAAATTTATTATAGATCCTATGTATCTTGATACAATTATCTTTTTGAGTATTTTGTGCTCTAAATTATAAATTAACTTATATATATATATTTATCAATTTTAATTGTTACATAAATGTTTTAAACAGTTGATATACAAAAAAAAATTGAATAAATATGCGATTTTACATATTTATCTATTATTTAATATTTACAGACGATGGTATCTTTTGTACATCTGCATGTTCATTCTTATTATTCGCAATTGGATGGCATGTCTTCTATTACAGGGTTAGTAAATAAAGCTTGTGATTGCAGAATGAAAGCTCTTGCTCTTACTGACCATGGGAATATGTTTGGAATTAAGGAATTTTACGATTGCATTAAGAAAAAAAATAAGAATTTAAATGATGATCGAAAAATTAAGCCTATTCTTGGGGTAGAGGCTTATGTTGCTCGTCAAACACGATTTGATAAATCTAAAAAAGTAGATTTGAGTGGATGGCATTTGATATTGCTTGCAAAAAACAAACAAGGTTATAAAAATCTTTGCAAATTAGTTTCCATTTCATGGATAGAAGGCTTTTATAGCCGTCCTCGTATTGATAAAAAATCTTTAGAGCAGTATAGTGAAGGATTAATTGTAGCCTCAGCTTGTCTTGGAGGAGAAATCCCTCAAAAAATATTAGAAAAAAATGGTATACTAGAAGCAGAGCAAACTATTTTTTGGTTTAAAGAAATTTTTTCTGATGATTTTTATTTGGAGTTACAAAGGCATCAAACTGATAAAGAAAATGGAGAACAAAATGTTTATTCCAAGCAAACTGTTGTAAATCAATCCTTGTTAGAATTAGCAATAAAAACTGATACTAAAATCATTTGCACTAATGATGTACATTTCGTAGAAGAAGTTCATGCAGAAGCTCATGAGAGATTGATTTGTCTTGGTACAGGAAGGAATTTGGATGATCCTAAACGAATGCGTTATACTAAGCAAGAATGGTTTAAGTCGATAGAAGAAATGAATGAAATTTTTTCTGATTTGCCAGAATCTTTAAGTAATACAGTAGAAATTGCCGATAAAGTAGAATTTTATAATATTGATTCAAAAGCTGTTATGCCTATTTTCCCAATTCCAGAGTCTTTTTCTACAGAGGAAATTTATCGTACAAAATATACTGAAGAAATATTGCGAAAAGAATTCAACAAAGAAGATAAATCCCGATTTGATAAATTAGGTGGATATGAAAAGGTAATTCGTATTAAATTGGAAGCAGATTACCTAAAAGAATTGACTTTTCAAAAAGCTAAAAAACGTTATGGGGATCCCATCTCAAATGAAATTTTTGAATCTTTAGAATTTGAATTGGAAACTGTGAAAACAATGGGATTCCCTGGATATTTTTTAATAGTTCAAGATTTTATCCAGGCAGCTCGTAGTCTTGGTATTTCAGTAGGGCCTGGAAGAGGTTCAGTGGCAGGTTCAGTAGTTGCTTATTGTTTGGAAATTACGGATATAAATCCTTTGAAATATGGTTTGTTATTTGAGCGTTTTTTAAATCCAGACCGTATTTCTATGCCTGATATTGATATAGATTTTGATGATGATGGGCGTGTAGACATTGTTCGTTGGGTAACGGAAAAATATGGAAAAGAGAAAGTGGCTCATATTGTTACTTATGGAACAATGGCAACTAAATCTTCCATAAGAGATGTAGGAAGAGTACAAGGATTATCCATAGCTGAAACAGATAAACTGACTAGACTGATACCGGATCGTCTACCAGAAAACGAATTTGGTCAAACACCCAAAGTTAATATAAAGAATTGTATAGAGTACGTCTCTAAATTGCGAGCAGCACGATATTCCAATGATAGAAAATTATCTGATACATTAAAGTATGCAGAAATGTTGGAAGGTACAGTTCGGCACACAGGAGTACATGCTTGTGGAATTATTATTGGCGCAGACGATTTGACTAATTTTTTACCTCTTGCTATTGCTAAAGAAAAAAGTATGAATGAAGATGTATTGATTACTCAATATGAAGGGTCGGTTATTGAATCTATTGGTTTAATTAAAATGGATTTTTTAGGACTAAAGACACTCTCTATTATTAAAGAAACTGTTTCTAATATAAATAGGTTTAAAAATACAGCAATTGATATTGATTATATTCCAAGCAACGACAAGCTGACTTATGGGTTATATAGTAAAGGTGAAACAATAGGTATATTCCAATTTGAATCTCTTGGAATGCAAAAGTATTTAAAAGAATTAAAACCAACTAAATTTGAAGACTTGATTGCTATGAATGCGCTCTACCGTCCAGGACCAATGTCTTATATTCCTGATTTTATTAATAGGAAACATGGGAAAAAGAATATTACTTACGATTTCCCAGAAATGGAATCTCGTTTGAAAGAGACATATGGTATTACTGTTTATCAAGAACAGGTTATGCTGTTGAGTCGTGATTTAGCTGGATTTTCACGTGGACAATCTGACGAATTACGAAAGGCAATTGGTAAAAAATTGAAGAATAAAATGGAACAATTTCATGATAAATTTATACGAGGTGCAATTAAAAGAGGATTTGGGCCAAAAGAAAAATTAGAAAAAATTTGGAGTGATTGGGCAAAATTTGCTGAATATGCTTTTAATAAGTCTCATGCTACCTGTTATTCGTGGATTTCTTATCAAACAGCTTATCTAAAAGCTCATTATCCGAAAGAATTCTTGGCCGCGAATTTGACACATAATCGAAATGATATTAATGGAATTACCAAATTTATGGACGAATGCTATGCAATGGGAATTAAAGTAGTAGGTCCTAATATAAATGAATCAAGATTGAATTTTACAGTAAATAAAGAAGGAAATATCTGTTTTGGATTAGGTGGAGTTAAAGGAGTAGGAAAAAGTGCTATTGAAGCTATTGTGAGAGAACGAGAAAAAAATGGAAAATTCAAAAATATTTTTAATTTTATAGAAAGAATAAATCTTATTGCTTGTAATAAAAAAAATATTGAATTATTAATCCTATCGGGAGCTTTTGATAATTTTATTGAGATGAAACGTAACCATTTTTTTTCAAAAAATTTAAAGGGAGAAGTGTTTATTGAAACACTTATTAACTATGGGAATAAATTTCAATCAGATAAAAATTTTACTATCAATTCTTTATTTGGAAATTCCAATTTAGTAGAAATTTCTAAACCGGAAATTCCGTTAGAAGAATCATTGAATAATATTGAATTTTTAAATAAAGAGAGAGAATTGTTGGGCATTTATCTTTCATCGCATCCATTGGATAAATATTATCTTATATTGAAATATGTATGTACACTGAAAATAAATAATTTTGAAAAAGCTAAAGTTAATCAGTTGGGAAAAGAATTGATACTAGGTGGAATAGTAACTTCTTATAGAGAAGGGTATACGAAAACAGGAAGTCCCTTTGGCATTCTTAAGTTGGAAGATTTTACAGGAAGAAGAGAAATTCCTTTGTTTGGAAAAGATTATACTAAATATAGTAAATATGGGTACTCTAATATGTATTTGCTAATAACAGGTGCATTTATATCTAATGTTTCATCTAAAAATGTAAGGTTTAAAATTAAGTCTATCCAACTTTTGGATAAAAATATTGTGAAAAAAATAACAATTTCATTACCTTTGCTTCGGATAAATGAGAAAATAGTAGATGACCTATCTTCTATGCTAATAGAAAAGCATGGGGATATTTCTTTAGATTTTAGCATAGAGGATAATACTAAAGAAAGACAAATATCTATACTATTGACATCATCTGAAAATGAAAAGTACTCTATAGATAGGCGATTTGTTCAGTATTTGGAGGAAAACAAAATAAAATTTGAGATTAATTAATATTTAAATATAAAAAAACTAGTAAGATCTTTGCTTAATTTAAAGTTATGGTAGTACAAATTACCGATGACAATTTCAGTAAATTGTTGGTTTCGTGCAAGTTTTTGGTAATAGATTTTTGGGCAGAGTGGTGTTCCCCGTGCCGAATGATTGCTTCTCTTATAGAAGAACTTGCACTGAAGTATGAAGGAAAAGTTATTATTGGAAAGGTAAATGTGGATCAAAATGAAGAATTGTCAGATAAATACGGTATACGAAGTATACCTACAATCCTTTTCTTTAAAGATGGAAAAATGCTAGATAAGCATATTGGTGGAGCTTCTAAAAGTGATATAGAAGACAAAATTAAAATTTTATTAGAAATTTAAATTTGTTTATATTTAGGGATGAGTATCCTGATTTTATCAAGGTATTTTTAATTTCAGTTAGTTGGTTAGTTTGTAACTGATTAAGAAGATGATTTTAGACTTCTCTATATGCTTCAGTTGTTTTTATATATTTTTTCCAAGACTCTTAAGTATTGTTTTTTCTGTAAGTCGTCTCTTTCTGTTTAAAAATTTTACTCTTTTCTAGAGTAAATGCGAGTATACGTATGTAAATGATTTGGATATTTTATAAATTCTTACTCGTTTTACTTTGTTCAGGTTGATATGATAATATATCCAAGTCTGTAAAAAAAAATCATTTTTGGAATTTCATATAATGCCATAGTAGCTATGCATTGCATAGCTAGAGAATTTATGTTGATTATTATTGGGTTCTCTTTCTGAATATCTTTAAAAAATCTTATAGCAAGATATAGAAATCATTATACTATATCTCTCTGATCTAGAGATATCTATTTTGGGGAGACAAAGTAAATAACTTGCAGTCTTTCATACTATATTCTAAAAAATATTTAGAATATAGAAGAACTTCTCTTTTTAGATACAAGCGATAAGTCTTGATAAAAAATCAGAAATTTATGAATAATTAAAAAGGAAAATGAAAATTTAGGAAGTTTGGTATTACTTTTATGCAATCATCTTTGATACTTTCAGCTGAAAGAGTAGTAGACAAACCAATTACTCGCATATTTGCAGCATTTCCAGCTTTAATACCACTACGGGAATCTTCAAATACAATACAATTCTGAGGATCTATGCCTAGATTTTTTGCTGCTAATAAGTAACACATTGGGTGAGGTTTCCCGGAAGTAATACAGTCACCAGAGACAATAGTATTAAAAAAATGTTTTATAGGCAGTTTTTGAAAAACAAAAGCGAGTTTTGCACTGTCTGAACTTGTTACTAACCCAGTAGGTATATTATCTTTTCTCAATTTGGCTAGGAAATCTAATGCACCATGAATAGGTATTATTTCCAACTTTGTCTCAAAAAACTGATTCTCTCGTACTATTCCTTTCTGTTCTTCTTCTGGTAAATGAGAAAAATATTGAGATACAACATCATAGGGCGTCCTTCCTTTGGTGAGTTGTTCAAAATTTTCTATTCCTAATTGATATTTTTCTCCTATTGCTTTCCAAAATATGCTATATTGCGACTCAGTATCGATAGTTACTCCATCTAAATCAATAAGTGCAGCAATTTGTTTTTTCGTTTCTGTTGCCATAACATAATTATTTTTTGTCTTTGATTTAATGTTAATTCCTTAATTTTGATAAATCAATATTTCGTTCAGACCTTTAAGAACTAAATATTTGTCCACGAAGATAGTGTTTTTTAGTTTATTTTTAAAATAAGTAATATTACTCCCTGTTAGAAAGGTTAAAGCATTTTTTTCTTTTTCATACTCTTCTATGTATGATCTCAACTCATGTACTATTCCTTCCATTACACCACTTCGTATAGCCGTTTCTGTATTATACCCTCGTAATGGAATATCTCCTTCTTCACTTACTTGTGGTAATAATTTTATGAAATAGTGTAAAGCATTTAGTCTCATAGCAGATCCCAGTGAAATATTTCCTCCTTCATATATTCCTCTTTTATCAACAAAATCAATTGTAATTGCTGTACCAATATCTATTACCAAAAGATTATTATTGATTTTTTGATGCCAAGCTCCTACTGCTGCAGCTAGTCTATCTGTTCCTAAAGTTTTTGGTGTTTGATAATTTATCGATAATGGAAGAGGTGAGTTACTTTTAAGTTCATAAAAATGAAGTACTTTTTTATTAAGTAGAGATAATAAAGATTTACTCACTTTTCTTGTACTACATAATATACCAGCTTTGGGTAGATAATTTTCTAGAATAGAAAGCAACCATTCTTGTTTTACTTTTTTTGTTTGGAAAATTTTCACTATTGTTCTTCCATCAAATAGTCCTATTTTGAACGTTGTATTCCCTTGATCAATAATTATATTCATAATTTTAATATACCTCTACGCATTGTATAAAAATAATAAATAAGGAAGTGTTATTGTTTCGCTTAAACAATAATTTAATTTTTTAAAAATTACATGTCTAATTTTGCTTTTAAAGAATGGGAAACAATTTAGTACTGAAAAGAGTGATGTGTTTTGTCCTCTTTTTTATATATACATCAACGTTTTTTAAGTCTGAAGCTATCAAAGTAGATAGCTTACAAATAAGCTTACTTACCGTTATGCCTTATAGTAACAAGGTATATACTGTTTATGGACATACTGCTTTACGAATCTATCATCCAAAATGTGATATAGATGTTGTTTTTAATTGGGGAACTTTTGATTTTAATACTCCTCATTTTTTATATCGTTTTCTTAAAGGAGAAACTAATTATTTTCTTAGTACGATTGAATATTATCAATTTGTCCAGTATTATAGCTTATTAAAAGCTAATGTAATAGAACAGATTTTATATTTTTCTCCAAAAAGTAAAAAATACCTTTTACAAATGCTATCTATTAATTTGCAACCTGAAAATCGAATATATCGTTACAATTTTATGAAAGATAATTGTACTACTAAAGTACGAAATCTTATTGAAAAAGCTACAGGTTGTCATTTAGATACTCCTGACAGTAATTATTCGAGAACTGTTCGCCAATTGATACATTCTTGTACTTATCCCTATCTTTGGATGACCTTTGGTATTGATTTATTAATTGGAAGTGAAGCAGATAAACTTATTTGTAATCGAGAAACGCTATTTCTTCCCATGCAATTAAAAAAAGCATTAGACAATTCTATATATAATTCAGGGGCTTCGCTTGTTGTTTCATCTCGTAGAATTTTACAATCTAATTATGAGAAAAACATTTGTTCATCATTTTTGAGTTCACCAATGCAAATTGGCTGGTCGATTTTTTTCCTGTATGTAACAATAATAATTGTTACATACATAGAGTTACTGAAATGTCAAAAATCAAAAATTGCTTTTAATATATTGATAGTTATAAAAGTGTACTCTGCACTTTTGTTTCTTTTAGCTACTGTTACTGGATGTTTAATTATGTTATTTATTTTGTTTTCTCATCATCCGTGTAAATCTTCTAATTGGAATGTATTTTGGCTACATCCATTCCATTTTATTGCTTTTTTAGGATATTTTCTTGAAAAACCTTTTCATTGGATAACTGTGTATCACTGGTGCAATTTAATACTATTAATTCTATTTTTATTGGAAAAACATTGGTTGCCACAAAATTTAAATCCAGTTATAATTCCCTATGTATTTTGTTTAATATTAGCATCTTCATTTTATTTAGTTTACAAAAATTGTTGAATAGAAAAAGTTTCAACTTATTAATAAATGAATTTTAAAAATTATCTATATTGATGAAAATTATATATGATTTCTCTTTAATAGAAGAAATAACTGCTGCTACAATTGGCTTTTTTGATGGAGTACACCTTGGGCATCGATATCTTATAAAACGATTGAAAGAATACGCGATGGAAGTGAATTTAAAAACAGCTATCATCACTTTTTCAATTCATCCTTTCAAAGTATTACAAAAAGATTATCAGCCTTCCCTTCTTAGTACTTTTGAAGAAAAAGTAAGGAAATTATCCTCTACTGGAATTGATTATTGTTATATTATTGATTTCACTCGAGAATTTTCAAAAGTCACTGCACAAGATTTTGTACAACAAGTATTACACAAACAATTGCAAGTAAAAGAACTTTTAGTAGGATATGATCATAGATTTGGAAGGGGAAGAATCTATGGATATAAACAATATGTAGAATATGGAAAAAGTTGTGGAATGAAAGTAAGTCAAATAGAAAAGTTTCCCAAAAAAAGTATACATAGCAGTTCTACTTTTATTCGTCAATTACTTATGGAAGGAAAGGTAGGAAAGGCTGCTGATATGCTTTCCTATTATTATTCTTTAGAAGGTAAAGTAATACAAGGGGATCGATTGGGTAGAATTATTAATTTTCCTACTGCTAATATTTTTCTCAATGATAAAGAGAAAATCATTCCTTGTGAAGGAGTATACGCCATTCATACTTTTATCAAAGGGGAAAAGTATATTGGAATGGCTTATATCGGTAAGAGACCAACTGTTTCTACTTCTAATGAAAAAAGAATTGAAGTGAATATTTTTGATTTTGATAATGATATTTACGGAGAAAAGATTCGAATAGAATTCTTAATGTTTGTCCGTCCGGATATTCATTTTCATAGTTTACAAGAACTACAAAAACAACTAGAAAAAGACAGGGTAAAAGTAAAAAATCTGATTATTTGATAATGAAATGATTTATAATTTTACTTACATATATTCATTTCCACAATTTCTTCTAACTAACAATTAGAACAATTTCTTTTATCATTAGGCATCAATATC
The DNA here is from genome assembly GCF_055395615.1 of Azobacteroides sp. (SeqCode). Lineage (NCBI taxonomy): Bacteria > Pseudomonadati > Bacteroidota > Bacteroidia > Bacteroidales > Azobacteroides (SeqCode) > Azobacteroides sp. (SeqCode). The sequence continues at coordinate 371,306 of NZ_AP014701.1, read as the reverse complement.
AGCATAAATAGCATTTTGTTCAATAAATTCTCGTCGAGGAACCACATCTTCGCCCATAAGTACAGAGAATGTACGATCTGCTTCTACTGTGTTTTCAATGGTAATTTGTCTTAATGTACGAAATACAGGATTCATTGTTGTATCCCACAATTGTTGAGCATTCATTTCTCCTAAACCTTTATACCTTTGTGTATGAATCTGTTTCTCATCTTTTCCAGCATATTTGTCTATAAATGCTTGTCGTTGTTGGTTTGTCCAACAATATTTTTCTATTTTTCCCTTCTTCAGAAAATAGAGTGGAGGCGTAGCGATATAGACATATCCTTTTTCAATCATTGGACGCATGTATCTGAAAAAAAATGTAAGAATCAATGTTGAGATATGACTTCCATCTACATCAGCATCAGTCATAATAATTACTTTGTGATATCTTAATTTTTCCATATTTAATTCTTTACTATCCTCAAAAGTTCCAATGGTGACTCCTAAAGCTATAAAAATATTTCGAATTTCTGAATTATCTAATACCTTATAAGGTATAGCTTTTTCCACATTTAATATTTTACCTCTTAATGGTAGAATTGCCTGATATTTTCGTTCACGTCCTTGCTTAGCAGTGCCCCCAGCAGAGTCTCCTTCTACTAGAAATATTTCACATTTTTCTGGATTTTTATCTGAACAGTCAACTAATTTGCCAGGTAATCCGACACCTCCAAGAGGGGACTTGCGTTGAACCATTTCCCGTGCATTACGAGCTGCATGACGTGCTTTCGCCGCTAAGATAACTTTATCTACAATAATTTTTGTTTCCTTTGGATGTTCTTCTAAATAATTATTTAATGCTTCACCTACTGCTTGATCTACTGCTCCAATTGCTTCATTATTCCCTAATTTAGTTTTAGTTTGCCCTTCAAATTGAGGTTCTTGTATTTTGACAGATATTACCGCTGTTAAACCTTCTCGAAAATCATCAGAACTTATTTCAATTTTTACTTTTTCTAACAATTTGGAATCTAAAGCATACTTTTTCAAAGTGCGAGTTAAGGCACGGCGAAATCCGGCAACGTGTGTACCATGTTCTATGGTGTTAATATTATTAACATAAGAGGAAATACTCTCATTGTAGGAAGCATTATAGGTCATCGCTATTTCTACTGGAATGCCTTGTTTCTCAGTAACAATATGAATAATATTATTTCTCCCAATTAAAGGCTCTTTGGCAGCATCAATAAATCTAACAAATTCCTTTAATCCCTCAGAAGAATAGAAAACTTCATGTTTAAAAGTATTATTGGCAAGTAAGACACGCTTATCTGTTAGTTCTAAATTTACGCTTGTATTAAGAAATGACAACTCTCGCAAACGACTTGACAAAATATCATACTTATATTCTGTAACAACGAATATAGAATCATCCGGTTTAAAAGTGATTGCAGTTCCCCTATCCCTCGTCTTTCCAACAATTTTCAATTCATTAATGGCTTTCCCAAAAGAAAATTCTTGGATATATATTTTTCCATCGCGCCGTACTTCTGCTTTTAAGTAGGCTGATAATGCATTTACACACGAAACCCCTACTCCATGTAAACCACCAGAAACTTTATAAGAATTTTTATCAAACTTACCTCCTGCATGTAAAACTGTAAGTACAACTTCTAATGCTGATTTTTTTTCTTTTTCATGAAAATCAACTGGAATACCACGTCCATCATCTTTAACTGTAATTGAATTATCCTCATTGATAGTTACTTGTATATTTTTGCAATAACCAGCCAAAGCTTCGTCAATTGAATTATCTACTACCTCGTGTACCAAATGATGTAATCCTTTTTGACTAATATCACCAATATACATTGCTGGTCTTTTTCGTACAGCTTCCAATCCTTCCAATATTTGAATATTACCAGCTTTGTATTCTTCTAAGTTTTTTTTTTCTTTTTTAATCATTTTTTTATTCAAATTTTCCAATCTTTACACCTAAATCTTAACCTTTTTAAGATTTGTAAATATACAAATAATTTAACTTACATACTTAAATAGAAAATCTCACTTAAAAAATTTTGTAATTTCATTAGTTTTGTCTTACTTCACAAGAAGGTAACTTTTAATTTTAAAAAAAATGGCTTACACTATTTCAAAAGATTGTATTGCTTGTGGTACTTGCATTAGTGAGTGTCCGGTTGAGGCTATATCTGAAGGAGACATCTATTCAATAGATGAAAATTCTTGTACTGAATGTGGTTCATGTGCAAGTGTCTGTCCTTCCGAAGCAATTACTAAAGGATGAATGTTCTATAAAGACAATTGAAGCAAGGATATCTCTTAGACAAAAGAGATATCTTTGCTTTTGCAGATGTTTGAAAATTTAATTTCTGTGAGTAATTGTAGTTGTTCACATAGTGAATAGAAAGCATACAGTCTCAAATTGTTACTTTTTTTGTGGAGGTATGTTATATATGTGGAGTTTGAGTAATTTTTTTGTAAAAATCAATATAATTTGTATTCATGATACCTTTAACAGTAGTTCACTTTGTTGTGTGGCTCGCTAAAAACTGGATAGAGTTATTAGGAGTTATCGTTACATTGATAATGTTACCTTTGTTTATAGCTAATAAATGGATAGGTTGGGTTCTCAGTATCATTAGTTCTTTTTTCTACATTTATATCAATTTTATTTCTAATTTGTATGCTTGCACAGGATTCTGTTTTTGTAATATTGTCATGTCATTTTATGGGTTATATTGTTGGAAATTCACTAAAAGTAAAAAAAGTCTTTCATTTCGTTTTATAAAAAAAGAATTAATATTGAAATTAATTTTAATTGGGGTTTTTATTTGGGTAGTGATAGAATTCTTCCTTGTTGTATTTACTGATATGCATAATTCATTAGATGCGTTGATTGCTACACTAAATGTCATTGCTGCATGGATGACTGCAAAAAAAATTATAGAATCTTGGTTTTTATGGCTGATTTCCGATGTATTGTTATTTGTTTCATTTCTTTGTAAAGAAATGTACCCAAGTGCTTTTTTATATATTGTTTTTACCATTTCTGCTATTTTTGGATATACTTTTTGGAGAAAGCAAGCAATTAAAAATTATGATAGTTCCTCTTTTTCGAAAAAACAAATGGATAGTGCTTGCTAATGGAGCTTTCCCTACACACAAAATTCCATTATCTTCTTTGAAAGGGGCAGAAAAGATAGTTTGTTGTGATGGTGCAGCACAACGTCTTGTAAAATATGGATTAAATCCAAGTTTTATTATTGGAGATATGGATAGTGTATCTGATGAAGTAAAGGAGTATTTTTTTATTAATCTTGTTGAAGATTTTTCTCAAGAAACAAATGATTTAACAAAAGCATTAGATTTTTGTTATCAGAAACAAGCGTTAGATGAAATTACAATTATAGGTGCTACTGGAGAACGAGAAGATCATACTCTAGGGAATATTGCTTTGTTAGCGAGATTTGTAAGAGATATGAAAATACAACTATTGACTGATTATGGTGTTTTTGTTTCTGTAGAAAAAACGACAACTTTTGAAAGTTACCCAAAACAACAAGTATCCATTTTTAATCTTACTCCTAACGTTCCTATTTCTTCTATTAATTTAGCTTATCCTTTAAAGAATCGAATACTGAATTATTGGTGGGAAGGAACGCTTAATGAAGCAACAGAGAATCAATTTACTGTTGAAATAAATCATCTTCAAGAAGATATGACAAAAATACTAGTATTTCGTGAATATCCTAAAGAGTAAATTTTCTTTAGTTTTATTGATTTTTTTTCTTTTTCTTTATTTGTATTTCATATGCAATTGGTGCTGCAATAAACAATGAAGAAAACGTGCCGATAATTACGCCTAATATCATTGCAAAAGAAAAACTACGGATAGATTCACCACCGAAAAAGAAAATTATTATGAGTACTAATAAAGTACTCATAGATGTATTAAAAGTTCTGTCTAAAGTAGAATTCAGCGAATTATTAAAAATTTCAAATTTATTTTTTTGAGAATATAAACGAGTATACTCTCGAACACGATCAAAAATAACTACTTTATCATTGATGGAATATCCTACTACTGTGAGTACTGCTCCTATAAAAGTTTGATCTACTTCCAAAGAAAATGGAACAAAACCCCACAGGAGGGCATACATGCCTAAAATAAATAAAATATCGAATGTAAGAGCAGCAATAGAACTAATCGAATAGGAAATATCTCTAAATCGTAACAAAATATAAAAACTAATTGCCAGCAATGATATCCCAACAGCCCAAATTGCTTTTTGTTTTAGGTTGTCAGCGATGCTTGGCCCTACCCTTTGCTGACTTTGGATATAATTGTTTGTGAATTGGTTGTGGGTGGTTCCTGAAAGTAATAAGGGGGTCAAACCTTTATACAATTTAAATTGAATAATACTATCTACAGAAAAATTATTAGATTCGATCATATAATTAGTAGAAATTCGTACTTGATTACTTGTACCAAGTGTTATTACACTTGGTATATGCTTTTCAAAATATGGGCGTAATAACTTTTGTACTCGAACAGTATTAACAGGTTGTTCAAATTTAATGACGTAGTTACGCCCCCCTGTATAATCAATTCCTTGATTTAGACCTCTGAATAAAAATATAACAGTAGAAACAACAACGATAACTGATAGAAAAATATATAGTAACCTTAATTTTTTCAGAAAATTAAAATTTGGACTTACAAGGAAGTTCTTAGACAGTTTAGTTATAAATGTAAGATTTTGCAATTTACCCTTCAATAAAAGAGTTTCATAGGCTAAATGAGTTATAAAAATTGTTGTAAAAAATGAAATCCCAATACCTATAATTAATGTAAAAGCAAAACCACGAATAGGTCCCGTACCAAATGCTAAAAGAATGATACCAGTGATAAGAGAAGTAAGGTTAGCGTCAAAAATAGCAGAAAAAGCTTTTCCATATCCTTCTTCTATTGCTTTCTTTAATACTTTGCCTCCACGTATCTCTTCTTTGATACGTTCGTAGATTAAAACATTTGCATCTACCGCTATAGCAAGTGATAATACAATGCCAGCAATTCCAGAAAGAGTTAATACAACATGAAAAGAAGCCATAACTCCTAAAGAGAAAAAAAGATTGAGTATTAATGCACTACTAGCAATTAATCCTGGGAGCCAATTATACATAAATATCAAATAAAGTACCAAAATAACTAAAGCAATGATAAATGAAATAATTCCCTGATTAATAGCTTGTTTCCCTAATGAGGGTCCAATAATCTCTTCTTGAATTATATTAGCACGAGTAGACATTCTACCAGATTTCAATACATTTACCAAATCTTTGGCTTGTTCAGAAGTGAAATCCCCTGTGATTCGAGAAGAGCCATCGGTAATTTCATTACTAACTGTTGGAAATGAATAAACAGCATCATCCAAGGTTATTGCTATTGCTTTGCCAAGGTTATCTTTTGTTAGTCTTGCCCACACTTTGGCTGCTTCACTTTTCATAGTCATACTTACCTCGGCATAATGGGAATTTTGTCCAAAATGATCACTAGCATCTTGAATGATATCTCCACCTAATATAGGTTTGGGTTTGTTATCAATATAATTGACTTTTAATGCAATCAGATCATACAAATCATTTTTTTTTGATAAAGGTTTCACACTCCATTTTAAACTAATACAATTAGCATCTAGCAAAGTTTTTACTTTAGAATTTTCTAAATAAGCATCAATTTTTAGCTTTTCATTCTTTTTTACAGAAGCAACAACACACATTTGACTTGGTTTACTTGGACTTAACCTCAATAATTCAAATAAAGGATATTGCGAATCTTTAACAACATTTTCGTCTTTTACATACATCTCTTTTAATTGTGGTGAAATTTCTTTAGTAATTGAATTCTTTATTGTTCTATTAGTAGAATTAGAATGTTGATTTGCAAGTTGTATGGAATCTCTTATAATATTATTAGCAAGAATCAAAGTTTGATGAATTTCTGATTCTGAATAAGTTTCCCAAAATTCAAGATTAGCAGTTCCTTGCAATAATTCACGTACACGGCCTGGATCTTTTACTCCTGGGAGTTCTATGGAGATAAATCCCTCTTTGTCTAGTCTTTGAATATTTGGAGCTGCTATACCAAATTTATCGATACGGTTACGCAAAATATTAAATGAATTGTCATAAGCATTTTTTAATTCAGTTCGTAAGACAGCTATAATTTCCTCATTTGTACTTTGTGCACAAATTTTTTCTTTCAATTCATATGTGCTAAAAATTGCAGATAGTTTTGCCTTTGGATCCAATTCCTTATATGCAAGAGCAAAGGCAGATATAAAATTGTTTTGCCCTCTACTTTGTAACTTAGTAGCTTTATTGAGAGCTTGGTTAAAAACAGGATCTGGATTATTATTGGAAAGAGATTTTAAGATATCAGATGCTGCTATTTCCATAATCACATTCATACCTCCTTTTAAATCAAGTCCCAAATTTATTTCCATAGATCGGCATTTTTCTAAGGAATACCCTAACCAAATTTTCTCTTTAGATAAAGAATCAAGGTATTGATTTTCTAAATCTGGTCTTCCACCGGAATATTCTTTTGCTTGTTTATAATATTTGTTTGTTACAAATGTAAATGACAAATAAAATAAACTTATCAAAGTAAGTGAAACGGAAAGAAATTTAATAAATCCTTTGTTTTGCATTTATATTTAAATAGTCAAATAGTTTTATTTACAATGTCACCAACGAAGTCGTAAAAGTCAAGAGTATACGTTAGAATTTTTAGCTTATAATAAGCTTTAATTTCGTAGTTTCAACTTTGAAGGTGGAAAAACGACACACTATATCGTCAATTGATTGTAGAGCTCACCTGGACAGCCCACCAAGAACTCAATTATATTTTCCATTAATTTGGCATTGACCACTGATATAACAATGTTTCAGTTTTTTCTCGACTATATAGTCCAAAATGAAATCATGCATTACTTTGTTTTCTAGTATTCTGAATTTATAAACTTTCAATATTCATGGAAACATTGTTCTGTAGAAAGGAAACATCATAATATCTGCAAAATGACTTGAACGAGTTGTACTTTAAAGGGATTTTAACTAAATACTATAGACTAGTGTCACGCCCTATTACCTTATGTTAAAGGATTACAGTAACCGATAACGAAAGTATCCTCTATCTTGAACTTCTACCAGCTCATGTACAGTACCAAAATATTCTAAAAAACAGTAAAGCTTTTTCCATATTACTTCTTCTTTTTTGACATATTCTGCATTTGATCCATTTTAAGTGAATATTTAATTAGGTTAGTCTCTCATTAAATCTAGTATTGTAAGTATTCTGACACGACAACAACCTTTTGAAAAAGGATTTTCACATTTAAAAAATTAGAAAACTAAACAATATATATTTTCGAGTTAAGTAGAGGTTCCTGGCGGATTTGAACCGCCGTAGACGGTTTTGCAGACCGGCGCCTAACCACTCGGCCAAGGAACCACAGCTCTGCTCCATTAAATACGAAGTAAGTATTTTTATCCTATTTAACCAAATATTTATAGTCATCTATCTGAAATATTGACTTTTTTATTCCAGATAATATACATTATAATAGGTGCTCCAAGCAAAGGGGTAACTGCATTTAAAGGGAGTAAGTTGTTGATGAATGGAACAATAGTCATTAAATTGCATAAGAGAGCCGTAGCAGAACCTAAAAGAATTGTTGTAGGAAGTAATAATTGCAAATTGGATTCTCTTAAAATTATTCGAGCAATATGAGGAACAACTAGCCCTATAAAATTAATTGGACCGCAAAAGGAAGTTACTACGGCAATTAAAAAACCTGTAACAAGAAGAATTAAAACACGTATTTTTTTTATATTAACTCCCAAATTAATAGCGTAATATTCACCCAATAATAGCGAATTTAATGATTTTATTAAAAAAATAGTAGTAGATAAACCAATTAAAATACTTACACTAAAAAAGGGTAACTCGCTAATAGAAATATCTGAAAAACTTCCTAATTCCCAAAATACATACGAACGAATGCTCTCTGAATAGGAAAATGAATTTAATATAGAAATTCCAGAAGAAGTCAAGTAACTAACCATTATTCCAATGATTATAATCATACTATTGTTTTTGACTTTAACCGAGAAATATAAAATGAGTATCAACGTTCCCAAAGCACCTATAAGAGCAGCTAAAACCGTAGATAAGTCAAATTTTAAAGAAAAGTTTAGACTATTTTTGAAATACAGCAAGACTACGGCAACTCCTAGATTGGCTCCATTACTTATACCTAAAATATCAGGACTTACTAATGAATTTCGAAATAGGGTTTGAAGTATTAGTCCTACAACGGATAGTGCTGAACCGGCTAATAAGGCTGTTATTGCCTGAGGCAAACGTGATTGTAAAACTATATTTTCCCATATAGAATATTCTACTTTTTTTCTTAAAAAAACATCTATTACTCCTGAAACAGGAATGGAGACTGAACCGTAAAAAAGATTACAACAGAATAAAATTATTATTAAAATGATGATTATAGGTAGATAGACATGTCTATTTGTATGATAATACATTACCTTAATCGGTTCAAAGAACGAATTAATTTTTCATCTTTTTTGATTGCTCGAATAGCAAATATATCCATTAATATAGCGATCAAAAGAAGTATAGATATCCACCATAGACTATACAATAAGAGAGTAGCAAAGGAAATAAGTAAAAGAATGAAACTAGAACTACAGATACCTATCTGTAATAGCCTGTTTTTGTAAAGAAAAATAGTAACAATGGATGCTATTATTATTAATCCATTCTCAATAAGTAGTATTCTAAATACTTCAAGTCGAGTTCTCATAATAGATGTTACTATAATTAAAAGAATAACAATTAGAAGAAGCCAGACTGTTTGAATTCGTTGTATCATTTATTCTTCCATTGTGTTTTCTATTTCAACATCGTGATAATAGAATTTATCTTCTAAAAATTCTTGAGTAGCAAGTAATGTAGGTTTTGGGCGGCGTTCAAAAAAACGAGAAATTTCTATTCGTTCCTTATTCTCAAATACTTCTAATGAAGTATCAAAATAAGAAGAAAATTCTTGTAATTTTTCCTCTAAATCTTTCTTAAAATCAAGAGTAATTTGATTAGCTCGTTTACCAATAACTCGGATACTTTTATAAATATTTCCTGTCTTTTCTGAAAGTATCCTCATATCACGAGTAATTGTATTTTTTAGTGCCGATGCTTTTTTTTGAGTCATAAATCTAGTGTTTAAATATACTGTTTTATTTTTTCTACATACATATAACCATAATATAATTTTGACTTCTGAAGGATTCGGGGTTTTTTAATAAAAGTATTAATTGAATTAATTTGTGATTAAACTTTTTTAGTTATACTCGCATAGTTGTTGTATGATTTTTGAATTTCCTTCAGATGTTTACCTGAAGGAAATTCGTTAATGTAAGAATTATATTCATTAGTCACATCACGATATAGAGATTTTTTTCCTTCTTTTATATTTTGTAGTGCCATTTCATACTTAGCTATAAAAATATAGTACATAAAATCTTCTCTGTATTTTGAAAAAGGATAAGATTGTAAAGCATTTTGAGCAGTAATGAAGCAGGAGAGATAATTTCCACCAGGAAAGGGATACGGATTATAGTTTCCTAAACTATAATACAGACGTGTTGCTATTAGCTCTTTGAGAGCTAATTTCTCTTGTAATTCGGATAATAAAACGTGCCGTATTATTTCCTTTTTTTCGCTTTGTGGATAATATTTTAAAAAATCCTGAAATTGTTGTATAGCTTTATAAGTATCTGACTGATCAAGATGAACATCAGGAGATTTTAAATATAAACTATACGCTGAGTAAAAACGAGCGGATTCGGCTCGTTCCCCTTTTGGAAAGGAGGTGTAATAACTCTTAAAGTATTCTGAAGCAGATGCATAATTTTTTTGTATATAATAAGATAGAGCTAATAGGTATAAAGACTCCTTCATATACACTGTACCTCTCATTAGAGGGATTATTTTTTCGAATAAAACAATGGTTTGGGTATATTTTTTCTCATCGAAGTATCTTTTTCCATCTTCATACATTTTTTTGTTTTCGCTGTAAAGTAAAATATCAGTACTCTTTAAAATTTTGTTGTATTCCCCACAAGAAGAAAATAACATTATGAGAAAAAAAGGAAAACGTGTTAATTTTGAGTTCATATTCACTACACTACAACCTACAAAAGTAGTCAATATTTTTTAAATTTGAAAAAATCTTAATAATTATAAACATCTGCCATTTTAAGTAATATCTCTGGGATGGCATATTATTTGCGGAATCACTGTAGTAGGTCTTGAAAAATATTTAACTTTTATGAAAAGATTTTTTTTAAAAAAAGAAGAAGAAAAGAGAGAACATATGATAGTTATAAAAAGGCAATCATTGCCTCAAATGGGGGCTATGTTTGAAGAAGAAGATGATGAAGATGATGATGATGACTGTCCTTCAAATATAAGAAAGAAGACTTCTAAAGGAAACAGTACGACTAATGACACTAATGATACTCCAGTAATTGATAGTTTCGGTACAGATTTAACTAAAGCGTCTGAAGAAGGGTGTTTGGACATTATTATCGGAAGAGAAGTTGAGATTGAACGATTGTCTCAAATTTTAAGCCGTAAGAAGAAAAATAATCCAGTACTTATTGGTGAACCTGGTGTTGGAAAATCTGCAATTGTGGATGGATTGGCTTCTCGTATTATACAACGGAGAGTGTCGCGTGTATTATTTAATAAACGAATAATTAATCTAGATATGACTGCTGTGGTAGCAGGAACTAAATATCGTGGGCAGTTTGAAGAAAGGATAAAAGCCATACTAAATGAACTTTCAAAAAATCCGAATATTATTTTATTTATTGACGAAATTCATACAATTATTGGCACTGGTAGTGTAGCTGGAACAATGGATGCTGCTAATATTTTAAAACCTGCTTTGGCAAAAGGTGAGATTCAATGTATTGGAGCGACTACATTAAGCGAATATCGTAACATAGAGAAAGATGGAGCTTTGGAGAGACGTTTTCAAAAAATAATAGTGGAGCCAACAACAGCAGAAGAAACACGTCAAATATTAGAAAATATTAAGCAACAGTATGAAGATCATCATAATGTAATCTATACCAATGAGGCTTTAGATATGTGTGTGAGATTAACTGAACGTTATATTAATGATCGTAATTTTCCAGATAAAGCTATTGATGCTATGGATGAGGCAGGAGCGAAAATACATATTTCTAATATCGTGGTTCCGAAAAATATAGAAGAACTGGAAAAATGTATAGAAGTAATTAAAGGACGTAAATTACAGGCAGTAAAATCTCAAAATTTTGAAGTGGCTGCTGGGTTTCGTGATGAAGAAAGGCGTTTATCTCTTGAATTAGAAACTATTAAGTCGCGTTGGGAAGCAGAATTACAGGTAAATCGTCAAATAGTAAATGGAGAAACAGTGGAGAGAGTAGTTGCTATGATGACTGGAATTCCAGTACAACGCATTGAAAAAACAGAAAATCAAAAATTGGCAGAAATGGAGTCTATTCTTAAGTCCGTTGTCATTGGTCAAGACGAAGCTGTTCAAAAAATAGTAAAGGCCATTCAACGTAATCGTATAGGATTGAAAGACCCAAATAAACCTATTGGTAGTTTTATGTTTCTTGGTCCGACTGGTGTAGGGAAAACGTATTTGTCAAAAAAACTTGCGGAGTATTTATTTGGTTCAGCAGATTCTTTGATTCGTGTTGATATGTCGGAGTTTAAAGAAAAGTTTACAGTTTCTCGCTTAGTCGGAGCACCTCCAGGTTATGTTGGATATGAAGAAGGTGGGCAATTGACGGAAAAAGTACGACGTAGGCCTTATTCTGTTATTCTTTTGGATGAAATAGAAAAAGCACATACTGATGTTTTTAATTTGTTGCTGCAAGTAATGGACGAAGGTCGTTTAACTGATAGTTTGGGAAGGCATATTGATTTTAAAAACGCCGTTTTAATAATGACTTCCAATGTAGGAAGTCGACAGTTAAAAGATTTTGGACGTGGTATTGGGTTTGCAATTGAAACGAAAATTGGAGATAAAAAATATTCACAAAGTGTGATTCGTAAGGCTTTGAATAAAACATTTTCTCCTGAATTTCTGAATCGTGTGGATGATGTTATATTATTTGATTCTTTAGATGAAAGAGATATTTGTCAAATTGTTGAACTTGAATTGAAAGACTTTTATGAACGAGTGGAGATATTAAAATATAAATTAAGTATAACTGATAAGGTTAAGGAATTTATTGCTTTGCAGGCATATGATGTACAGTTTGGTGCGAGACCTTTGAAGCGAGTAATTCAGCAGTATTTGGAAGATGAATTGGCAGATATAATAATCAAATCTTCTATAAAAGAGGGAGATACTATTATTGTTGATTTTAATGAAGAGGATAAGAAAATAAAAATGGATATAACTAAAATTTAAAGATTTATGAGTGTACAAAAACAAACTGGTCATATTGGTGTGACTACCGAAAATATTTTTCCGATCATAAAAAAATTTCTTTATAGTGATCATGAAATATTTCTGCGTGAATTAGTTTCCAATGCTGTAGATGCGACTCAAAAATTAAAAACATTAGCCTCTGTTGAAGAATTTAAAGAAGATTTAGGGAACTTGAATATCTGTATTAGTATAGACGAAGCGCAAAAAACATTAACTATTTCTGATAGAGGGATTGGTTTAACTATAGAGGAAATAGAAAGATATATTAATCAAATTGCTTTTTCTGGTGCCAGTGATTTTGTAAATAAATATAAAGATAATGTTAATTCGATTATTGGGCATTTTGGGTTAGGATTTTATTCAGCATTTATGGTTTCAGAAAAAGTAGAAATTATTACTAAATCATGGAAAGAAGGTATTTCAGCAGTAAAATGGGAGTGTGATGGTTCACCAGAATATACTTTAACTGAAGTTCAAAGAGAAACACGTGGAACTGATATCATTCTTCATATAGGTGAAGAATGTAAAGAATTCCTTGAAAAACATAAAATTGAATCGTTATTGAAAAAATATTGCCATTTTTTGCCTATTCCCATTGTATTTGGGAAAAAAACGGAATGGAAAGATGGGAAATCAATAGAATTGGAGGAAGATAATATTATTAATGATACTAATCCTTTGTGGGTTTGTAAGCCATCGGAACTAAAAGATGAGGATTATATTAAATTTTACCAAGTACTTTATCCATTTGGTGAAGCTCCACTTTTTTGGATTCACTTAAATGTAGATTATCCATTTAACTTGACAGGGATATTGTATTTTCCTAAAATAAGGAATGGAATAGATTTGCAAAAAAATAAAATTCAATTATACTGCAATCAAGTATATGTGACAGATTCAGTGGAGGGTATTGTTCCTGAATTTTTAACTTTATTACATGGAATAATTGATTCTCCAGATATTCCTTTGAATGTATCTCGTTCTTATTTACAATTGGATAGCAATGTAAAAAAAATTTCTACTTACATTACAAAAAAAGTTGCTGACCGCTTGGATGATATTTTTAAAAATAATCGTTCTCAATTTGATGAGAAATGGAGTAGTTTAAAAATTTTTATCCATTATGGTATGATTACAGATGAAAAATTTTGTGAACGGGCGATGAAATTTGTTTTGCTGAGAAATACAGACGAAAAAAAGTTCACTTTGGATGAATATAAAACATTAATAGAAACTAATCAAACAGATAAAGACAAGACTACTATTTATCTTTATACAACTAATCAACAAGAACAATATACTTATGTTGATGCAGCTAAAGAAAAAGGTTATGATGTACTGATAATGGATGGACAATTAGATAACCATTTTATGAACACATTGGAGCAGAAGTTAGAAAAAACTCGCTTTGTTCGAGTTGATGCTGATGTGATTGACAATTTAATTAAAAAAAATGAAAATAAGGAAGTCAAGTTGACAGAGGAAGAACGTAATGTGTTGGTAGAAATATTTAAATCTGTAATACCTTCAATAGAAAAAGTTGATTTCGTTGTAGGATTTGAGCATTTAGGTGAAAAAACGAACCCTGTAATAATCACTCAAAATGAATTTACACGGCGTATGAAGGAAATGTCTGGGATGCAATCAGGAATGAATTTTTATGGTGATCTACCTATTTCTTATACTATGACTGTTAATTTGGATGATCCATTGGTAAAGAAGATAGAATCTAATAAAGAAAGCACTAAAAGTATTGTTGAACAATTGGTAGAATTGGCTTTGTTGTCTAACGGATTGTTGAAAGGAAAAGCATTGAATAAGTTTATCAAACGTAATATTGAACTTATTTCGAGATAAAGTATTGGATTAGTGAATAGAAGATTGGTTTATTATTTTTGATTGAAATGTTCAGAGCATAACAATAAAACAATTATTTCTTAGATTTATTTTTTCGAAAAAAGCGTTTTTTTATATAAGATTAAAATATCATGCCTCTAAATCTTCCCAGCCATTTTCCTGCAATAGAAATTCTTAAACGAGAAGGTATTTTTGTAATGGATGATTTAAGAGCATCTATGCAGGATATTCGTCCGTTAAAAATTGCCATCTTAAATTTAATGCCTATTAAAATTGCAACAGAAACTGATTTTGTCCGCCTACTTTCAGATAATCCATTGCAAGTAAATATTGCTTTTGTTAAGATGAAAGAACATCAAAGTAAAAATACTCCCTTGGAACATTTGACTGCTTTCTATAAAAATTTTGAAGATATCTGTGAAGAAAATTATGATGGGATGATTATTACTGGTGCTCCGCTCGAATTGATGAACTTTGAAAAGGTTACTTATTGGAATGAATTGCAGAAGATATTTGATTGGGCATATAAGCATGTCACCTCTACGTTGTATATTTGTTGGGCAGCACAGGCTGGACTCTATCATTTTTATGGAATTCCAAAATATCCACTGAATAAAAAAATGTTAGGTGTATTTAAACATACTATTAATAGTATGAATATTCCTCTTTTTCGTGGGTTTGATACTAATTTTTTTGTTCCACATAGCCGTTATACAGAGATACGCAGAGAAGATATACTTAAAGTTCCTAAGTTGAAATTGCTTGTGGAATCGAAAGAATCTGGAGTACATATTGTTTCAGCTCGTTGTGGTCGTGAAATATTTATGACAGGTCATGCAGAATATGCACCAAATACATTACATGATGAATATCAGCGGGATTTAAAAAAAGGAATTCAAATTGAAATACCGAAAAACTATTATGAGGACAATGATCCAACTAAAAATATTTTGGTTAGTTGGGTAGCACATGCTAATTTACTTTTTAAAAATTGGTTGAACTACTATGTATACCAATCAACTCCTTATAATCAAAAAGAGATAGAATTTTTAGAAAATTTAAATGTGAAAGAATAAGTTATCTAGTAATTAGTTGTGAACATTTATTAATTGCATAAGATATACATCTGTAAATCCTTTGGTTTTTTTTATCCACGATTTTAATAATCCTGCTTTTTTGTATCCACTTTTTCGAAATAATCCATAGCTTGGAATATTGGATTTAAGAATATAGGCATATAGTTGTTTCAATAGTAAAAGACGAAAAGCGTATTCTTGTATCAATTGTAAGGATTCGTATCCGAATCCTTTTCTTCTGTATTTGGTATCTAAAATGATACCTATTCCAGCACGAAGGTTCATTGGGTCAAGATCATATAAATCGATTGTACCGATAGGCTTATCGGATATATACTCTACAATCATTAATCGTAATTGTCGAGACTGGTAAATATCCTGTGAGTTAGTATTTGAAAGATATTTTCGTAGGGAAAATCGAGAAAAAGGCACTTGTAGACAACCATAATGCCAAATATCGGTATTATTTTCCCATTCGTAAAGTATATTTAAGTCTTCTATTTCTAATGCCCGAAGAAAAATATTGTCGTTTCTAAGTAAAGTCATAAGAATTGAAGTACAAAATATTATTGTTTTTATTTTTTTTGAGATAGACATATGTTACACTGTCCACAATTATCGGCTTCTTTTTCTCCAAAATAATTGAGTAAAAATTTGCTGTGACAACTCTTTGTGGAAGTTCCATAATCAATTACTTTTTTTATTTTTTCTTCTAACCGGTTTAAACGTTCTTCATATACATGTGCTGGAATCTTTAAATATTTTGATTCTTCTCTGTTTCGTAAATAATGAATTGTAGGTTCCTTTTTTATTGGAATATAATGAATGATATTCTGAGAAGAAAGCAATTTCAAACTTTTATATACTTCATCAAATGTTATATTTGCCCTCTGTGAAAGCAATTTTTCATTGATATAAGTATAACTGCTAAAGAGTCCAGTATAAGAACGAAGTAAGACCTGTAATAAATTATCCAATTTATTATTTGAACAATCACCTATTTGATATAATTCATTTCTATCAATTTTAAAGATTAATTTGGATTGTTTACCAGTTTCTTCTATTATGTATTCTATGTATCCAGACATCTCTAAAATTTTCAGTGTATTATACACGTGAACTATCCTGTAATGATAAACCTTACAAAATTGTTCTATGACAAAGTTATACCTTGTATTTATACCCATACCTATTCCTATTTCGAAAAAATAAGCTAATTTTTCATATACATCTTTTATAAATTTTTTATCTGGGAAATTATCTTTGATTCGTTTTTTCAAAAGAGATTCATCTCTCTTAGAAAATAGAGCTATTGCATAAGATTTTTCACCGTTTCTACCTGCTCTCCCAGTTTCTTGAAAATATTCTTCTAGTGAACAGGGTAGCTCAAAATGAACTACTACTTTTACATCTGGTTTATCTATACCCATCCCAAAAGCGTTTGTACAAACAATCACTCGGCATTTCCCAGATTTCCATCTGTCTTGCTTTCTTATTTTTTCTTGAATAGTTAATCCTGCATGAAAAAAATCAGCTGAGATACCTTGTCGTTGTAATTCTATTGCAATTTCTTTAGTTTTTTTACGACTTCGCGTATATATAATTCCACTTCCAGAAATGTTGTTGATAGTTTTAATAACTTTAAAAAGTTTATTTTCTGTTCTATGAACTTCATAAACGATATTTTTTCGTTCAAAACTTTTACGAAAAACATTGGATCCGTTTTTTTTCTTAAAATGTAGTTTTTCCTGGATATCATTAATTACATCAGTAGTAGCAGTAGCAGTTAAGGCTAAAATAGGTACATCTGGTAATAAATCTCGCAATTTTACAATTTGTAGATATGAAGGGCGAAAGTCATATCCCCATTGTGAAATACAATGAGATTCGTCCACTGCAATTATATATATATTCATATCAAGTAATTTAGTTAGAAATAATTCCGTTCCTAAACGTTCTGGAGCAACATAAAGAAATTTGTAATTGCCAAAAATACAGTTTTCGAGAGTAATCACTATTTCTTTTCGGTTCATTCCAGAATGAACCATTGCTGCTTTAATACCCTTTTTTCTCAAAATATCTACTTGGTCTTTCATTAAAGCAATAAGAGGAGTAACAACAATACAAATCCCATCTGAACCTAAGGTTGGTAATTGAAAAGTCAAAGATTTTCCTCCACCAGTCGGCATTAACCCAAGTGTATCATTTCTTTCATAAATAGAAGTAATAATTTCTTCTTGTAGTGGTCGAAAAAAATCATATCCCCAATATTGTTTTAGAATTTTGTAAAAATGATAATTACTCATAATAAACAGTTAAAACAAAAGTAAAGGATTTTTCTATATCTTTATCTTTAATGTACTAAAGAAGAATGTTTACTTTATTTTTGGAGAGATATATCGGAAGAAATGATTAATAAACAACAGCTTTCACATAGGTTACAACAAAGACTTTCTCCACGACAGATACAACAGATTAAATTATTGGAGCTTTCTTCTTTAGAAATAGAAAATAGAATTAATAGAGAATTGGAAGAAAATCCTCTTTTAGAGGAGGTTCAAGACCAAGAAATAGACGAACGTGCTCTACTAGAGAGATTAAATAAGTCAAACGAACCTTTAGAAGATTATTTAAGAGAAAATGGTACGCGAAGTTATGATTTTCATCAAAATCATCCTTCTCATAGATCTTCTTCCCAATGGGAAATGGTTTATTCAGAATCTGAATCGTTTCATGAATATCTTCTTAGACAGTTGAAATTAAAAGAGTTGTCTGAAGAAGAGATTAAAATAAGTGAATATATAATTGGAAATATAGATGATGATGGATACATTCGTCAAAGCCATCAAACTTTATCTGATGGTATATCTTGCCAATTCGGTCAAAACATATCTGTTCCTACGGTTAAGAAAATATTGCAATTTGTTCAAGGATTAGATCCACCTGGTGTAGGTGCAAGTGATTTACAGGAATGTTTGCTTTTACAACTATGTAGAAAAAAAATGACTTCAATACGTTGGTTAGTAATAGATATTTTAAAAAAACATTTTGGAATTTTTGCAAAAAAGCATTACGATAATATTTGCAAAATATACAATATATCTGAGAAAGATTTAAGAAATATAATTAGAGAAATTACTATCCTAAATCCTAAACCTGGTAATATGTGGGGAAGTAATATGGAAACTAAACTGGCTCAAATTACACCTGATTTTATTGTAGAAATAATAAATGGGAAATTATTTTTTACAATGACAGAGAGAAATATACCTAAATTGAAAGTAAATGAAAGATATAGTGAGATGTTATTTGGATATATCGATAATAAGAGTTTTGAAAAAAAAGAGGCATTTTCGTTTGTAAGAAGGAAAATAGATTCGGCTTTATGGTTTATAGATGCAATTAAGTACCGTAACGTTACTTTATATAATACAATGCTTGCTGTTATTGAAATACAGAGAGATTTTTTCTTGACTGGAGAAGAGCAAACTTTGAAACCAATGAAATTAAAAGATGTTTCTGAATTATGTGGTTATGATATTTCTACAGTTTCAAGAGCAACTATTAATAAGTATGTCCAAACTGATTTGGGTATTTATCCATTACGATTTTTTTTTTCTGAAGCTATAATGAATGAAAAAGGAGAAGAGATATCTACTCGTGAAATTAAAATTGCTTTAAAGTCTTGTGTAGAGAATGAAAATAAAAAGAATCCATTTACTGATGATATTTTAGCAATTTTATTGAAAGAGAAAGGTTATTATATTGCCCGTCGAACGGTTGCAAAATATCGTGAACAGTTAAATATTCCAGTTGCTCGATTACGTAAGGAAATTGGATAATAAAATTATGAAGAGTGAAAAAATTATTTTAGGAATTGATCCTGGGACTTATGTAATGGGATATGGTTTGATTCGAGTCTCAAATAATAGCCCTTATTTATTAAAAATGGGAGTTTTTGAATTAGATAAATATAAGAGTCATTATCAACGTCTTTATCATATTTTTAATAGAATTATTGAATTAATAGATGAATTTCTTCCTGCTGAATTGGCAATTGAATCTCCTTTTTTAGGAGAAAATGTACAAAGTATGCTTAAATTAGGAAGAGCCCAAGGGGTAATAATAGTAGCAGCTTTATCGCGTAATATTTCTGTTTATGAATACGCTCCTCTTAAAATAAAAGTGGCAATTACTGGAAATGGACAAGCTTCAAAAGAACAGGTAGCTGGTATGCTACAACACTATTTGAAGATTTCAAAAAAAAAACAACTAGATGCTACTGATGGGTTAGCTACAGCGTTATGTCATTTTTTTCAAAATAACTTTCCTATTTCAAAAAAGAGATATTCTAATTGGAACGATTTTCTTAATAAGAATTACAAAAGAATAAAAAAATAATTATATTCGCAAATATTTTTAGCATTTTTACACTCCAAAAGGTACTATCTTTCTGTTTAGCACATGTTTTTTATGTGAGTTTATTCAAGTAGAACACGCTCCTTTATAATTAGGGAGCATAGGGAGTTTCGAAGAATTTAAAATGACAAAGGAAATTCTCAGGGTAGTGGTTCAAATTTTCTTATGTTTGTGGTAGTTCGATATCTTAAGCAAGAGAGAAAAATTTCTGTCATTATTGAGTGCCTTTCAGCTGTCACTCTCAATTTACTATGTATCTCTAAACATAGAGCTTGCAAATCCATAGTAAATTTTTATTGTAATGAAATTTGGTGATTTTATTTTTTTTATGATAAAACTGATATAATCACTGTTATAGATTATAATGAGTAATAAATATTTTGAATATTAGGAATCTATTTATATTTATTGATATGAAACTATCAGACTTACTTCCTGGGCAAAAAGGGATTATTGTTAAAATTTGTGGAAGAGGGCATTTTCGTAGGCGAATTATGGAAATGGGTTTTGTGTACGGTCAAGAAACAGAAGTGCTTGTCAAAGCACCTTTGCAAGACCCAACAAAATATAAAATTATGGGTTATGAGGTTTCTCTTCGAGAAAGTGAAGCTGAATTGATAGAAGTAGTTACTAAAGAAGAAATTCAAACTCATTCTCAAGAAGAACATTGCTCTTTGGTTATAGATTCTGATAGACTATTAAAAGCCGCAAGTGAACAAAACCATATAATTAATACAGTTCTGGTTGGCAATCCTAATTCTGGTAAAACTTCGTTATTTAACATAACGACAGGGAGACATGAGCGGGTTGGCAATTATAGTGGTGTTACAGTTAATTCCAAGGAGGGAAAGATTAAATATAAAGATTATATATTTAATCTTGTGGATTTACCTGGAACATATTCCTTATCAGCTTATTCTCCTGAGGAAATATGTGTTCGTAATCAGATTTTTGAATCTCCTCCAGATATTATTATCAATGTGGTTGTAGCGTCTAATTTGGAACGAAATCTCTATTTAACTACTCAATTAATAGATATGGATGCTACTATGGTTATTGCTTTGAATATGTACGATGAATTGGAAAAATCTGGAGATGTATTTGACTACAAGTATTTAGCTAAAATGATAGGCTGTCCGATTGTTCCAACTGTTGCTAGATTAGGGAAGGGTACTAAAGAACTTTTTGATAAAGTTATAGAAGTGTACGAAAGAAAAGCTCCTATTGTTCGACACATTCATATTAATTATGGGACAGAAATAGAGATAGGAATTCAGCACGTTAAAGATATAATTCGTAAAGAAGACATCTTAGGGAAGGATACTTCACGCCGATATTTAAGCATTCAGTTGTTAGAGTATGACAAATTTACAGAAAAAATCATTCAACATTTCCCTAATGTAAAAGAAATATTAACTGAACGTGATATTTATGCCAACTATATTGAAAATGATTTTAGAGAAACTACTGAAACAGTTTTCACAAATGCTCGTTATGGATTTATACGAGGAGCCCTAAAAGAAACGTATCAAAAAGGAAAAATCGATCGAATGAAGTTAACACATCTTATAGATAAGATAGTTATGCATAAGTTTTGGAGTTATCCAATATTTTTTACACTGATGTTCATCATGTTTGAATGTACTTTTTTCTTTGGTAAATTTCCTATGAAATTGATTGAATGGATAGTACAAAGAGTAAATGAATATGTTGAAGTTTGTATGATTGATAGCTCTTTAAAAGATTTACTTACCAATGGAATTATTGGAGGTGTTGGTAATGTTATTGTATTTCTCCCAAATATTATTGTTCTATATCTTTTTATATCATTTATGGAGGATACAGGTTATATGGCACGAGCATCCTTTATTATGGATAAATTAATGCATAAAATAGGATTACATGGGAAATCGTTTATTCCACTTATTATGGGATTTGGATGTAATGTTCCAGCTATTATGAGTACAAGAATAATAGAAGGATACAATACCAGATTGATTACTATGTTAATTAATCCATTAGTATCTTGTTCAGCACGTTTACCAGTTTATATTCTTTTAATAGGGGCTTTTTTCCCAAATTATGGTGGATTTATGCTTTTTATATTATATACTACCGGAATATCTTTGGTCATATTAATGTCTCTTTTGTTTAAATCTTTTTTGATAAAAGATGATGATATTCCATTTGTAATGGAACTTCCCCCTTATCGTTTTCCAACATGGAAAGCAATACAACGTCATGTATGGAGTAAAATTTCTCAATATTTGAGAAAGATGAGTGGAATTATTTTGGTAGCTGCAATTATTGTTTGGTTTTTAGAATATTTTCCACAAAATGAAAAAAGGAATCAATATTATGAAAAACAGATAGCCAAACTTATTATTCAAAATAAGAATAAAGAGCAAATCTTGTTTATGAAAAAACAGCAAAATGAAGAACAAAAACGAAATTCTTTTATTGGTCGTGTTGGTCGTTTTACTGAACCTTTAGTCAGACCTTTAGGATTTGATTGGAAAATCAGTACTTGTCTTATTTCTGGAATGCCAGCTAAAGAAGTTATAGTGAGTACTTTGGGAATTCTTTATGCCGATGGGAGGAACGGTAATTCCTTATTAAAAAAACGTTTACAAATGGAGATGGACGCAAATGGTAATTCAGTCTTTTCTCCATTGAAGGTATTAAGTTTATTGTTTTTTATTTTGTTATACTTTCCATGTATTGCTACTATCGCATCTATTAAAAATGAATCTGGAGGATGGAAATGGGCTTTATTTACTATTGTTTATACAACTTTATTGTCATGGATTATTAGTTTCTCGATTTATCAAATTGGATCATTGATTTGTACTAAATAGTAATATTAATTATGAAAAATCGTATTTCTATTATTTTGATAGATAATCAAGATATGAAAGCAATAGATATTTATTTTTTTGAAAAAATAATAGCTCGCCTTTCCATTTTTTAGAGGAAGAAAATAGGCAGGATTTGATTTGTAAGCTATCTTCTTTTCCGTATGTTCTGTAACCTTAGATTATTTTCTTTTTGAGTTTTTAAGCTTGAATGATTTTGTTTTCTTTCTGTAAAGAGTTTCCATCATCATATTTTTTCCTTTTTATTGAAGAAGTTGAGGGTAATTTTCTCAAACATCTTATTTACAGTAAATGTGATTTTAATTTTTTATTAAAAAGATATTTAAAAGAAAAGATTATTTTTGCGATTGATATTATTATGGAAGGAGGATTTTTTATTTGCGATAGTATTGTTTTTCGTATTGAGAGGGTACAGAGATATATTATATCAACGAATAAAAACAATAAAAATCAAATCAATCTGAATAAGAGGATTCAGTCAACTTGCTCTTGGAGTGAATATGAAAAAACTTGACAATCAACGTTCCTTGAGTGTCTATTCAATCATTACTCACCGTAAAAATATTTTTCTTAAATTGAAAGTTAATAGTTTATAGGAGGCTATTGGACGCGCTTTATATTTAGGAATTATTGCTATCGATAATTTCTATGCTTAGAGAAATATAATATACAAAAATATTATTTAATAATGGTTTTATAGAGGTTAATTGTATATTGTTGATTGAAAAATTCATCAATTTTTTGAAAATTGATGAATTTTTTCGTAAACGACTGGTTGCGATATATTTGATTGTACTTGTTGAGAAATCAGGGGTTGCATTGAAAATTACAAATATTATGAATTTCTCAAATCTTATTTTTTGGATTTTTTTCAAATCTACAATGCAACTTATATTATAGAGGATATTTTAATTCTCCATAATTGTATATTTAAAATTTTAGATTATTCTTTAATTTGTTGTAAGCTATTTACAATAGCTTACAATTTTATCGAGAAAAGTTTTTTTTGTAAACGGATTTTTATTTTATTTAGCAAATCGATTTGAAAATGAAAAAGTTAGTAAATGTTTCTTTACTTTTGTTACTAGTTCCTTTAGTACTCATATCATTTTCTTGTAATGAATAAATGCCAAAAGTTGAGAGCAAATATTGATTCAGTTACAGAATTAGATAAAAAATAAAACGCTTTTATGGTTGTAAAATGCTAGGATATCAAATAAAAGTTCAGATTACACCGTATGTTAATGAATAATTGTTTGATGATGAATCTACGAAAACTATGAGTAGGGAAAATTTGTCAGCAAGTTATATAGCTACTGTTAAAATGACGGTAATATTTTTTATTCAAAAAGCTTGAATATACGCTGAGATAACTATGAATAATATAAAAAAAATTAATATTAAAGAATGATGTACTGGTGTAAAGAAAGTCTGGATTTTCTTGAGAAGAATAAAATATAACAAAGAGGGAGTGTTGCATTCTGGTAGTTTGAAATATTAAGGTAATAAATGAAAGAAGAGGGTTAAAGCTAGAGATTGATGATGTGGTAAGGATAGATTATCTTAGAGCGAATATTTAGAGGTGAGGTTTTTATAATTCTATGGAAAATGGTAAGTTGGAAGATTTTTTTAAAAAAAATGAAGTAGTCAAAGATTGAGAAATATATATGTTGATATCTGTAGATTCTAAATGTATTTTCTATACTCCTTACTATCTTGCATACGTTGATCGGTTCAAAGCAAGTATTATTTGTTTCGTACTCTTCCTTTATTTTTGAGATAGAGCTACTTGGAGTTGTGAAAAAAAGTAGAGATAATGGAAAAAATTGATAGATTAGATAGAAAAATTCTGAAAGTCATTTCTCGGAATGCGCGTATTCCGTTTAAAGATGTAGCAGAAATCTGCAATGTGTCACGAGCGGCTGTTCATCAGCGTATTCAAAAAATGATAGATTTGAAATTGATAATTGGTTCAGGTTATCGGATAGATACGAAACTTTTAAATTATAATACTTGTGCTTACATCGGAGTAAAATTAGAACGTAGCTCTATGTATAGAGATGTGGTTCCGGAATTAGAAAAAATTCCGGAGGTAGTAGAATGTCATTTTATAACAGGACCTTATACTATATTAATAAAATTGTATGCAAAGGATAATGAGCAATTTATGGAGTTACTAAACAATCGTATACAGGCAATTCCTGGAGTTATTTCTACAGAAACATTAATTTCTCTGCGTCAAAGTTTCAAACGAGGAATCCCAATTATTTAAATATTTTGATTTTATTATTGATATACTGATATGAGTTTCTTTTTTTGCATATTTATTTTAAAGGGAAGATTATGGGGAGAGTAGTCGCTATTGATTATGGGGAAAAAAGAACAGGCATTGCTGTTTCAGATCCTTTAAAAATGATTGTAGGTTCTAGTGTGATTGTATTGAGTTGCAAAGTAATTATGTACCTTAAAAATTATATTAAAAATCATAATGTGGAGTTATTTGTACTAGGAGAACCTAGGAAAATGGATTATACTTATTCAGAGAATATGTTAAGAGTTGAGAAATTTAAAAAAAAATTACAAATAATAGTTCCACTTATTGGAATACGAATGATAGATGAACGATTTACTTCTATTTTAGCTCACAGGATAATGATTGAAGGTGGTGTAAAAAAAATAAAAAGACAGGATAAAGGGTTAGTTGATAAGTTGAGTGCGTGTATTTTATTACAAACTTATTTGGAATTACTGAGGAAATGATACTCCCTGTCTATTTATATGGTCATCCTATATTAAGTAAAGAGGCAAAAGATGTTCCTTTAGAATATCCTTATTTAGAAGATTTATTGAATAATATGTTTGAAACCATGTATAACGCAAAAGGGGTAGGTATTGCTGCACCTCAAATTGGGGTTGAGTACCGAATTTTTGTAATAGATTTAAGTTTTTTTTTAGAAAAAAAACTTGATAGTGAAAATTTCAAAAAAATTTTTATCAATCCACAAGTAGTGGAAAAAATTGGTAGTGAAATTTCGATGCAAGAAGGATGTCTTTCAATTCCAGATGTTCATGAAAAAATAATACGGAATAATAAAATAAGAATAAAATATCTTGACGAAAATTTTAAATTACAAGATGAAATTTTTACAAATTATCCTGCGCGTATTATTCAGCATGAGTATGATCATTTAAATGGTATTCTTTTTACTAATTACATTGTAGGTATTCGTAAGCAAATGATTCGTTCTAAATTAGATAAAATTATGAATAGAAAGACTAAATGTTCTTATCGGACAGTAAGGTTTTTCAAATAATCCAAAAATTGAATCACCTGATCCTGACATACTTGCATAAATGGCTCCTTTATTATACAATTCTTTTTTTATTTCTTTTATCTTTGGATAAATGGAAAATACATTTTCTTCAAAATCGTTAATTAAATAATTTTTCCATGTATCTGGGTATCGAATAGTATTCATAAGAGATTTTCTAGGTTTGCGAGGGGTTATATTAGCATATGCTTCTTTTGTGGAAATATGAATATTTGGAGTTACTAGAACTAAACAATATTTTTTTAAATTTAGTTTTATTGGTGTAAAAGTAGTTCCTATTCCTTTTGCAAATAGTGGCTTATTATGAATAAAAAATGGACAATCTGATCCTAATTGTTTTGCATAAGTTCCCAATTGTTCAATAGATAAATGTAATTTGGCAAGCTTATTTAATAAGTGAAGCATAAAAGCCGCATCACTACTTCCTCCGCCAAGTCCAGATTTAATTGGAATATTTTTACGTAAATAGATAGTTATTTCTGGTAAAGTGAAGTATTTCTTCAATAATTGATACGCCTTTATTACTGAATTATCCGACAATTCACAATCTATTAATTTTCCACTTTGAATAAATGTTGTTTGAGTTGCTGGAATAATTTCTAAAATATCATACAAATCAATAGGACAGAAAATTGTTTCTATCTCGTGGTAACTATCTGGTCTTTTTTTGATTACATGAAGACCTAAATTGATTTTAGCATTTGGAAAAGCAATCATAGTTAAAAGATACAAAACAAATTTCTAATAAGTGAAAATTGCTATTTTTATTTTCTTCAATTTTTATAGGAGTTTGTTTTATTGTACTTGGTTCATTTTATTTGTTTTTTCATTAAAAGCTATGCTTGAAAATTTTGGATACATTTCGTAAGTAATAGGTTCTTTTATTGATGTTTTTGTATTGAAATACAGGGAGCAATCTGCCTAAAATTAATGATGTACTACAATTAATATACCTTACTCTAATGTAAGGTATATTAATTGGTGAGGTACAATGTAGCAGTATATTGGAGAGGATACAGCTCATACAATAGCTATGGATTCTAAAAACAAATTGTATGTGAAATGAAGGTTATCAATTTAGGGAGTCCCATATTAGTTCCTATAGAAAATCAGATGAAAGGGATACTTTTAAATGTAATTCGCTTAAATATTAAAAGATATTTCTACTTCTATTGAAATTCTTTTATAGCTATTAAAGCTATTGAATTTACTTGTACCTTATTTGAAAGAAGGAAAAATTGGGTTATTTGGTGGTGCTGGAGTAGAGAAACTGTATTAATAATGGAGATAAGTAACATGCAAAAATATCATAGATTTCTGTATTTGCTGGAGTAGGAGAGTGTACACGAGAAGGAAATGATTTATTTCGTGAAATGATAGAATCAGGAACTATTCGTTATAGATAAAGAATCTATAGAAAGAATGAAACGAGGAAAATGGGATTTGTCTGGAATAGATTATGAAAAATTAGAAAAATCTAGGTTACTTTGATTTTCGTTTAGATGAATGAACTACCTGGAGATAGTCTTCGATATCTGTTCTTTTAGATTATATACTTTTGGAAGTAGGTTATTAGCTAATATTAGAAACAGAAATTGAAGGAAAGCAAGAACGCATTACTTCGACTAAAAATTGCTCTATTACATCTATTTAATTAGTGTATATTCCTGCAGATGATTTAACAAATCCTGTTTCAGCTAACTATTTTTACTTTTCTTGATGGTTCTCCACTGTATTTAGATAGGAAAATATCCGAATTAGAAATTTATCTAGCAGTAGATTCTTTAAATTCTACATCACGTGTTTTAAATCCGAATATATTAGGTCAATAACATTATGATACTACCCAAAAAGTACAACAATTACTCTAATTCCATAAAAAATTGAAAAACAAGATATTATTACAATTTTGAATATGGAAGAATTATCAGAAGAAGATAAGTTGCTTGTAAGCTGTACTCCCTCGTATACAGCGTTTATCTCAACCTTTTTGTGGAAGAGAATTTTTCTAGTGTTGCATGTGTAATGGTTTCAATAGAAGATAACTATTAGGGAATTTTTAATATGCTTGTAAATAAAAACGTAGACTATTTCTCTGAACAACCATTTTAAACATTGAATTATAGAAAATGTTATCAAAAAAGGAAAAAATAATTGTACTACTATAGTAGCCTGCACTATTAAATATTTTTTCCCAGAAAAAAATATTTATAAAGGTAAAGCTTCACTTGTTGCTCTTTCTGAAAAAAATGTAATAACAATTTGTATTGAGTAAATTATTTATACTTTAACAAATTTTTATTCACAAATAATCATTATTTTTGCTTTACATTTAAAAAGTTTTGTTTGATGGGAAGTTAAGGGGGGGAATGTCTTAACTTTTAGTAACATATAGAAATTATGCAATGAAAACATTTCAATTGAAAGGATTTAAGAGATTTTTTTTTGGAAAAAAAGCAGTAAGGGCGTTTCGTAAGGAATTATTGGTTCCTTGTATTTTATATGGTGGGAATGAAGGTGTAATGCACTTTAATGTACCAAAAGAAAGTCTTCGTAACTTAATATACACTTCTGATGTGTTCATAGTATATTTAAATATCGAAGAACAATGTTATCTTTCTATTTTAAAAGAGGTGCAATTTCATCCAGTAAGTGATGAAGTATTGCATATAGATTTTTTAAGAATATTTGAAAACAAACCAACAATTATTGAGTTGCCGATTGTATTAGAAGGGTTGGCTGAAGGGGTAAGAGCAGGGGGAAAACTTTCTCTAGAGATTCGAAAATTAAAAGTCAAAGGTTTTTATAAAGATTTTCCTGAAAAATTGGTAATTAATGTAGAAAAATTAGGATTAGGAAAAACGATTCAGGTAGGTGCGCTGTCGTTTAACAATTTAGAATTATTAAATGCAAAAAATAATGTAGTGGCATCTGTTAGGTTAACTCGTGCTGCTCGTGGTACTACTGTTTCTCAATAAGTGTGAAATATTTGATTGTAGGTTTAGGTAACTCCGGACAAGAATATGAAGGTAGCCGACATAACGCTGGCTTTATGATATTAGATGCTTTAGCTAAAGCATCTAATATCATTTTTGTAAAAAAAAGATATGGGGTTATGACGTCATTAAAATTAAAAAATGAGTATCTTCTGTTGCTTAAACCTTCTACTTGTATGAATTTAAGTGGAAATGCTATTCATTACTGGTTACAGAAAGAAAATATTCGGATAGAAAATTTGCTAATATTGGTAGACGATTTAAATTTACCGTTCGGTTCTTTGCGTCTCAAAGCTAAGGGAAGTGACGGAGGTCATAATGGGCTAAAACACATTCAATATACTTTAGGAACAGATTGTTATTTTCGTTTACGTTTTGGTATTGGTAACAATTTTTTATCAGGTCATCAAATTAATTATGTATTAGATACTTTTACAAAAGAAGAAAAAAAATATCTCTTCAACAAGATTGAAAAAGCAATAGAAATAATCTATAGCTTTTGTCTTGTTGGATCAGAGATAACAATGAATCTATTTAATAATAAGTAGAATACAAATGAATTTTGAGGACAAATGCAGTTGAACAGGTAATAGTGATTGAATGGGTTGGCTACCACCTAAATTGTCCATAAATAAAAACAAGTTTCACCCAATAAAGATAAAAATAAGTAAAAACAATTTTGAAACAAAAATAAAAAACTAATTAATAAAATTTGCAATTTTATTAATTAGTTTTGAACTGTAATAATAAATTGGTATTTAATTTATTAGAATCAGGTATTTTACATAGAATAAAAATGAAAAAAAACATTACTTGTTATATTATTTTGTTCATAAAAGCTTGGATATAATCGTAATTGTAAAATTATTTGTAATGTTGTAATTAATCTAATGCTCAGAATTTTCTAAAAGGGCAATGAAGGAGTAGTAAAATAAAAAAATAAAATAAGGTAGAACAAGTCATTATACATATACAATAAACATTGTCTTTGTAAAGACAAATTTAAAGGAATAACTAAATACCTATTAGTATTACGATAAAAAAAGATAATGCGATTATGTAAAAAATGAAGAAAGAGTTATTATTAGTTTGCATTGGCATGATTGCATCCTTTGGTTTTATTCGTGTTAATTGTATTGGTTTTGGTATAAGGATAGACTGTTCAAACAGGTTTGAACGGTATCTTTCTTTAGAGATGAGAATGTTGGATTAGCTCACTTTTGTCAGAATAGCTATCGATTGTTTGTAGGATTGCCACAGAGAAAAAACAGGCTCAAACCATGTTGAAGGGATTGGTTGAGGAAGTAATAAAAGAAGGATATTCAGATTTTTGATTAAAGGGAGCAAAACGAATGAGTATATTAGTTTTTATAGAGAATCTATTGATGATTTTTCTAATATTGTTCAAGTATATATAGTATTTAAAGAGAAGTTAATTACAGAAATACAAATGTTTAATGCTGCAGTTGTAACTACGAAGTAAAATCTAAAAAAAAGTTTCTTCATATTTTTTAGATTTTTTCTAAGCTGTATGTTTTACCAAATATGTAAAGAAAGAAATCAACATTGATTATTGTATTTTTTACTGGATGAGAAATTGAAATACAGTATTTCAATAAAGATAAAAAGATAAAGAACGTTGGAAACATACAAATTTAATGTTAATAAATTGAGATGTTTATTTTCAATTTTGAGTCAATTCTGACAATATATTTACTATATTAATTGAAATTATATCCCATTGTTTTAAGTAAAATGTTTTGTTTTGTAATGATTGTGTATATAAATATCATCCAAGACAGTTGTTGGATTTCCTGAAAAATCTATAGTATATAGAGTATGATTATCTCTTTTGTATCATCTCTGTTATTTCATTGAAAATAAGTAAGACTTGTGAGGGTATGATCAAAATTGTATGTAAATGTTTTTTATGATGATAAATTTAATGAGTTTTCTTTACACTATTAACTAGTTGTGGTACTTTTACTCTTCACTTTTTGCAAAGTGGAGTGGAGAATTTAGGGAAAGAGGGGGCTTGCGTTTTGATCTAATTGTAACAGTTTTTTATCTATTCTTAGAAAAATTTAAATATTAATAGCCTAAACTATTTTTGTTAGAATTCTAATCTATGTTAGAGTCATAGAGAAAAAAATATTAGATGAGATATAAACTTTTTTTTTAAAAAAAAATCCATATTACTTTTCTATTTCATTATTCTTATTTGAGTGAATATATTTGGTTATGTTTTGTTTGGAATAAATTAAATTATATTATATAAATAGTATAGTATTGTTATTTTAAGTTTTTGACTTGTATTTTATGCTTGTCATATGATTAAAATAATTTTAGTAAGTAACTATGTATTTTATTCGTTGATTTAAAAATAGTACATTGAAAAAAACATATAAAAACGATTTATCTTTTGTTCTTTCTACTTTACCTGAATGTCCAGGAGTTTATATGTATTTGGATGAAAATGGTATAATTATCTATATCGGAAAAGCTAAAAATTTGAAGAAACGGGTATCTTCTTATTTTAAGAAAACACATGATAATCTTAAAACTGAAATATTAGTACAAAAAATAAGAAGTATTGAATATTTAGTAGTTGAGTCAGGAGAAGATGCTCTTTTTTTAGAAAACAATTTGATAAAAAAATATCAACCACGATACAATATTCTACTTAAAGATGATAGAACTTATCCTTGGATAGTAGTGAAAGATGAACCTTTCCCACGCATTCAACTTACTCGTAGAAAAAATAACAACAATTCTTGTTATTATGGACCTTATACTTCTGTAGCAAATGTAAAATGTTTGTTGCAACTTATTTGTTCTCTTTATCCTATACGAACATGTAAGTATGTTTTGTCTCAAGACAATATAAAAAAAAAGAAATTTCGTGTTTGTTTGCAATACCATATAAAAAAATGTTTAGCTCCTTGTATTGGGTTGCAAACGGAAGAGGAGTATACTGAAAATATTTATTTGTCTAAGGAAATATTGAAGGGAGAATATAGAAAAGTGAGTAAATTACTATATCGAAAAATGGTAAATCTGTCGACAGAGATGAGGTTTGAAGAAGCAGAAATTGTAAGAAAGCAGTATGAGATATTAGGAAATTATTCTTCTAAATCTATTGTTGTGAGTCAAAATCTGAATAACATAGATGTTTACTCTTTTGATGAAGATGAACAGTCAGCATATATTAATTATTTGCATATTATTGAAGGTGCAATAGTTAATGTTTGTACGATAGAATATGAAAAGCAATTGGATGAATCTAAAGAAACTATTTTGACAATGGGAATTATGGAATTGCGATTGCGATTTGAAAGTAAAGCAAAAGAAATTATTGTTCCTTTTTATCCAGAAATGGAAGTAGACGATTTGATTTTTACAATACCACAGCGTGGAGAAAAGAAAAAATTACTTTGTTTATCTGAAAAGAATGTTCAGCAATATAAAATAGATCAATTAAATAAAGTTGAGAAGTTGAATTCTGAGCAAAATTCAATACGTATTCTTAAAACACTTCAAAGTGAATTACACTTAAAAAATTTACCTGTGCATATAGAATGCTTTGATAATTCTAACATACAAGGATTTCACCCTGTGTCTTCTTGTGTTGTATTTAAAAAAGCGAAACCATCTAAGAGAGATTATCGACATTTTAATATAAAGACAGTGAATGGATTGAATGATTTTCAGTTTATGTATGAGGTTGTTTTACGTCGTTACAATAGATTAATTGAAGAGCATCAGTCTTTACCTGACTTGATTGTTATTGATGGAGGAAAAGGACAATTACGTGCAGCAACAAATGCTTTGCAGGTAGTAGGTCTTTATAGAAAGATTCCAATTATCGGTATTGCTAAACGTTTAGAAGAAATCTATTTTCCAAATGATCCACTTCCTCTTTATTTGGATAAAAATTCTGAAGGATTAAAACTCATTCAATGTTTGAGAAATGAAGCTCACCGTTTTGGAATTACTTTTCATCGAAACCAAAGAAGTCGTAGTCAATTGACTTCTGAATTAGATAATATAGATGGAATAGGCGTTATTGCTAAAGGAAAACTATTGAGTAAGTACAAAAGTATAAGGCAAATAAAATATGTACCACAAGAAAAAGTAATTTCTTTGATAGGAAAGAAGAAAGCGAAAAAATTGCTAGATTACTTGTCTATCTAACTTTCTTTGTAGGTTTTATTTTAGATGAGCAATAATAGTACGGTTGCCTTGTACTATTTGCTCAAGACTTACTAGTATTTTTGAAGTTAAAGGCAAAAATAAATCTACACGAGAACCAAATTTAATAAATCCCAACTGTTCATTAATTTTACATTCTTGATTAGGTTTGATATAGGTAATAATTCGCCTTGCTATTAAACCAGCAACTTGGCGCACAATAATATACTCTTCATTGTAATTTTTTATTATTATTGTTGAGCGTTCATTTTTTATACTAGATTTGGGAAGATAAGCAGCTTGATATTGTCCGTTTTGGTGTGCATAGTATGTAACTTTTCCATCAACTGGTATCCAATTGACATGTGCATTACTAAGTCCCATAAATATAGAAACCTGTATTTTTTTTTCTTGAAAAAAATCATGTTCAAAAACTTCTTTAATAGCTACTATTTTTCCATCCGCAGGAGATATGATAATATTTTTGGTATTTCCTATGAACACACGATTCGGATTTTTAAAGAAATTAGTTATGAAAAAAAAGAGATAAACAGAGACTATTAGAATGAATAAATGGGGAAGAACATGAAATGTAAAAAAACAAAATCCAATATTAAATAGTACTAAAAGAAAAAAAACAGTAAGAATGATATTATGCCCTTCTTTGTGTATTTTCATGATTAAAAGTAGTTATTTATTTATAAGAGTGCTAATATATAAAGTTTTTGAACTCTTTGAATAAGGGAGAATTGCATTATTTTTCATTGACTAATTTATATTGTATTTAGGCTTCAATAATTTCCTAAAATTTTGTAAACTTTTGTTGTTCTCTATAAAATTCGGAATAAGTGTAATTTACTTTCTGTCCTTTAAATACTTATTTAATTACATTTTTAGTAATTGTTTTCTTTTGGAGGTACATTTAAAATTCTGCTATTTTTCATATTGGAAATTATGATTAGTTGAGATTATATTGAGTCTGTTTTTTAAGTAAGTATTTTTTTATTTTAAAATTAAAAAAAAATGCAAAGGTACATCTTCTTTTGGATAAGGTTTTCTCTATCTTTTCGTATTAAGTTGTGAATTTGTAATTAATAAGATACAAATTGGAATGAGTAATGAATTGAATTTGGCTTTTTCCTCTTTTAAATAATTGCAAACTATTAATAGGTACTATAAACGTAAATTATTGTACAATACTACTGCGAAGGAAATCAACTGATTAATTTTTGGAGAGTAGATCTTAATTTGTTTAAATTTACTGAAATGGAAAATTAAAATTTTACAAGTGATTTATCTAATATTTTTTGAAAAAATTACTATATAGGGAGAGAATCATTAGGTATTATAGTGTAACGTTTGAGTTTTTTATCATTTATTTTATTACTATTACTAAGTTTAGAAGATTATGATTTGGATTGTCATCTGTTAATATTTAAGAAGAAGTTCACTTTCATCGACTAATATATTTGATTTTAGTTTTATTGTTTTTTCTGCCCTCTCTAGAAGACTATTTCGATGATCGCAAAATCAAATTATTAATGAAGGATTAGTTGTTTTGCATGAAAATTCGAATGCATTGGTTTTTTAATAAATTAGATCAAACTGTGTATAGGGAATTAGTATTTTTGGAATTCGAATACCCTCCGATGTTTGGTTATTTTCTATCAAAGCAGCAACTATTCTTGGCAATGCTAAAGCACTCCCATTTAACGTGTGACATAAATGTATTTTTTTATCTTTTCCACGATAACGGCATTTTAGTCTGTTGGCTTGATAACTTTCAAAATTAGAAATTGAACTAACTTCCAGCCATTGTTTTTGTGCTGCTGAATATACTTCAAAATCAAAGGTTAAAGCAGAAGTAAAGCTCATATCTCCTCCACAAAGGCGTAAAATACGCCATGGTAATTCTAATTTTTCTATTAAATTCTGTACATAGTCTACCATTTCTTGTAAAGACTCATAGGAATGCTCTGACGTATCAATACGAACAATTTCCACTTTGTCAAACTGATGTAAACGATTTAAACCACGTACATTTTTTCCATAAGAACCAGATTCTCGACGAAAACAAGCAGAATAGGCTGTATTTTTAATCGGTAAGTCCTTTTCATTCAAAATTATATCTCGATAAATATTTGTCACTGGAATTTCAGCTGTTGGAATTAGATATAGCTCATCCATTTCATAATAATACATTTGTCCCTCTTTATCAGGTAGTTGTCCTGTTCCGTATGCAGAACTTGTATTTACTAGATAAGGAGGTTGGATTTCTATATAATCGGCTTCACGAGCATTATCCAGGAAGAAATTGATTAGAGCTCTTTGTAGTCTAGCTCCTTTTTGTTTATAAACTGGGAATCCACTACCAGTAATTTTAACACCTAATTCAAAATCAATTAAATTGTATTTCTTTGCCAATTCCCAATGAGATAAAGCATTTATAGGCAAAAAAGGGATTTGTCCACCACTTTTTTCAATTACATTGTCTTTTGAATATTTGCCTATTGGAACTCGGTCTGAGGGAAGATTTGGAATTTGATAAAGTAATTCAACTATTTGATTATTTGCTCCTTTAATTTCAAATTTTAATTGTTTAATTGCTTCTTTTATAGAAGCAATTTGCTTACAAAGCAAGTTTGTTTTTTCTTTTCCCCCTTTTTTTATTAGTTTCCCAATGAATTTTGATTTTTTTTTTAGTTTTTGGGAGTTGGTTTCTAATAGTTGTTGAGTAAATTTTCGTCTT
Organism: Azobacteroides sp. (SeqCode); assembly: GCF_055395615.1. Taxonomy (NCBI): domain Bacteria; kingdom Pseudomonadati; phylum Bacteroidota; class Bacteroidia; order Bacteroidales; genus Azobacteroides (SeqCode); species Azobacteroides sp. (SeqCode). The sequence continues at coordinate 335,229 of NZ_AP014701.1, read as the reverse complement.
TTGTCAGCTTCAATTATTTTTGTAATGATATCTTTAGCATCAAAATGTTTTTTTTTTAATTTACTTATTACTGTTTGTGTATTTTCTGTGATAATTTTAAGTGTAAGCATAATATTAATTCAAATTAAAATGCCTTAATGGTTTTTATTGATTTTGTACTGAATTTTATTAAGTGATGATATGTCTTTACAAGTCTTTAGGCAATCAATACAGGAAAATTTCACGTAAATTCTATATACTTAGCTGGAAGGAAACATAAAAGTCGACGAACTTAACTAGACGATTCAGATTTTCATTATCCTAATAATTAACTTCATAAATAAAATTGTCAGTTAGCTTACGCGTAAGCTAACTGACTTTTAGAAGAATGTTGGTTGTATTAACTTTTTTTCATTTTTCAATTGAAACCGCAGATTACTAACTTTGGTTTTATATCCCATTTTTCTTCTTTTTTTTAATCAAAATCTTACACAAAGGTTTAAGACTTTTGATTCCATGGGAATCTGAGATTCCGAACGAATAATAAAAATAGCCAGGAATGTCACCATTTATTTGCTCTCCAGAAATGAAAGTGCAATAAACAGTACAAACAAAAAGAAGTGGTAATTTTTTGTACACTTCCAGACTATAATTATGTGATATATTGCCCGTATTTTCTTTCACAAAAATAGAACACATTCCCTATTCCACTGTTTCCACTGAAACAGTGGAACGATTATTTTGTCTTTTCCTAAAAGCTACTTTACCATCAATAAGAGCATATAAAGTATGGTCTTTACCAATTCCTACATTACTTCCAGGATAATGCTGAGTTCCTCTTTGTCGAACCAATATATTTCCTGCCTTGCAAATTTCACCACCAAAGATTTTAACACCTAATCGTTTACTATGCGATTCTCTTCCATTTTTGGAACTACCAACTCCTTTTTTATGTGCCATTTCCTAAAAATTGCCAATTAAATCAAAATGTTTTTAATTAAGATTTGGGAGAATTTTTGACGATGTCCATTCAATTTACGGTACCCTTTTCTTCGTTTTTTATGGAAAACCAATATTTTATCTCCCTTTACCAAAGGTTGTAAGATACTAGCTTTTACTTTGGCTTCTTCTATCGTAGGAGCACCTATTATAATAGAACCATTGTTGTTTATTAACAATATATTACTGAACGTCACAGACACACCCTCCACTCCTTTAAGGAGTGGAACATATAACTTTTGATCTTCTTTCACTTTAAATTGTTGCCCCTGAATTTCTACAATCGCATACATTTCTTTTCTATTTATTATAAATTTTTCTTGGAAAAGAAAACAACCTATACAAAGTTAATATATTATACTGGGAATAGCAAACTAGAGAAATTTTAAAAAATAAACAATAAAAACATTTATTAAGGTGTTGTATACTATGATGAAAATTTATCTTATGAAAAGTAATTCACGATACTTCGGTAATGTCCACAATTCATCATCGACCAACAACTCCAGTTTATCTACATGATAACGAATTTCATTAAAAAATGGGATCACTTTATCATGGTATTCAATTGCTTTTATTCGTTCGTTTTCTATTGTGTTTGCTTTTTTACGTACACTGATCAGTTCTATAGTTTTTGATTTGATAATTGCAATTCTTTCGGAAATTTCTTCTATAATACTTGTGTTATGAGCTGACAATTTAATTGCTTTTTCTCTTTCGTAAATCTGAAAAATTTTGTGGACATTATCAAGCAAAACAGATTGATACTTTGTTGCAACTGGAATGATATGGTTTAAAACTAAATCACCCAATACACGTGCCTCAATTTGATTTTTTTTGGTATAAATTTCCCATTTTACTTCATTACGAGCATGCAACTCTCTTTTAGAGAAAACACCTATGTTTTCAAATAATAGAATGGATTCTGGTCTTGTATAGGCATCGTAGATAAGTGGGATACTTGTTTCGTCGTCCAATCCACGTTTTTTAGCTTCTATTTTCCATGCATCGCTATAGCCATTTCCATCAAAACAAATTGGTTTTGCCTCTTTAATATATGCCTTTAATACATCAAAAATGGCTTTATGTTTAGTTGAACCCTCCGAAATTTTAGCGTCTACTGTCATTTTAAATTCAGTAAGTTGAGATGCAACTATAGAATTTAAAACAATCATAGCAGAAGAACAATTAGCTGAAGAACCTACTGCACGAAATTCAAATCGATTTCCAGTAAAAGCAAATGGGGAAGTGCGATTCCGATCTGTATTATCTAAGAGTACTTCAGGTATTTTTGCAATACCTAGTTTCATTCCTTGTTTTGGATCTAATACGATAACATCTTCGCTATTACTATTTTCTAGTTTACCTAATACGGCTGATATTTGACTTCCTAAAAATGCAGAGATAATAGCAGGAGGAGCTTCGTTAGCTCCCAATCGATGAGCATTCTGAGCTGTCATAATAGATGCTTTTAACAACGAATTGTGTCTGTATACTGCTAATAAGATGTTTATTATAAAGGTAATGAATTGCAAATTTTCTTCTGGAGTTTTACCTGGCATCAAAAGACTTACACCTGTATCTGTTCCTAATGACCAGTTGTTATGCTTACCTGAACCGTTGATTCCTGCAAACGGTTTTTCGTGTAATAATAAACGAAACCCATGACGGCGGGCAATCTTTTTCATAATAGACATAATTAATAGGTTTTGATCTACAGCTAAGTTAGTTTCTCCAAAAATGGGTGCCAGTTCAAATTGATTAGGAGCAACCTCGTTATGCCTAGTTTTTAAAGGAATACCATATTTGTACCCTTCAAATTCCAAATCTTTCATATAAGCTTGCACGCGTGTTGGAATGGATCCGAAATAATGGTCTTCCAATTGTTGATTTTTCGCTGATTCATGCCCCATTAAAGTACGCCCTGTTAATACTAAATCTGGACGAGTTGCATACAAATCTTCATCTACTAAAAAATACTCTTGTTCCCAACCTAGATAAGAAAACACTTTCTTAACAGAAGAATCAAAATATTGACAAACTTCAGAAGCAGCTTTATCTATTGCATTTAAAGACTTCAATAGTGGAGTTTTATAGTCTAAAGCTTCACCTGTGTAAGAAATAAAGACAGTAGGAATACAAAGAGTATCGTCTATAGTAAATGCGGGGGAAGAAGGATCCCATGCTGTGTAACCACGTGCCTCAAATGTGTTACGAATACCGCCACTTGGGAAAGAGGATGCGTCTGGTTCTTGTTGTGCTAATAATTTCCCGGAAAATTCTTCTATTATATGACTTCCAGGTCCTTCTGAATATTCAATAAACGAATCATGTTTTTGAGCTGTACCTTCTGTTAAAGGTTGGAACCAATGTGTATAATGAGTGGCACCCATCTCTATTGCCCATCTTTTCATGCCGGCAGCTACGTGATTTGCTAGATCACGATCCAACGTTGCCCCCCTTTCAATAACATTAGTAAGCATTTTTAGGGTTTCCCTAGAAAGATATTGAGCCATTTGTTCTTTGGAAAATACATATTTCCCATAATAATCGGAGATTACCGATGAAGGAGCTGAGACTTCCACTGCTTTTTTTTTGAAAGCCTCTTTTATTGCTTTAAATCTTAAATTTGACATAAATATATTATTAAGGAAATTAATGATTTCTAAAATCGTCGAAAAAGGTAGCAATTTTTTAAGTAAAAATCAAAACAATTTTCTGGTTTTTGAAACTAAGCGTTAGTATTTAACTAAGTTTTTAACTTCTCAAATTTCATAAAAAAAATGATTATGAGTTTTGTGAAATTAATACTATTAGTTTTTTTAAGGAAATTTTATTAACCTCAATCGTTAGGGTTAAAATTATCATGGCTAGTGACGTAGTAGTTTCAATATTACATAAAACTACATATATATCAGCCTCCATAACTACGTACTAAAACTACGTACTAAGCCATTCGTAATTATAATTTTATAGGGAAAAACAAAAAAAAATATTTCCGACTATTTTTTTGGTTTTCAATTCTATATTTTTTTAATTGTTTTTATATCCAATTTTGGTGTTTAAGTTGTTCAATTTCGCTTTTCTATACTAAATACGGTAGTTTATAATGGACTTTTTTCGATAAATTTTCGAAAGTAATCATTTCAGCCATTTACACTATAACTAAAATATAAAGACTGTTTTCTCATTGACTTATTCTTTGACTATAAATTAAGAATAGGTGGTTAGCAGGTGTTGTTTTCTACTATTGTAAACTCTTTGAACGATGACTATAGGAGTTAGCCTCTACTCTGAATACTGTAGTGGCATTGACATTTGTAATTTTTCCGTTTATTTTGTTATTTCCAGATTGGAATTGCATGTGGTATTTATGATAATTCGTATTTTTTTGTATTTTCCAATGCGAAGTTTGCACTAAAAATATCTTTTACCGCAAGTATATGCGTGGAAAGATGATATACTAGCTTAAAATTTTAAATATTCTTTTTGGTAAACAATAAATTTTCAAATTTATTGTTTAGTTTTGTTTTTCAAGTTTATAAATAAGAAAAACATGTTTGCACTTAAAAAGATTAGAAACGCTCTTATTTCTGTGTATCATAAGGATGGATTGGGTGAGATTTTAGTAAAATTACATAAAGAGGATGTTAAATTACTTGCTACTGGTGGAACGCAGATTTTTATAGAATCGTTGGGATTACCTTGTTGGTCAGTTGAAAGTTTAACGGGTTATCCTTCTATACTTGGCGGTCGAGTAAAGACTTTGCATCCTAAGGTATTTGGTGGAATACTTGGTCGTCATAATACGACCGATGAAGAGCAAATGCGTCAATATGATATTCAGGGAATTGATTTGGTTGTAGTAGACATGTATCCTTTTCAGGAAACGGTGGCGTCTGAGGCAGAAGAACAGGAAATTATTGAAAAAATAGATATAGGGGGAGTTTCTCTTATTCGAGCAGCAGCTAAAAATTTCCAAGATGTGCTTGTAGTTGCGTCAAAATTCCAGTATAATGCTTTGAGTCTAATACTTACTAAACAGGGAGCGTACTCCAGTGTAGAGGAAAGAAAGTGCTTTGCTAGGGAGGCGTTTGCTGTTTCATCAGAATATGATATAGCTATTTTTAATTTTTTTGATAAAAATACTGGAACATATTTTAGGAGGAGTTACAATGATGCAAGGATACTTCGCTATGGAGAAAATCCTCATCAAAAGGGTGTTTTTTATGGTAATTTTAGTTGCCTTTTTGAACAATTACATGGAAGAGAAATTTCTTATAATAATTTGTTAGATATTAGTTTTGCAACTGATTTAATAGCTGAATTTGATGAATTAACTTTTGCCATATTGAAACATAATAATGCTTGTGGGTTAGCTTCTCGTTTTACTGTACGGGAAGCCTGGTTGGATGCATTGGCGAGTGATCCTATTTCTGCTTTTGGAGGAGTGTTAATTTGTAACACAGAAATTGATAAACTTGCAGCGGAAGAAATTAATAAAATTTTCTTTGAGATAATTATTGCCCCATCCTATGAAAGTGAGGCACTGGAAGTGTTGAAACAAAAGAAGAATAGAATTATTTTGCTTCAAAAGCAAAATAATCAAATAGCTGTTCAATTTCGTTCTTTGTTAAATGGAGTATTGGTACAAGATAAAGATGTAAGTATTCAGACAGAAGGTGATTTGAAATCTGTTACTATTCGGGTACCTTCTGTACGAGAAATTGAAGATTTATTATTTGCTAATAAATTGGTTAAACATACGAAGTCGAATGCAATTGTGCTGGTGAAAAATAGACAGCTTTGTGCGAGTGGAATAGGGCAAACTTCTCGTATTGATGCTTTAAAACAAGCTATTGAAAAAGCCAATATTTTTCATTTCAATTTAGAAGGAGCAGTAATGGCTTCCGATGCTTTTTTCCCTTTTTCTGATTGTGTGGAAATTGCTCGTGAAGCAGGAATTAGGGCAGTAGTACAGCCTGGTGGTTCTTTGAAGGATAATTTATCTATAGAATATTGTAATAAACAAGGTGTAGCAATGGTAGTTACTGGTATTCGCCATTTTAAACATTAATTTGTATTGTATGGGATTGTTTTCATTTACGAAAGAGATAGCGATAGATTTAGGTACGGCGAATACTATTATTATATATAATGGTAAAATCGTAGTTGATGAACCTTCAGTAGTTGCTTTGGACGAACGAACTGGGAAACTCTTGGCAATTGGTTCTGAAGCACAAAAAATGCAGGGAAAAACACACGATAATATAAAAACCATACGTCCACTTCGTGATGGTGTAATTGCTGATTTCTATGCTACAGAGCTAATGATGAGAGGAATGATTAAAATGGCGAATTGCGGAGGCAATTTTATGTCATCTATGCGTGTTGTGATATGTATTCCCTCTGGAAGTACAGAAGTAGAAATTAGAGCAGTTCGCGATTCTGCAGAACATGCAGGAGGTCGTGATGTATATATGATTTATGAACCAATGGCTGCAGCTATTGGGATTGGGTTGAATGTGGAAATTGCAGAGGGAAATATGATTGTGGATATAGGAGGTGGTACTACTGAAATAGCTGTTATTTCTTTAGGAGGTATTGTATCTAATAAATCTATTCGCCTTGCAGGAGATGATTTAACTGTTGATATTTTGGAGTATATGGGAAGGCAACATAATATAAAAATTGGCGAGCGTACTGCTGAATTGATAAAGATAAATGTAGGTTCTGCTTTAGTAAATTTGGAAGATCCTCCTGAGGATTATGTTGTGTTTGGTCCGAATCGTATGACCGCTCTTCCTATGGAAGTTCCTATTTCTTACCAAGAAATAGCTCACTGCTTAGATAAATCAATTTCTAAAATTGAATTGGCAGTTTTGAATGCGTTAGAAAATACACCTCCTGAATTATATGCTGATATTGTTCGTAATGGAATTTATCTTACTGGTGGAGGTGCTCTTTTAAAGGGGTTAAATAGACGTCTTTATGATAAAATTAGCATTCCTTGTCATATTGCTGAGGATCCTTTACACGCAGTTGCTAGAGGAACAAATATAGCCTTAAAGAATATTCATAAATTTAAATTCTTGATACGGTAATTGAGAAATTTATTCCGATCTATTCTAAAAAATATTCATTGTGTTCTTTTCTTAGTGCTGTTGATTTTCTCTTTGGATTTGATTGTTGTGAATAATCAAATCCAACGGAGAAAGTGTTTCGTCTTAGTTAGAGAGGTGTTAGGAAAATTTTATTCTGTTATCAATATTTTTCAATCTTATATTGGTTTAAATGCTACAAATACCGAATTGATAAGAAAAATTTCCGAGCTAGAAACTGAACTTTATAAATATAGAAATATTTTAGAATTAACAAAAAATTCTATTCAAACAGCAAATATTGCTATAGATTCTCTACATGCTGTTGTTTATCAATTTATTCCGGCTAGAGTTATTTGTAATAGTATCCTAAGGAAGGAGAATTATATAACTCTTAATAAAGGTTATGAAAATGGTATAAGGTTGGATATGGGAGTTATTTCCTGCAATGGAATTGTAGGAATTGTAGTAAATACATCACCTCATTTTTCAGAAATTATTTCGCTTTTAAATCCTCAATTAAAATTAAGTTGTAAAATAAAAAATAGTAATCATTTTGGCTCGTTGGTATGGGATGGAAAAGATCCAAAATATACTTTTTTGATGGAACTTTCTCCTCACGTGTTTTTTAAAGTAGGAGATACCGTTGTTACAAGTGGATACTCTGCGGTGTTTCCTGAAGGATTCCCTGTAGGTGTTATCGCAAATTCAAAAAAGAAACAAAATGACGTTTACAGTGTTCTTAAAATAAGACTTTTTTCCAATTTTGATAATCTGAACGAAGTGTTAATTGTGAAGAACATATACCAAAAAGAACAAAATGATCTACAAAAATTATTATTTGATAAATGTATTCGATAATAAAGCAATCGTTATTATTTTTTCTACTTGTTTTTTTACAAGTGTCTTTGTTAAGAACAATACATCTTTTTGGATATGCTATGCCATTACCCTATATTTATTTTATTATTCAATTAGCAGGAAATATGAACCGAAATTTTGTTTTGATTCTTTCTGCTTTAATAGGATTATCTATTGATATATTTAGTCACACATTAGGGTTAAATATGTTTTCTTGTGTAATTGTTGGATTTTTAAGATTTTATCTTTTGCAATTATTTATGCCAAATAATTTACTTGAAAATTATTGTCCCTCATTAATTACTTTTGGTAAATTTAGATTTTTTTATTATTCCTTTTTAATAACCTTATTACACCAAATTATTTTATTTACGATGGAATTGTTTTCTTTATTTGATCCATTGTTGCTTATTTTTCGTGTTGTAGGAAGTGTTATTCTCACAATGATCCTTATTTTTACCTTTGACGGATTATTTACTAAAAAGTAATGAGTGTAAACAAAAGTCACTTGAATACTCGTAGAGTATTTATGATTATAATTGTTTGTTTGGTTGTGCTAATTTACATTATACAACTTTTCAGATTGCAAATACTTACTCCAAATTATAAAGATTTGGCAGATAATAATGCTTTTTTGAAACGGATAATATATCCCCCTAGAGGTTTAATTTATGATCGTAAAAGGAATTTACTTGTTCATAATCAACTTGTATACGAGCTCAGAGTTGTTATGCAAGAAGTGAATAATTTAGACACCATAGCTTTTTGTAAAGCAATAAATATTAGTCTGGAAGATTTTCGAAAAAAATTAGGAGATATAAAAGATAAATATAAAAATCCGAGTTATTCTCCTTACACTTCGCAAGTTTTTTTAACTCATTTGGGGAATAAGGAATATAGTACTCTTCAAGAGTTTACATATAAATTTTCAGGATTTTATATTCAAAAAAAGATTATTAGAAAATATATTTATCCTTATGCATCTCATATATTGGGTTATATTGCTGAAGTTGATAGGCAAAATATTATTAAAAATTCCTATTATCAAGTAGGGGATTATATTGGAAAAACAGGAGTTGAATATTCTTATGAAGAATATTTGAGAGGAAAGAAAGGATTTGAAATTTTGTTACGTAATGTTCGGGGTTATATTGAAGGAAAATATGAAAATGGCTTATATGATGTTATTCCAATACGAGGGAGAGATCTGACTCTTTCCATTGATATTAATTTACAGGCATATGGTGAGGAATTAATGCATAATAAATTAGGAACAATTATTATGATAGAGCCTCAAACGGGAGAGATTCTTTGTATGGTTTCTTCTCCAACTTATGACCCTTCTATTTTAGTAGGGGAACAGTTTAGTAAATCTTTTGTTGATTTAATACAAAATCCATATAAACCATTATTTAACAGAGCTTTAAATGGAACCTATCCTCCTGGTTCTACTTTTAAGATGGCACAAGGTTTAGTCCTTTTGCAGGAAAAAATCGTTACTCCTAATACAATGTATTCTTGTCATGCTGGATGGACTCCTGGTAGAGGGCATCCAGCATGTCATAGTCATAAGTCGCCTTTGTCTTTAGCTTCAGCTATAGGGATAAGTTGTAATTCTTATTTCTGTTGGGGATTAAAAGCTATGATGGAGAATAAAAAATACGGTTCTATTCAGAATGCTATAGATAAATGGCGAGATTTTATGGTAGCACAGGGTTTTGGTTACCCTTTAGGAGTAGATCTTCCTGGAGAAAGAAAGGGGATGATACCCAATAGTCAATATTATGATATAGCATATAGAAATCACTGGAATGTATTTTCGATTATTTCCATTGCTATTGGACAGGGAGAGGTTGCACTTTCTCCTATTCAGATATGTAATTTAGCAGCTACTATTGCTAATAGAGGTTATTATTATACACCTCATATTGTTAAGAAATTATTGAAAAATTTTCAGTTGAATAGTTTGTATTTATATCCTCATTATACAGGAATAGAATCGAATTATTATATACCAATTGTGGAGGGGATGCGTTTAGCAGTGACAGATGGAACTTGTAATTTAGCCAATATTCCAGACGTAGCTGTTTGTGGAAAAACAGGGACTGCTCAAAATAGTGGAAGAGATCATTCTATTTTTATGGGTTTTGCTCCCATGGATAATCCAAAAATAGCTATTCTTGTATTTATTGAAAATGGAGGGTTTGGGACTTCTTGTGCAGTTCCTCTTGGTAGATTGATGATCCAAAAGTATCTTAAAGATACAATTCCGAATAATGATAAGTGGATAGAGAATGATATTAAAAATATAGCGATTTTACGACATGTTGTACAAAAAAAATAGTATATGGAATACTTTAGATTGGTGGATAGTTGGAATCTACTTAGTATTAGTATTAATAGGGTGGTTTTGTATCTACGCTACTACTTATGAATACAATAGCAATGAGTTTGATTTTTCAAGTAGAGCAGGTATACAAATAATTTGGATATTATCCTCCTTGTGTATTGCTTTTATATTATTGATGATAGATGAGGATTGGTATGAAGTGTTTGCCTTTGGTATATATAGTATTATTATATTTTTATTGGTAATTACTATCATTGTGGCAACTCCTGTTAAAGGTTCTCGTTCTTGGTTTAATTTGGGATTAGTAAAGATACAGCCAGCTGAATTTGCAAAATTTGCTACTTCTTTAGTAGTAGCAAAAGTAATAGGTAGGCACCAGTTTGATATATCAAAAAAACAAAATATAATAAGTTTATTTGGTCTAATATTTTTACCTATTCTGTTAGTTTTACTGCAACGAGAAGCAGGTTCTGCTTTAGTTTTTTTTTCTTTCTTTTTAGTTTCTTATCGAGAAGGAATGTCAGCTAAAATATTATTTTCTATTTTTTTTGTTGTTTTACTTTTTATTTTAGCTATACGCTATTCATTTGTTGTAGTTCCTGGTGTTTCTTTAGGTGAATTAGTAGGAATTGGACTTATTTTTATTTGTATGATAGGCTTTTTATTAAAGCATGATTATGTAAGGGAACTAAAATACGTGAAATATTTATTTTGTACTGCTTTAGGAGCTGTATTTATTTCTTTTTTAACAGTTTTATTTACAAGTTTTAATATATACTGGATCATTTTATCTTTTTTTGTTTCTATTTGTTTTTATTTTTTGTTTTTATTTATAAAAAATAGAATTTTTATCTATTTATGGATTACTTTATTTGCTAGTGGTTCTTTTTCTTTTTTATATTCTACTAATTACATTCTTAATAATATATTAGAGATTCATCAAAGACTTCGTATACAAGTAGCACTGGGAGTATTAGATGAACCAAAGGGAGCCGGATATAATGTAACTCAATCTAAAATAGCTATTGGCTCTGGTGGATTCAAAGGTAAAGGATATTTAAAAGGAACTCAAACCAAGTTGAAGTATGTACCGGAGCAAGATACAGACTTTATTTTTTGTACACTTGGGGAAGAATTGGGATTTATTGGTTCTGTTACAGTTTTAATTTTGTTTTCAATTTTGATTATACGTTTAATATGGTTAGCAGAAAAGCAACAACGAGATTTTGCTCGCATATATGGGTATTCAGTTGCTTGTATTATTTTTTTTCATTTTGCCATAAATGTAGGAATGGTACTTGGTATTATTCCAGTTATTGGTATTCCTTTGCCTTTTTTTAGTTATGGAGGATCTTCTTTATGGTCTTTTACAATTCTTTTATTTATTTTTCTTTGTTTGGATACCTCTAATAAAAGAAGGTAATTTGATTGAAAATTTGGTATTTAAAAATTTATAAAAATAACTGAACTAGATTCTATTTAATATGAATATAAAATAAAAATTTTGTATTTTATGAAACATGTTAATTAATAATTAAATTGTCTTGATTATGAATATTTCCCACATTGAGCATATTGGAATTGCTGTAAAGAGTATTAAGGAAAGTCTTTCTTATTATGAGGGAGTCTTGGGATTGAAATGTTATAGTATAGAAGAAATAGTAGATCAGAAAGTGAAAACTGCATTTCTTAAGGTAGGAGAAATAAAAATTGAGTTGTTGGAATCAACTTCTAATGAATCTCCTATTGCAAAATTTATTAAAAAAAGAGGAGAAGGGGTGCACCATATTGCTTTTGTTGTTCCAAATGTAGCTAATGCGCTAACTGAAATAGAATTAAAGGGTGTTCAATTGATAGATAAATTGCCTCGTAAGGGTGCTGAAGGGTTGCAAATAGCTTTTTTACATCCAAAATCAACAAAGAATATATTAACGGAATTATGTCAATAAAAATTATAAATTATGGATTTATTTGTGATTCATGCTAATTAAATAAATTTTATGAGTAATCAATTGAATAAGGTAAGAGAACTTATTGATCTGAGGATGAAAGCAAGATTGGGTGGTGGAGAGAAAGCTATTGACAAGCAACATTCAAAGGGAAAACATACTGCTCGAGAACGTATTATAATGTTGGTTGATGAAGGAAGTTTTGAAGAGTTGGATATGTTTGTACAGCATAGATGTGTTAATTTTGGAATGGAAAAGAAAACTTTTCTTGGTGATGGTGTAGTAACTGGATATGGCACTGTTGGAGGTCGTTTGGTATATATTTTTGCTCAAGATTTTACAGTTGTTGGAGGTTCATTATCTGAAGCAATGGCAAAAAAAATTTGTAAGATGATGGATTTGGCAATGCAAATGGGTGCTCCTATTGTTGGTTTGAATGATTCGGGAGGAGCTCGTATACAAGAAGGTATTAATGCTTTAGCGGGTTATGCTGAAATATTCCAACGTAATATTCTTGCTTCTGGGGTGATACCTCAGATTTCTGCTATACTTGGTCCTTGTGCTGGAGGTGCTGTTTATTCTCCTGCTTTGACTGACTTTACAATTATGGCTAGAGGAACAAGTTATATGTTTCTCACAGGGCCAAAGGTTGTAAAGACTGTTACTGGCGAGGATGTAACTCAAGAACAGTTGGGAGGAGCGGATGTGCATGCAACTCGTTCGGGTGTTACGCATTTTGCTGTGGGAAGTTGTGAGGAAGGGATTACCCTTATTCGTAAGTTATTAAGTTTTCTTCCTCAAAATAATTTGGAAGAGCCTCCTATTGTTTCAAATGATGATCCTATTGACCGTTTAGAAGATGTTTTGAATGAAATAATTCCAGATAGTCCGAATAAACCTTATGATATGTACGAAGTTATTGGATCAGTTGTGGATAAAGGTGATTTTTTGGAGGTACTTGCAGATTACGCACGAAATATTATCATTGGTTTTGCTCGTTTAAATGGGAGGTCGGTTGGAATTGTTGCAAATCAACCAAAAACATTGGCAGGAGTATTAGATATCAGTGCATCTAGAAAAGCTGCTCGTTTTGTTCGTTTTTGTGATGCTTTTAATATTCCTATTGTTACATTGGTGGATGTTCCTGGATTCCTTCCTGGAACAGGGCAGGAATATGGAGGTGTAATTATTCATGGGGCTAAGTTACTTTATGCATATGGAGAAGCAACTGTTCCAAAAGTAACCGTGACTTTGCGTAAATCTTATGGAGGAGCTCATATCGTGATGAGTTGTAAACAATTAAGAGGAGATATGAATTATGCATGGCCGAGTGCTGAAATTGCTGTAATGGGTAGTGCAGGAGCTGTGGAAGTTCTTTATGCAAAAGAAGCTAAAAATCTAGATGATCCTAAAAAAATGTTAATGGAAAAAGGGAATGAGTATACAAAAATTTTTGCCAATCCGTATAATGCTGCTAAATATGGTTATATAGATGATGTTATTGAACCAAGAAATACTCGTTTTCGTATAATACGTGCTTTGCAACAATTGTCTACAAAAAAACAGACAAACCCAGCAAAAAAACATGATAATTTACCATTATAATTTTAAGAATTAATAATAATTCTTAATTCTATGTTTAAATGAAATACAAAATAGCGTTAATTTATTTGTTAGTGTTTTATATGAATCCAAAGACTCAAGCAAAGCGTACAACTTCTTTCGATATTAATGAAATATTGCTTATTAACAAAGAGAATTTTGTTGATAATTATGAAAAAAGATTTCCTCGAATAGGGATTTATAATTTCTATCCGAGGAAAGTTAATATTGAGGGATGTTTATTTATCAATAATATTAATGAACTTAAAAAACATATAGTTCTAAAAACTAATATGTTGACCAAAATCAAATCTAGTAAACATATTCTTTTTTTAGCAGAAAATGTGTTTATGCATGGCATATTTCATTTGGATTTTATATTAAATCCAGATGAGTTGAATTTTATAGCTCTCTTTGATTCTGATTGGAAAACTTTGATTGATTCAATCTTTTCCCATGCTGAAAAGAGATTAGATGCTAATTATAATTTGGTTAGAAATGGTTTGGATAAAAAACATTTGAAAGAAGAAATCAAATTAAATTCATCACCTGATAAGGGTAAAAATAAATTATGGATTTATCATAAGAAATTAGTTTCTAGTTTTAATAATAAAGTATTAAATACTAATAGTAAGATAGAAAACTTTAAAAAAAATGATAGTAGTGGGATTGGAATGACATTAACTGCGATGTTTGTAGTATTTTGCGGACTTGTTGTATTGTATTTGATATTTAAATTTGTAGGAAAAATAGCGATATTCTTGAGTGCTCGTCGTACTATACAAGCATCAGGAATCACTAAGGAGGAATTGATGAAAATTATTCAACCATCTGGAGAAATTTTTGCTGCTATTGCGACGGCTATTTACGAGGCTACTGAAATGCACGATGAAGAAAATGCAATTATTACTATCAAAAATACGGCACGAAATTATTCTCCTTGGAGTTCTAAAATATATATGTTAAGAGAAACGCCTAATAAAAAATGAAAAGTTTTAAATATACAATCAACGGAAATGTTTATAAAGTGGTTATAAATAGAATAGAAGATACTACTGCAGATGTTGAAGTGAATGGAACACCTTACAAAGTTGAGATGAATAAGCCAGCGAAAAAACATGTGATAACAATTAATCGTCCTGTACAAGCTGTTGCACCAATTATTAATCGTCCACAACCTTTGATAAGTGTAAGTGCTTTGCATTCTCCATTGCCTGGAATAGTAGTTGACTTGTTTTGTAAGGTGGGAGATACTGTTAAAAAAGGTCAAAAAATATTAGCTTTAGAAGCTATGAAAATGGAGAATATTATCATAGCTGATAGAGATGGAGTAATAAAAGAAGTGAAAGTTAATAAAGGAGATTCTGTATTGGAAGGAGTAGCTCTTGTAATAATTGGATAATATTATGAAATTTTTATCATTTTTGGAAGAGAATCTTGAAACTTTTTGGACGTATACAGGTGTTGCTAACATAACTGTTGGAAATGTTGTTATGATTCTTACGGGTTTGATTTTTGTTTATTTAGCTATTATTAAAGAATTTGAACCTATGCTTTTGATTCCAATTGGATTTGGTATTTTGATTGGAAATATTCCTTTCAAAGATGCAGGGCTAAAATTAGGGATATATGAGGAAGGTTCTGTTTTGAATATTCTTTACCAAGGGGTGATACAAGGTTGGTACCCTCCTATTATTTTTTTGGGGATTGGGGCAATGACTGATTTCTCATCTCTTATATCTAATCCTAAGCTAATGTTGATTGGTGCTGCTGCTCAATTTGGTATTTTTGGTGCTTATATTTTAGCTTTGATAATTGGATTTGAACCTAACCAGGCAGGATCCATTGGTATTATTGGTGGGGCGGATGGGCCCACTGCAATATTCCTTTCTTCTAAACTTGCTCCTAATTTGATGGGTTCTATTGCTGTTTCAGCTTATTCTTACATGGCTTTAGTTCCAATAATACAACCTCCTATTATGCGTTTACTTACTACGAAAAAGGAAAGGATTATTCGTATGAATCCACCTCGTGTAGTTTCTCATACAGAGAAAATATTATTTCCTATTTTTGGACTACTGTTGACTTGTTTTCTTGTTCCTTCCGGACTCCCATTATTAGGAATGTTATTTTTTGGTAATTTGCTGAAAGAATCAGGGGTTACTCACCGTTTAGCCGAAACCGTTCGTGGTCCGTTAATTGATACAATTACCATTTTATTAGGAATAACTGTGGGGGCATCTACTCAGGCAACACAATTTTTGACATTGGATTCTATAAAAATTTTTGTCTTAGGAGCTTTATCATTTGTTATTGCCACGATTGCAGGTATTCTTTTTGTTAAATTTTTTAATTTATTTTTGAAGGAAGGAAATAAAATCAATCCTTTAATTGGAAATGCTGGCGTTTCAGCTGTTCCGGATTCAGCTCGTATTTCTCAGACAGTGGGGTTGGAATGTGATTCTACAAATTATTTATTAATGCATGCTATGGGGCCGAATGTAGCAGGGGTAATTGGTTCGGCAGTGGCTGCTGGTGTTTTGCTTGGTTTTCTTGGGTAGATATTACTAAGAAAATTAAAAAAAATGTAAGTTTTTAACTAGAATAAAATATTTTTTACACTTAGAATCTTTGTATGTTTTCTTTTGCTTAAATTAATTTTTTATATTTGTTATTACACTTGAGTGTTTTTATAACAGTTTTTATTCCTTCTGAGTGTTTTTCCCAGTTAAATGATTAAAATCTGCAATAATTTACTCATTTGGTAATTTAGTTCTATTTTTTTTATTTACATTTTATTTTTTATAGTGATGAACATTTTTATTGCAGGTTTGAATTTTAGATTAAAAGATGCTGATTTAATAGGTCTTTTTGAGGATTATGGGACTGTTAATTCAGCTAGAGTGATTGTTGATCGCCAAACAGGTGAATCCAAAGGTTATGGATTTGTGGAAATGGAAGACGATGAAGCAGCAAAAAAAGCTATTACTGAGTTAAATGGTACTGAATTTAGTGGGAGAACGATTTCTGTATCTGAAGCTCGTCCAAGAGAAAGAAGAGGTGGTTTTAATGGAAATGAAGATGGGTATCGTAATAGGTAGTGTTTTTATAAAATTATTGAGAAGAGACGGGTCTTTTGATTCGTCTCTTCTTAATAATATCAGAGTGATTTTTGATTTGCAAACTTTTCAGCTACTATTTAGATTTTTGTGAAAATTTTATAAACTGATGAACAAAGTTGAGACTGAAGTAAAGCGTAGGAGGACGTTTGCAATTATTAGTCATCCTGATGCAGGAAAAACAACATTGACTGAAAAACTTTTGCTTTTTGGTGGAGCCATTCATATAGCAGGAGCAGTCAGATCAAATAAAATTAAAAGGGCAGCTATTTCCGATTGGATGGAAATAGAAAAGCAGCGAGGAATTTCTGTTGCAACTTCTATTATGAGCTTTGAGTATAATGGTTATAAAATCAATATTTTAGATACGCCAGGTCATCAGGATTTTTCAGAAGACACTTATCGTACTTTGACTGCGGTTGATAGTGTCATTATCGTAGTAGACATTGCAAAAGGTGTTGAGGTACAGACTCGTAAATTAATGGAAATATGTCAAATGCGTCATATACCTGCTATGATTTTTGTTAATAAATTGGATAGGGAAGGTAAGAATACTTTTGATTTGTTGGACGAATTAGAAAAAGGATTAAAAATCCATGTTTGTCCTTTAAGTTGGCCGATAGAAATGGGATTCCGATTTAGAGGTATTTATAATATTTACGAAAAAAAGTTGGATTTGTATACTCCTACAAAACAAGCTATAATTAGATATGTTAATTTTAAGAATGTAAATAGTTCAGAGTTAGAACAATATGTAGGTGCTGATTTAGCAGATAAATTGCGAGATGACCTTGAGCTAATAGAGGCTGTTTATCCAAAATTTGATATAGATAGTTATTTACAGGGTGACCTTGCTCCAGTTTTTTTTGGTTCAGCCTCAAATAATTTTGGAGTAAGAGATTTATTGAATTGTTTTGTTTGTATTGCACCTTCTCCATGTTCTGTTTGGACGAAGGAAAGGATAGTCGATCCTGAAGTTGATTTGTTTTCTGGTTTTATTTTTAAAATTCATGCCAATATGGATCCTAATCATAGGAGTTGTATTGCTTTTTTGAAAATATGTTCTGGTAAATTTGAACGGAATATGAGTTATAAACATATTCGTTTGAATAGAACGATGAAATTTTCGCAGGTAACAACATTTATGGCACAAAAAAAAAAAATAGTAGATGAGGCTTATGCTGGAGATATTATTGGTATTTCAGATACAGTGAATTTTAAAATAGGCGATACATTAACATCTGGAGAAAATTTGCATTTTAAGGGTCTTCCAAGTTTTTCTCCCGAAATATTTAAATATATTGAAAATGCTGATCCAATGAAAACTAAACAACTTAACAAGGGTATTGATCAATTGATGGACGAAGGTGTTGCTCAGCTTTTTATAAGCAAATTTAATAAAAAGAAAATTATTGGAACTGTAGGACAGTTGCAGTTTGAAGTAATTCAGTATAGACTTTTGCATGAATATGGAGCTCAGTGTAGATGGGAAGCTGTTCATTTCTATAAAGCGTGTTGGATTGAAAGTAATTCACAGGAAGTATTAGATGATTTTAAGAAGAGAAAATATCATTATTTGGCATTGGATAAACAGGGAAGGGATGTTTTTCTTGCTGATTCTGATTATATACTAAAAAGAGCTCAGCAGGATTTTCCAGAAATACAGTTTCATTTTAGTTCTGAATTTTAATAATTAAAAATTAGCCAATATATTATGAACTTTATTCGTTTTTGGACAAAAAATGCTCGTTCTAAGTCATTGTATCAAAGTATTTTTCCAGCTATTTTAGCTATTTGTTTGGCCTTTAGAGTAGATGGTTTTTCTATTTTTCTTGGATTGTTATCTGTAGTTGGAGTTGTTAGTGGCCACTTAGGAATTAATCTTTTTGATGATTATTTTGATTATAGAGTTAAAAGAGGTAATTTACGAGATACTATGGTAAGCAAAGGATTTCGTATAAGAAATTCTAAATGCGATTACATTTCTTCTAAACAAACTACTTTAGGAAAATTATTGATTGCAAGTATTGTTTTTTGTTTTTTTTCGTTGGGAATTGGAGTAATAATATGGGTTTTTCGTGATGATTTTATTTTGTATTTGGCATTAATTACTGCCATTTTAGGTATTTCTTATTCTGGTCCACCTTTTCGATTATCTTACCATGGATTAGGAGAAATTACTATTGGAATAATATTTGGGCCTTTGTTGATGATTGGGGTTTACTATGCAACTTGTGGAAAAATTGATCCTTCAGTTATTTTTATTTCAGTTCCTATTGGATTATTGGTTACAAATATTGTTTACATACATTCTATTATGGATTATGAACTTGATAAAGAAGTTGGAAAAATGACACTTGCCGTTCTCTTAAAGAAGAAAAAATTAATGTTATTTTTTGTATTTTTTTTATTGATGATTTCTTTTGGGTGTATTATTTGGGGAGTTGCTGTAGAGTATTTGTCTATTTATTATTTATTTGTTTTGCTTACATTTCCGATGGTTATTTCCTTACTTTACTTAATGATACAGTTTGTTAATTATCCTGAAAAAAAATTTTCTCCTCGTTTTTGGATGGGACCTATGGGTGATTGGAAACAAATAAAAAAAAAAATATCGATTGGTTTCTCATCCGTTGGTTTTTAGCTCGTAATATACTTTCTTTCTTTTGTCTTATTATTATTATTGTTTGTTTAATTTCTTAAAATTTCCTTTTTTAAAAGGCTATGAGTGTGAATATTAGATATTATCACAATGATACTCAAAGAATGAATATTACTATCTTTAAAGAAGTCATTGAGCTTGTTTATCCAAACTAAGTATAGTTAATATGAGTTCTTTTGGTTTCTAATAAATTAGAAGTGTTACTTTGTTAGGTGGTTTAGATCTGATAAGTTTTTTTAAAAACTGAGTACTATGTGAAATAGAACTTATTGAGTTTCTGGTTTAGTAAATAAAAAATAGTATGTGATTGTTTTTCTTTAGAGAAAAAGTAGGATTACCCTGTATTTTTATTATTTTAAATTTATCATGAAATAATAAAAAATTAGACTTTATTGATGATTCAAATTTCGATCGTTTTGTTTTGTGATAAAATTAAATACAGCAAATGTAATTTAATACAGTGTTCAGTTTATTTCGATAGAACCTATCCAAATATAGTTAGTTTACTATGATAGTATTAGAATATTAAAAATAAGGATTGTTACCTATATAATAATGTTGTAAACATGGTGATTTTTTGTTAAAAATTTGACCTTTTGAATATAAAAATGTACCAGTAAAATGGAGAGAAAGTGTATTGCATTCTTCCAAAAAATAGACTTATAATTAATTAGTTTTTGGGAACTAGTTATAATCAAAAAATCTTTATTGGTTCAATTGAAAATTTTAGTATTTTGCAATACTTTATTATAATCTTGCTATGTATGAGAGGAGGGTACTGTATTGCAGTTGAATGGATGTAATGTAATGTTCTTTCAAAAAAGCTCATGAGGAATAAAAATTATACATTGAAGACTATCTTGTTGCTTAATAACCGTACAAATAACACAATTTTTGATTGTGAAATATAGTAATTCAGTGCATTTTTTCAGAAAAATAAAAAGAGATAAGGATTATAGAAATAGGGGGACTTTAAAGGGTAATAAGTCTTTTTGATTTCTTAATCTAAAAAAATGAAAAAAATCAGAATTTTCAAAATAAAAGCTAAAAATAGATTTTCTAAAGTTATCACTGATAGTAAAAAAACAAGAATACTTATCGTACAAGGTTTATTAAATTGTGAAAAAATGAAAAAATGAAAAAAATTTTATTGACATTACTTTTGTGCTGTATTGTTTCTCATGGAGAAGCGATTAGTAAAGGGAAGCACTATGAATTTACTAGAGAATGCTTAAGAGAAGTAACACTTATTGATAGCAAAGAAAGAGCTGATTATACTTTCAGTATTGGAGAAGAAATAACTGTTTATGATATTAGTAATACAGAGGTAAACCTACTTATTATTAGAGAAAAATGTAAAAAAGTAGCATTAGCGAGAAAAGATATGGAGGAGTTAGAGCTATGCAGAATAATTACACTCCAAAAATAATAAATAGTATCGTAAAGTAAACAGAAAGGTTAGATTTTTATCTATTATCATGAAGATTATACTTTGATATTTAATTTATAGATATATTCTATATAGTTAAAAACTAAATTCTATTAAGATAATTAATAATAAGAAATCTGTTTCATATCTTTTTTTGCATAAAAAAAAGATATGAAACAGATTTTTCAAAAAAATGTCTTGAACAATATAAATAAAAAACTTAACTAATCGTTAAACTTACTTTTTTTATCATTCATTGGTAAAATTATAATAGTATAAGATAAATAGGTGTATATAAAAATAAAAAGTTCAATTAAGATTGACGATTACAGTTTATTATAAATTATTGATGACTATAAAGTATATCTTGTTGTTAAAAACAATGATTGTAATGCTATGCAAAAATTATAGGTGATTTTATATAGTAGAATTTGCTGTATTATTTTTTGAACCAATTGAAAATTATGGACTTGGGTAATGACGCTTAATGGCATGTTAGTAACATGGTAGCTAGGATAATCGGTGCAATATTTTTCAGAAAACTTTTTTTTTAAAAAAAAAGTTTGGGTTAAGGATTATCTAAACGAGATAGTATAATTATTACAGTTTTTGAGGAATTTATGACTTCTAAAATATTGGACAATATCTTTTTGAGAAAAGATGGTTAAAATATCTACTACATGGTAGTGATGGACATTTTATATAATGAAATTTGTGAATTCTTTCTAATAGTTTTTTGATAGTTTTCATTAGAATTAGTTGGAATGGATTTTTGCTTTTTAAAAAATTGATTACCCCTAATATTTAAATTGTGATATTTTTTATAAAAAAAATCACAATTATAAGAGTATTTAAAGTAATAATTTAATTGTTTCTTTAAATACTCAATTTTCTACGTATTTTATTTAAAAATGTTTTCATCACGTGAGCATCTTTATTATTAATAATTTGAGACAAATAAGAGAGTTTTTTTTGAATTTGTTCCAACTGCTTAAGAGTGTGCGGATTAAAAAGAATTTCAGTCAGCAAATAGTTATCTTCTGATAACAATCCATGTGCGATACTCATGTGATTTTTAAACGTTGTCCCTGGTGCTTCTTGACATTTCATTACTGCTGCAAAAATAAGTGTAGAAACAAACGGTATGGACAAAGAATAAGCCACAGTTTCATCATGTTCTTCAAAACTGTATTCACTGATATTTAATTTCAAAGATTTATATAAATCACGAAAAAATACTTTTCCAAGATGCCCAGAATCTGATATGATAATAGCATTTTCGGAAGAAAGATTACTCATATTGGCAAAAGTAGGACCAAACATTGGATGAGTAGAAACAAAGGGAAGTCCTGCCATTTCGTAAAACTCTTTTAAGCCTGTTTTTACAGATGCAATATCTGAAATAATACAAGTATCTGGTAAAAAAGGCAAAACTTGTTCAAAAGCTTTAATAGTATGCTGTACGGCTGTTGCATTAATTAAAATTTCCGGTTTAAAATTAGCTATTTCTTCTACATTACCCATTCGAATACAGTTGTATGTAAATCTCAAACGTTTCGGATTCAAATCAAAAATAGCAACTTTATGTTCAAAACTTAGTACATCAGCAAAAAAAACTCCCATCTTGCCTGCTCCCAAAATCTGAATTTTCATATAACAATCTCAAGAAATTTTCTATTGATTTACTATTTCAATTTGTTGGCGAATAGATTCTTCATGAATGGCTTCAAGAATTTTTTTCAAAAAATCAGTCTTTATCCCCATTTCTTCAGCTTGATTGCTACGTTTTACTAAAATTTCATCGTAGCGACCTGTTTGAAAAACAGGCATGTTATGTTCCTTTTTGTATTGTCCTATTTCCCTAGAAATACGCATTCTTTTTGCTAAAACAGATAATAATTCAGTATCGATTTCATCAATTTGTTGCCGAAGTTCGGTCAAACTCTCAGTTGTTTGTTTAGTGTCTCTAATAACTAATAAATTTAAAATATAAGACAAAACATCAGGTGTGATTTGTTGTTCTTTATCACTCCAAGCCTTATCTGGATTGTAATGTGCCTCTATGATTAATCCATCGCAATTTAAATCCATTGCTTGCTGAGAAAGTGAAGCAATAAGTTCTCGTTTTCCTCCTATATGACTTGGATCTACAATTAATGGAAGATTAGGAATACGTCTTTTTAATTCGATAGGAATATGCCACTGAGGAAGATTCCTATATAATTTTTTATCATATGAACTGAACCCTCTGTGAATAACTCCAATTTTCCGAACACCAGCATTATAGATTCGTTCAATAGCTCCTATCCATAGCTCTAAATCAGGATTTATTGGATTTTTTATTAAAACAGGACCTTTGAATTCTACAACTTTTAGGGCGTCTGCAATCTCTTGTACAGCAAATGGATTAGCAGAAGTTCTTGCTCCTATCCATAAAATATCTATACCATGTTTTACCGATTCAATTACATGATTGTGATTAGCCACTTCAGTAGTAACATACATTCCTGTTTTTTTCTGTATTCTTTGTAACCAAATGAGACCAGCTACACCAATTCCTTCAAATCCTCCTGGTTTAGTACGTGGTTTCCAAATCCCTGCTCTAAATATTTTAATACCCTTGTTTGCTAATTTTTGAGCTGTTATTATTACCTGTTCTTCTGTTTCTGCACTACAAGGACCAGCAATAATCAATGGTCTTTGTTTACTAATTCCAGATAGTAAAATTGATTGTAATTCCATAAGTCTATTTCTTTATCAAGTGTCTTTTTACTCTATTTAATGCTTCCCTTAATCTTTCTTCTTTTCCACAAATCGACATACGTATATATCGATTTCCATTACTCCCAAAAATAAAACCTGGGGTAATAAAAACATTCGTTTGATATAAGATTTCATTCGATAATTCCCTACTATCTTTGTATTTATTTGGAATTTTTCCCCAAAGAAACATCCCGCACTGTTGTGAATTGAAAGTACAATCAAGTGTATTCATAATTCTTTCTGCAGTTTTCCTTCTTTGTTTATATACTGTATTTATATTAGAATACCATTTATCAGTAGATCGAAGCGACTGTGCAGCTGCCAACATCATTGGCTTAAATTGTCCACTATCTATATTACTCTTTACTTTTAAAATCCATTGTACGAACAATGGATTAGAAGCCAACATAGCGATACGCCACCCTGGCATGTTATGAGACTTACTTAAAGAATTCAATTCTATACAAATATCTTTTGATCCTTCAATTTCTAAAATACTCAAAGGGTATTTATTCAAAACAAAACTATAAGGATTATCATTACAAATAACAATGCCGTATTTTTTACCAAAATTGACCAATTTTTGAAATAACTGTCTTGTGGCTGAAGCACCTGTAGGCATATTTGGATAATTCACCCACATTAATTTCACTTTGGATAAATCTGATTTTTCTAAAGTATTAAAATCAGGTTGCCAATTATTTGTTTCTACCAAATCGTAATTAATCACTTTAGCTTCTACTAAATTACTTACCGACCCATAAGTTAAATAGCCTGGATTAGGAACTAATACAACATCTCCTGGATTAAGGAATGCTAATGAAATATGTAAAATTCCCTCTTTTGAACCAATTAAAGGTTGTATTTCAGTATTCGGATTCAGATCTACTCGATAATATTGTTTGTACCAATCAGAAAAAGCCTGACGTAATTCAAATATTCCAACATATGGTTGGTAGCCGTGTGTATCCTTTTTTCTGGCAAAATGACATAAGACATCAATCGTTTCCTCTGATGGGGGTAAATCTGGATTGCCTACTCCAAGATTAATTACATCTGCTCCTTGAGCATTCATACTAGCTAGTTCTTTCATTTTTTTTGAAAAATAATATTCACTAATAGTAATCAATCGATGAGCAGGCATTATTTCTTTTCCCATTTTGTAATTTTTATTCAACCATTTTATTTTCCTTATATTCACCTAATATTTTAAAATCAATAGTCAATGGACGAACAGCATCTAAACCTTGTTTATACTTTAAAAGATTATCGAAAATAATATCGATATAAAAAAGATATTCCCACTCTCGTCCAATAATTGGTAAAGACTGTATTCGTGTCAGATTTACGTCATAAAAAGAAAAAATGGTTAATATTTTGGATAAACTTCCCTGTTTGTGAGGCAAGGTGAAAACGATAGAAGCTTTATTCTTAACCTCTGAATTTACTAAATCTTCAGCAAACCATTTATTGACTAACAACAAAAAACGTGTAAAATTATGTTTATTAGTTTCTATTCCTTCCTTTAATATTTTTAATCCGTACAATTTTGCTGCATATTTACTGCAGATAGCAGCATGTCCCTTCCAATTATTTTCTGCTATTAACTTGGCACTTAATGCGGTATCTTCATTTTCTACTATTTTTGTTTGAGGCATTGTTTTTAAAAAATTACCACATTGTATTAAAGCAATTGGATGAGACTCTACTTCCTTGATACTTTCTAACGATTCACTTGAAAGTGCAGCAAGAACATGAGATATACGTATTTTCTGCTCACCTATTACGATAAGATCGCTCTCTCGTATTAATTCGTGATTTTGCAACAAACTACCAGCAATAGTATTTTCAATAGCCATGATTCCAATTGTATTTGGTTTTTTTTTTACAGCTATAATGACATCCTCAAATAAGACACAGGGAAGTATTTTTATTTCTTCCTTTTTCTGTTCTTCAAAATATTTTCGAGCAGCAATTTCGTGGTAAGCACCAGCTATTCCCTGAATAGCAACTGTTTTCATTAGCTAATTTTTTAATTACAAAAAGTATTTCTATAAAAAAAGTAAATAAAAATAGAAATATTGGAAAAACCGAATTATATATAACATTTGATTTTTTCCTTCACTAAAAACTGTAATTATTTCTAATAGTTTTTCAGTTTACTTATATGTTCATCTTTTGGAATGAGAAAAAAATAATCTAAATAAATAAATTTCTTTTCAATATTCTTTACCCACCCATAATTTTTTATTCTATTCTTAACAGAAGGTTTTTAGTAGAATATTTGCAAAATTTACAAATATTCCTGTTATAGTATGAATTATCAATCCTATACCAATAATAATTAATATAACAGAAAATATCAAATCAGTAGTAAATATATTTTAAAAAAAACTAGGAACAAAAATAAAAACTTATTAATATTAAAATTAATTTGGATGTTGGTTTTCTGCCTGCTATTAAAATAGTAATTAAAAAAAATTGTCAAAAAAAGACTATAGCAAGAATACAATGATGTAGAAAAATTATATTCTTATCAAAATAATAAAAAAACAACATCATAATAATAATTTTAAACGTCATTAATTTTTTATATAATATAAAAAATTAAGTACTTATAACTGAAGGAGTGAACACTTTTTTCTAAATGAAAATTTAGGAAAAAAATAACTATCGAGACAAAGAAATTACAGATATTTTTAAAATTGTGTATTATATCTTGAGATAATTAATATTTATAAATTAATTGTATTTAAAGTATAGCCAGATTTTTTGTGACAAAAATAAGTAAAAGAAAAACGATAGGCACCTTCATATTTTCGTTCATAGAGCATTACAGAGACTTTCGACATCTCAAATGAATAATTAGTAGAATCTTCATAAAGATAGTAGCTGTTTCAAACAAAATATTGAAGGAATTATTTTGATTCAAAAAATCACCAGATTTGATTATTTCTTCAAACACATAACATTATGTCTTGAGTTTAAGTTTTTCACTTTTTTTTTTTAGAAAAAATGCTATTCTATCCATTTCTATCAGTTTGTTTTTTATTTACTTTCTATATAAAGATAGTTTATCTTTAAATCTCATATCGATTATATTCAGCGTATCAGCATTTTTTTTAGAAATTAAAAATTGTCAATTCCTAAAAAAAAATATTAAAACGACATGTATCATACAGTCAGCTTTCCAATTATATGAATACCTTTTGTTTTTCTACTTCTTTTTAGAACTTTTATACAAAATCCGATAGTATACACTTGAATATTAAAATAAAGGCGGAGTTATACTAATTTTTTCTATACATTTCCAATTAATTATGATATTGAGAATAAACATGAATTAAATATATCATCGCTGAGCTATTTTCCAATTTATATATTAATTTGATACAGGGAATTTCCATTTTGGCAGATACTTAGCTTTCTTAGAAATGAAAATTCCAATGTTTAAATTCTTCAGAAACGAGAATGAATATCACATCTTAAGACATTGTTTTTAAGCTTTTCCTGCTGATCCTAAAACATGTACTACTTTATGCTTATACAAATTTTTTAATACTTCACGTGCTGGCCCTAAATATTGACGAGGGTCAAACCACTCAGGATGAGCATTGAGTGTGCTACGAATAGCAGCAGTCATTGCTAAACGACCATCAGAATCTATATTTATCTTGCATACGGCTGATTGAGAAGCGCGACGCAATTGTTCTTCAGGAATACCAACAGCGTCTTTTAATCTACCTCCATTATTGTTGATTGTTTCTACTTGTTGCTGAGGAACAGAAGATGCACCATGTAATACGATTGGAAATCCTGGAATACGTTTTTCTATAGCTTCTAAAATATCAAAACGTAATGGGGGAGGCACTAAAACGCCGTCAGCATTACGAACACATTGTTCAGGCTTAAATTTGTTAGCACCGTGAGATGTGCCAATAGAAATAGCCAATGAATCTACACCGGTTTTTGAAACAAAATCTTCCACTTCTTCTGGCTGAGTATAAGTATGATGGTCGGCTACCACATCATCTTCTATTCCTGCTAAAATACCTAATTCACCTTCTACAGAAACATCATATTGATGAGCATATTTCACTACTTTGCGAGTTAATTCCACATTTTCGTTATAAGGATGATGAGAACCGTCAATCATTACCGATGAAAAACCAAAACTAATACAACTTTTACACAATTCAAATGTATCTCCATGATCTAAATGAAGAACAATTGGAATATTTTTTCCAAGTTCTTTAGCATATTCCACCGCTCCTTGTGCCAAATAACGCAAAATGGTTTGATTAGCATATTTACGAGCACCACTTGATACTTGAAGTATCACTGGAGAATTTTCTTCTACACAAGCTTGAATAATTGCTTGCATTTGTTCCATGTTGTTGAAGTTAAATGCTGGTATTGCATATTTACAATTAATTGCCTTTTTAAAAATTTCACGACTATTTACTAATCCCAATTCTTTAAAATTTATCATAATCCTGTATAATTTTATTTGTTTGAGAACAAAGTTAAGCTACATTGATATGAAAAACAAAAGGTAAAATACCAATAAAATGAATTCATTCGCTCATTCGTATCAACTCCCTTTTTATTTTAAAAAGGGAGTTGATACTGGAATATTTTCCTTATGCTATCTATGTGATCTACGAATTAAAAATAATAGGATAAATTCGATTTTTATAACTAATAATGGTTTTACTATCACTTGTCAATCTTTTATATTCACATGCTAAAGATTATTTTTACAACTTTTTGGAATATTTCAAAGAAATTTATGGTAACCCTACTAAATTTTATGAAATAATTTTACAAAAATTAAAATTATTTTTAATTTTTGTTTCCTCTGAAAATGAATCAAAACTGGATTTATGCATAATCTATCCTTTAACAATTAATTTTAATTTTAGATTAAAAACTTCTATTTTTTTCTCAATAAGAATTAACGATGATTTAAGATTATCAATTTTATCTTGTATTTCTTGAATTAGAAAGTTACCTTTTTTTGATGATGTAGACAAGAATCCGATGTTGTTCTCATAAGTTTGGATATCGGTTTCTACTTTTTTGTATTCTTTCACTAATTCATCTCGTTTATTTAAAAATTTGTTTTTACTACTTCTAGTATTTGAAGCTAATAATATTGCATTCAAATTAGATTCATATAATCGAAATTCTTTCTCAGATATATTTATTTTCAAGCATTCAAGAAAATTGTCTATCACTTTGTGATACTCTTCATGAATTTTCTCTTTTTCATTAAAAGCTACAAATCCTGTGTTTTCAAATTGTACTACATATTCATGAAGTTTAGTTAATATCTCATCCATTGGGAGAGATATATCAATGATTTGAATATTAGAAATAATTTCCTTTTTAATTTTTAAATTTTCTACTTCTTTATTTTTCTGAAAAAGAAAATGAGTTTTTTTACGTTCAAAAAAATAGTCACAAGCGTTAACAAAACGTTTCCATACTATTTCCGAATGCTTATGATCAACGCTTCCTATAAATTTCCATTCCTTTTGAAGAGATACCAATCTATTTGTTGTTTCCCGCCATTCTGTACTATTTTTTAGTGCTTCTGCTTTCACACAAAGTGCTTCTTTCTTTTTTAAATTGTCAATTAAAATTGTCTTGCTATTTTCTAAGAAATTATTTTTTGCATGAAAAAAAGTATTGCAAGCTAAATTAAAACGGGTTTGTAATTGTCGTATATGTTTTTTAGGAATAAAACCAATCGTTTTCCATTTATTTTGAATTTCTGTAACATGTTTGGTTTGTTCAATCCATTCTTTAAATGAAAATAATACAGAGTAGTCTATATTTTCTATTTCTTCACAAAGAACATTTTTTTCTTCTAATTTTTTTTCTTCAGACTCATTTAATTTTTTAAGATGTTGTTGATATTTTTTATTAATAACAGACACTGCCTTTTTGAAACGCTCCCAAATATCTTTACGATATTTGAAATTAACAGAACCTATTTCTTTCCATTTATGGCAAAATCTTTGAGCTTGGTAAAAAGCAGAAACTATATTAGATTCTTCATCTAATCGTTCAATTATTTCACAAAGTTCTTGTTTTAATTTTAAATTTTTTTTAAAATCATAATCTCGCATTATATCATTGAGCTTCACTAAATCATAAAATTGATCACAACAATTGTGATATTCCTTCCATACGTCATTTTCAGTATTTTTTGGTATTCGTACTATCTTTTTCCACCTACTTTGTAGCTCTTTAAATTCATCAAATATTTTACGAAAATTGCCTTGTTTATTTTGATTAACAATAAGTTCTTTGATTTTTTTTATAATGTTTTTCCTATCAATAAGATTTTGTTTTTTAAGTTCCTCAACTTCACTAGTTAATAGTGATTTTTTTTTAAGGAATTTGATTAATAATTCTTTTAATTTTTCTTCAGTTGTGTCTTTTTCTTTTTGTAAATTTCCAGTTTTTTCTCTTTTTTCTGTAAATGTTTTTGTAGATGTTTCCATCTCAATCTTTTTTAACCTATAAAATGCTTGCTTTAAAATTTCTACTTTTCTTTCAATAAAATCATCTATTGGGTTATCTACAACAATAGATAGCCATTCTACTATTTTTTCTTTTTTATTTAATTTATTTATAGTTGTGGAAAACTCTTCTATACTATCTGTTTTTATAGTAATATTGTCAATTATTTTTGTTGGAATACTTTCTTTTACTTTCTTCATTATCCTTTTGATTTAAGATATTTAGACTAAAAATAGTACTCTAGTCTAAACAAATACAGAAAGTTATATACTTTACATTTGTAAAGTTACATTTTTTTCGAATTAGTAGATTTTCAGATTCGATGATAATATTGAAAAATTGTAACAAATAATTTGGTTTAAAACTAATAAAATAATATCTTCACACTGTAAAATAAAAGAGAGAGGAGGCCCTCTCTCTTTTATTTTACAGTGTGAAGATATGTTAAATGAATATAGAATGTTTGTACTTTAAGAAAAATCTGATAGAAATTAAAGCATTCTTCGAAATTTGAAGGAAGCAAAACATATATTTATGGTAAAAAAAGAAACAAAACCAAATCTGATTGAAACATTTGCGGACTTTAAAGCAAATAAAAATGTAGATAGAACAAGCTTAATTAGTGTATTGGAAGAAACATTTCGTAATGCCATCAATAAGAGATTTGGTTCAGAAAAAAACTATAATATCATTATCAATCCAGATAAAGGAGATTTTGAAATTTGGAGAAATAGGGAGGTTGTTCCAGATGACGAAGTAAAAAAAACTAATTTACAAATAGGATTGACGGAAGCTAAAAAAATAGATAAAGACTACGAAATAGGTGAAGAAATAAGCGATGCAGTAGATTTTTCTACTTTTGGAAGACGTGCAGTCTTAAATCTTCGTCAAACATTAACTTCTAAAATATTAGAATTGCAAAATGAGTCACTTTACAACAGATATAAAGATAAAGTAGGTCATATTGTTAGCGGAGAAATTTATCAAATTTGGAAAAAAGAAATACTTTTATTAGATGATGAAGGAAATGAATTAATACTTCCGAAGTCGGAACAAATCCGTAGTGATTTTTTTCGTAAAAATGAAGTTTGTCGTGCGGTAGTAATAAAAGTTGATAATTATAATAGTCCAAGAATAATTCTTTCCCGTACGTCTAATTCATTTATGCAAAGGTTATTTGAACTAGAAGTTCCTGAGATCCAAGATGGGCTAATTACTATTAAACGAATCGCTCGTATACCCGGAGAAAGAGCTAAAATTGCTGTTGAATCGTATGATGAACGCATTGACCCTATAGGCACATGTGTAGGAGTGAAGGGCATGCGTATTCGTGGTATTGTTCGTGAACTACGCAATGAAAATATAGATATAGTAAATTATACATCAAACACTTCTTTATTTATTCAAAGAGCATTAAGTCCTGCTAAAATTTCTTCTATTAAGATTTATGAAAAAGAAAAAAAAGCAGAAGTTTTTTTTCGTCCGGAAGAAGTTTCATTAGCAATAGGGAAAAGTGGATTGAATATCAAATTAGCTTGTATCTTAACAGGATATACTATTGATGCGTTTCGTGAGGAAACGAATGATGATGAAGATATTTATCTAAATGAATTTATAGATGAAATAGAGGAATGGATAATTGAAGCACTGAAAAATATTGGTTGTTTTACAGCTAAAAATGTTTTAGCAAAAAGTAAAGATGAAATTGTACGTCAAGCGGATTTGGAAGAAGACACAGTAGATGAAATTTTTAGAATACTTAAAGCTGAATTTGAAGAATAATTATGGATATTAGACTTAATAAAGTGACAAAATACCTAAATGTAGGGCTCTCAACAATAGTTAAATTCCTAAAAAGTAAAGGTTATTCAAGGGAAGAAAATCCAAATACGAAGATTAGTAGTGAAGAGTATGAAATTCTTAATCAAGAATTTCATAAAGATAAATATGTAAAACTTGAGTCTGAAAAACTGAGTAAGGAACGTTTTCATAAAGAAAAAAAGGTTTATACAAATTATGAAAAACCGAAAAAAATGGAAGAAATAAAAACTGAGATTCAAGAAGAAAGCAAATATCAATTAGTTATAACGAATAAGTTGGCTCTTGATGCTTTATCTAAAAAAAAATCACAATCTAGTATTGAAGATAAAAAAAATACCACAAAATCTGAAATCAAAAAAGTTGAATTTATAACTAATCCCAATATTATCAAGGAAGAAGAACAAAATGAAAAATCTATAAATTCTCAGATAAATAATGAAGACAAAATCTCCCGTTTTTCTAGTTATACAGAACCAACAATCAATTTCACTATTACTGGAAAAATAGATTTAATGGCTATTAATAATAATACTCGTTTTAAGAGAAAAACAAAAGAAGTAAAACAAAAAGGACAAGAAGAGCAAAATAAAAAAATAGAAAAAGTCAAAACAGAGGAAACAACTCAAGTAAATACAGAAAAAAAAAGAGTTATTCATTCTCAAACAAATATAGATACACTGAAAAAGAGAAAACGAAATCGTATCAAGCACAAAAAAATCGAACAAAATATTTCTACAATTTTTAATCCTAAAAATAAACAATTTAAACTTCACAAATCAACATATAAAAACGAAGTAAGTGAAGAAGATATTCAAAAACAAGTTAAAGAGACTTTAACAAAACTAGCTAACAGTGGCTTGAAGAAAGGTATAAAATATCGTAAAGAAAAACGAGATACATTATTGCAATGGCAAAATGAACAACATAAGATAAAAGTACAAGAAGGTAAAATAATTAAAATTACTGAGTTTGTTACTGCCAATGATTTAGCAAATATGATGAATGTACCTGTAGTTGAAATTATATCCACCTGTATGTCTATTGGCATTATAGTTTCTATCAATCAACGCTTAGATGCTGAAACAATCAATATTGTTGCTGAAGAGTTTGGCTATAAAACTGAATATGTAAGTGCAGAAATTATAGGAACTATTATTGATAATGATAATGAGGATCAAGAAGAATTAGTATTACGTCCACCTATTGTAACTGTAATGGGTCACGTAGATCATGGGAAAACATCTTTACTTGACAATATTCGTGATACCAACATTATTGCTGGTGAAGCTGGAGGTATTACTCAACATATTGGAGCTTACCATGTGAAATTAGGTGATGGTCGTAGAATCACATTCCTGGATACTCCTGGACATGAAGCATTTACAGCCATGCGAGCCCGTGGAGCTAAAATAACTGACATTGTCATTATCATCATTGCTGCTGACGACGATGTAATGCCTCAAACAATTGAAGCAATTAATCATGCATCAGCTGCAGGAGTTCCAATTGTATTTGCTATCAATAAAATAGATAAATCTGGAGCAAATACTGAAAAAATCAAAGAAACACTTTCTTCTATGAATTATTTAGTAGAAGATTGGGGAGGGAAATACCAATCTCAAGATATTTCTGCGAAAAAGGGTATTGGAGTACAAGAATTATTAGAAAAAGTACTTTTAGAGGCAGAATTATTGGAATTAAAAGCTAATCCTAAAAGGTATGCCGTAGGTTCGGTTATAGAATCCTCTTTAGATAAAGGACGAGGCTATATGGCAACTGTATTGATACAAAACGGAACACTTAAATTAGGAGATATTATTTTGGCAGGAAAGCATTTTGGTCGTGTAAAAGCGATGTTTAATGAAAGAAATCTAAAAATAAAAGAAGCGAGTCCTGCTGAAGCAGTGTTGATTTTGGGATTAAATGGAGCGCCTCAAGCAGGTGATACTATTCGAGTAATGGGGACCGAACAAGAAGCAAGAGAAATTGCTTTAAAAAGAGAACAGCTGCAACGAGAACAGGGATTGCGTACTCAAAAAATACTAACATTAGACGATATTGGCCGGCGTATTGCTATTGGCAATTTTCAGCAATTGAATATAATTGTCAAAGGAGATGTGGATGGTTCTATTGAGGCTCTTTCTGATTCTTTAATCAGACTTTCTACTGAACAAATTCAAATAAATATTATCCACAAAGGAGTAGGGCAAATATCTGAATCAGATGTTGTTTTAGCTACTGCTTCAAATGCTTTTATTATTGGATTTCAAGTGCGTCCCTCCCTATCGGCACGTAAATTAATAGAAAAAGAAGGGGTAGACATGCGTTTGCATTCTATCATTTATAATGCTATAGAAGAAGTTAAATCTGCTATGAAGGGTATGCTTACTCCTGAAATTAAAGAAGAAATCAAGGCAAATGTAGAAATACGCGCAGTATATAAGATTCCTAAAGTAGGTTCTGTTGCAGGATGTATGGTTAAGGAAGGAAAAATTAAACAAGGAGATAAACTTCGTTTAATACGTGACGGAATTGTAGTTTATACTGGAGAATTGGGTTCATTAAAACGTTACAAAGATCATGTAAAAGAAGTTACTCAAGGTCATGAATGTGGTTTAAATATTTACAATTTTAATGATATCAAAACAGGTGATATTATTGAAACATTTGAAAAAATAGAAATAAAACAAACATAATAAACTAACAATACCACAAATTTTAACAATGATAAAAAAAGATGCTTTTATTTGTTCACATTGTGGTAATGATTCCCCAAAATGGATAGGAAAATGTCCTGTTTGTAGTAATTGGAATACCTATAAAAAAGAAATCATCAGTAACTTACTTCCTTCTTCTCAAATTTCATCCAAATTGTCCAATTGTAATATATCTCAGTCTAATCCACTGTTGCTAAACAATATTCGAATCGATGATGAAATTCGAATAAATATGGGGGACAAAGAATTTAATCGTGTTTTAGGGGAAGGGTTAGTTTTTGGTTCATTAGTTTTAATTGGAGGAGAACCTGGTATCGGTAAATCAACTTTGGTTTTACAAACTATACTAAAATTGAAATACAAAACTCTCTATATATCTGGGGAAGAAAGTGTCAAACAATTAAAATTAAGAGCGGAAAGATTGAATATAGAAAATGAAAGTTGCTTTATTGTATGTGAAACTAATTTAGAGAGGATTTTTAACTATATTAATCATATACAACCTAATTTGGTAGTAATAGATTCCATTCAAACACTTTTTACAGAACAGATTGAATCTAGTCCTGGGACTATATCTCAAATTAGAGAGAATGCTTCAATTTTATTGAAATTTGCTAAAGAAACTAATATTCCTTTTTTAATTATTGGACATATAAATAAAGAAGGGAACATTGCAGGACCTAAGATTTTAGAACATATTGTAGATGTAGTACTTCAATTTGAAGGAGCTCAAAACTATATGTATCGTATTTTACGGAATATAAAAAATCGTTTTGGAAGTACTTCAGAATTAGGAATTTACGAAATGAAACAAAATGGGTTACGAGAGGTTAACAATCCATCAGAATTATTATTAACTCAAGATTATGAAGGATTAAGTGGAATAGCTATTGCTGTTGTTATAGAAGGTATCAGACCATTTTTAATTGAAACACAAGCATTAGTGAGTAGTGCTGCGTATGGAACACCTCAAAGAAGCTCAACTGGTTTTGATAGTCGTCGAATGAATATGCTTTTAGCCGTTTTAGAGAAAAAAGTTGGATTTAAATTAGGTCAAAAAGATGTATTTCTAAATATTGCTGGAGGGTTACGAATCAATGACCCTGCAATGGATTTATCAGTAATATCTGCTATTCTTTCATCAAATTTAAATGTATCTATTGAAAGAAAAATATGTATGTGTGGGGAAGTTGGATTATCCGGTGAAATTCGTTCTGTGAATAGGATTGAATCAAGAATATTTGAGGCAGAAAAACTTGGATTTAAAAAAATAATCATACCAGCAAATAATCTTAAAGAATTAGATTTCAAACAATTAAATATCACTATCGAATTAGTAAAAAAAGTAGAAGAAGCATTCAAAAAATTATTCAAGTAAAAAACTATTATTTTTTTCCAAAAAGATTTTCCATATTTTCTTTCATTTTCAATTCTTGTGAATTTTTTTGAGCAAACCAAAATTTTTTATCTTTTATCTTTTGAGGCAAATAATTTTGTTTAACAAAATTATTTGTATAATCATGGGGATATTTGTAATCTTTTCCATAATTTAAATTTTTCATTAATTGAGTTGATGCATTTCGTAAATGTAAAGGAACAGGAAGATTCCCTGAATGAGTAATTTCTTCTAATGCATTTTCTATTGCTTTATAAGCCGAATTACTCTTTGAACAGGTTGCCAGATAAATAGTAGTTTCAGCTAAAATAATTCTACTTTCAGGTATTCCAATTTTATTAACAGCATCAAAACAAGCATTAGCTATTAATAAAGCATTAGGATTAGCAAGGCCAATATCTTCTGAAGCAGCAATAACCAAACGACGAGCAATAAAGTTGCAGTTTTCTCCTCCAGAAATAATTCTTGCCAACCAATAAATGGCAGCGTCTGGATCACTACCTCTAATAGACTTAATGAACGCAGAAACAATATCATAGTGTATTTCTCCTTTTTTATCGTAAGTTGAAAAATTTTCCTGCAAATATTTTCTAACTATAGAATTATTAATAATAAGTTCTCCTACTAGCCTATTTTTTTCTGTTTCAACAATTAATTCTAAAATATTCAACAATTTACGGGCGTCACCATCTGCAAAATGTAACAATTCTGTAGTTTCCGTTACTTCTATTTTATATTTCTTTAATTTGGTATCTTCTCTTAATGCTTTATTCATTAATGCAAGTAAATCTTCATCCTGAAGATTCTTTAATACATATACTTGACAACGAGAAAGTAAAGGACGAATAATTTCAAAAG
The DNA here is from genome assembly GCF_055395615.1 of Azobacteroides sp. (SeqCode). Classification (NCBI taxonomy): domain Bacteria; kingdom Pseudomonadati; phylum Bacteroidota; class Bacteroidia; order Bacteroidales; genus Azobacteroides (SeqCode); species Azobacteroides sp. (SeqCode). Next base: position 298,089 of record NZ_AP014701.1, on the reverse strand, counting down.
AAGGATTTTCAGTTGTTGCACCAATCAAAGTGATAGTTCCATCTTCTACAATTCCCAAAAAGGAATCTTGCTGAGATTTACTAAAATGATGTATTTCATCAATAAAAAGGATAGGATGAATTTTATTAAAAAACTGCGAATTCTTTATTTTATCAATAGTTTCTCTCACATCTTTCACTCCAGAACTAGCAGCACTCAACGTAAAAAATGGAATATTCATTTGTTTGGAAATAATCCGTACCAAAGTTGTTTTACCTGTTCCGGGAGGTCCCCACAAAATAAATGATGGAATATATTTTCCTTCTATCATTCTTTGCAGAATATTCCCCTTCCCAACCAAATGTGTTTGTCCAAAATAACCGTCAAGAGATTGAGGACGCATTCGTTCCGCTAAAGGTTTATTCACATCTAAGTTTATACAAAAAAACATAGCAAAAGTATTTAATTCTTACTATTTATCCAAAAAGTACTAGCTACTTGTCATTTATTCAAAGGGGAACAAATCTTTAAATAAAATAAGATCGAATAGCTTTAAGAAAATGTTTTTCTTGAAATTTTAAATTTTTCTTGTATAGAATTATTAAAGTAAATTACTTCAATAAGTAAAGTAATTTTCATTATAAATAAATAAAAAATTATGATGTATTTTTGTTTCAAATGGAAAATATATTATGCAGTATTTAGAATTAAAAGAGATGCTATTCCATGCTTATCATGGAGTAATGGAACAAGAAAGAAAAGTGGGGAATACATATATCCTTGACTTGAAAGTTCATTTTGATTTCCACGAAACTATCGGTACTGATAATATAAACGATAGTATCAATTATATTTCTATCTATGAATTAATAAAACAAGAAATGACTATTTCTTCTAATTTAATTGAACACATAGCTGGTAGAATTATTAAGCGTATTCAAGTAGTCTTTCCGAAGGTTACAAAAATAGAACTTCGTTTAGCAAAAAAAAATCCTCCATTTGGTGGAGATATTAAAGAAGTTGCTGTATTTATTACTAATTAGTTTTTGATAATTAAGGATAACTACTATCTGTTACAGTTTATCCACTTCTCAACTTATCTGTATTATCCTATTAGTTGAGACAAACACTAATGCAACACACTACTAAATCAGTACTTATTGCATTTTCCGTGTTCTAGTTATTTTCAAATATAAATTTATTAGACAATTCAGAAATGAAAAATATCTCAATAACAACAAAAATTAATAACATAACGTATATATCTCAGAGTTTTTATTGTCAATTATTGCTTACAATAATTGACAATAAATATAAAAATTCAATAGTAAAATATCAATTAAAATATTGATAGTCAATTCAATTCATTCAAAATTAATTAAAAAAATCTTATACTTTTATCGAATGCTTCTTAATGAATTGTTATTATTCTTGTAATATTTAGAAATTCTCATATTATCACGAGGAAAAGAACTTGATTTCTATTAATGAAATGAATGACTTTCATTTCATTAGTAAAAACTAACAAAATAGTTATTTTTTAAAATTGTAAGTCTTAATAAGATTTTAGTATCCATCAATAATTTAATTCTAATCGATTTTATTAAATCGGTATAAACAATTGTCAGACTGTTAGTTCTAATCCAAGAAATTAATTCAAGAATAAAATAGAAAAAATAAGAGTAATTAAGATTGTTAAAAATTTTGAATTTTTATAAGGTACTTTTAATCTTCTTCTGATTTTTGAATCATACATTTCAACATTTTATTATGTACAAATATATTCTCTATAAGAATATAAATTTTTTCTATATTTCCATATTTTGTAATATTCCAAAACTTAGCGTTTGAATGTACTCATAAATGATACTCAGAAATCCAATAATAAAAATGCCAACTGTACAGATTATTAAACTAATCCGATTATAATTATCTATTCTGCATTGTTTTAGTATAACTTTCTCTTTTTTTTCTATAAACATTGCTTTAACAATAAGTAAATAGTAATAAAGAGATATTACAGTGTTTAACAAAGCGATAAAAACTAGAATATATTGTTTTTGCTCAGCTGCTGCCATAAAAATAAAAAATTTACTAAAAAATCCAGCAAAAGGAGGAATACCTCCCAGTGAAAATACAGCTAACATCATTACAAAAGCTAATACAGGATTGGATAGATATAATCCATTGAAAGCAACTATTCGTGTATCTCCCTTTGTTTGAGACTCTACAGCAGATATTACACCAAAAGCTGCCAGATTAGAGAACAAATAAACAAGTATATAAAAAATAGTAGCTGTCATTCCTTGCATTGTTCCAGTAATAATACCTAAAAGAATATATCCTGCTTGAGAAATTGAGGAAAAAGCAAATAATCGCTTAATATCTTTCTGACGAATTGCAAACAAATTACCCAAAACAATTGTAGCAACCGACAACCACCACAAAATATTATTCCAAATAATCTTAATTTCTCCAAATACTTTGTACAATACAAAAATCAGAGCAAATATTGCTGCTCCTTTCGAAACTACAGATAAATAAGCAGTAACACTAGTAGGAGCTCCTTCATACACATCTGCTGTCCATAAATGAAAAGGTACTAAGGATAATTTAAAGCCTAAACCTCCAAAGAAAAAGACAAATCCTAATTTCACTAAAGGTGAATTAATAACATTTAAAACTACATCTGAATAGTAAAAGCTTCCCAATCCTCCATATAAGAAAGATAATCCAAATAACATTACTCCTGAAGATAAAGATGACATCAAAATATACTTTACACCTGCTTTTGCCGATTTTTCTTGATATTTATTAAATGTAACTAAACAAGACAAAGGCAAAGAAGCAGTTTCCATTCCAATATATAACATCATGAAATTTCTTGAAGAAATCGTAATATACATTCCTAATAATGTAACTATCATAATAAGATAAAATTCTCCTTGTTTAAAAAACATTTTTTCTGATAATAACCATTTATTGGATTGTAAAAACACAAGAAGTGTAGCTATATTAAGAATATTTTTCATAAAAGTAGTGAGTCGAGAATTAACATACATTCCTCCAAAAATTTCATTATACATTGTAGAACAAGAGGAAAAATTGTAAAAAACCACAATAATAAATCCTACAATTGCTATATGTAAAAAACATTTTCTACCTTCTAGAGAACAAAAGGTATCATATAAAAACAAAATCACAAATAAAGCTACCAATCTTATCTCTTGCTTTAAATATAGAAAATCACTAAAATTCATAATAAACTACTACAACTTATAAATTTAATTTCTGTCAAAAAGATAATTTTGTGACAATAGAAGTCAAACTGTTATTAATCATTTCAGATACAGTCAATGGAAAAATACCAATAAAAGTAATAACAATAATCAAGCAAATTACAGGTACTTTTTCATGCCATATTGCATCTGATAACCCAATGTACTGTTTGTTTTGAACAGTACCATAGAGAACTTTGCCTATTGTTCGAAGAATATAAACAGCAGTAATTACAATAGAACAACAGGTAATAATCGTTAATGCTCTATGAAATAAATCTGAATGTTGAAATGATCCGACGAAAATAGTCATTTCTGCCACAAACCCACTCAATCCAGGAAGTCCTAATGAAGCCAAACCGGCAATTACGTAACAAACTGATGCAAACGGCATAATTTTCATTAAACCTCCTATTTCTCTAATATTGCGAGTATGTATCCGATTGTAAATTAATCCAATTAAAGAGAAAAACAATGCAGTTATTAAACCGTGAGATAACATTTGCATAACTGCACCAGTTATAGCTGTCTGATTCATCATCAAAATAGCAAATAGTACTAGTCCACAATGGCTTACGGAAGAATATGCATTAATATATTTTAAGTCTGTTTGAATAATTGCATTAAGTGCTCCATAAATAACGCTAATACCAGTCAGTATTAAAAATATCCAGCTTAATTCATGAGCGGCTTCTGGCATCAAAAATATTGCTACACGAAGACATCCATACCCTCCAAGTTTCATTAGTACGCCTGCATGAAGCATAGAAACTGCTGTAGGTGCAGAAGCATGACCATCTGGTGACCATGTATGAAAAGGGAACAAAGCTCCTAATACCCCAAATCCTAGAAAAGTAGCAGAAAAAAAACAACGTTGATATTTTATTGGAATATGCAATTTTGCTATTTCCAATATATTCATTGTTGTTGCTCCAGACATATAATAGATACCGATAATTCCTATCATTAAGAATGCAGATCCTCCCATTAAAGTTAAAGTTAATTTCATAGCTGAATATTCTTTTCTTCCAGTTCCCCATAAACCTATCAATAAATACATAGGTATTAGAGCTACTTCATAAAATAAAAACATAGTAAACAAATCAATGGAAATAAAAAATCCAAATACTCCAACTAATAACAAACAATACCATAGGAAATATTCTTTTGCCATATTAATATTCCATGAAGAAAAAATTCCTGCAAACATAATAATAGAAGAAAGAAGTAACATTACCATCGATATCCCATCTATGCCTACTGTATAAGAAATATTCAAAGGATTATACCACTTAATACTTGATATAAATAACATTTCAGCATTGGAAATAGCTCTTTCTTGAAAAAATAAAATTGCTAATATAGTAGCTAATATAATTAAAGCGGATGCCCCGATTAACATTATAGCTAGAAGAAATTTCATACTTTTGCATAAAAACAAGGCAATAATCATTAATACTGGGATAATTACAAATAAAGACAAAACATTCATAACAATTTATTTTTATATGAAAATTATAAAAAATTCTTTTTAAAATTTTCATCCAAATTATACATTTTTTATAATTTAATTTTTTACTAAAAACTATCTATATTTAATAACTTTAGTTCATTATAAGTCAAATACTTAATTTTACTATAAATATGTATTTTAATGTATCTTACATGACTACATTGAAAATGTGTAATTTAGAATTTGTTATCAATTTTTTTTCATTTTTTGAAATTTTGTAGATAGACCATCTTCTTGCATAAGATTCTAATTTAAAAGTACATTTCTGATGGAAAAAATTGGGTATACTTGACAGATTATAGAAGTCATTGAATATAGACTTCTATAATCTGTTTTCTATCTCTCCAACTTGGAGTTACCTCAAATAGGTGATAAAATCTACTTACAATCACCTTTACTTAAATGTAACGCAAACATACAAATCAATAATCTTTAGAAGATATTTTTTGAACTTTCAATCCAATTGTTCATTACTTCTGACAATTCATTTGTCATCTCAACATCAGTAACTTCAAAATCATTTTTTTTGAACATATTTTTTGATAATGTTGACTTTAAAAGTAAAAAATGAATTTTACTTATCTTAATGAGTAAAGTATACCCTTTTTCATTGAATTTGGTAGTATCGATTCTACCTTATTCCAACTAGTGTCGAAAAAATATTTTATTCTTTTTCTTACTAAACTAAAATATTTTTACTAATAACATAATTTCCATTTATAAAGTAGATTCTTTCATTATCAGTCTTTTTCAATAAAAAATTTTGAACTAACCCTTATAATATTGTAATAGACGACACTGAACTTTGTTACTAAATTACTGTTTTATTGAATATAGTAACGTGAGCATGAAATTTAGTATTAATATACTGCCTAAAATGACGAACAAACAGCTTTCAAATGTAAATTTAATCAATCTTTTGTTAAATTCAAACATATGGATTACGTTGTTTAACATGACTCTTCTAACAACTAATGGTTCGAAAATTTTAATTACTACAATGTATAATTTTCTATTTTACTTGTTGAACAATTAACTAATGATAATTGTTCAACAAGTAAAAGTTGAATTTAAAACTCAAAAAAATATTTCTAATCTAATTTTTAGTAGTTTCTCTGGAGTAACGAGAATGATACTTAATGTTATTTAAATAATTCAATTCCATTTTTATGACTTTTCTCGATAGATTCAGTTTTTTATTCTGTTATACTCAAAATTACAGTCTCTTGGTTTGATAAGTTAATATACTCATACACTGAAAATGTCTATCAAAAAAGGAAGAAAAAAACCGGATTCAGCCGTATTAATAAATTTTTATTTGTCAAAGACGCCTTCAGCTCTTGTAGAGCTATTGTGACAGTTCAGGTATATATAAAAAATATGTAAATTATTTTCTTCTTAGTATGTTTGCTGTAATAGGAGGCAATCTTTCTTGCAAAACTAATCCTTGTTATAAAGAATTTTGTTTCAAGTATGCATCTCAATTTAATAAGACTAGCTATCGAGTTACAGTGTCATTGTTTAAAACAGTTAAAGAAAAAATAGATCAGTAAATTATTTAGACAATTTAAAAGATTTCTTTTTTATCTACACTATCAATTTTTACAAGAACCATAGGAATGATTTTTTTAAAATTTAGAAAAAAAATCATAAGCAAAATGCGATGCTTGGAAGTTATTTTCTAAAATATTTAGTTTATATAGTACTGTTACAACAATTATTAGATATAAAATCTAAAGTGACCTAATTATTTAAAATTATATAAACAGTTTTTAATATTATTTATAGTTATTAGTTTTAGTTTTAGCTTATTTTGAATTACAATTTGGTAATATAAATCCTGAACTATTTTTATGTACCATATATACTTCATTAATAATTTTTATACATATTATTTGAAGCATTTTTATAATTTGGAATATGTTTTACAATAATGAACTTTACCAAATTCGAATAGATATTAACTAAACTAGCCTAGTCATGAAGTTTAGCTCGATTTATATTAATTGTGACGTAACGAACTGGAATATTCCGTTTTAAGATAGATTAAATAATAAGGGAAACTAGTTTTTATAACTATAAAAAATGTAAAAAAATTGAAATTCATCTAAGTATATTTAATAAATATATTTTTGAGAGTTTTTCCTATATTGTTAATTTTGTTAGTAGATTTTTCTAATTCCTGAATAATTTCTTTTAGTTTCATTATTTCAAATGTTTGTGTTTCACCATGAAATAATTCTACAATTCCTTTTTCATATATTATATCTGCTTCTTTTTCCATTGCTCTAATTGCTTTGTAACTTTTTCGAATTAGTTGTCCTTCTATTTTTAGATTGGATAATTTGTTTATTGAATCTCTAACTTCGAATGTCCCTTTTTTTATGATTTTTGCTAAAAGGAGAGTAGAGTTTGGCAATTTTTCTGGAGCATACATTAGTACTTTATGAGCTGAACGGTTTATTGTATCAATTGCGTTATCTATTTTATCAGTAAGAGTACTAATGTCTTCTCTATCAAAAGGTGTGATAAAAGTTTCATTTAAAGTTTTGAAAATCTGATGAGTTATTCTATCCCCCTTTGATTCTTCTTTTTTAATTAGTTTGCAGATTTTATTCCTTTCCTCTTTGTTTTCGTCTGTGGTAGAAAATAATTTGATTACAAGATCCCCTGCCTGGTCTAAAATTAAAGCCATTTCACTTAAAAGTGAGAAAAATTTAGTACTCTGAGGAGTAAAAAAATTAAAGATAGTGTTAATTTTCATTGCTATAAAACTTAGGGTTTTTTATAAAAAACTTTTTTTAAAAATCAAAATCCAAAATATTTTTTTGCGTTATAATAACATATGTTTTCTATCAAGTGACCGAGAAAAGGCAATTCAGAAATAGGTAATAATCCTTGTTCTAGGTCATTACCTATCAAATTACAAAGTATTCTTCGGAAATATTCGTGACGAGAATAAGAGAGAAAGCTACGAGAATCAGTTACCATGCCTACAAAGTGACTTAAAAGTCCAAGTATAGATAAAGAATTCATTTGTGCTTCCATTCCCATTTTTTGGTCTAAAAACCACCATCCAGCTCCAAATTGTATTTTACCAGTTATTGAACCGTCTTGAAAATTGCCAATCATTGTTGCAATCATTTCATTGTTACTAGGATTGAGATTGTATAAAATTGTCCTTGTCAACTTATTTTGTTTATCCAAACAGTTTAAAAATTTAGACATGGATTCCGATGTATTCCAATCTCCTATAGAATCAAAACCACTATTAGCTCCTATTCGCATAAACATTCGAGTATTGTTGTTACGAAGTGCTCCATAATGAAATTGTTGCGCCCAACTTTTTCCCCAGTCCATTGTTGCCAATTCTATGAGCATACAAGATTTGAATTTTGCTATTTCATCATTATCTAATACACTACCTTTGTTGTATAATTTGTTAAAAATAAAGTTAATATCGTGTAAAGTATAATCTTCAGCATAAAACATTTCTAGTCCATGATCAGACAATTTACATCCTACAGAATCGAAAAAATCATGCCTTACTTTTAATGCTTCTAATAGATGGTTGAAACATCTAATTGTAATCCCAGAAACAGCCGATAATTTTTCTATATATTTTCGAAATTTTAATGGATTTTCGACCTCCATAATTCTGTCTGGTCTCCATGTAGGTAAGACTTTAATTCCAAAATCTTCTTTTTTTAATTTGATGTGATATTTTAACGAATCTATTGGGTCATCAGTTGTACAAATTATTTTCACATTAGAGAGTTTCATAAGATTGCGAACACTAAATTCTGGAGTTCTAAGCAGAGTTGTGCAATGTTCATAAATTTCTAGAGAACTTTCAGGGTTCAATAATTTACTAATTCCGAATATTGTTTTTAATTCTAAGTGTGTCCAATGGTAAAGTGGATTTCGCATAGTGTAGGGGATGGTTTCTGCCCACTTTTCAAATTTTTCAAAGTCAGAAGTACTTTTTCCTGTAATGAAACGTTCATCTATTCCGTTTGTGCGCATAGCTCGCCATTTGTAATGATCTTCTTCAAGCCAAATTTGTCCTAGATTGTCAAATTGTCTATCATTAGCTATCATTTCAGGAGAAAGATGACAATGATAATCTATTATAGGAAGATTTTTGGCATATCTATGGTAGAGTTGGCAGGCTGTTTCTGTTTGTAAAATGAAATCGTCATTTATAAATGTTTTCATAATTTATCATGTTAAAGGAACCTATTTAAAAAAAACAGGTTCAATGACTAAAAAGACTTGAACCCCATCAGTTGTTTTACTTCATTTAATGTTTTTCTGGTAACTTCTCTAGCTTTTTCTGCTCCTTCTTGAGTCACTTTACGTAAGTAAACATTATCACCACAAATATCATTAATACGCTGACGAATAGGAGTGGTTACTTTTATAATATCTTCTGCTAATTGTTTTTTTAAGTTATTATACCATTTAGTGGCTCCTGTTATCCAGAGATTGTCGTAATGACTGACGATGTCAGGTGTTGAAACCGATCGCAGAATGGTGAAAAGATTTTCTATATAATTTGGTTTAGGCATATTCTCTTTTGTTGGACCATTGTCAGTTAAAGCACTTTTTATCTTTTTTTCAATTATTTTTGGTTCATCAATTAAATAAATACAATTCTCTTCAGATTTTCCCATTTTTCCACTACCATTTAATCCAGGAATTTTGATTAATTCATTACTAAAAATATATGATGTAGGTTTTTTAAAAAAATTTACATTGTATCTATTATTGAAACGACTAGCATAGTTTCTGGTAAGTTCCAAATGTTGTTCTTGGTCTTTCCCTACTGGAACGTAATTTGCATTGAAAATCAAAATATCAGCTGCCATTAAAACAGGATAAGTAAATAATCCGGCATTAATGTTATAAGGATTTTTTTTCACTTTATCTTTAAACGATACGGTTTTCTTCAGTTCTGCAATAGGAGCAAGCATATTGAGCAGAAGGTATAATTGTCCAATTTCTGGAATATGGCTTTGTATATAAATAGTTACTTTTTCAGGATCTAATCCACAGGCAAGATATCCAGAAAGGATATTTCGTACGTTTGTGTGTAGCATTATTGGATCAGGGTGGGTAGTTAATGAATGTAAATCAGCAATAAAAAAATAACAGTCATTTTCTTCTTGCATTTTAAGAAAATTGACTATTGCACCATAATAATTTCCTAAATGCAAATTACCTGTTGGACGAATACCACTTACTACTATTGACATAATTCACTTAGAAAATTGTATTAAAAAAAGAGTTATAACAAAATTAAAGAGAGAAAGATATTTTGCATACTTTTTTAAGTCTATCTTGCAAGACAGACTTTGATTTGTATATAAATATTCAATGATTTTATTAATTTTATTTACACTTGTAATGTTATTGAACAGTGGTACTTTTAGCATGTTTTTTTGTTCCAAAAATCCCAGGCTGCAATAGCTTGCAAAAGTAACATTTCTAAGCCGTTTTTGACGATTGCATTTCGTTCTTTTCCTAATTTCATGAATAATGTTTCATCAGGATTGTAAAGCAGATCATATAATAAATGTTTATCATTTAGAAATTTATAAGGAATTTTTGGACATTCGTCTATATATGGATAGATCCCGATGGGAGTACAATTTACTATAATTGTATGGGAATTTGTAATTTTAGCAGTTAGCTCTTCGTAAGTTAATATGGTATTTGATTTTTTACTGCGAGATACGTATGTAGGTATGATGCCTAATCGTTTTAGGCAATAAAAAATTGCCTTAGCTGCTCCTCCTGTTCCTAAAACTAATGCCAATTTATGATGAGGTTGCAACAATGTGCGAATAGACTCTCTAAAACCGATAATATCGGAATTAAATCCAGTTAAATAAATTTTCTTTTTTTCTCTTTCTATTTTTATTACATTAACTGCCCCAATTTGCTTAGCATCTTCGTGCAATTGGTTCAAATATGGAATAACTTTTTCCTTATATGGAATAGTTACATTTAATCCTTTTAAATCTAAATTTCCTTTAATGATATTTTTAAACTCTTTAATAGTAGGAATTTCGAAGTTTATGTATTTAGCATCGATATTTTCGGATTTGAATTTGTCATTAAAAAAATTCATAGAAAAAGAATGCTGTAGAGGATAACCTATTAAACCGTACTGTTCCATCTTAATTTATTCAAATAAATTTTTATATTCTCTTCTATGCGAGTAGAAACATTACTAATATCTGCTTTTATAAATTTCTCTCCCATGATTGTTTCATATAATTCTATATATCTTTCTGATACGTTTTGGCAATACTCATGGGTCATTCCTGGAATGACCTTCCCTTCTTTTCCTTGAAATCCTTGTTCTATTAGCCATTGTCGAACAAATTCTTTGGAGAGTTGTTTTTGTTTTTCTCCTTTTTCAAACAGTTTTTGATAGTCTTTTGCGTAAAAATAGCGAGAAGAATCAGGCGTATGAATCTCGTCTATCAAATAGATTTTCCCATCTTTTTTACCAAATTCATATTTGGTATCTACTAAAATTAATCCCTTGGAAAGGGCGATTTCTGTTCCTCTCTTAAAGAGGACTTGTGTATAATATTCTATTCGTTCATAGTTTTCTTCACTAATTAGACCTCGCTTAATAATTTCTTCTTTAGAAATGTTTTCATCGTGGCCTTTATCTGATTTAGTTGTCGGAGTAATGATTGGATCTGGGAATTTTTCATTTTCCTTCATACCTTCTGGTAGAATAACCGAACATAAAGTTCTCGACCCAGCTTTGTATTCTCTCCATGCACTACCAGTCAAATAACCTCGAATTACCATTTCTATTTTAATAGGTTCACATAGAACCCCTATAGTAACCATTGGATCTGGCATCGCTAATTTCCAATTAGGAAGAATATCAGTTGTTTCATCCAAAAATTTTGATGCAATTTGATTTAAAACTTGTCCTTTATAAGGAATTCCTCTAGGGAGAATAACATCAAAAGCTGAGATACGGTCAGTAGCTATCATTACCAGTATATCATTTCCAATGGTATACACATCTCGTACTTTTCCATGATAAAGATGGGTTTGACCTTGAAAATAATAATTGGTTGTTATCATATTATTAAGTAATTAGTCTTTTTGTGATGTAATCTACAATCCATTGTCCTACTTCTGATGTTTTGTATGACTTTTTCATATTTGTTGCTATATCTTCAGTTATTATTCCTGCAATTATTGAAGCATTTACAGCTTCACGAATTATTTTTCCTTCTACATATAAGGAAAAAGCGTATTCAAACATTAAAGCAACAGAAAGAATTGTTGCCAAAGGATTAGCTATATCTTTTTTTGCTGCTTGTGGATAAGAGCCATGAACGGGTTCAAAAACAGACGTATGTACTCCTATAGATGCAGAGGGCAACATCCCCAATGACCCCGTAATAACAGAAGCTTCGTCGGTAAGGATATCTCCAAACATATTTTCTGTGACTATCACATCAAAACGTTTCGGTGCTTGGATAATTTGCATAGCAGCATTATCCACAAACATGTATTCAGTTTCCACTTCTGGATATTCCTTTTCTATTTGTCTTGAAACTTGTCTCCATAAACGAGAAGTTGCTAATACATTAGCTTTATCTATAACAGTTATTTTTTTTTTCCGTTGCATAGCATATTTATAAGCTAGACGAATAATGCGTTCTATTTCGTTAGTTGTGTAAATACAAGTGTCATAAGCTGTTGTCCCATCTTCACTTCTTCCCTGTGGATAACCGAAATAAATGCCTCCTGTTAGTTCTCGAATACATATAAAATCTGTATCCTCTATCAAATCTGAACGAAGTGGAGATTTATGTATCAAAGAAGGAAAAGTTGTTACTGGACGAATGTTCGCATACAATCCTAATTGTTTACGCATAGCTAAAAGTCCTTGTTCCGGACGCACTTTAGCAGTAGGATTATTGTCATATTTAGGATGTCCAATAGCACCAAAGAGAATTGCATCTGATTCCATACAAAGAGTATGGGTTTCCTTTGGATAAGGATTACCAACAGTTTCAATAGCTGAAGCACCTACCAATGCTTCTTTATAGTTTAGATCATGTCTAAATTTTTTACAAACTGTCTTAATTACTTCAAGAGCCTGTTTTGTAATTTCATATCCAATACCGTCACCTGGTAAAACAGCAATTTTTAGTTTCATATTTTTAAATTGTAAAAGAGCTTAAATATTACTTTATCAGCTGTTAAAATATATTTTTAGAATATAGTAGAAATATAAATTCTTGTTTATTCAGCAATAAATCATTTTTTTTAAAAAAAACTGAAGAGTCCCACTTCGTATACAAATATAAGTATTTTGTATGTATTCTAATTTGTATATATTCTAAATAGTTAATTGATATTATATTTTTTGTAAAAATACATTATAGACGTTTGATTGAAGATTGAAGAATTATTATTGCAAAGAAGTTTATTAAAAAAATCTGATAGAAAGTAATATTATCAAATATATTGACTGTTGGAATTCAACGAAAAAAAGTTGATGTTATTAATATAGTATTGTGTTGGTAGTGTTATTGCGATAATTTTAATCACTAAAAGATAAAACTATTGATTTGAGTGAAAATTTCTAAAAAAAATAGTTAAACTAATGGTTAAATAAAGAAATACTTTTAATAATCTTATACATACTAAAATAACTAAGAACTTAGAATAAATTTTGTATTGAATAATGAAAATATTAAACTGCTTGAAAAGACTATATTTTTAAAAAAAAGAACTAATAATTAGATAAAATCTAAAGAATTTTTGACTTTAACTGAATTAATGTATTAACAAAAAAATCATATTTATATTTTTTGTAAAATTTTTTAATTAAGATTTACGAAAAATGAGTTACTAAATAAAAGAAAAATTATTTTCTAAAAGGATCGGAAGGAAGAAATATTGTTTTTACCAATATTATTCAAAAAATTGTGGAAGATTTGAAAATATACATCCTGCTTGAAAGCTAGCTAATTGAAAATTCTTTGAAGGAAAATTCAGTAAAAACAATTGAAGACAGTTTTTTTCTTCATTCTTCATTAAAGTTATCGAACTTATTGTATAAGTTTAAAAAATGAAATATAATAAGGATGTAAGATAGGAGATGTAGTAGTATAATGAAGAATTTTTTATTAGAAATGAACAAACGATACAATAAAAAAAACAATTAAAATTATATTGATTTTTTGGAATATGACATTGAATTTTATAGAAATCAATAAGATTATAGTATTTACAAAAATTAATATATTGGATTTAATTAGTTTTATTCTTTTATTCAAATGTTTGATTTTTATTATCAGCCAGAATGATGAAAGAATCGTTGCTACATAATTAATGTATTACTACTGATTATATCATATCTTCGTTTGATAAAAATTCTAGATAAAAATCTATATACTTTGTTTGAATGAGTTATAACAAAAATGTGGAGATATCAATCATTTTTGATGTAGAGTAGGGGGTATTAGAAAATTGGAAACTAGTTTAATTGGTTTAAACATGTAAAAACGACATTCATTGGTAATGATAAATGCCATAAAATTTAGTCAAATGGAAATACTTAAGCTAGAGAATATTGCTTATTGAATGGTTAGTGTCTAAAAGAAAGAGCTAATTAAAGACATTTCTGAAATATTGTAATTTCTTTAGACTAATTATTAATAAGTATCAAATTTTAGAAATTAAAGTCTAGGATTAATTAGGAATAATTTGGTAGCTAGAGTAACTACATATTGCACATTCCTTAATAATTTATAGTATATCCCCATTTCTAGTTTTTATCAACTAATCTATGCCTTCTTCCCTTCTTTACTTTCCCTTCTTTTTTTTTAATAAATCCTGTTAATTCTCAACTAATAATTAGTTCTGTTCATTTTCATTTTTATTTTTGGTTTTATTTTAATATTCTGAATCATATTGAATTTTATTCAATATTAAATGTTTTTTTATTATTGTTTTTTATGGAGACATACACTAATAAATTGGAGTATAGATTATTATCTAAATATAGAATTACCGTTAATGGACTCTCCCAAATAAATCTAAATGAATATTTCTAGTTCATCATAAGCTATAAAAATATCTTGAGGTAGTTTTTTTTGGACATTTTCGTGTAGTCCGAAATCATGACATACATGTGTGAGATATGCCCGATTAGGTTTGATAATATCAATGTACTTTAATGCTTCTTTTATGTTAGCGTGCGTAGCATGCAATTCCCATCTTAACGAATTAATAACTAACACAGATAGTCCTTTTAATTTTCTGAATTCCGAATCTGGAATAGATTTTAAATCTGTCAAGTAGGCAAATTTATCAATACGATATCCTAAAATTAACTTCCTTCCATGAAGCAACTTAATAGGAATAATTTTTATTCCAGATATATCAAACGGTTCATCCTTTTTTATAAAATGTATTTTCAAATTAGGGATACCTGGATACCGTTCGTTATCCGAAAAAATATATGGAAAACGTTCTTTTAATTTGGTAGATGTATAATATTCCGCATAAATATTTACTATTCGCTTTTTTTTGGTAAAGCAACGCAAATCATCAAGTCCTCCTACATGGTCATAATGTTCGTGAGTAATTAAAACACCTTCCAAATTTTCAAATGGTTTTTTTTTGAAAGTTTTTAGCATTTGCATACGAAAATCTGGACCACAGTCAATTAGAATATATTTATTTTTTATTTCTACTAATACTGACGATCGAAATCTTTTGTTCTTCTTATCTGAAGATAAACATACCATACAATTACAACCAACTTCAGGATTTCCTGTGGATGTTCCTGTCCCTAAAAAACGTACTTTCATTGTAGTAGGTTTTTTCAACGAAATTAAATAAAAAAAGCATAAAGAATTTTCTTTATACTTTTTTATTTTACCCATCTTCTTTCTTTAATTTTATTCGCTTTTTTTTGCACATATCATACGATTTTTTCCTGAAATATCTTTGAACAATTCGATATTTTGGTATCCTTTTTTTTGAAGCATGGAAGCGACTATTTGTCCTGACAATGAATGAGTCTCAAAAAAAAGGAATCCATTAGGATTTAAATATTGTCTTCCTATATCTGCAATATGATCGTAAAAGGTTAGTGGTTGTTCATCTGCCACAAAAATAGCTTGATGTGGTTCATAATTTAGTATATTAGGTAATATTTTTCTTTTTTCTGAAAAAGTAATATAGGGAGGATTACTAACAATAACAGAAAAAGATATTGGTAAAAGCTGATTGAGAGGAGAAAAAATATCTTGTTGAAAATAAATTACTTTTAACTCATTCAATTGGGCATTTTTACGTGCAACTTCTAAAGCCTTTTCTGAAATATCTAAAGCATAAACTTTTGTATTAGGTAAGTATTTTGCTAACGCAATAGCGATACATCCAGAACCAGTACCAATATCAAGAATAGTACAATGAGAATTGTATAATAATAGTTTTTTAATTAATAAATCTACTAACTCTTCAGTTTCTGGTCTTGGAATTAGGACATTCTCATTTACTATTAATTGCATACCATAAAATTCTGTTTCTCCCAATATATATTGTATCGGACGGAAGCGCTTTAAGTTATCTATTATTATTTTAATGTGTATAATCTTACTTGTAGGTAATTGTTTATTTTCATTTTGTAAAAGAGTTTGTTTATCTTTCTGACAAACAAATTTGAGAATCAACCAACTTAACGATATAACCTCTTCAACAGGATATAAACCTTGCAATTGTTCTTTTATGTATTGTAAAGTTTGCTTCATATTAATTTTCTAAATATAGAATTGGTTTATTATATTAAAAAATATTTCTACCTTCATCTGTTCAGTGTTACAGTAAAATACCTTTACCAGATTGATATATACTTTGATAGAGAGAGAATGATATTTTTTAGAAAAAAGTTTTCTTTGGAGTAGGAAATTATAGTTAGCTTGTGTTTAGATATATATAAATTGTCATTTATTGTGATGATAGTTTTACACTGTATTAAAATAATCATTTTTTTGTGTAAAAAAATGGAAAACAGGTAGTTTAAATTTAGTAAATTATATGTTGTATTTTTCAGCTTGACTAAAGTGTAGCATTAAAATTTAAACTTCTTTGAACTCCTAAGAGGAGTAAATGTATGGTATTTATTGTTTGTTTGTTCTTACACAGGAACTTATATTAATAAGAAAATACGTAAAAGCTTATGGAAGAACTAATCGGTACAATTAGAATCCCGGAGCATATTGCTATTATCATGGATGGAAATAGACGATGGGCTCAAAAAAATGGGAAGAATTACTACCAAGGATATAAGAAAGGAATTCTTTCTGTTCGTGAAATTGTAGAGGCTTCCTGTAAAATTGGCATTAAGTATTTGACTGTTTATACTTTTTCTACTGAAAATTGGAACCGTCCTATTGAAGAAATCAGTACTCTGATAACTTTGATTATGACAACTGTTCAACACGAAATAAACAATTTGATGAAAAATAATATTTGTCTTCGAATAATTGGTAATGTTAAACGTTTACCGAAAATAGCTCGTGATAATTTGAACAGTTGTATTGAAAAAACTGCAAAAAATAATGGATTAATACTAATATTGGCAATTAGCTATTCATCTCGCTGGGAAATAACTGAAGCTGTCAGAAACATTGCTTATAAGGTAAAAATGAAACAATTAGCTCCAGAAGATATTAACGAAAAAATTTTTTCAACTTACTTGTTTACGAAAGATATACCTTTCCCCGATTTATTAATTCGTACTGGAGGGGAATATCGTCTTAGTAATTATTTACTGTGGCAGTTGGCTTATACAGAACTTTATTTTACTTCTATTTATTGGCCTGAATTTAGAGCAGAAGACTTTTACAAAGCCATCTACAATTTTCAAGGGAGGAGAAGACGTTTCGGTAAGAATGGGGACGCAAGTGAATAAATATAAATAAATAATTAGTTTACAATAGATGTACGGCGAGCTTCTGCTTTTTGAGCAATTTCTAACATTAAAGTGGAGCTCCGATTGTAAGTTGGATATTTGATCAATGCTTCTATAATTTCATCATCTGCTATTTGTTCTATAGACTTGAATATGAATGGCTTATATATTGTTTTTTTGCCTAAACTGCGAGCAATCCCTTTTCCGTAATATTCGTCTATTAATTGTATTTCTTTAATATTTTTCGCTTCCATTTCTTCAGAAAGTATATCTATCATTGGAATACTTTCTTTTCCAAAACCAGTAGCCAAAATAGTTACTTTTACTTGGTTATCTAATGTATCTTCTATAGAATATCCCCAAATTACTTCAATTCTTTTGTTAAACCTACTCATAAAATCAGTAACTTCGCTCATTTCATTCATTTGTAATTCTTGTTTAGAACTACAATAAAAATTGAACAGAATCTTTCTTGCATGAAATATATCAGTATTATTGAGTAAGGGAGAATTCAAGGCATTTTCACAAGCTTTACTTATGCGATTTTCGCCTGTCCCAAATCCGTTACTCATAACAGCTACTCCTCCATCCTTCAGTGTTGCTTTTACATCGGCAAAATCAAGATTGATGTGTCCTGGAACAGTTATAACCTCAGCAATACCTCGTGCTGCTGTAGTTAAAGTACTGTCAGCTTTTTTAAATGCATCTCGGACACTCATTTTCCCATGAATATCCAACAATTTTTCATTGTTAAGTACTAACAAAGCATCTACATTATTACGCAATTCTTCTACACCTTTTAATGCTTGAAGGATTTTAGGTACTCTTTCAAATAAAAAAGGGATCGTTACAATACCAACAGTGAGAATATCCATTTCTTTTGCAGTCTTGGCAATAATAGGAGCAGCTCCGGTACCTGTTCCTCCACCCATCCCAGCGGTAACAAATACCATTTGAGTTCCATCATTCAATAGTTTATGTATATCTGAAATACTTTCATCAGCAGCTTGCTTTGCAATGTATGGATTATTCCCTGCTCCTAATCCTTTAGTGATATTTTTTCCCAATTGAATCTTAACAGGAATTTCACTTTTTATTAATGCTTGATTGTCTGTGTTACATAAGGCAAAAGTTACATCTTGAATACCTTCTTTATACATATGAGTAACAGCATTACCTCCGCCTCCCCCAACGCCTATTACCTTAATTATTGCCGGCTGTTCTCTGGGAAAATCAAAACCCATTAAAATATCTTCCATAATTTTTTAAGTTATAGTGTATTTAATCATTAAAAATTGTTCTTGACAACTTACCAAACAAACTTTCTTTACGTTTATGTAATGGATTGATTTTTTGTTGTTCTTTCCTAGTATGTGCTTTTTGTAATAGTAATGTTTTTTGGGGAATTTCTTCAGCACAATTATCTTTACTTAAAGATAATAATCCTAAAATACAGGCGTGTGTATGATTTTTAATATCTGCTTGGATAACTTGCTTTCTTATTCGTTGAGAAAGCAAACTATCCAAATTCTTTAATAAAGAAGCTCCACCTGTAATAATTATACCTTCGTCTAATACAGGTAAATATCCAGACTGTCTAATTTGTTCAATGACATTAACAGCTATTTCATTGATTCTTGCTTCAATTATTATGTCTAGTAATTGTTCTTCTTTAGAATCTATCAAGGCATTTCCATCACTGACTTTTAATGCTTCTGCCTCCGATTCTACAATATTCAAGCAACAAAGATCTTTAGTTATAACATTACCTCCTAAAGGAATAGTAACTAAATATTTTAATTGTCTATTTTTATAAATGGACAGATAGGTCACTCCGGAGCCAAATTCTACTAAAGCACATCCTTTTTCTTTATTTTTACTAGTAAGCGCCACTTCAGCAGTAGCCAATGGAGAGATAAAATAGCCAGCAATTTTTATCCCTGCTTTTTCTTCTACACTTTTTTTTAGAAGATTTTTTAGCGAAGGACGACCTACTACCAATTGATATCTTGCCTCTATTTTTTTACAATACATATTTTTAGGATTTACTTCCAATTTTTCATCTATGTAATATTCCGAAAAAACAATTTCTAATACTTCTACTAATTCTGACATATACTTGAGGCATTTATTTTCAAGGTACAAAAGAATATCATTTGTAACCAATCCATTTATTATTTTTTTTACTGAATAATATTCTGTTCTCAATGATTGCCCACCAATACCTACATATATCTTCTTGATATCTAAGTTTAAACTATGACTTAAATTATTTACTACCATCTGAACTTTATTAGCAACATCATCAATTTTATAGACACAACCACGTCGGATACACGTTCCTGAAGAAACTTGCTCTGAACCAAGAACTGAGATGCCTTCATGGGTTTTTTGTGCTGCCATAGCAAGTAATTTAGAAGTTCCAATATCTAACGCCACAACACAGGGATATTTTTTTATGCTATTTAGTTTGCTATCGTACATACTATTTGATTTTTATATTTTAAATTGATAATAGAATAACGATTCCACCCAACTGTATTTAATACTTTTTTATAAAAAAGCATTAAAATACCTAATTTATTCTCAAAATTTTGTATTTCTCCCAATACAATACGATGGGTTCCAACACGAGGTATTAATTCTATTTCCGAATCGTCATTTACATATATTTGTTCTATTTGAGTATTCCAAAATATATTCTTTTGTAAAAAAAATGCTAGGGGATATAACTGTTCTATGGCGAATTTTTTATTAATAGTTCCACTTGCTAAAGGAACATAAGCAGCAGTACCTATTGGGATAGGTATTATTTCTCGATCTCTATCTATATAATAATCGGAATTATCTGAAATAATCCTTAAAACGAGTACTCGTTGATATAATTTTATTCGTATTGTGGAATCGACTGTTTTATATACCTCTGCCTTTTTTATCAACTTGTATTTTTCTAAAGTTTTTTCAATAATTCTAGTATTTATATTTCGAATGTTTTTCTTGATAGGATTTAATTTTAACCTATCAAGAAAAGAACACACTTGCATTTCATTCAAATATGAGGCAGTGTCATTTTTTACTATATCTATTACTACTTTAGTGCACTTTTTTTTATTTAGATTTGGATTTATAAAAATAATCGTAAAGATAAAATAAACTATCAAAAGAAAAGTAATTCCAATACATACAATTTTTTTTAACATTTATATGCGAAGATATATAAAAGAGAAATTGAAGTAAAAATATTTGATTGTAATTTATTATATATCTTTTGTTTTAAAATATAAGGCTCTATTATAGAGAGTTTTTTTATCTTTATTAAAATAACAATGCTGATTTTGGTTGGAATAAAAACATTATTTATGAAAATTCTCATTTATCAAGTTTTAACTCGTCTCTATGGAAATATGAATTCTCATCCTGTACAAAATGGAAATATTGAAGAAAATGGATGTGGTAAATTTAACTATTTTACCAGTTGTTGTTTGCAAGAAATACGGGAAAGAGGATTCAATTACATCTGGTATACCGGTATTATAGAACATGCAACACAAACGGATTATAGTAAATATAATATTAAAGGTAGCCATTCTGCTATAGTAAAAGGGAAAGCAGGTTCTCCATATGCTATTAGAGATTATTATGATGTCTCTCCTGATTTGGCAGAAGATGTGTATAGAAGAATGGAAGAATTTGAAGCGCTTGTACAACGTACTCATTTGGCAGATTTACGAATTATTATAGATTTTGTGCCAAACCATGTGGCAAGACAATACTTTTCTGATGTAAAAATTAAGGGATATCCTGATTTTGGTAAACATGATGCATTGGCATATGCTTTTTATCCTCATAACAATTTTTATTATCTTCCAGATAAACCGTTTGACCCTCAATTTTCTCTTTATGATGTTCAAGGTGACTTTTACGGTGAATTTCCTGCTAAGGCAACAGGTAATGATTGTTTTTCTTCCACTCCAAATTGTAATGATTGGTACGATACTATTAAATTAAATTATGGGGTAGATTATATGAACAATAGGATGAAGCATTTTGATACAATTCCTTCTACATGGCATAAAATGTTGAGTATTATGCTATTTTGGTCAGGTAAGGGTATTGATGGATTCCGTTGTGATATGGTAGAAATGGTACCAATTGATTTTTGGAATTGGGCAATTCCAAAAATAAAAAAAGATTTTCCACATATAATTTTCATTGCCGAAATATACAATCCAAATAATTACAATAATTATTTATTCCAGGGACATTTTGATTATCTTTACGATAAGGTTGGAATGTATGATATTTTACGTGGAATTATTACTAGAGAGGAATCAACAAAAAACATTACTAATGTTTGGAAAACATTAGGTGGAATACAGGGGAATATGTTAAACTTTTTAGAGAACCATGATGAACAGCGTATTGCTTCTGATTTTTTTGCTGGAAATGCTCGTAAGGGTATCCCGGCTTTGTTTGTAGCTGCAACTCTTAATACTAATCCTTTTATGGTATACTTTGGACAAGAATTGGGTGAAAAAGGGATGGACAGTGAGGGATTTAGTAAATTAGATGGACGAACTACAATTTTTGATTATTGGAGCTTGTCTGTATTTCGACAAAAACCATCAGAAGAACAAGAACGATTACGAAGATATTACACGAAAATATTGCAACTATGTAATAAAAATAAGGCTATTAGCAAAGGTAAATTTTTTGATTTAATGTATGTCAATAATCACCTTACTAGACAATATGCTTATTTGCGTTGCAATCAAGATGAATTACTACTGATAGTCGTTAATTTTGAAGGAGAAAAAATAGAAACCGATATTTTTATTCCTTCTCATGCTATGGATTACTTTGAAATAAGAGGGACTCTTTGTAAGAGTAGAGAATTATTGACTGGGGAGGTGCGCTCATTGGATTTACAAAGAGACAAAAATTATCATGTTTGTGTAAAGGGATACGATGCAGAGATTATATCCTTTGATTTTGATGTAGAATAAAAGTTTATCTATCAATGTTGTTTTTATTGAATTGATTCCAGTTTTTCGAAATAATTAACAAATGAACGGATAACAAATTTATTCCCACCTGGTGTAGGATAATTACCAGAGAAATACCAATCACCGCTATGATTCGGGCAAGCTCGGTGCAAATTCTCTAATGATTGGTAAACGATGACAACTTCAGCATTTACATTTTCCGGCTTGAGAATTTCGGCAATTTTATTGGTTATCTCCTTAGAGTTAAACGGACGGTAAATATCTTTTACATAATTGATTGTTTGTTTTTCAGACGTAAGAAGTTGTTTTTTACATTTTAGATAAGTTTCATCTATAATATGATGCATGTCTCGCTCTTTTAAGAGCATAATAGCTGCTCTAAAAGCAACAAACTCATCCATGTGACTCATATCTATACCATAACAATCTGGATAACGTACTTGTGGAGAGGAAGAAACTATTATAATTTTTTTTGGTTCTAATCTATCAAGTATTTTGATAATACTTTGTTTTAGTGTGGTACCACGAACAATACTATCATCTATAACAACCAAATTATCTTGCCTTGGACGGATGGAACCATAAGTAATATCATAAACATGGGCAGCTAAATTATTTCTATTAGCACATTCAGTAATAAAAGTTCGTAACTTGATGTCCTTAATTGTCACTTTTTCTTGTCGAATTTTTGCAGATAAAATTCTATTTAATTCTTCGTCGGTTATAATTGGGACATTTTTTATTTGTTGTTTTTTTTTCTCATTAAGATATGTATCAAAACTTTCCATCATACCATAAAAGGCAATTTCTGCTGTATTTGGAATAAATGAAAAAACTGTATTTATTAAATCGTCATCTATTGCTTTAAGAATAGGATTCAAAAGCAATTTTCCCAACATCTTTCGTTCTTGATAAATATCTTTATCTGACCCACGGGAAAAATAGATACGTTCGAAAGAACATGGTCGTACGTTCGAAACTTGTTGAAGTTGTTCAAAAAAAAATTGACCGTTTTGTTTTACAATAAAGGCCTGTCCTGGAAGAATTTCTTTCACTTCATCTGCCTTTAAATCCATAACTGTCTGAATTACAGGTCTTTCTGATGCAACTATTACTATTTCATTATCTTTATAATAGAAGGCGGAACGAATACCTTGAGGATCTCGAAAAGTAAACATATCAATATTGCCTGTTGCTCCACAAACAACATATCCACCATCCCATTTTTTTACTGAATTTCTCAATATATACCCCAAATTTATACTATCGGCAATCTTTTTATTGATTTCTTTTTCGAGTTTAAATTGTTCATATAGACTTTGTACTTTATAATCAAGATAACTCCCCATTATTTCTAATATCATAAAAGTGTCGGAATAAAGACGAGGATGTTGTCCTTTGGCAATTAAGTCTTGAAACACTTCGTCCACGTTGGTAAGATTGAAATTACCACATAGCATTAAGCTTCCTGAACGCCAATTGCTATGTCTTAAAAAAGGATGAATATATGAGATACCTGAACGTCCTGTAGTGCTATATCGTAAATGTCCCATATAAAGTTCTCCACAGAAAGGAATTTCTTCATAAGTGAGATTGGGAGAATTTTTGCTAATAATTTCATGGACATTGTGGAAAATTTCTTTTATTGCATTGCTACCAATGGCTCTTTCACGAAAGATATATTCTGTTCCAGGTTTAGCAGAAATATTTATACAACCGATTCCAGCACCCTCTTGTCCTCGATTATGTTGTTTTTCTAATAAAAGATAAAGTTTGTTTAAACCGTATTTCCAAGTACCGTACTTTTTGACATAATATTCTATTGGTTTTAATAAACGAACCAAAGCAATTCCGCATTCATGTTTGAGATGTCCCATAGCGATAACTATAATTTAAGGAATGGAAAAGAAACTACGAAAGTAACAAAATAATTTGTACGTTTGGGTTGATAGTGAATTGAAGACCCAAATTGGTAGACGAGTTAGTTCGAGGATTAGCTTGAGTTATTATATACAGGTTCGAACCTTCTCCTTGAGATAATAAATTTTCTTAGAAAATTATTCCCATTCAATAGTTGATGGTGGCTTAGAGCTAATATCATAAACTACTCTGTTTATTCCTTTTACTTTATTAATTATTTCGTTGGATATTTCTGCCAAGAAATTATAAGGTAAACGTGCCCAATCAGCAGTCATTGCGTCTATTGAAGTAACTGCTCGTAAAACAACAGTATTTTCATAGGTTCTCTCATCTCCCATTACTCCAACTGATTGTATTGGAAGCAAAATAACTCCTGCTTGCCAAATATCATTATATAGATTCCATTCAAGGAGTCTAGAAATAAAAATACTATCTGCCTCTTGAAGGATATGTACTTTTTTAGGTGTGATTTCTCCCAAAATACGAACTCCCAACCCAGGACCAGGAAAAGGATGCCTCATTATCAGTCGTTCTTTTATTCCTAATTCATGACCTATACGACGCACCTCATCTTTAAACAAAAGTCGGATTGGTTCAATTAATTTAAGATTCATTTTATCAGGGAGTCCGCCTACATTATGATGTGATTTAATAATTGTTCCGGTAATAGAAAGTGATTCTATAATATCAGGATAAATTGTACCTTGAGCCAACCATTGAATATCTTTCATTTTTTTTGCTTCTTGTTCGAAGATATCAATAAATCCTTTTCCTATAATTTTTCGTTTTTTTTCTGGTTCTTTTATCCCAGCAAGTTTTTTATAAAAAAAATATTTTGCATCAACTCCCACTACATTTATTCCTAAATGTTCATAATCTTTTAGAACATTTTCAAATTCATTTTTTCTTAAAAGTCCATTATCTATAAAAATGCAAACGAGATTTTTTCCAATAGCTTTGTTTAGTAGCATCGCACTTACTGATGAATCTACTCCTCCAGAAATAGCTAAAATCACTTTATCATTGCCCAATTTTTTTTGCAACTGATGTGTTGTAAAGCTAATAAAATTTGTGGGTGTCCAATTTTTTTTTGCATTACAAATAGTCAGAAAATTATCTAAAATTCTCAGACCTATTTCGGTATGAGAAACTTCTGGATGGAACTGAACTCCCCATGTTTTTTCTCCTTCAATACGGTAAGCAGCGCATTGAATATTTTCTGTACTTGCAATAACTGAAAAATATTTTGGGATATATGTTATTGTATCTCCGTGCGACATCCATACTTGAGAGCAATCTGGAATATTTTTCATTAAAAGATCCGTCTTTTCTATTTGTGTTAACGTGGCACGACCATATTCACGAACATCACTTTTTTTTACCTTTCCACCATAGGTATATGCCAAATATTGTGCTCCATAACAAATACCTAGTATCGGATACTTCCCTCTGATAGAAGATAAATCCATTCTAAGTGCTTTTACATCATTTACAGAAAAAGGGCTTCCTGATAAAATTACTCCTGTTACGAGACTATCTCCTGACGGAAATTTATTGTAAGGAAATATTTCACAATAGACATTTAATTCTCGCAATCGGCGACCTATTAATTGAGTAGTTTGTGATCCAAAATCAAGAACAATGATTTTTTTCATTTTAATTTTTCATCTTCTTGTACAATCTAATAAATCGAAATAAATACTTACTTTATTTTTTTTAGAACCAACTATTAGTAAATATATTTTTAACTCCTGTTCTGTAAATTATTAATTCAGGGTAAGAAGCCAGAGAAACTTGTTTTCTTTATCTACTAAAAGTATTTAATTTTTGAAAAAGGAAAGTAACTAAATATTTTCAAGTTCCTCCTTTTTATATAAAACTACTAAAGGTATAAAAGTAGTATAATTCTTACAAATATTTGTGTTTATTTACTTAGTAGTGTGAAATAAATTTATGTTTATAGTGAATTAAAAACGAAATAATAAGTGGATATTATGTTTGTGGTATTGTTCAACATTAAAAGTAATAAAATTGAAAAAATAGAAGTTTAGTAACTAAAATAATTGCATAAATTAGAAACTCAATTGAGTGAGAATGAAATTAGGCAAAGCGTAATGGATTACAAAAATCTAATGAATATTGCAAGCACAATTTATTTGTTTCGGTCAAACTTTAAGTATTTGGATATACGTGGATTCACTTTTTATGTCTAATTAACATCTTCAAAGATGATAAAGGTTATTATTTTCTTTGCTAGAAGCAAAATAATTGATACTCAAAATAATTGATACTCAAAATAATTGATACTCAAAATAATTGATACTCAAAATAATTGATACTTGTTAAGTCCTACATATACTGATAAAATTACTAAAAAAAATGATTTCTATTTCTAGAGTTATCAAAACTCATATAAAGTGTCGGAATTTAATTGATATTGTATATCACAATAATGAGAATATTTTTCTATGTAATGCATAGTTTAGTGATAGTTACTCGAAACATAATTCTTTACCACGAAATAAGTTATCAAACCTCCCATTATCATAAACTAAATGCCCATTAACAAAAGTTTTAACTACTTTATGAGAAAAAATTTCCCCTTCTAGAGGAGACCATTTACATTTATACAACAAGTTTTCTTTAGTAACTTTCCATCGACATTTTGGGTCTACCAGTACTAAATCAGCATAATATCCACTTCGGATATAACCTCTATCTTTCAGCTTGAATAATTGTGCTGGAGCATGAGACATCTTTTCAACTATAAGTGGTAAAGTGAAAACATTTTGCTTACATAATTCAAGCATCACAGGAAGAGCATGTTGAACCATTGGAGCACCAGAAGCTGCTTGAAAATATCTTCCCTTTTTTTCTTCCCAAGTGTGTGGAGAATGATCTGTAGCTATTATATCTATTTTTCCATCTATAATACCCTGTCTCAATGCTTCCCTGTCAGCAAAAGTTTTTATTGAAGGATTCCATTTTATACGATTACCTAAACGAGAATAATCTTTGTCAAAAAACCAAAGGTGATGAATACAAACTTCTGCCGTGATACGTTTTTCATGTAAAGGCTTTGATATCAATAATTCTATTTCTCGAGCACTGGATAAATGAAGCAAATGCAGTCGAGAGCAATATTTTTTTGCTAATAGAACAGCTTTGCTTGCAGAAGTATAACATACTTCTGCACTATATATTTTTGGATGGAAAGCAATATCTAAATACTCTCCAAACATTTCTATGTATTTTGCTTTATTGATTCGTATAACAGTTTCATTTTCGCAATGGGCAGCAATAATACGATCTGATAAAGTAAAAAGTTTTTCCAAAGCTACTGGATTATCTACTAACATATTTCCAGTAGATGATCCCATAAACACTTTTATAGCTATTGCCCGGTTAGCTTCTGGTTTAGTAAGTTCTTTGAAATTATCATTTGTGGCACCTATAAAAAAAGAATAATTGGAAAAACTATCTTTTGCAGCTCTTTTAAATTTATTGTCTAAAGCTTCTATTGTAGTTGTTTGAGGTAAAGTATTAGGCATATCTATAAAGGACGTGATCCCTCCAGCTACTGCTGCGTGCGACTCACTGTAAATATTTCCTTTGTATGTTAAACCAGGTTCACGAAAGTGAACCTGATCATCAATAATACCTGGCATTAATAAAAGTTCTGAAGCATCAATAATAGTTGTTATATTTTGTATATCTGTATTCTCTACAGATATACAATGAGGAATGACATCTTTTATCCTTTCTCCATCTATCAATACTGATCCTTTATAAACAGAACCTTCGTTGACAATATTTGCATTTTGTATAAGAATCACTATTTAATATTTTTTTGAGGATATTTGCGAAAGATACTATATAACCTGAGCCAAATAACACCAAAGAAAGCCTCATTGAATATACTCCCATCCATTTTAGATACCCCTTCTGTACGGTTAATAAAAATAATAGGAATTTCTTTTAGTACAAATCCACTCTTCCAAGCAGCATATTTCATTTCTATTTGAAAAGCATAACCTTTAAAGTGAATATCATCTAGAGAAATCGTTTCTAACACTTCTCGGCGGTAACATTTAAACCCTGCAGTAGTATCATTTATTTTTAATCCAGAAATAAACTGTACATACTTGGATGCCATGTAAGAAAGTAAAACTCTTGACATAGGCCAATTTAGGACATTTACACCCTCTATATAACGAGATCCAATAGCAACATCTACTCCATCTTCTGAACATGCATTATACAACTTAATTAAATCATCAGGATTATGAGAAAAATCCGCATCCATCTCAAAGATATAATTATAATTATGTTCTAATGCCCATTTAAATCCACTAATGTAAGCCGTTCCCAATCCATGTTTTCCAAATCTTTCAATTAAATGTAAGCAAAACGAAAATTCTATCTGCAATGTTTTTACAATAGCAGCAGTAGCATCTGGAGAACAATCATCTATTACCAAAATGTCAAAAGATTTAGATAAAGAAAATATGTGTCGAATGATTTTTTCAATATTTTCTTTTTCATTATAAGTAGGAATAATAACAATACTATCATTCATAGTACTTTTAGGTAATATTTATGTACATAATTTGGGAGCAATTCTGGATGAAATAAGCTTATCATTTCTTTTAATAACCAATCAGGATGAAGTAATAACTCCTGATAATAAGATTTTTTAAAAGTATTACAAGCATAAATATTTTGATTCTTATAAGCATTAAATAAAGTATAATTTACACACTTTTGAGACAATTGCTTGTAAGTAAGTTCTTTAGAACTATAATATTTAATTAACCAATAATTTGCCTTTTCAGCTTTACTTAAAACTGTTTCAAAAGATAATGGAATTGAGCCTGTATTACAATTATCTTTTAAAATATAGGTTGCACCAGCATCATATAGCATATTAGCCAAGTAACTCTTGCCCCCAGGAAGGTACCAAATATTACCATATTTCATCTCTGTAAAGACAGTAGGACGGAAAGTAATATTTTTTGTCAACTTTTTGAGTTTATTGTATGTATGAACGATTTTTTGAAATAAAGAGTCAGCAAGTTGCTTTTTATCAAATAATAATCCAATAAAACAAATCCATTCAGTTTGAGCTAAAGGATTGGTTTCCATATAATCTGTACAATAAATAATAGGAATATTTAGCTTGTTTAACACACTAGTATTTGCATCAATTGGATTAACAAAAATTATTTCTGGTTTAATAATTATCAATTTTTCTACATTAGGATTAACTGAAAGTCCAATATTTTGTATTGTTCCTAATGCAATTCCTTTATTTACAGATTGAAGATTAACATATTGTGGTTCTGTTATACCTATTAAAGTGTTCAAAACACCTAAAGCATCAAATATTCCACAAATAACAGGTGAAAAACAAACTGTTCGTTTTACAGGTGTACGAATTAAAATCCCTTTAGGAAAAGATTTTGGAAGTTTTTCAGTTCTAGGAATTAAAATATATTTTTTGAATAAACGTGTTTTATCCAAAGGATTTTGAATCCTCACAACTGTATAATTACTATATTTCTTTACTTGAAACCCTTGTGCATAGTAAGTACCATTATTCTGGATATTTTTACCTGTTTCTAACCAATTGTTTTTATTTTCTCTGTAAGTAAAAAGAAATAAAAAAAAAATAATAGAGAAAAATTGTTCATATACACTTTACCACTTTTTGCGTGGCAATGTTTAAAAGTAATTATTTTGGGTACTAAAGTTCATGTGGACCTGGAGGGATTCGAACCCTCGTCCAAACGAGGAATCAACTTGCTTTCTACATGTTTATCCATATTTTATTTTAGACTTAATACAAGGTTAAGGATACCCGAATACTAAGCTTATCCTCTTTTATTTCATTTTGAAGTGCAAGGATTACTTCAAACTATCTTCGATATTATAGCACCGCCTTTTCGGATTGCTTCGAAGCCAGAGCTTCCGAGCGATGTCTCGTTCCGTCTATCTATAGTCGGAATAAGCTTGTATCTACTTATACTTCAATCAAGCAGCGAGAGCGTAAGAATTTTCGCCAATTAAATTGTTATTATTCGAGATTAAAGTGCTGAATAACGGCGCACTACATGCTTACAAATCATTTCTACTCGCTGTCAAAACCAGTCAAGCCCATAATTCACGCTTACAAAAGTACAAAATATTATAAATATAAAAATATTGTTTTTATCAAAAAAAAACTTAAATTTATGCAATTGATATACAGAGAAATTAATTTGTACTTAAAATTAGGAGTAAGGGGGAGGGTTAAGGTAAGCTTCTGTCTTTTCCCCTTAATTAATTAGCGGTTTTATGAAAAATTACGAAACTGTTTTCATTTTGACTCCAGTTTTATCTGTTGAACAGATAGAGGAGGAGGTAAGTAAATTCAAGGCCATTTTAGCTACTGAGAAAGCAGAAATTGTGAATGAAGAAAATTGGGGACTACGTAAATTAAGTTATCCAATCAAAAAAAAAACAACTGGATTCTATTTCTTATTAGAATTTAAATCAGATTCTGTTATTATTTCCAAATTGGAAATGCAGTTTCGACGTGATGAAAGAATACTCCGATTCTTAACTTTTCGTCAAGACAAAGATTTTGTAAAATACGCAGCTAAACGAAGAAATAAGCTTAAAGAAACTAGATAAAGGATTTTAATTATGGCGATATATAATAGTAATTCAGAAATTCGTTACTTAACTCCTCAAACTCCTGATACTAAAAATAGAAAAAAATATTGTCGTTTTAAAAAAAACGGTATTAGATTTATCGATTACAAGAATCCTGATTTTTTAAGAAAATTCTTAAATGAACAGGGTAAGATTCTACCTAGGTATATTACAGGGACTTCAGCAAAGTTTCAACACCGTGTCTCTAAAGCGGTAAAACGTGCTCGGCATTTGGCTTTACTGCCTTACGTAGCTGATTTGATGAAATAAAAAATACCATGCAAGTAATTCTATTAAAAGATATTAGTAATCTTGGTTATAAAGATGACATTGTCACTGTAAAAAATGGTTATGGAAGAAACTTCCTGATTCCTCAAAAAAAAGCTCTTTTTGCTTCTGCAATAGCAAAAAAAGTATTAGCAGAGAATCTTCTTCAACGAGGGTACAAATTGGAAAAAATAAAAAAAGATGCTCAAACATTAGCAGATAAATTGGAGGGTCTTTCTCTTATTGTTGGAACAAAAACTAGTTCTACTGGAACAATTTTTGGCTCAGTTACCAACATTCAGATTGCAGACGAATTAGAAAAAAAAGGGATTAAAATAGAACGAAAGTTAATTGTTATTAAAGAGCATATAAAAGAGATCGGTTCCTACAAAGCTATTTTAAAACTTCATAAAGATATTATAGTAGAAATGCCCTTTGAAGTGGTATCAGAATGAAATTTCATTAATTAATGAAAAAGAAAAACAGTTTGTGTTTCATATAATTTATTAGTAGTTATTTTGATGTCTTCCTACTGCGTTTTTTATTTTTTTGTTAAGATCTGCATGTAGTTAAGATGTTTAGAATAAGGGTAGCTTTTTCTTGTAGATTTGTAGTAGGAAATATTTTTCTATATTAGTCTTTAAGACAATTAACTAATTCAAGTAAATTATTTTAAATGGAAAAATTTATTAAAAATAGGCTAATAGTTAGTCAAGAATCATAACGCGTATTAGTTTTGCTGTCATTTACATAACAACTTTTTCTCTTCAAAATTCTACGATGTGTTCAACTTCTTATTTAGAAAATAGAATAATCAAAATTTTATGTCAGTTCCCTATATCTGAAGAATAGTCTTTTTTTAAGTATTAGATAGATTAATTTTCGTTTATCAGACAAATGGTACAATAGAGATTTCTTTACTTTTTGTCCTTGCTCATTAAGAGTTTTTCTTTCAATTTTATATAATTGTTTTTTAGCTTAATTAATTTTAATTTATTCTCTAATAAATGTGTGTAAAAGCAATATTTTAATTATTAATAATATTGCTTTTACTTAGGTTTTTATCTATCAATCATCATTGTAGAATTCAAAGCTAAATTCATTATCTTGAATTCCCTGATAGAAATGATCATTTTCGTCATTATCAGAGAGAAAAAAATCAGAAAATTTTACGTTTTTTATTTTGATTATTTGTTTAGGTGGAATACCTGAAAATTTAACAATTTTTGGGGCATCTTGTTTTTTTTCTGGAAAAATTTCATACAGTTCTATGAAAAAACAACGATCGTTTAACTGGTCAAAAACATAAATTAACTTTTGCTTTTTCTCATTAAGAAGTTCGCTTAGTTTGCAGGTACTCATTACGTAAACGTCTCCATAAGAAGGTGATTCCATATTAATTACAGTGATTTCTGTTTTTCTAGACCAGTTGTTAGTACAAATGAAAAAAGAAGTAAGTTGGTCTTTGGTATAATTTACAGAATTTAGTATCGCTTTATGCAATTGAAAAAATGTTGCATCAGAATTAATAATAATATCCCTACGAAAGTTATTTACTTCATCGGAAATTAAAACAAAATAATAAATCATAGAAAACTTAACTAAAAATGATTCATTTTAAATAGCATCTTTTATAATTTAGAAAAGAAAAAATTGTGTACACTAGTAACTTTTATTCAATTATTTATTCTTGACTATTTGTGCCATAAATTCGGCCTCACAAACTAAACGTTCACCTACAAAACAATGTCCTTTCATAGTAGCTGTTCCTCTACGAATATCACTAATAAATTTTAAATGAAATATTAGTGTATCACCAGGGATAACTTTTTGACGAAATTTGACAGCATCTATTTTCATAAAATAAGTAGAATAGCTATTAGGTTCTTCCAATTTATTCAAAATTAATAGTCCACCTATTTGAGCCATAGCTTCTACAAGTAAAACACCAGGCATTAAAGGTTCTTGAGGGAAGTGTCCCTGGAAAAATGATTCGTTAACGGATACATTTTTAACACCTATAATGTGTTTTTCTCCAATTTCAATAATTTTATCTACTAATAGAAAAGGATATCTATGAGGTAAAAGTTTCTTAATACGATTAATATCCATCAAAGATTCCTTATTAGGATTGTATTCAGGAACCTGTATTTTGTTAACTCTTAGATTTTTACGAATAAGTTTAGCTATACTATTATTAATCTCATGTCTAGGACAAGTAGCAATAATTCTTCCACGTATAGGGTTACCAACCAAAGAAATAGATCCTAAAACGTCTAATAATTTATGTCGAGCAGGTTCATTAGAATAAACTAATGGTCTATCCATAATATATCCCAACTTCATGGCATCTTTACGAGTAATATTTATTTTGTCAGTCAATTGGTCTAGTTTTTCTTGAGTTGTTTGTCTATCATAAATAATAATATTATTATCAAGAGTTCCCTTTTTAATCAAATTTTTTTCTATCAAAAGTTCTATTTCTTTTACAAATACAAAAGCACGACTAGCTGCTATCTCATTTTTAAAATCTTCTAAACGATTGAGTGTAGCAAATTGACTATTAAGAATAGTTGAATCAAAAGAAATAAGAGTATTAATTATTAAATGGTCGTCAGGGAGTAATACAATACTTGAGCCGTTAGTCTCTTTATCGCAAATTTCTACTTTATTTTTTACAATGTAATACTCTCGTTCTTCCATTTGTTCTTCCAATCCAATTCTCTCAATTTCATTTACATAAGGCATAGCGCTACTGTCAAGAACAGGAAATTCTGATGCATCTATCTCTATTAAACAATTATCAACTTGTAAAGCGTATAATGCTGCAAAGGCATGTTTAATAGTATTTACCTGTATACTACTATTATAAAAAATAGTAGTACCCTGTAAATTATCAATTACATTTTCAGCAGTAGCATTAATTATTGGTTGTCCATCTAGATCAACTCTCTTAATTTTGTAACCATGATTTTCAGGAGCAGGGGAAAAAGTGATATGCACTACCTGTCCACTGTAAAAACCTCTTCCTGAGAGAGAAAAACTTTGTTTAAGTGTGTGTTGTTTATCCATTTTGTATTAACCTTTAATGTATTTATGGAATATTTTTTATAATACAATATTTAAATACCAATTCTATCAAAAAAGAATACAACTTTTTCTTGAAAAAGTTGTATTCTTTCCTATTTTTTGTTTTATCCTCGAGTATTCAATTTTAGTTTTTTACTGAACCATTTTTTTACAGTTTTTTTAAAGCTATTCTATTAATGATTCGGGAGTACGATTTTATCCTTTAATTCAAGAACATTAATTATTTTATTTATGATTGTATTGTAATTTTTTTATCATAAAAGTAAAAATTCAATTTTCATTAAAAGGATTTTAAAAAAATTAAGTCACAATAAATGCTTAACATTTAATTTTTACTAAAAAAAAATTTATTTGTAATATTCTTCAATTTTTGTAATTCAGAGATATTGAAACGAAAAAAATGTTTTTTTTTGAAAAAAATATAATGTATCACATTTATCTTGATTGATGATAAGTGTAAGTACATTATATTTTGTGAATTGTTCTGAATTTTTCAGTTTTTATATATTAATTATAATTAAAAAAAATTATCAATCATCTATATACCAGTTTTGTTTTTTCAGATTGTATATGTGTAATACAGTCAGTTATACTGACTGTAACAAAAGATATTCTATCAAAAATGTCTCTTGTTTTAATAAAAAAAATCACTCATTAATTTATCCCAATTTTTCTTCGTTTTCTTTATTTATTTCTTTTTCTTTACGCTGTTCATCCTCAAAAATACGGCTGTGGGAAAGAATTATTCGTTTGGCTTCTCTATTGAATTCGATAACTTTAAAATTCAATTTTTCGTCCAACAACGGACGAGAACCATTTTCTTTTACTAAATGTTTTGGAGTAACGAATCCTTCTACACCGTAAGGTAAGGAAATAACAGCTCCTTTATCAAGTAATTCAATGACAATTCCTTCATGTACTGATCCAACTGTAAAAATTGTTTCAAATATATCCCATGGATTTTCTTCTATCTGTTTATGTCCTAAACTCAAACGACGGTTTTCTTTGTCAATTTCCAATACTTGTATTTCAATTTCACTACCTATAGAAGTTATTTCACTTGGATGTTTAACTTTTTTAGTCCATGAGAGGTCGGAAATATGAATTAATCCTTCAATACCTTCTTCAATTTCTACAAATACGCCAAAGCTAGTAAAATTTCGTACTTTGGCAACATGTTTGCTACCAATTATATACTTATTATCAATATCTTCCCATGGATCATTTTTTAATTGCTTAATACCCAATGAAATTTTCCGTTCTTCACGCTCCAAATTCAAAATAACAGCTTCTAATTTATCTCCAACTTTTACAAATTCTTGAGCACTTTTCAAATGTTGAGTCCAAGTCATTTCTGAAACATGAACAAGACCTTCAATACCAGGAGCTATTTCAACAAATGCGCCATAATCGGCTACAACAACTACTTTACCTTTTACAATATCACCTATTTTTAAATTCTCGTCTATATTATTCCAAGGATGAGGAGTTAATTGTTTAAAACCAAGAGCAATTCTTTTTTTTTCATTGTCAAAATCAAGAATGACTACACTAATTTTTTCGTCTAATTGAACTATTTCTTCTGGATGTGATACACGTCCCCAGCTTAAATCAGTAATATGTATCAAACCATCGACACCTCCTAAATCGACAAATACTCCATAATTAGTAATATTTTTAACTGTACCCTCTAAAATTTGACCTTTTTCAAGTTTTGAAATAATATCTTTTTTCTGTTGTTCTAATTCTGCCTCAATGAGAGCTTTATGAGAAACAACTACGTTTTTAGATTCTTGACTAATTTTAACAATCTTAAATTCCATTGTTTTATCTACAAATGCATCATAATCACGTATAGGTTTAACATCAATTTGGGAACCTGGTAAAAACACTTCCATTCCAAATATATCTACGATCATACCTCCTTTTGTACGACATTTAATATAACCTTTGATAATTTCATTTTTTTGAAATGCCTCATTTATTTTATTCCATGAATGGATATGAAGAGCTTTTTTATGAGAAATAAGTAATTGACCGTTTTTATCCTCCTGATTTTCAATATACACTTCAACTTTATCATCTATTTTTAAATCAGGGCAATAGCGAAACTCTGTTGTTGCAACCACACCGTCAGATTTATACCCAATATCAATAAATACTTCCTTTTTAGTGATAGAAGTCACTTTGCCTACAACGACTTCGTTTTTGTTAATTTTACCGACTGATTTACTATAAATTTCTATCAATTGATTTTTACTTATTCCTTCATAAATTTCTTCTCTTTCGTAGGTATCTAAGTCAAAATTCTTATTAAGAGCATTTGTTTTTATTTCTAGATTTTTTTCTACTAGTTGTTCTTTATTCAATTCTTCATTCATTTTACTTAAAAATAATCTTTTAAATTAGATTTTTACACTTTTTAGATTTAATAAAAGATGATAAGGAACCATTTATCTTTCTTTTAGGAAGAAAGATAATGATTATTGAAAATAAAACCTAATTCATTTCAATTTACATCGTTTTTTTAAAATTTTAATACTTATTTTCTGATTCTTAATAAAAGGTATTAAAGAATTATCATAACTTTTATGCAAACAAGTAAAAAAAAACGGTTTTATTATAATTTCATTTTAACATATATGTCTGTAAATCAGACATTTTGTTAAATATCATTTTTTCTTTTACTCTGATATTAGTTGAATGTAGATAAGCAAACAATATCCGTTTCTCTATATTTTTCATTCGTAAATACAGTACCATTTTCAGTACCTATCTTAAAAGATATTTCTAAAATTTTTCTAGATAATTGTCATTTACGAATAATAATTGTCCATTTGACTAGAATAGATGTGTTATGTCCAAAATTTCCTTTTTCAAATCTAAAAAGTAATACAGTTTGAGTTAATTCTTGAAAAAATGCTCTTTTTCCAAAAATTTTGGACAATTATTGTATTGTACTTAAAATGAATCTGTTCAATTTTATATTTGAGTTCTTTTTTTTAAGAAGCTAAGTCTAATAAATATTAACTCTCAATTATTTATTTTGGATGATTTATATACTTTTAATAGAAAAACAAATATAGGTTACTGCTTTGATTAAGCAAACCGAGAGATATATCTGCTTTTTTAAAAAAATATATTGTGATAATAAACGTAAAGAAGATTTCCACTTATCGTGTTTTCTTCTAGACTAAAAATCAATACTTAATGTATCAATCTACGATTAGAATCTAGATTCTATTGCGATACAAATACTTTTTTATAAAAAAATGACAGCCTAGCTGAGGGATCTACTCTTTTCTCTCTTTTACAAAGGAGAAAAGAGTAGATTATGTAATCAGATATAAATACCTGTCTAAAAATGTTTGTTGGAATCATAATATAATTCTACATATCTCTCAAAACTTGAAAGTGTATTTTTTAGTACTTCACTAAAAGAACGATTAGAAATCTCTTTTTTTATCCAATTTGTATTTATAAAGAAAAATTATTTTCGTTCGTTTGAAGCTTTTAAATCATCTTAACCTTGCACAAAAGATATCTTGATTTTATTTTAGCTCTTCAAAAGAGCTTTAACCAAGGTATTTTCTTAAAATTCGGGTATCCCGAGGGTATAGTGTATACTTAAATTTAAGTTTATTCACTGTTGTAGCAATAATTTACTATTCATACAATGAAAATATGATATCGAAATTCAACTTTCATCCACTATCGACTGGATATATTGACGTTTTTACGGTAACAGTGTTCTTTTATTTTTTTTGAGTAGTTTTTTATCTCTTTTAAAAGAGTGTACTCTCCCA
Organism: Azobacteroides sp. (SeqCode); assembly: GCF_055395615.1. Lineage (NCBI taxonomy): Bacteria > Pseudomonadati > Bacteroidota > Bacteroidia > Bacteroidales > Azobacteroides (SeqCode) > Azobacteroides sp. (SeqCode). The sequence goes on along the minus strand of NZ_AP014701.1, from coordinate 259,555 downwards.
TTAGATAGAATGAATCATAATTTAATATGACATTCTTTTATTAATTAAATAATTACAAATTTTAAGTAATATTTGAGAAATATTATTTTCTGATTTTATAACTAAATTATTTTTTAGTAGCCATCATTTTTCATAAAATATGCTCTCTTCTCAGAAGAGAAATGTTCTATAGCATATCTCAACATTGTACGAGGCATTCGTTTGTAATTTTTCTTAAGGAAATCAACTAATACTGTATAGTTTTTTTTACCGACTTCTCGTAACATCCATCCAACTGCTTTGTGTATTAAATCATGTTGATGATTCAGCAACTTTTCAGATATAGTTAAAATATCAGAAAATTGTTGATTTTTAATAAATATCCATGTAGAAACAATAGATATTCTTTGCTCCCATAAATTATCGCTTTTAGCAAGTTCATAAAGCACACTCCTATTTTTTTTATTTAATAAATATGAACCAATTATATAATGGCAGGTGGCATCCACTAAATCCCAATTATTAATTCTATGAGTATTTTTTAGGTAAAAATTGAATATTTCTTCTCTTTCTTTCTCCTTTTTTGTTTTTTTGAATTGTCTAACTAAAAATAATAACCCTGCGAACCTGACATCGTGATATTTAGAATCCAATAGTATTTGAACCTCTAAAAAAGGCAAATCAGGACTTTTTTTAACGATGTTTCTTACAATTGAGACAGATAATCCTAACATGATGTCCCCTTCTGCATATTGCCCTTGTCCTGTTTTGAAATATTTTTGAAAAATTTTCGCTTTTTCAAGATTGGAAAAGGTAAAAATTTTATGGATAATAAATTCAGCATTCATTTTTTTTGAATCAAAATAGACTACGCTGAAAAATATATACAAAGCATCCACTTAAATAACCTATTAATGCTAGCCATGACACTTTTTTAAAATACCAAATGAAATCAATTTTTTCCATACCCATTACAGCAACCCCTGAAGTAGAGCCAATGATTAGAATACTTCCTCCTGTTCCTGCAGTATAAGCAAGAAATGTCCAAAAATAATGATTAATTGGGAAATGGTACATCCCCATTGCTCCGGCTACTAAAGGGACATTATCTACAATAGAAGAAAATATTCCAATGATTATAGAAATTAAATAATATTTATTTGGTTCTCTCATTGAGATTTTTTCCAATGAAAAAGAAAGTAAATCTAATTGTCCACAACTCTGTAAAGCACCTACTGCCATTAATATACCCAAAAAGAAAAGAATACTAGGAGTATCAATTCGTTTTAAAATATTATGAACAGATAGGTCATTAGCTAATATCTCCTTATGGATAAAACCAGTTACTATCCAAAGAACGCCTAATCCACCCAACATTCCCAAAAAAGGAGGAAGATGAGTAAGCACTTTAAAAATAGGAATAAATAATAAAACGCTAATACCCAAGAAAAATACAAAACTTCTTATTTTATTAGAAAAAAAAAATTTCTTTTTTGTATTACTCGTTTTAAAACGAGTAATAGACCCTTTCATTGTAAAGGAAATTATCCCGAAAGGAATAATCATAGATGTTAGAGCAGGTAAAAATGTATTAATAATAATATAATTTGAACTGTATTTACCCGCAATCCATAACATAATAGTCGTAACATCTCCAATAGGAGACCATGTGCCACCAGCATTAGCTGCTAAAATAACCATACTTCCAAAAAACCAACGTTCTTTTTTATTAGCAATTAACTTTCTTAATAAAGAAACAATCACAATAGATGTGGTAAGATTATCTAATATAGCTGACATAATAAAAGTCAAAAAACCAATAATCCATAACAGAAATACTTTTTTTGTTGTATTAATTTTATCTGTAATTAATATAAATCCCCCATATGCATCTATTATATCAACAATTGTCATAGCTCCAAGTAAAAAAAATAAAATTTCTGATATTTTTCCTAAATGCTCAATTAAGGGAAACTGAGCAAGCCAAGTTGCAAAAATCGTACCGGGATGGTGTTTACAATAATTCAAAAAATCACTATAGATTGAATTATCTATATAAACATGGAAAGATGACCAATTTCCTAAAGCGAAAAATGTCCACAAAAGTACTGCTAATAATAACGCTGTGGCTGTTTTATGAATATGTAATAAATTTTCCAGAGTGATACATGCATAACCTATTATAAAAGTTATAATCATTAAAATAAACATCTAGCATAAAACTTAATTGAAAATTAAAGATAATAATTAAAGCTATTTAATCTTAACCAAATGGGAATCAAAAAGCTTCTTTTTTAAATGAATATATATAGATACGTTCTATATTTAACCATTATTTCTTATTTTTATTGAAAAATCATTGATTTCTTGAAACTCATTTTTAGTATACATTTTCATACAACTTTCGGACAAAAGTTGTTTATTGTCGGATCTATTCCTGAATTAGGGGAATGGGATATAGCGCGAGCTAAAGAAATGCTTCATTCAGGTAATGGGACATGGTTCGCTGAATTAAATATACCTAATAAAGTTCTTCTTCTTTACTATCGTTATTTTTTAAAATCCGAAGACAATAAATTGACTTTTGAAGAGTGGAAGTGCCCTCATTATGTCCGACTTAATAATCATTATAAAGACTACAATATATGGGATTTTTGGCAATTGTTACCTCAACATAGATTTTTTTATTCATCTGCGTTTGTTAAAAATTGGTTTGCACGTCAAAATGAGTACAATATTGTTCCAATATACGAAAGAACGATTCGTATTAAAGTATCAGCCCCTTTAGTTGCCCCTAATGAGCGTATTATGCTTTTGGGAAATAATGAAATATTAGGTAATTGGAATCTGGAAAGAGCACTACCTCTTTTATGTGAAAAATTCCCAGATTGGTTAATTGATTTGGATGCTGACAAATTACCAAAAACATTCGAATATAAATTTTGTATCATTGATGAAAAAAAAAATGTCTTTCTTCGTTGGGAACAGGGAGAAAACCGATATTTGGATGTTCCTATGCTTGGAAAAGATGAAACTCTTGTTGTTTCATCTTTGTATTTTAGAGACAAAGAACCTGAATGGAAATGTGCAGGAGTCGTTATCCCAATTTTTTCATTGAAAACAAACAATAGTTTTGGAATTGGTGATTTTGAGGATTTGATTCAATTGATTGATTGGATAAAAGTGACCAATCAAAAAATCATTCAAATCTTGCCTGTTAATGATACGACAATTGGACATACATGGGAAGATTCTTACCCATACAATGTAATTTCTGTTTTTGCCCTACATCCTCTTTATTTAAATTTAAAAGCTATGGGCACATTAAAAAATGTAGAAAGAGATATTTTTTACAAATCCAAACAGGAAGAATTAAATAAATCTTTGGTAATAAACTACGAAGAAGTAGATAAATGGAAATGGATTTTTTTTCATGAAATATTCCAACAAGAAGGAGAAGAAATATTGTCTTCGCTCGAATTTCTTGATTTTTTTAAAAAAAATCAAGAATGGCTAACCCCTTATGCCAATTACTGTTATTTGAGGGATAAATATGGTACTGCTTTTCTTCAAAAGAAAAATTGGAATCCAAATTATAAGTTTCAATTTAAATATGGATTTTATTATTATTTGCAATTTCATGCACATAAACAATTAATAAAAGCAAGTAAATATGCTCGTAAAAATAAAATTGTATTAAAAGGAGATATTCCCATTGGAGTTCACAGAATGGGAGTTGATACATGGATAAACCCAAATTATTTTAATGCATCTCTCCAAGTTGGAGCACCACCAGATACTTTTTCTGCTAATGGGCAAGCATGGGGGTTCCCAACTTATAATTGGCAGAAAATAGAACGTGATAATTATTGTTGGTGGAAACAACGTTTAAAAAAAATGACAGAATATTTTGATGCCTATCGTATTGACCATATCCTTGGATTTTTTCGTATTTGGCAAATTCCGAAAGATTCTGATAATGGACTATTTGGGTACTTTAATCCTTCTTTACCTCTTTGTAAAGAAGAAATAATACGATGGGGATTGCCTTTTGATGAGAAAATCAAAGAGTTATTCATTGAAGATTTGGATAAAAAAGAATATTATCATCCTCGTATTTTCGCTTATTCTACCTCGACATATAAACAACTCAATCAAATTCATCAAGCATCTTTTAATTGTCTTTACGATAATTACTTTTACCAAAGACATAATGAGTTTTGGAAATTAATTGCTTTAAAGAATTTAACAAAACTTGTTGATTCTACTGATATGTTAGTTTGTGGAGAAGATTTAGGAATGATTCCTCATTCGGAACCAGAGGTAATGAATATGTTACAAATACTCAGTTTGGAAATGGAACGAATTTCAAAATCATTGGGACAAAAATTTACTGATTTAAATTGTGTCCCTTATCTTTCAGTTTGCACAACATCTACCCACGACATGAATCCTATTCGGGCATGGTGGAAGGAAGACAGAGAACAAACACAATGTTATTATAATCAAATTTTGAAAAGGGAAGGGACTGCTCCTAAAGATTGTACTTCCGAAGTAAGTGAAGCTATTCTCTGTAATCATTTAAACTCAAAATCTATGTTAGTTATCATTCCTTTACAAGACTGGTTTTCTATAGATACTCAATTATGCCGTCCAAATCCGGAAATGGAACGAATTAATAATCCAATTAATTCTCATTATTATTGGCAATACCGTATGCATATTACTATTGAAGATTTACTAAAAGCAGAAAAATTAAATACTAAAATACGTAATTTGATACTTCGATCCCATCGAATATAATTTTAAAATATTTAATTAAAAATAAAAAAGGAAGGCAATACAATAAAGTTCCCTGATTTATTCAAGGAACTTTGAGCGGAAGACGGGACTCAAACCCGCGACCCTCAGCTTGGAAGGCTAATGCTCTATCAACTGAGCTACTTCCGCTTACTTGTTTTACGGGTGGGTAGTGATGGATTCGAACCACCGAAGGTATAAACCAGCTGATTTACAGTCAGCTCCATTTGACCACTCTGGTAACTACCCCTTGAGCCTCTTGTCGGATTCGAACCAACGACCCCGAGATTACAAATCACGTGCTCTGGCCAACTGAGCTAAAGAGGCGGCACTTTAATATCATAAGTTTAATAATTATAAAATTTCATTTAATCTTAATATTTCCTGAGCGAAAAACGGGGCTCGAACCCGCGACCCTAACCTTGGCAAGGTTATGCTCTACCGACTGAGCTATTTTCGCGATCCTAATAGCGACAAATTTAAATCCAATTTTTCTTTCCTACAAATATTATCAATAATAAATTGATAGAGAAATATAGGTATTATCTATTTCTTAGTTTTTATAGTAAAAAAGCAAAATTTCAATAGTTTTATTTAATTATCTTTGCATTTTTCAGTATTTAACTTATCTAAAACTAGATATTTTGAATCAAATATATATTCTCTCATATGTATCTTTTAATTTTGTCAATCTATGGAATTTAATAGATATTGATTCTTAAAATTATAAACACTTAATATTCTTTGAGAAGAATATTAAGTGTTTATAATTGAAGTTTCCTCATTACTCTCACCCTTATTATTTTTTAATTAAAAATATTTATTTGTCAATTTTTCATATGATCTATATAAGACTTTTCATTCGAAACTTTGGCAAAATGGTACTACATTATTTAAAACGATTAAGAAGTGATGCTGGTATTTGTTTATTATTCGAAGAAACTGATCGCTTGATAGGAGTGTAAGAATATTAGAATCTCCTATAATTACTGTATTTTAGAAAAAAATTTATAGAAGTAAGTCACGAATGTGTACAGAAAGTGTCGAGTATAACATAACATAAATGGTTCTTGTTATAAAATATGTAATTAAACAGTTATGACAGAAATAGCATCATTTGGAGAGTTTGAATTCATTTCTCATCTCACAAAAAAACTCCAAACAAACAATACATCTACTATTAAAAGTATTGGAGACGATGCTGCCGTATTGAAATATGACAATAAATTAACTCTCATAGCTACAAATTTATTATTGGAAGGTATTCATTTTGATTTAACTTATACAGCCTTGAAATTTATAGGTTATAAAGCAGCTGTTGTAGTCTTCTCTGATATCTATGCTATGAATGGGTACCCTAGACAATTGACTTTGTCTGTGGGGATATCCAAACGTTTTACTGCAGAAAGCATAGAAGAATTATATTTTGGTATTGAATACGCTTGTGAAATATATGAAGTAGATATTATTGGATTGAAAATTACTTCATCGTTAACTGGAATTTGTATTAGTACAACTTGTATTGGTGAAGGAGAGAAAAATAATATAGTTTATCGTCACACAGCTAAAAATACAGATATTATCTGTGTATCAGGAGATTTGGGGGCAGCATACATGGGGGTACAATTGTTGAAACGGGAAAAAACTATTTATAGTCGAGAAAATACATTTATTCCGGATTTTTCCGGAAGAGAATATTTGTTAGAAAGACAACTTCGACCTGAAGCCAGAAAAGATATTATCGAAATTTTTGTAAAAAAAAATATTATTCCTACTTCTATGATTGTTATTTCAAATGGATTGGCATCTGAATTAATACATATTTGTAAACAAAGTAATGTTGGTTGTACCGTTTATGAGGAGCGTATTCCAATAGATTACCAAACAGCAATGATGGCTGAAGAATTTAATCTTAACCTAACTACCGTTGCTATGAATGGTGGTGATGATTACGAATTATTATTTACTGTACCATTTTATTTACACAAAAAAATAGAAGAAATAAAAGGAGTTAAATTTATAGGGTATATTTGTGAAAAAGAAGAAGGAGTAAATCTTATTATTAGGGATGGTAGCCGTATTCCTATAAAAGCACAGGGATGGGTTATGAATTAGTATTAAAGAAATCATGATTGTATTCAATCTAAAATTCTAAATTTATTGTGATAAATCGTTCCAAACGGTGAACTTTAAATGGACAAAAGTAGTAGATTTTTTACTAAAAAATCTGCTTAGGAGGAAATTATTATTAAAAGAAAGTATTACGCATGAATTATGCTGATATAATACTATAAGAAGTCTCTCCAATTTAAATAATCCGTAGTTATTAGAATAAACTATAAAAATAGTTTACTGAAGTAAAAGTAAATCCTTGTAGAACTAGTACTAGTAATGGCTGTTTATAAAAGAACAGATTGGTTCACCAAAAGATGTAAGCTTGCTATTTTTTTATTTGTGATTATATGATACATATTTCAACTAAAAAATATTATATCCCCTGAGTTTGTAAGCGTTTTAACAAATGTTGTATTTATTCTATTAATAAAATAAATATGTTTAATAATAATTAATTTGTAGATTGTTCTCATAGATAGAGGGAGAATTAGAGGGGAATGCGTTATTGACAATACATAAATTTATTGATAAGAAAGTTTATGATATTTCAAAAATCTGTATATTTAAGATTCATTATAATAATAAAAACGAGTTTGAATATGTTACGAATAAATGAGCATTATACTAAAGTAAGTAGTCGTTATTTATTTTCCGAAGTAGCAAAAAAAGTAGATGAGTATAAAAAACATAATAAAAATAAAAAGGTCATTAGTTTAGGGATAGGAGATGTAACGCAAGCAATAGCTCCAGTTGTAATTGATGCTATACATAAAGCAACTGATGAAATGGCATGTGTAGAAACTTTACGAGGATATGCTCCCTACGAAGGATATGATTTTCTTATTCGAGCTATTTTGAAAAATGACTTTACAAATAAAGGTATTTTTATTGAAGCTGATGAAATATTTGTTAGCGATGGCTCAAAGAGTGATACAGGGAATATTGGTGATATCTTGGGACAAGACAATAATATTGCAATTACAGATCCAGCCTACCCGGTGTATGTGGATACTAATAAAATGGCAGATAGATCGATAGAACTGCTTCCTTGTGTACCTGAAAATCATTTTATTCCTTCTTTTCCTAGGAAAACAGCCGATGTAATTTATCTGTGTTATCCAAATAACCCTACGGGAACAGTCTTAAACACAATTCAATTAAAAAGATGGGTGGATTATGCTTTAGAAAATAAATCTTTGATTCTTTTTGATGCTGCGTACGAGGCTTATATTTCACAGCCAGATATTCCACATAGTATTTATGAGATACCTGAAGCAAAAAAAGTGGCTATAGAATTTCGAAGTTTTTCTAAAACAGCTGGGTTTACAGGTCTACGTGCAGGTTATACTATCGTTCCAAAAGAATTAATTACTCAAACAGCTAGCGGGGAGATTCTTTCGTTAAATACTATGTGGAGACGTAGACAATCTACTAAGTTTAATGGTACAGCTTATATTGTTCAGCGAGGAGCGGAGGCTGTTTATTCTTTGGATGGTAAAAAACAGATTAGCAAGGTAATAGATTATTATATGGGAAATGCTAAAATTATTAAAGCTGGATTGGAATCATTTGGATTAACCACTTATGGTGGAGTTAATGCTCCATATATTTGGACAAAAACACCGAATAAGTTAACTTCGTGGGAGTTTTTTGATTTACTACTTAATAAGGTTCAAATAGTAGGAACTCCAGGTGATGGATTTGGAGAAGCAGGCGAAGGATTTTTCCGTTTTACTGCTTTTGGAAACAGAAAAGATATTTTGGAAGCTGTATCACGCATAAAAAAGTTGTTATAATTTTTTAGACATCTTGGTATATTGGGATAGTGAGTGAGTACCTTTGAGAAGATGTATTATTATTAAAGTTTAGGGGGATTTATGAGTAGAAAGACTTCGTAAGAGTATTTGGATGTTATTTAGAAAATAATGCTAAACTGATATGTGGTGGCTAATTCTTGAGTTTTATGGAGAGAATGCTTTAGGAAGACTATTCAAAGGGTAGGGTTTTCTTGTCTATTGAAATTCATTAGTTTTCAACATATCATTTGATGGATAATAGTCCATGTACTGCTCAATGAAATTGAACTGTAATATTTACTAGGAAAAGGTTACAGTCCTTGATGAGTTACGTAAGGATCGTGTTAAAGAGATTTTTAAACGTTTCAAGATGGACTTAGAAATGTGTTTTTATACAGAAAAATAAAATATTGACCAACAGATTTTAAATTTAAAAAGAAAAAAAATAATGAGATAGTTTATGAAGAAAAATAATTAGCAATATTTAATTACAAAATTTTGACAGAAAAAATTAAATGATTAAAATGTTGTGCCAATGATAGAATCGAAACTTGAGAGGGAATTCTTTTACAAGATTAGATGATATTTGGTAAAATCAAAAAGACTTTGATACTTTTGTTTTTTTTCTTTAAACTGAGAATTAAGTGCATAAATTAAAGTAAGAATATTCGATTTACTCTAGATATTTATAAAATAAATAGTTGTTTATTTTTTGGATGAAGAAAAAAATAAATAGGGATAAGTGATTTTTGTAAAAAAAATTTTGAATTATAAGAAAGTTAGCTGATTTTTGTTGTACATAGAGTAACACTGAGTTTTGTATATATTTGTTTTATGATTTCTAACTTCTATCATAAAAATTAAATAAATTATTATTTTAGCACATAAAACTAGGATTTGGCAGATGAATATTGTTTTGAAAAAAATTGATGATATAAATGCTCAGATTTTAATTAGTACAACTAAAGATGATTATCAACCTTTAGTAAAAAAATCATTAGATAATCTTTGTAAAAATGTGGTTATTGATGGTTTTAGGAAAGGAAATGTGCCAAAGTCAATTATTCAATCAATGTATGGAAAGAATGTTTTAGTAGAGGAATTAAATAAACTAATTTTTAGTAAATTATCAGAATATATAAAAGAAAACAAATTATGTATTTTTGGGGAACCAATTTTGGTTAAAAAAAAAAATAGTTTAAGTAATCAAGAAGATTTTGAATTTTTATTTGACATAGGACTACAACCTGAATTCGATATTAGTTTAACAAAAGATGATGAGCTCCCATATTATGCCATAACTATAACAGATGAAATGATTGAGAGGCAAATTAATACTCTCAAAATGCAATTTGGTAGGTATGATATTAATATGGATGTAATAGAAGATGCTGATATTGACATAATAAAAGGAAAATTTATAGAATTAAATGAAGACGATGTACTGTTAAAAAATAGAATTAATCTTAATGATGTAGTATTGAGACTTTCCTCTATAGAAAATGAAAAAGAAAAAATAAAATTTATAGGTAAAAAGGTAGGAGATATTGTTATTTTTAATCCGTATAAAGCTTTTGAAGGAAATAAAATTAAATTGTCTTCTCTTTTGAGAATAAAAAAAACAGAATCAATTAATTATCGAGGAAATTTCTCTTTTACAATTATTGAAATAGGTCGTTATAAAAAAGTAGAAGTTAACCAAGAATTGTTTGACAAATTATATGAAATAGGCACAGTTACTTCTGAAGAAATGTTTAAAGAAAAAATCAAAGAAAATTTAACTTCACAATTTCAGTCTGAGAGTGATTATCGATTTTTTTTAGATGTGAAGCAGTTGTTATTAGAAAAAATAAAAGGAGTTCAGTTCCCTGAGGCTTTTCTAAAACGATGGCTGATGGAAGTTGGTACCAAAGTTACGAAAGAGGCATTTGAAAAAGATTTTCCAAATGTTTTGCAGGTAATGAAAATACAGTTTATTTGGAATAGAATAGCAGCAAGTAATAAAATAAAGGTAACGTCAGAAGATATACAACAAACTGCTAAAATTTTGGCACGGGCACGATTTGCTTTGTATGATTTTCATGCGATTGCAGATAATTTGTTAGAAAGTCATGCAAATGAAATGTTAAAAACAGAAAAGGGAATTCAACAATTGCAAAATAAAGCATTAGAAATTAAAATTGTTAGTTTTTTGAAAGAAAAAATTAGTTTAAAACTTGTAAGGATAACAGAAGAAGAATTTCGGAAAATTGCCTAAAAAACATTCTAGGGAGATCAAATGAGCAACGATTTTAAAAAATATGCTGTTAAGCATTTCGGAATAAGTGCAAATGTACTTGATAAATATGCAACAATTTCTAGTAGTTATATTTCACCGACCATTATAGAGGAACGTCAATTGAATGTAGCTCAAATGGATGTTTTTTCTCGTTTGATGATGGATCGTATTATTTTTTTGGGAACTCAAATAGATGATTATTCTGCTAGTGTAGTTCAAGCTCAATTGTTATATCTTGATTCGGCGGAACCAGGTAAAGATATTTCTATTTATATTAATTCGCCTGGAGGAGCTGTCTATGCTGGATATGGAATTTATGATACTATGCAATTTATTTCTAGCGATGTAATAACGATTTGTACAGGGATGGCGGCATCCATGGCTGCTGTTTTGTTAGTTGCCGGAGCAAAGGGAAAACGATCAGCTTTGTGTCATTCAAGAGTTATGATTCATCAACCGTTAGGTGGAGCTCAAGGACAAGCTTCTGATATTGAAATTACAGCTCGAGAAATATTAAAGATTAAAAAGGAAATTTATACTATTATTGCTGATCATTCAGGTCAACCTTATGAACAAGTATTAAAGGATGGGGATCGTGATTTTTGGATGAATACTGAAGAAGCATTAGCTTACGGAATGATAGATAGGATATTGACAAAAAAGTGAGATATGGAGGAGAAATCTGAGAAATATTGCAGTTTTTGTGGTAATCCATTAAATGTATTTGTTCAAGGAAAAGGCGTTTATATTTGCGATGGTTGCATAATGCAAGCTTATGAGATACTTAAACCTTTGAGAAAAGTTCAACAAGTGTCTCAAAATAATTTTTCATTTCGATTGAAAGAGCTTCCTCGTCCAAAAGATATTAAAGCTTTATTGGATCAATATGTGGTTGGTCAGAATGCAGCCAAGCGTTATCTTTCAGTTGCTGTTTACAATCATTATAAGCGATTATTGCAAGCAAGAAATATGGAAAATAATAATGATGTGGAAATAGAAAAATCTAATATCATTTTAGTAGGTGCTACTGGAACAGGTAAAACACTTTTAGCAAAGACAATTGCTCGTTTATTAAGTGTTCCGTTTACTATTGTAGATGCAACTGTTTTAACTGAGGCTGGCTATGTTGGAGAAGATATTGAAAGTCTTTTAGTCCGTTTGTTACAAGTAGCTGATTATAATTTGGAAAATGCTGAAAGGGGTATTGTATTTATAGATGAAATAGATAAAATAGCTCGTAAAGGGGACAATCCTTCTATTACGCGAGATGTAAGTGGAGAAGGTGTTCAGCAAGGGCTCTTGAAACTTTTGGAAGGTTCTTTGGTAAATGTACCTCCAAAAGGAGGAAGAAAGCATCCTGAACAAGATATGGTACAAGTTAATACAAAAGATATTCTTTTTATTTGTGGAGGCGCTTTCGATGGGATTGAAAAAAAAATAGCTCAACGTTTGAATATGCAAGTTGTTGGTTATACAGTAAATGAAAAGAATAAAAAAATAGATAGAAATAATTTACTAAAATATCTTGCTCCGCAGGATTTAAAAGCTTTTGGTCTTATTCCTGAAATTATTGGAAGGCTTCCTGTGTTGACTTATCTTGACCCTTTAGATAGTATAGCTTTGCGAAATATTCTTACAGAACCAAAGAATGCAATTATTAAGCAGTACATTAAACTGTTCGAAATGGATGGAGTTAAACTAAGTTTTGCTAAAGAAGCATTGGATTTTATTGTAGATAAATCTATAGAATTTAAATTAGGAGCAAGAGGATTACGTTCAATTACGGAAAGTATTATGATTGATGCGATGTTTGAAATACCTTCTACTTCTGAGAAAGAATTATTTATAACTGCAGATTATGCTAAAAAACGGATGGAAAAGGCTGAATGTCAAAGCAAATAATGAGAATTCTATATTGACTATTTATGGAGAAGGAGAGGTAAATTATTATTGTGATTTCTCTTTATTTTGATTAAGAATTAGGTAAGCTAGATATCAATTTTTTTTAAAAAAATTGAATAATTCGTTCTTTTACTTGAAAAAGTAAAAGTGTTACGCTTACGAGGTAAGTGAAAAGATACTAAGTAAAATAAAAATTGAGTTTTTTATCTTACTCTAGTAGTATAATTATAAAAATAAACAGATGTTTCATCCAAGCATCTGTTTATTTTTTCATTGTAAATGTGGCATGTAGTGTTTTGAGTAAGAGCATATAGTCTTTTTTAATACAAAATAGGTTTATTAATTATATGACTTCTCATGGATTTAATTAAACTTAAAGATACTGTTATCTTTAAGTTTAATGTGATTATTCAGAATAATCAATAATATTGAAATAATAAATGCAATTGTATTTATTATTTTATTTAATAAACAAAATTCGTATTTTCTTGATAAAGAGGGTATAATTTTCTATTTGTCGAGAAGAGAAATAAACAGAAGTTTTACAGACTGGTTGTGTTAATACTTATTTAGCATGTGAAGATGGATTTACAAGTAAATCTAAAACTGAAATAAATTTTGATAAAAAAGCAACTGCTACTGTCTCTTTTGAATAAGAATTGATGGGAGTTAACATATTTATTGAAAATGAAAATAATTACATAGTTTGTATAAACATTTAAACAAATGTTGGTTGTATAAACATTTGTTTAAATCCTAAATCTTTTTCATTTATTCCGATTGCTAATCCAATTGCTTGTGTAATATATATTACTGGAATATTTGTTTTTGTGTGTAAATAAGTGTTAATGTGAGAACGACGCATATCTAAATTAGATTGGCACATTGGGCAAGCAACGATAATTGCCTTAGCTCCTCTATCTAATGAATCCTTTATAATTTTTCCACATAATTTAGCAACAATATCAGTACGTGGAATAGAAAGCCCTCCTCCACAGCACTCCGTCTTATATGCCCAATTAAGAGAATATGCTCCTATTTTTTGCATTAAATTATCCATTGATTGTGGATTCTCTAAACGATCAAATTTTAAAATACTATGTGGACGTACTAATAAGCACCCGTAGTAACAAACTACGGGATATTTAAAAGGTTTGATAATTTTTCTTTCTATTTTTTTAGCAAAATATTTTTCAATAAATTGTACTACATTGAATATTTTAATGTTACCGCTAATGGACATCTGAAGTGTTTGAGATAGCTGATTCTTTAATATTTCGTTCGTAACGAGTTCGTGTTGCGTAACGTTTAAGCGATTATAGCAAGCAGCACAAGGAACTAAAATTTCTGTCAATCCTTGTCTCTCTGCTAAAGCTAATACCCTTGCAGGCAGAGCAAAAGCAAGTACATAATTGATATTATGAGCGGCAGTTGCTCCACAACAATTCCAATCTTCAATTTCAATCAATTGAATATTAAACGATTTTGCTAAAGCAAGCGTAGATTGAGCATATTCAGAAGAGGTTCCCTTTAGAGAACAACCCGGATAAAATCCTATTTGCATTATTTTTTAGTTTCTTTAAAAATGGTTAATAATTGTCTTTTTTTCTTTATTATTTTTGGAAATAGGGGTAGTTTACCTCGTATAAGCATACGAGGAGCAATCTCTAAATCTTGTAAAAAATTAAGTGTCCTTATTTTATATAAGGCAATTAAACCTATTTCATAAAGCCTTCCCGTGTATTTAACAGAATCTAAAAAAGAATTGTGGAAAGAAATAATATTTCGTTTAGCTTCATTATTCTGTAACCCTTCTTTTAGAGAATATTGCCGCAAATAATCTAATATTTTTGGAATATTGATTTCCATTGGACAACGAGAAACACATATTTCACATGAGACACATAACCATATTGCTTGAGATTTAAGGATTTGCTTATCTATGTTTTCTTCTTCTATTTGAAGCATTCGTATTACTACATTGGAAGTAAAATCCATATTCTCGGACATTGGACAACCTGCCGAGCATTTACCGCATTGATAACATCGAGCAGTGTTTATTCCTGTGCAGCGGAGGACGTCATTATTTAATGTATTTTTGTAGTTCATTTTAGATTTGATTTTTGAAAACTAATTAGTATAACTATGAGTAAATAATTATAGCTAATTAAAGTATTGAATTAATTAATAAATAGACTATACCAGCAAGTAAGGCGCTTACTGGTATAGTAAATATCCATGCACAAAATAAGTTTATGGTAATACTCCACCGTACAGCCGATAATCTTTTTACAGTTCCTACGCCCATAATTGATCCAGTTATTGTATGAGTAGTACTTACAGGAATTTTCATTATTTCGGTAATAAATAAAGTTAATGCTCCAGCAGTCTCCGCACATACTCCTTCTAGTGCTGTTACTTTAGTAATTTTTGTTCCCATTGTTTTTACAATACGCCATCCTCCCATCATAGTTCCAAATCCAATAGAAGTAAAGCAAACTAAAGGTACCCAATCTGGTATAGATTGAACAGAATTTATTTGTCTAATAGCAATCATGGCAGTGGCAATAACTCCCATCACTTTTTGAGAATCGTTTAATCCATGTCCTAGACTAAATAATCCAGAAGAAAGCAATTGTAATTTTTTGAATATTTTCTCTGTTTTTTTGACATTTGTTTTTCGAAAAATCCATAATACTCCAATAGTAATAATAGATGAAATCACCATACCAATTAAAGGAGCTAGTATAATGAAAGATATTATCTTGGTAATTACGTTAACGTGTATGGATTGAAATCCAGCGCCACAAATAGCTGCTCCTGTAAAACCTCCGATTAACGTGTGAGACGATGATGAAGGAATTCCTAATTTCCATGTAAGTAAATTCCAAATAAGTGCAGCGATTAATCCGGATAAAATGATGGGTAATGTAATAAACTCTTCTAACACTGATTTGGCCACAGTCTGTGCTATACCAAATTCTCCTATTATGTATTTAGCAACAAAAAATGCAATAAAATTGAACGAGGCAGCCCACAACACGGCTTGAAATGGAGATAAAACATGCGTGGACACTATTGTTGCAATCGAATTTGCAGCATCATGAAACCCATTGACGAAATCAAAAACAAGAGATAAGATTATAATAACAGTAAATAAAATCATAAAAAAGAAAGGAGATAACTATTTAATATTTCTTTCTGTTAGTTATTTGCTTTTTGTCTTTGGCAATAGCTACTAGTAAGTATGTTTTTTAAATTTTCTGTTCTATAAACTATTAATTCAGATTTAAGAAGTCAAAGAAACAAGTTTCTTTAAAAATACCTATTTTGAATAGGAAAAAACTGAATGATTAAAACTTTTTATTTATAAAATTTTGAAGTATAAAAGTAGTATGATTTTTATGAGTGCAGTTCTAAATTATTTTAGAACTTTTTTCATTTTTATCCCATGTAAATAAAAATTGAATAAAAATCACTATCTCAACAATTTTTTTGTATAAATACATTTACATCAATTAATCTTACCAATTAAAAACTAAACCTTAATCTAATTATTTTCTGGACGCAATTTCCTAACAACAGTACCGGTTTGCCACATTTCACTTTCGCGCAAAGCCTTTAGTTCCTTAGCTAAACTTTCACGATAATCTAATTTAGAATTAGCATTTATAGTACGTTGTGCTTCGTTTCCAGAAGCGACTTCTTTATATAATTTTTCAAATACTGGTTTTGTAGCATCATGGAAAGATCCCATCCAATCTAATGCTCCTCGTTGAGCGGTTGTAGAACAGTTAGCGTACATCCAATCCATTCCATTTTCAGCAAATAAGGGCATTAAAGATTGTGTAAGCTCTTCTACTGTTTCATTGAAAGCTTCACTAGGAGTATGTCCATTTTCACGTAAAACTTCGTATTGAGCTAAAAGAATTCCTTGAATTGCTCCCATCAAAGTACCACGCTCCCCAGTCAGATCAGAATACACTTCACATTTAAAATTAGTCTCAAACAGATATCCTGAACCTATTCCAATTCCTAATGAAATGACTCTATCCAAAGCTTTGCTTGTAGCATCTTGAAAAATAGCATAACTAGAATTTAATCCTCTTCCTTCAAGAAACATTCGACGAAGAGATGTACCTGAACCTTTTGGAGCTACTAATATTACATCAATATTAGTAGGTGGAATAATGCCTGTTCTTTCTTTGTAAGTAATTCCAAAACCATGTGAAAAATAAAGTGCCTTTCCGGCAGTAAGATGTGGTTTGATACGAGGCCAAACTTCAATTTGTGCAGCATCTGAAAGAAGATATTGCACAATTGTTCCTAGTCTGGAAGCTTCTTCTATTTCGAAGAGAGTTTTTCCTGGAACCCAACCATCAGCAATAGCTTTTTCCCATGTTTTTCCATTTTTTCTTTGTCCAACAATCACTTTAAATCCATTATCTCGTAAATTTAATGACTGACCAGGACCTTGTACCCCATAACCAATCACAGCAATTGTTTCGTTCTTTAAAATTTCTTGTGCTTTCTTTAAAGAAAATTCTTCACGAGTAATAACTTTTTCTTCTACCCCCCCAAAATTCATTATTGCCATATAAAAAATATTTTAAGCATTTGAAACTTTCAAAATGCACTTGATTTACAGAATTATACTATAATAATAACTTATCTCGTCAAAACTCCTAATTTCGTTTTAACTGAAAACTACTACCTCCATCTTTTGTAAAGGTACAATTTTTTATAGTATCTTCGTTATATTTTTTTAGATTTTTGACAGATACTATGATCATTAATAAAATTTTATTTAAACTTTTTGGAAATAAGTCTCAACGTGACTTAAAGGAAATTAATCCATATATAAAGAAAATATTAACTATTTATCCATCAGTTAAAAGTTTATCAAATGATGAATTGAGAGGAAGAACTCAAAAATTGATGGTATTTCTTCAAGAAGAAGTAAAAATAGAAAAAGAAAAAATAAATGAGTTGAAAGCATTAATAGAATCTACAGAGTTGGAGGATAGAGAAAAAATATGGAATGAAATTGATAAAATAGAAAAAGATATCGTTGAAAAACAAGAAAAAATATTGGATGAAATATTGCCTGAAGTTTTTGCCATAATGAAAGACACTGCTCGTCGATTTTCAGAAAATGAAACTATTAAAGTTACTGCAACGGATTTCGACCGACAATTATCTGTTTCTTATGATTTTGTGTCTATTCAAAATGATAAAGCAATCTACAAAAATCATTGGATTTCAGGAGGAAATAAAATTGTTTGGGACATGGTTCATTATGATGTACAATTATTTGGTGGTGTCGTATTGCATAATTACAGCCATAAAAAGTACATGAAGGATACAGAAAATCCTAAACTCAACAAAAAAATAAAAGGGTATATTGCGGAAATGGCTACGGGGGAAGGGAAAACACTTTCAGCCACTCTTCCAGCATTTTTAAATGCTATGACTCACAATGGTGTACACATAGTAACTGTGAATGATTATTTGTCTAAGCGAGATTCTGAATGGATGGGGCCACTGTATATGTTTCACGGACTTTCAGTCGATTGTATTGATAAACATCGTCCTAACTCCAATGAGCGACGTAAAGCTTACAAAGCTGATATTACTTTTGGGACAAATAATGAATTCGGCTTTGATTATTTGAGAGATAATATGGCAATTAATTCTCAAGATTTAGTACAACGCAAACATAATTATGCTATCGTAGATGAAGTGGATTCTGTATTGATTGACGATGCTCGTACTCCATTGATTATTTCAGGACCTGTTGCTAAGAAAGGAGAACAACTATATGCTTTGTATTGTCCCCGAGTTGAAAATTTGGTAAATATCCAAAAAAAACTAACTAATAGTTTGCTAATAGAAGCTAAAAAACTTATAGTTTCAAAAGATTTTAAACAACATGAAGAAGGATTGAAACTTCTTTTCCGTTCTTATAAGGGAATGCCTAAAAACAAAGCTTTGATAAAATATTTAAGTGAACCTGGTGTAAAAACATCTATGTTAAAAACTGAAGAATTTTACATGCAGCAACAAAATCGAGAAATGTACATTATTACAGACGAATTATACTTTGTAATTGATGAAAAAAATAAATCTATAGAACTAACTGATAGAGGAATTGACATATTGACAGGAAACTCTGATGACTCTGAATTTTTTATCTTGCCAGATTTAGGAACAAAATTTTCAGAAATTGAAAATGAACCGCTTACAAGGGAGGAAAAAAAAATTAAAAAAGATGATTTGATGCAAAATTATGCTATCAAATCAGAACGTGTTCATACTATCAATCAGTTATTAAAAGCCTATTGTTTATTTGAAAAAGATGATGAATACGTCGTGCTCGATAATCGAGTAATGATTGTAGATGAACAAACTGGACGTATTATGGAGGGAAGACGCTACTCTGATGGGTTACATCAAGCTATAGAGGCTAAAGAACGTGTAAAAATAGAAATGGCTACTCAAACTTTTGCTACTATTACTTTACAGAATTATTTTCGCATGTATCGTAAATTGGCTGGTATGACTGGAACAGCGGAAACTGAAGCTGGTGAATTTTGGGATATTTACAAATTAGATGTAGTAGTTATTCCAACAAATCAGCCAATTATACGAAATGATAAGAATGATAGACTTTATAAAACTGCTCGTGAAAAATATGCTGCTATTATCGATGAAATAATTACTTTACGGGAACAAGGTCGTCCAATTTTGGTAGGCACTACATCAGTAGAAATATCAGAATTGTTAAGTCGAATGTTGAATATGCGTAAGATCCCTCATAACGTATTAAATGCTAAACTTCACCAAAAAGAAGCAGAAGTTGTAGCTCAAGCTGGGCGTGTAGGAGCAGTAACTATCGCTACTAATATGGCTGGGCGTGGTACAGACATAAAACTTTCTATTAAAGTAAAAGATTTTGGAGGATTGGCAATTATTGGAACGGAAAGACATGACTCTCGTCGGATAGATAGACAATTAAGAGGTCGTTCTGGTCGCCAAGGAGATCCTGGTTCTTCTGTATTTTTTATATCTCTTGAGGACGATTTGATGAGATTGTTTGCATCTGAACGCATTTCAAGAATGATGGATAAGATGAGATTTAAAGAGGGAGAAGTTTTAGAAGCTAAAGTTCTAAATAATGCTGTTGAACGAGCACAAAAAAAAGTAGAAGAAAATAATTTCGGTATTAGGAAAAGGTTGTTGGAATATGATGATGTAATGAATTCTCAACGAGAAATAATTTACACAAGACGCTACCATGCTTTGATTGGCGAACGAATTAGTTTGGATATTGTAAATATGATTTATGATACAGTTAATTCCATGGTAGAATACTATTCTAATTTAAATAATTATGAAGGATTAAAATCTGAATTGTATAAAACATTAGCAATAGAGCTTCCTATTACTGAGGAAGAATTCATAAAAGTGAAAGCTGACTTGACTGAAGTAATCTTTGGTATATCTATTGAAAATTTTAAATGGAAGAATGAACGAATGATTCAAGTTGCTAACCCAAACATCGAACGTGCTTATAAAGAAGTTGGAGACAAGTATCAAAATATCATAGTTCCAATTACAGATGGGAAAAATATATACAATATAAGCTGTCATTTAAAAACAGCTTATGATACAAAATCTAAAGAAATTATAAAATCATTTGAAAAAGCTGTTTTACTTTCCTCTATAGATGAAGCGTGGAAGGAACACTTAAGAGTAATGGATGAATTACGCTGTTCTGTTCAAAATGCAAGCTATGAAAACAAAGATCCATTGTTGATATACAAATTAGAATCATTTAATTTGTTTAAGAATATGATTGAATCGATGAATAAGAAAACTGTTTCTGTATTGATGAGAGGACGAATATATATTCAAAATCAAGAAATTCGTGAAGCTACTTCAGAAAAAAGGACTGATTACAATCGTTACAAAATAAGGAAAGATGAGTTAATGAAAAATCGACAGATTCAAGGAGAAATCGGAGATCGTGATACTCATACATTAAAAAGAAAAGAACCTATTCGCGTAGAAAAAACTGCAAGAAGAAATGAACTATGCCCTTGTGGCAGTGGTAAAAAATATAAAAATTGTTGTTGGAAATCGTAATTTTTAATTATTATTTAATAATCATTTTAAGAAATAGTAATGATTTTTTTTATTTCAATTAATTGTTATTTAAATATTTTTCTCGTTTTAATAATTAATTAACTGTTGGTGGAATAGATAAATATTTTTAAGAATTTTTTCCTAAAAATCATATATTTACGTATACATGTTTAGCACAAATAAATATTAAGTACTTCGAGCAATATTTTAGCAAAAATATTAATGTTTTACCAAACTATTTTCTTCTACATTTTTTCTAAAATACTCCTAGTTTCTTTACTTTTCATTCACTTAATTATTCTCATTTTATCTAGATTATAAACTATTGAATTTGCTTTATTATGTTCTTTTGTGATACATTGAGAGCAAAATAAAAATGGAATTGTAATATCAAGTTCTCTTTATGGAGTTTCATTTAAGTAATATTCAAATATTGGAAATACTCTCTTTATAATACTTCTAAACTCTATTCTATAGAGATAAATAAAAAAGAACGATTAATTTTAAATATTACTAAATTGGCTTATATCTACGAAAAAGAATAAACTTGAGTTTTACTATATAGTAAAACTCATTTTCATATATGGATGAAGAACAACTATACAGTTGTTCTATTGAGGAGGTTTGCCATAATCCAGAATTCTGTGTTGGAATATACCCTAATTAGAGGATTATCAATTGGGAAAAAACTGAATTTCAAGTTGTTGAATATGATCATTTATTTATAACCTTTTTGATACATATTATTAACAACACATATTTCCAATAAGCAATTATTGGCGCTGCATTCTTATACCTTAATTTTCATACTTTTTAAAGTAAACTAATTGGTTGTAATAATTGTCTGATAAAGTTATATACAATTTTTCTACAAAGGTTCTAAGAATAACTATTATATCCATACTTGTATGATCTTTTTATTATCTAAATTCAATTTCTGCATTATATTTTATCAATTATTAAGATGACATGATTTATTTGATTTCAATTTAGATGTTTATTGGTATATGATATACCAATATTTGAGTAAGTATGTCAATTATTTGTGATGAATCAATAAATGTAAATTTACTATTTATAGTTAAAAACTAAATCCTTATATGTTTGTCTAATGACTTTCTAACAAAAATATACAGTTCGAGTATTAATAACTTATTCATCCACCATAAGAAAAATATTAATTTTTTTTGAAAAAATTACAGTAAGACGAAATTTAAGTGTATTCATACAAAATTTAATGAAATTGTATGAATGCTTTTCTTAGGATGATAAAAGTAGTATTATATCATCTTAAAAAAAACTTTTCAACGGATTAATAATAGTACTTGATTTATCAAAAGTTATTATAAAATATAATTTTAGTTATAAAAATTTATTGTGTGGGAATTGACTTTACATATTTGCTTACATAGCTAAATAGTGTGTTGATAGTGGTATAGCAATTATAGTACTATGGTGTATTAGATACAAATCTAGAGAAATTAATAGGGAGTAAAAACAGAAAAAGAAATAAAAATGAAAAAAGTAATATTCTTTGGTATTGTATAGTTTTTTCACAAATTATTGCACGATTGCCAAATCATTCAATAATTTTGTTTTTTTTAGAAATCCTGAATAGTATCTAGATACCGAATAAAAAATAATTAATTATAGTATAATTTTCTTTAATGAAATTGGTGATGAAATTGTCGGAAAAATTGCTTAAAATTGTTTCCCGTAATGTACTTAAATACATTACGGGAAACATAAAAGAGATACTTTTTATGATAGGTTCGTATCTAATAGATAACTAGATAACGCTTCCTACAATATACGATCTAAAAAAATGAACGATGACGAAAAAAATAGTTACATACAGATATAATAAATTTTAGAAATATTACGCTAAGATCCTGGTTAAAAAGAAATACTATTAGCTTATCTATTATGAAACCAAAAACTCATCTTTTATTTATAGTAACACTTATGTCTTTTTATCATATTATCTCAAAAAGTATAATACATATGCATGTGTTGTGTTAATGGCGTAGAGGGGAATTGTGATCTGTAAATGCTCATATAATAAGCCTAGGTCATAAGGATTAGCATAGATATTCATATAATAAAAATTGATAAAATAAGTTATTCATACTTGAGCCAATCTTTTTTTATTAAAAGTCTGTTATCAACAGTAACAGTATTAACTTTCTTGTAAGAGAGTATCATTAAAGAATTATATCTATTGTGGTGAAGGTAGGGTATAGAGTTGTTGTAATTTCATTAAGAGGTAATTGTACAGAGTTTAAATTTTTGTTCTAATATATTTTGAAATGTAATTTTTTGTGACTATTTCTTGACAGAAAATTTGTTTTTTAGCTTATGAAAAATAAGCTCTATTTTATTTCTAGACTAAAATAATTTTGTAAATGTTTAAAGCTTGACAAACAATTTTAAACATTCATATTTGCAGTATATTATTTTGGGAATTAAGATTGTGTAGGATATTTTATCTCTACAGAAAAGTGTAATTATAATATAATTACACTACAGATGATTTCATTAGGATGAATATTCATTCTTTAAATGATTTATTAATTGATTCAAAAATAAAAAAAATAAAAAAATAAAATCAGGTAATCGTTTTACGATTATCTGATTTTTAATGTAGCAATAGTTAATGCAGCTAATAAAATACCTATTAACCAAAAACGAATTACAATCTTAGCTTCTGGGATAGCATTTAATGGTTTCTGAAAAATGGCATTTATTCCCGTATTTCCATCTTTCTGAAAATGATGATGAATAGGTGTCATTTTGAATATTCTTTTGCCTATTCCAGTTTTCTTTCTTGAATATCTAAAATAAGCCACTTGAATAATTACAGAAAGATTTTCTACAAAGAAAATTCCACAAAGAAGAGGCAATAATAATTCCTTACGAATAACAATGGCAAATACTGCAATAATTCCACCTAATGTAAGTGCCCCTGTATCACCCATAAAAACTTGAGCTGGGAAAGCATTATGCCACAAGAACCCGATACATGCACCAATAAAAGCTCCTGCAAAAACTGTTAATTCCTCACAGCCTGGTATGTACATGATATTTAAGTAAGAAGCAAACTCTAAATGAGCAGATACATAGGCAAAAACACCTAATACAATACCAATGATAGCAGAACTACCAGCGGTCAAACCATCTAACCCATCTGTTAAATTTGCTCCATTAGATACGGCTGCCACAATAAAAATAGCAACTAAAACAAAAAGTACTAAAGTAGCGGTTGTACGGTGATTAGGCATAAATGTAGTTAAATCTCTATAATCGAGATTATTATTTTTAAGAAACGGAATAGTAGTTTTGGTAGATTTCAATGGAGTAGTATAAAAAATCTCTTTTTTCTCTCCTTGTCGGTGTATTTTTACATTTTCATATATTGCAATGTTGGGAGAAAAATAAACAGTTAAACCAACTATCAATCCTAATCCTACTTGTGCTAGTATTTTTATTTTTCCAGATAATCCTTCTTTATATTTCTGAATGGCTTTAATATAATCGTCTATCAATCCAAGAACTCCTAACCAAACAGTAGAAATTAACATCAATAATATATATATATTTGAAAGACGAGCTAGTAATAAAACAGGCACCAAAATCGCTACAACAATAATAATACCACCCATAGTGGGTGTTCCTTTTTTTTGTATTTGTCCTTCAAGTCCAAGATTACGAACAAATTCTCTTATTTGATGTCTCCTTAAAGATTGAATTATTTTTCCACCAATAAGTATAGAAATAATTAAAGATAAAGACAAAGACAAAGTAAATCGAAAAGAGATATATTGAAATATTCTTGTTCCAGGTACATTTAATCGGTTAAGGAAGTGAAATAAACTATATAACATGGGTTAAATTTTAATTTATGATATTCATTACGATCTCTCTATCGTTAAAATAATTCTTTACTCCTTTTATTTCTTGGTAATCTTCATGTCCTTTTCCTGCAATTAATATTATATCATTTGGTTGAGCAAAAAAACAAGCTGTATGAATGGCTTCTTTTCTATCAATAATACAAATAATTTTCTTTCGTTGATTATTGTTTAATCCGGTAAGCATATCTTTAATAATATCATTAGGATCCTCAAAGCGAGGATTATCGGAAGTTAAAATAATGTTTTGACTTAGTCGGACAGCTTCTTTTGTCATAATTGAGCGTTTCCCTTTGTCTCTATTTCCACCACAACCAATTACTGTTACTATTTTCCCCTTCCCATTCGAAACTGCTTTGATGGTATTTAAAACGTTGGTTAAAGCATCAGGAGTATGTGCATAATCTATAATAACAGTAAATCCTGCTGGAGCATGTAAAGTTTCAAATCTACCAACAACAGGATGAATTATACTTAATAAAACCATTACTTCATCAGATTCTTCTCCTAATAAAATAGCTGTTCCGTAAACTGCCAAAAGATTATAAACATTGAATTTTCCCACAAACAAAGTGGAAAGTTCTTTATCATTAATAGTCATTAATGTTCCATTAAAATATAATTCTAAAATCTTACTTTTAAAATCGGCCAATGATTGAAGAGAGTAAAATTTTTTATATGCTTTTGTATTTTGTAGCATAAATTTTCCGTTCTTATCATCTTTGTTGGCTAAAGCAAAAGCATCAATAGGAAGTAAGTCAAAAAAAGATTTTTTTACATTTCTATAAATATTGAATGTTTTATGGTAGTCTAAATGATCCCTAGTAAGATTAGTAAAAACACCTCCTTTAAATCGTAATCCGGCAATTCTTTTTTGATATATAGCATGTGAACTTATTTCCATAAAAGCATAATCACAACCTTCAATAACCATTTGAACTAATAAAGCATTTAATTCTATTACGCCAGGAGTAGTATGAGTAACTGGAATAATTCGGTTATTGATATAATTACAAATAGTAGAAATCAATCCTACCTTATACCCCAATTTTTTAAAAATTTTATATAATAGAGTAGCAACAGTTGTTTTTCCATTGGTTCCGGTGATTCCAATCAGTTGTAGTTTTTTTGATGGTTCTCGATTCCATAAAGAAGCTATTTTTCCTAAAGCTTCAGGACTATCTTTTACTTGAATATACGTTATACCTGGCCGAAGAATTATAGGTAAAGTTTGACAAATAATTGTTTTTGCTCCATTTTCAATGGATTCTTCTATATAATTATGTCCATCTACTCGATTACCTACAATAGCAACAAATAAATAGTTTTCTTTAACCTGTCGAGAATCTGAATGGATTCCAGCCAAGTCAAGTTCTTTTCCTTCAAATACTAATTTCATACATATTATTTTAATTGTAATGAAACAATTTGTTTTTTTATAATATTTGTTCCTGCCGGAACAGATTGTGAAGTAATTGTTCCCCTTCCAGAAATACTTACTTTTAACCCAACACTTTCTAAAGCAAAAATTGCATTTTTAGCACCCATTCCTCTTACATCTGGGACAAGCGTAACACTTTTTTTTCTGTTTAAAAGTATTATTCTGTTATTTTCTTCAATGCAGGAAACAATTCCTTGTTGTAATTTACCTCTTTCTTCGTAAGGGATTCTTAATTCTTTTAATATTTTTATAAAATTCTCTCTCCTACCATTTTTTAAAACAGGTATTAATGAATGAAGGGTATCTATGGGAAATGATGATTCTATGTTAGGAATGATATTTCTTGCAGATATTTCTTCTGCAATATTTTTAAAAACTGATCCACACATACTTCCTCCTGATGGTACCCCATTACTTGGTTTTCGAATAACAACGATACAAGAATATTGTGGATTTTTTGCTGGAAAATATCCACAAAATGTTACTTGATGTAACAATATTTTTGACTTATATCCTATTTTACCTTGTGAAATTTGAACTGTTCCTGTTTTTCCAGCAATACGTACTTTGTCAGAATGAGCTGGTTTCCCTGTTCCATCAGACATATTTACTACATCATCTAACATTTGACGAATTGTTTTTAATGTAGAAAAAGAACAAATTTGATTATTAATCACCTGTGTTTCTTTCCTTTCTATAACTTTACTCCCCTCTTTAATTTCTTGTACAAATATGGGTTTGAGTAATTTTCCATTATTAGCAATAGCATTGAAAAATGCCAATATATAAATAGGAGGAATTTGTATTCCGTAACCAAATGACATCCATGGCAATGTAGTACGTGCCCAATATCTTCCTTTATCATGCGGATGATGAATTTGAGGAACTCCATAACCTGGTATTTCTAATTTCATATCTTTATGAAATCCTATCTTATAAATACCATCTACGTATTTTTCAGGATTATTCCTATAAGCTTTTTCAATTAAACGAGCTATCCCAATATTGGATGAATAACGAATGCTCTGAGATGCCGTAATTTTCCCATACCCACCATGCTCTGCATTATGATCTTTCAAGAGTCGTCCAGCAATCATTACCATCCCATTTTCTGTATCTACTGAATCTTCCGAATGAATTAAACAATCTTCTATTGCTACCATCATAGAAACCACTTTGAAAGTAGAACCTGGTTCAACCAAATCAGAAACAGCGAAATTTTGAATTTCTCTCCAAATGCCTTTTTTTATACGCCTCATATTGGTAATAGCTTTAATTTTTCCTGTAGATACTTCCATTACTACAACTGTACCTGATTCAGCATCAAACTCTTTTAATTTATTTAGTAATTCTTTTTCTGCAATATCTTGTATTGTAATATCAATAGTTGTCACAATGTCTTTTCCTATAATAGGTTTTATATCGACAATATTAATGTATTTTCCACATATTTTTTTTCGTGTACCTATACCAGAGGTTCCACTCAAAAAATTATTATAATATTTTTCAAGACCACTTTCCCCGCCTTTTTCTATTTCTCCATAGACATTCCCGATAGTTCGTGAAGCCAATGTTCCATATGGTTTTATTCTTTTTACTAATTCCTTATAATATAATCCAGATTTATTACGGCCTTGATTGAAATATGGCATTTTGCATATTTTTTTCCATTGAAAATAATTTACATTTTGATCTAATAAACGATATTTTCTATTTTTTTTAAAACGGGTTTCCCATCCTTTCATAATATGACTTTTGTATTGTTCTGCAGATTTTTGAGGAAACATTTTCTGTAATTCACCAGAAATATCTCTCACATATTTTTTTAAAGTATCTTCTTTGATACCTTCTGCTAAGAAATCTATAAATAAACGATATTGAGATTCAGAGGTAGCCATTAGTTCATAATTAGAAGAATAGATATTTCCACGTATAGTTGGTATTTGTATATTGGTATGAATTTGTTTAAGACCAATTTTTCTCCAAAAACTTCCGTAAACAAATGAAGTAATACATGCCTTTCCAAAAATAGAGGCGGCAAGTATAACAATAACAATTGCTATAAAAGCGTAACGAATCATTGCCTGCTTAATTATTAACTGTTTTTCAGACATATGTCATTTACGCAACTTAAATATCTGTGTATTAGAAATGAATAATCCTATATCTCTTGATTCTAACAATTTCTCAATTTGTGATAAGCGACTATTAAAAGCCAATTTTGTCGAAATAATTAGATTTTGATATTTTATGTTCTTTAATTGCTCTTCTAAAGCTTCTATTTCAACTATTTTTTTCATGCAAGAATATTTATTACTAATAAAAAATATAAACAGTATCACTATTAATATGAGTAATTTTGGGTGTTTAAGAAGCAAATGTTCCACTAATATATCACCTCTGATGATATATCGAAATTTTTTCTTTTTTTGTTTTGTTATTTTATCCATGTTTATATTTTTTCAGCAATTCTTAACTTAGCACTTCTAGAGCGTGGATTTTGCGTTGTTTCCTTATTGTTCGGAACAATTACTTTATGATTAATAATTTTGAAAGGAGATAAAATGTTACCATAAAAATCTTTCTCAATTTCTCCATAAAAATTACCCGTCTTAAAAAAGAATTTTACCAAACGATCTTCCAAAGAATGATAAGTTATTACTGCTATTCTTCCACCTGACTTTAATAACAGTTTTGATTGAATAAGCATTTCTTTTAAAGCATCCAATTCTTTATTTACTTCAATTCGTACAGCTTGAAAAGCTTGAGCTAATTGTTTTTTCTCCTTTCCTTTTCTTACAAAAGGGGTAAGTACGTACAAAAAATCTTGTATAGTTTGTACATTTTTTTTTTTTCTTGCTTGAAAAATAGCATGTGAAATACTGGCTGAATTTTTTAGTTCGCCGTACATATCAAATATATCGGTTAATTCCTCTTCGGAATAAGTATTTAAAATATCTGAAGCAGTCTTTCCATCTCTCTTGTTCATTCGCATATCTAAATTACTAGCAAAGCGAAACGAAAATCCCCTACTATTATCATCAAAATGAATTGAGGAAACTCCCAAATCTGCTAATAATCCATCTATTTTCTTCACATTATACCAATCCATAAAGTGAGTAAGGTAACGGAAATTACTTCTTACAAAAGTAAATCTAGAATCAGAAAGAATATTTTTTTCACTATCTTCGTCTTGATCGAATCCATACAAATGTCCTTTATTTCCTAATCTACTCAATATTTCTTTAGAATGACCACCTCCTCCAAAAGTTATATCTACGTAAATACCTTCTCTGGAAATATTTAATCCCTCTACACTTTCCTTTAAAAGAACTGGTATATGATAAGCAGGTATTTTGCTCATAATCAATTCAAATCAAACCCAATTTAAACATAAAAATACAATATTTTCATGCAATTTTTATAGTAATTACAATGAGTATTTATACATTTGTATCGTAGAAACTCATTGTGTATACAATACAGTAAAAAACAAAATATTATGAAAGTGTTAGTTCTTACAGAAAAACCTTTTGCAGTAGAAGCAGTTGAAAGTATTAAGCAAATTATTAGCAGTGCTTTGATGGAAATAGTTATCTTAGAAAGATATACAAATAAATTTCAAGTTTTAGAGGCTATAAAAGATATAGACGCCATTATTATTCGAAGTGATTTAATAACGAATGAATTTTTGGAAGCTGCGAAAAAAATAAAAATTATAGTTCGAGCTGGTTCTGGTGTAGATAATATAGACTTAACAGCAGCTACAATTCGCAATATAGTTGTAATGAATACTCCAGGACAAAATGCTAATGCAGTAGCTGAATTAGCTTTGGGAATGATGATTAAAGCTTCACGAAATTTTTATGATGGAAGTAGTGGAACAGAACTTAAAGGGAAAAAATTAGGTATTCACGCATATGGTAATGTAGGACGCAATGTAGCACAAATTGCCAAAGGATTTGGAATGGACATTTATGCATATGATGCTTTCTGTCTTGCTGAAATTATTAAGAAAGACGGGGTGAAAGTACTTAATTCGGTGGAAGAATTGTATGAAATTTGTCAATATGTATCTTTACATATTCCTTCTACACCGGAGACTAAGTTTTCTATCAATTATGATTTATTAAAAAAAATGACTTCAAAAGCTTTTTTAATAAACACGGCTCGTAAGGAAATTATTAACGAAGAAGATTTAATAAAATGGATGAAAGATTATCCAGAGGTTAAATATATAACAGATATAATGCCTAACAATGATAAAGAATTAAAAGTAAAATTTCCTAAACGTTATTTTTCTACTCCAAGGAAAATTGGAGCTCAAACATTGGAAGCTAACAATAATGCAGGGATTGCTGCTGCTAACCAAATTGTAAACTTTTTTTTGAATGGAGATACTCGATTTAAAGTAAACTAAGAACTAAAAGATAATGTTTTTCTAAAAAAATGTCTCTTAATTTGTGCAATATGCGAATATTTTTGATTCTTGTGTAGTAGGAAGTGTTTTGTTTTCTTAGAGCAGGTAGGATCAC
This sequence comes from Azobacteroides sp. (SeqCode), assembly GCF_055395615.1. Lineage (NCBI taxonomy): Bacteria > Pseudomonadati > Bacteroidota > Bacteroidia > Bacteroidales > Azobacteroides (SeqCode) > Azobacteroides sp. (SeqCode). The sequence continues at coordinate 228,650 of NZ_AP014701.1, read as the reverse complement.
GGTATTTTTTTTGATCATGGTTGATATATAACTCTCAAAAAGAGAAGTTTTAAGTGCTGAAAAAGAGGCAAACAAGGAGGCTTTATAGAAAAGCTAGTTTGTATAATTATGAAAAGGAGGAGGGGATTATTTCTTCTCGTTAAAATTAAAAAATGCTAATAGCTTTTATATGTCAAAATTTGACTACCATCTAAGTTTTCAACGAGAGCACTGTCCATGCGTTTGGATTATTGAAATAATAAAATAAGAAGAACAGATAGTTTTCATTTGGAAACATTTTCCTACTAAACATGTTCCTAAATCTATAAAAAACTTAGAACAGAAGAGAGTTCATTACTAACCAAAATATAAGATTTCTTTTTTACACAAAATGTAATTTTTTGACAAGTTAGTTTAGAATTTTTTCTGCTACATCGATAGCTTTTTTTAAAGCTCTTAATTTATTATTAACCTCTTGGAACTCAGATTCTTCATTAGATTTTGAAACGATACCAGCTCCAGCTTGGTAGTATAACACATTATTTTTACTAATAAAAGAGCGAATGGTAATTGCTTGATTCAAATCACCATTTAATCCGATATATCCTATACATCCCCCATAGGCTCCTCTTTTATGGGGTTCTATATTGTGTATTAACTCCATTGCTCTAATTTTAGGTGCTCCTGAAAGTGTTCCTGCCGGAAAAGTATCAGCATATATCTTAATAGTATTACTATTCTCTTCCACATCTCCCACTACTCGAGATCCTAAATGAATTACATGAGAATAATATTGCACTTTTTTGTAGAAATCTAAATGTACATTGTGAGTATTTCTACTCAAATCATTTCGAGCTAAATCTACTAACATTACATGTTCAGAATTTTCTTTTGGATCCTCCAACAAATTTTGTGACAGTTGTTTATCTCTCTCGTCATCGCCAGTACGACAAAAAGTTCCTGCAATAGGATCTATATAAGCTTGCCCTTTTGTTATTCGGCAATGGGTTTCTGGACTAGAACCAAAAATACGGAATGAACCAAAATCGAAATAAAATAAATAAGGAGAAGGGTTGATAGAACGCAAAGCGCGATATACTTTAAAATCATCACCAGCAAAAGTTTGAGAAAAACAACGAGAAAGTACTATTTGGAATACATCACCTCTCTTACAATGTTTAATACCTTGACATACCATTTCTTTATAATCACTATCGGTAATTGTAGAAGTTTCATCACCTCTAGCAGTGAAATTATAAGAGGCATAGTTACGATTACTTAAAATAGCTAATACTTCATTCATCTGACTTTTCTCTCCTTCTATAATATTCTCTACGATAGTCATCTCATTTTTAAAATGATTAATGACGAGAACATATCGATAGAAAATATAAATCATATCAGGAATATCCACTACAGTATTTTTCTTTTCTTCAGCGTTAATATCTTCAAAATATTTTACAGCATCATAAGCAGTGTATCCAAAAAAACCATTATACTTCGTAGTATTTCTCTTTATTTTGAAAGAATGAATAAATTGATTTAATTGATCAACAACAGGTAACGTTGTATCTTTTACAATTACAGATGCCAATTGGTTTGGATAAACTAATTTAACTCTGTCGTTTTTTATTTCGAAACGTGCTATTGGATTAAATCCAATAAAAGAAACAGAGTTTTCATTTCCATGAAAATCAGAAGATTCTAATAATACTGATTCAGGGAAAATATCTCTTATTTTCAAATAGATACTGACTGGTGTTTGCAAATCTGCCAAAACTGTTTTGCATTGTGTATTGACAATAGTATACATAACCTTATGTGTTATTGGTTAATAATAAAATAAATCGCTACTATACCACTATTATTTGTGATAAATGAAATATCATAAATAATGGTTGAGGTCATCACATAACAATTGTTCGTAAATGTAATAAAAGTTTTCCAATAGAAAACTCCAGCATATGATATTTACTTTTTCTTTTAATATAATACCAAATATCAACGATGTTTTTACAAATAAAAAAAACAACACAAATTTCCCTAAAATTGAAGTAAATCTTAATTAGAAAACTTATAGGTGAAAAAATTATTTACTTTACATCGGATTACAAATTGATCTATATTGTAGTTAGTATCTTTTAATTGTAAAAGAACAAACAGTTAAACGTATTTTGATAAAATTGCTACGTCATCATTTTGATATCAACTACCGTTTAATATCTATGTTGTTTCAATATTAAAAATCTTTGGATTTTAAGTACTTACTTTTATAAGTGAGTACTTATAGATCATTTTCTTCGATTTCCATAACGATTCATAAACTTGTCTACGCATCCAGCTGTATCCACTAATTTTTGCTTACCAGTATAAAATGGATGAGAAGTGTTAGAAATTTCTAGTTTAACTAGAGGGTAAATAATACCTTCTAGCTCAATGGTTTCTTTTGTATTGATAGTGCTACGTGTAATGAATATGTCATTGTTTGACATATCTTTAAATACAACTGGGCGATAATTGATTGGATGAATTCCTATTTTCATTCAGTATGCTTTTTCAATGGTTAACTATTCTAAACATTTCTTTGCAAAAGTATAGAATTATTCATGAATTCTTATCATTATTCGCGAATAATAATAAGAATATTTCTTTTTTATTTTTTTATTAAAGTATCTTTACAGTAGCTATATGGTTCCCATAGATATTATCAAAAAATATTATAAAGAAAAAAGTAAACTTTATAATATTTTACTTACGCATAGTTTATTAGTGGCTGATAAGGCAATAGAAATAGCACGAGTACACTCAGAATGGGAACTGGATAATACATTTATTTTAGAAGCATCCCTATTACACGACATAGGAATTTATCTAACAAATGCTCCAAACATACAGTGTTTTGGCAATTTCCCTTACATTTTTCATGGTTATTTAGGATTTAAAATTCTTTGGAAAGAAAATCTTCATAAGCATGCTTTAGTCTGCAAAAGACATACGGGATCAGGGTTGACTAAAGAAGATATGTTGCGAAATAACATTCCGATTTTTCATAAAAATTTACTACCAGAGACCTTAGAAGAAAAACTTATTTGTTTTTCCGATAAATTTTTTTCAAAAACTCAACTACAAAAAGTAAAAACAATAGATCAAATAAAAAAATCGCTTTCAAGATATGGATCGGATTCTGTTTTACGATTTGAATATATGGTGAAACTATTCTTAGGATAAGAATGGCAATAAGAGTTAGTATTACAATTATTATTTTAGCATAATTAATTACATTTAACTATTACATTTAACTATTACATTTAACTACTAATTATACAATTACATTTTTTAATGTATGAATATATTTAACTCTTTAATTAAGGGGGAACCTTGGTAATTTATTGATGTATCTAAAATTGAAAAATAAATTCATCAGAATTACTATTTTGACTGAAAGAAGTTCGTCATTATAATGTATTTATTGAAAGATAAATATACTTTCAGATAATGTTAGCAAGTATTATTAGTTGACTGCTATAATCCTATTTTGCCTAGTTTTCAACTATAAAATGTCATTATGAATGTAAAAATTGAACAATCTTGGAGAGAGCATTTAGCTTCTGAGTTTGATAAACCCTATTTTAAAAAGCTAGTTAAATTCATAAAGAATGAATATACCTTAAAAACGATTTATCCTAGAGGTAATAAAATTTTTAGTGCTTTTGACAAGACACCATTTGATAAAGTAAAGGTAGTCATCTTAGGACAAGATCCTTATCATGAACCAGAGCAAGCCAATGGTTTATGTTTTTCAGTTAATGAAAATATTCCACTTCCTCCTTCTTTGAAAAACATCTACAAAGAAGTTCAAGACGATTTAGGAATTGTTTCTTCTACTTCAGGAAATTTAGAAAGATGGTCAAAACAAGGAGTGTTATTGCTTAATTCTATTTTAACTGTTCAGGAACATATGGCAGGTTCGCATCAACAAAAAGGTTGGGAAGAATTTACTGATGCTATTATTCGCATAATAGTGAGAGAAAAACAACATGTTGTATTTCTCTTATGGGGAGCTTATGCGCAAAAAAAAGGAGTTTTTATTCCTTCTGAAGGAAATTTGATGTTAAAATCGGCTCATCCTTCTCCTTTTTCTGCTAATAGAGGATTTTTTGGAAGCAAACCTTTCAGCAAGACTAATAATTTTTTGATAAAAACAGGTCAAATTCCAATTGTCTGGTAACTACAGATATTTGCAGATTTATCAATCTATAAACTTTTATTGATATAAATTCAGGCTCCGTAGTTCAGTGAATAGAACATCAGATTCCGGTTCTGAAAGTCGCAGGTTTGAATCCTGCCGGAGTCACAAAGAAAAAATTTACTTTTATTTATTTCTTGATATCTTTAAATTCCGGTTATTTTTTATCTATCAGGTGTATATAAATTCATTCCCTTTTGCTATCGAGGAAATATATTCATGTATCATCCCCTGAATGAGTCAAATATTTAGCTAGTTTAATTGTAAAATTAGTTAATCTACTTTGTGTATTTTATATCATATTCTGAAATTTCCAGTTGAGGAATTATTGGTGCTCTATTGTAATGTGTTGTTGGATAATGTTTAGGTAATGTTTTGTATGAATTGTGTGGTATAAGGTATATGATATAAAATTTCATTACAGAAATACAAATGTACATACTATTATAAAAAGTTTTAATTTTCTACATTTTTGTATGTTCAGGTATTGTTTATTTTACATTTATGTAAGATTATTTTTCTGGTATATTTTTTATCGATATTTTCTTTTTAATTTTAAGTTAATGGTAATCAATTATATATTGTATTAATACTTTTTGAATCAATACAATTTAAAAGGTATGGTATAATATTTGCGAATACATTAATCTAAACTAAAGAAATTGATTTTATGAGAAAAATTGCTATTTATGGAAAAGGGGGTATTGGTAAATCTACTACTACTCAAAATACAGTTGCTGGTTTAGCAGAAATAGGGCGTAATGTGATGGTTGTGGGTTGTGATCCTAAAGCTGATTCAACACGATTGTTATTGCATGGATTAGCACAAAAAACCGTATTAGATACCCTTCGAGAAGAAGGAGAAGATGTAGAATTAGAAGATGTGATGAAAAAGGGTTTTAAAAATACGAGTTGTGTTGAGTCTGGCGGGCCAGAACCAGGTGTTGGTTGTGCAGGACGTGGGATTATTACTTCTATTAATTTGTTAGAACAACTGGGAGCTTATGATGATGATAAGCAGCTTGATTATGTATTTTATGACGTATTGGGAGACGTTGTATGTGGGGGATTTGCAATGCCTATTCGTGATGGTAAAGCACAGGAAGTATATATTGTTTGTTCAGGAGAGATGATGGCTATGTATGCAGCAAATAATATTTGTAAGTCCATTCATAAATTTGGGAAGGTAGGAGATGTTCGATTAGGAGGATTAATATGTAACTCTCGTAAAGTAGATAATGAGGCAAACATGATAGAGGAATTTGCTAAAAAATTAGGTACTCAAATGATACATTTTATACCTCGAGACAATATGGTACAGCATGCTGAAATTAACCGTAAAACAGTTATTGATTATGCACCGGATCATTCGCAGGCAGATGAATATCGTACTCTTGCCCGAAAAATAGATAATAATACTATTTTTGTTATTCCGAATCCACTCTCTATACAAGAATTAGAGGATCTGCTTATTGGTTTTGGTATTATGAATTGATATTCACTATAAATTAAATTAAAATTAATATGTTATTGATAAGAGCTATTGTTCGGCCAGAAAAATCGCCAATTGTAATGAAAGATTTGTTTAATGCTGGGTTCCCTGCAGTAACAAAATTATCTGTTTTTGGACGAGGGAAACAACGTGGTCTTAAGGTGGGTAATGTCACTTACGATGAATTACCGAAAGATTTATTGATTATTGTAATCAATGAAAAAGATAAAGATTTTGTAGTGGAAACTATTATCAATGCTGCTCGTTCTGGGGTAAAAGGACAAGCAGGTGATGGAAAAATTTTTGTAACCCCAGTGGAAGAAACGTACACCATATCAAGAGCTAAAAAAGATTGACTATGAAACTAATACTAGCAATCATAAGAATAACTAGAATGAGTGAGACTAAAAAAGCCTTGGCAGATGTGGGATTACCGTCATTTACGGCAATGCCCGTTTTAGGGCGTGGGCAAGGGCATGGTGATTTAGAAAAAATCAAAAATGAAACGATAACTAATGAGGATATTGAGTTTTTACCTGAGATTCCTCGTTTAAAATCGAAACGAATTATAACATTGGTTGTGACTGATGAAAAGAGAAAATTAGCAATTGAGACAATTCTCAGAATTAATCATACGGGGAAAAGTGGTGATGGAAAAATTTTTGTAATTAGTACGCTGGATTCTTTCACAATTCGAAGTGGAATTTCCGGAAATACTTCTTTAGATTAATTGAATTTTATTAAAATTTAGCATAAACAATGGTTGACGAAAAAGATAAACTAGAATCGATGGATTCTCTTGTTACTGAACTACAAGGGTTCCGAGAAGAAATAATAACAAAGTATCCTAAAAAAGTTGGAAAAAAAAGGTCAAAATCTATTCTGATTAGTGATCCAAACAATCCACCTGAAATACAAGCAAATGTGCGAACAGTTCCAGGTATCATTACGCAAAGAGGATGTACTTATGCAGGATGCAAAGGGGTAGTATTGGGGCCTACACGTGACATTGTGAATATTACACATGGACCTATTGGATGTGGTTTTTATTCATGGCTTACAAGACGTAATCAAACACTTCCTGTTAATGAAAAAGATTCGAATTTTATTACATATTGTTTTTCTACCGACATGCAAGATTCAAATATTGTATTTGGTGGAGAAGAAAAATTAAAACAAGCCATACGTGAGGCATATGAGTTATTTCATCCTCATACGATTGCTATATTTTCTACTTGTCCAGTTGGATTAATTGGGGACGATGTACACCGTGTAGCAAAACATATGATGGAAGAAATAGGAGGAGGTATTAATATTTTTGGTTTTTCGTGTGAAGGGTACCGTGGTGTATCTCAATCGGCAGGACATCATATTGCTAATAATGGATTATTTAAGAATTTGATCGGTAGAGATGATGAAGTAAGAGGTTCATTGGAGTATCGTGTCAATCTTTTGGGTGAGTATAATATAGGAGGAGATGCTTTTGAATTAGAACGTATTTTTGAAAAGTGTGGTATCAATCTAATTGCTACTTTTAGTGGAAATTCAACTATTCAAAAATTTGAAAATGCACATACTGCTGATCTTAACATGGTGATGTGTCATCGTTCTATCAACTATGTGGCTGAAATGATGGAAACAGCATTTGGTATTCCTTGGATTAAAGTGCAACCTATTGGAGCGAATTCTACGGCAAAAATGCTACGTAAAATAGCACAATATTTTGATAATAAGAAACTTATTAGTAGAGTAGAAGAAGTCATTGCTGAAGAGATAGTTGAAGTGGAAAAAATTTGCAAAGAAGCACGTAAAAGTACTGTTGGAAAATTAGCAATGCTTTTTGTGGGTGGTTCGAGAGCACATCATTATCAGGATTTATTTGAAGAGTTAGGTATGACTACAATTGCTGCAGGTTACGAATTTGGACACAGAGATGACTATGAGGGTCGTCATGTAATCCCAAGTATTCAGATTGATGCAGATAGCCGTAATATTGAGGAAATAACTGTCACAAAAGATCCTACTCGATATAATCCTCGTAAAACAGAGGAGGAATTAAAACTATTGAAGGCAAAAGGGATGGAATTCAATGAATATCATGGATTAATTAGACAAATGGAGAAGGGAGCATTGGTAATAGACGACCTTAGTCATTATGAAATGGATAAATTGATTGGAAAATATCATCCGGATGTTTTTTGTGCAGGTATCAAAGAAAAATTTTGTGTTCAAAAAATGGGAATTCCTTTTAAGCAACTTCATAATTATGATTCTGGTGGACCTTATGCTGGATTTAAGGGGGCAATCAATTTTTACCGTGATATTGAAATGATAGTGAGCGCTTCTATTTGGAATGAAGTGAAGGCACCTTGGGAAAGTGAAGAGTATATAGAAGCAACTTTTGCATATTAAATTGAATTAAATAGTCTTAAAACAAGAGAAAATATGTTATTACGTCATACAACAGAGAAAGAAATAGAAAGAAAGGCATTAACTATTAATCCTGCTAAAACTTGTCAGCCAGTTGGAGCTATGTATGCAGCACTTGGGTTGCATAGATGTTTACCTCACAGTCATGGGTCTCAAGGGTGTTGTTCTTATCATCGTAGTGCACTTACACGTCATTTTAAAGAGCCGATTATGGCTTCTACTAGTTCCTTTTCAGAAGGATCGTCTGTTTTTGGAGGATCTTCTAATCTTGTAAGCGCTATTGATACTATATTTACCGTATACGAACCGGATGTCATTGCTATTCATACTACTTGCTTGTCTGAAACGATAGGTGATGATATGACACAAATTATTTCTAAAGCAAAAGAAGAAGGAAAAATTCCAGAAGGGAGAACGGTTATTTATTGTAATACTCCTAGTTATGTTGGAACGCATATAACAGGTTATTCTAACCAGTTATCTGCTTTTGTTAAATTTTTTTCTACAGCTACACCTAAAAAGAAGAACATAGTTAACTTTATTGCAGGATGGATGGAACCGTCTGATATGCGAGAAATTAGGCGTATAGCTCGTGTGATGGAGGCTCGTATTATTTTGTTTCCAGACACATCAAATGTTTTAGATACTCCTTTAACAGGAAAATTTGAGATGTATCCATCAGGAGGAACTACAATGAAGGATATTATAGAAACTGGTGATAGCAAATTTACCATTGGGCTAGGAGCTTATTCTACAGAGGATGCTTGTGTAAAGTTAGAAAACAAATGTAGAGTTCAGTTTGAGGTTGTAGAGATTCCTATTGGACTAAAAGCGACAGATCGTTTTGTCATTTCTCTTAGTCGTCATGCTAATGTTCCTGTTCCTGATTCTTTGACAGAAGAACGAGGACGTTTAGTTGATTTAATAGCTGATAACTCTAAGTATTTTTATAAAAAAAGAGTAGCTCTTTTCGGGGATCCTGATACGTTAATTCCATTGATTGAATTTTTACTCACTTTAGATATGAAACCGGTGTATATTGTCACAGGAACTCCAGGTAAGCATTTTGATGAGTCTTTAAAAAAAATGCTACTAGAAAGAGTACCAGAAGCTAAATACAAAAGTGGGGAACGTGCTGATATGTTTCAACTCCATCAGTGGATTAAACAAAAGTCAGTAGATTTACTGATTGGTAATACTTATGGTAAGTATATTGCTCGAGACGAAAATATTCCATTTGTTCGTTTAGGATTTCCGGTTACAGATCGTCCGGGTAATAATTATTTTCCATATGTGGGATATATTGGAGCTAGTAACCTGGTTATTAAATTTTTAGAAAAAATATTAGATCATCAAGATGGAACATGTCCTGAATCTAAAGTTGAATTCCAAATCTAAGTTAAAGATGCCTATTTTTTTACAAGGACGCAGAGGGCAAGTTCTTACTAAAGGATCAGATTCTTTCGATTTGGTAGGAGAAAAACCAAGCTTAGCAGGCTCTGTAAGTCAACGAGCTTGTGTTTTTTGTGGTTCTCGAGTGGTTTTATATCCGATAGTAGATGCTTTGCATGTGGTGCATGGACCTATTGGATGTGCCTCTTATACATGGGATATACGTGGTTCTATGTCTTCTGGAGGAGAATTGTATCGTAGGAGCTTTTCTACTGATTTGAGAGAAAAGCATGTAGTATTTGGTGGTGAAAAGCGGCTTTATAAAACTCTTATAGAGTTGATTGAAAAATATTCTCCCGGGGCGGCTTTTGTTTATTCCACTTGTATTGCAGGAGTAATTGGAGATGATATTCGTTCGGTATGTTGTCAAGTGAGAAAAATAAAAAATATTCCAATTATTCCTGTTATGGCAGAAGGATTCCAAGGAACGAAAAAAGATGGCTATAAAATAGCTTGTGAAGCTGTAGCAACTTTACTTGGAACTGATAATAGTAAGGAAATATCTCCATTTAGTATTAATATATTAGGAGATTTCAATCTAGCAGGAGAACTATGGATGTTGACTGATTATTATAAAAAAATAGGTATTCAAATATTAGCATCTTTAACAGGTGATGGACGAGTAAAAGATATCCAAAATGCTCATAGAGCCTCGCTAAATGTAGTGCAATGCTCTGGTTCTATGATTCACTTGGCAAAAATAATGAAGAAAAAATATGGTATTCCTTTTATTAAGGTTTCTTACTTTGGAATTGAAGACGTGTCGGATGCGCTGTATGAAGTATCTAAATTTTTTTGTTATAAAAAATTTATGAAAAATGCTCGTAATTTAGTAAAGGACGAGTTAAGAAAATTACTTCCATTTCTTGATTTTTATCAAAAATCTTTGTTTGGTACAAAAGCTGCTGTTTATGTAGGAGGGGCATTTAAAGCTATTTCATTGGTAAAAGCTTTACGATTAATAGGAGTAAAAACAGTTATTGCAGGAACACAAACAGGCAATGTGGAAGACTATAAATTATTGAAAACTATTTGTGACGATGGGTGTATACTTGTAGATGATTCCAATCCTGTTGAGCTATCTGAATTTGTAAAACAGACTGGAGCTAATCTTTTTATAGGTGGAGTAAAAGAAAGACCCATTGCTTATAAATTGAGAATTGGTTTTTGTGATCATAATCACGAACGTAAACTGGCTCTTGCTGGATACGAAGGTATGCTCAATTTTGCTAAAGAAATATATGAAACAATGAATAGTCCTGTTTGGCAATTCAGCCCTCTTCTTAAATGCAATAAAGAAAAAAATAATAGTTAAAATGAGTATAGTGAAAAAACTACATTGATGAAACAATGCAAAAGAGCTTTTCTTACGAAAAAAATAGTGGAACTTGCAATGCTTGTAAGCAATGTGCTCCATTGGGGGCATGTGTAGTTTTTAGGGGAATAGAAGGTTCATTACCCATGTTGCATGGTTCACAAGGTTGTGCTACTTATATTCGTCGTTATTTGATTAGTCATTTTCGTGAACCGGTGGATATTGCTTCTTCTAATTTTAGTGAAGAAACAACCATTTTTGGAGGAAACAAAAATTTTAATACAGGGATAGATAATATTATTAGCCAATACCATCCAAAAATAATTGCTATAGCAAGTACTTGCTTAAGTGAAACTATCGGAGAAGATGTACGTCGTCTTATTTATGAATATAAAAGTATGCATAGATCAGATAAAAACCTACCTGAAATGATTTTTGCTTCTACTCCAAGTTATCAAGGAACGCATTATGAGGGGTTTCATGAAGCGGTTTATGCAGTTGTAAAAGCATTGGCAAATGAAGATGGAAAATTTGGAAATCACATTAATTTATTTAGCAATTTTATTTCACCAGAAGATATTCGACATCTAAAGGAAATAGTTAATGATTTTGATATTGATGCTATGATTTTTCCTGATTATTCGGAAACACTAGATGGAACATCATGGGATACTTATCAACGTGTTCCTGAAGGAGGAACTCTAGTTAATGCTTTAAGAGGAAGTTCATTGGCTTCTAGTTCTATTGAACTAGGGTATATACTGAATACAGGAGGTAGAAATGGAAGGATAAAAACTAATTTTCTTTTTCAATCGGCAGGTGAATACCTTCAAACAAAATTTGATGTGAATCTTTTTCGTACAGGATTGCCGATAGGTATTCGAGAAACAGATAAGTTTTTTCAATTATTATCATCCATTTCAAATAAATCTATTCCTGTAAAGTATGAAAAACAACGAGGGCGTTTGGTTGATCTATATATAGATGGGCATAAGTATGTGTCTGGGAAGAGAGCTATTATTTATGGAGAAGAAGATTTGGTTGTTGCTTTGACTGCTTTTACTTCCGAAATTGGTATTAAACCTTTATTGTGTGCCACGGGTGGGGAAAGTGGAAAACTTGAAGATATCCTTAAGAATGTACTTGGCGATATGTATTCTAAAGAAACAATTGTTGGGCAAGGTATAACTTTTGAGCAAATTGAGGACACCATTATCAATTCAAATATTCAACCTGATTTAATGATTGGGAATAGTAAAGGTTACTATATTGCTCACAAATTGGGTATTCCGTTGATTCGTATTGGGTTCCCTATACATGATCGTATTGGTGCCGCTCATAATAAATTATTAGCATATGAAGGGACTACTTTACTGTTTGAACAAATTGTAAATACTTTACTAGAGGATAAGCAACGTCGTTCCTCTGTAGGATATAAGTATATGTAAAAGATTCTAAAGTATGAATATAGAAAAAATGAACAGTCACCCCTGTTTCAATATTGGTTCCAAAGATAAGTATGCACGGGTGCATTTACCTGTTGCTCCCAAATGCAATATTCACTGTAATTATTGTAATCATCGTTATGATTGTTGTAATGAAAGTAGGCCAGGTGTAAGTAGTACATTATTATCTCCAGAGCAAGCAGTATGTTTTCTTAAAACTTTGTTTGAAAAGTTACATAGTATTAATGTCATTGGTATTGCTGGACCGGGCGATCCTTTTGCAAGCCCTGAAATCACAATGCAAACAGTACGTTTAGTAAAAAAAGAATTTCCTGAGAAAATTATATGTCTTTCAACTAATGGATTGGATTTGTTACCATATTTAGAAGAATTAGTAGAAAGAGGATTATCTCATCTTACAATAACTATTAATTCTGTTAAGTCTGAGACTTTAGCTAAACTATACCGTTGGGTGAGGTACAACAAACGAGTTTATAGAGGAGAGATAGGAGGAAATATCTTATTGGAACAGCAATTAAAATGTCTTCAAAAAGCACAGGAAAAAGGTATTATTGTTAAAATCAATACGGTGATTTGTCCTGGTATTAATAATGATGATAAAGAAATAGAGGAAATTGCTAAAAAAGTTGCTACTCTAGGTGCCGATACAATGAATTGTATCCCAATATATCCTATTGAGAATACAGAATTTGCTTCTTTACCTGTTCCTTCAAAGGAAGAAATGAAGAGAATAAAATCAATTGTTGCACAATATATTCGTCCAATGACACACTGTGCTCGTTGTCGAGCTGATGCTGCTGGATTATTAGGACATGATAATGCAGAAATGATGGATCTTATCGGACAATTTTCTACGTTCAATCAAAATATTGAGCGAATTGAAAAACGTCATCGTGTAGCTGTTGCTAGTAATGAAGGACTTTTGGTTAATTTACATTTAGGAGAAGCAAGGAAAGTTTATATTTTTGAAAAATCTCGAAATGGTTATCATTTTATAGAAATGCGTTCTATGCCTTCAAAGGGTAAAGGTATAAATAGATGGATAGAACTAGTGGATAAAACTCTTATTGATTGCCAAGCTATTTTAGTTGCAGGGATAGGAAAAAATCCTATGAAGGTAATTCAGGGAAGAGGTATTCGGATTGTTCGGATGAGTGGACTTATTGATGCAGGTCTAGATGCGATATATTCTAATCTTCCTATAAAAACAATTTGCCGTAGTCAGTATGCAAGATGTGGAGAAGATTGCAGAGGTAGTGGAAATGGTTGTGGATAAATTATACAGATAAAAAATCTGTATAATTAATATCAAACATTAGGATTTAGTTGTTTTTGAAGACTGATTTTATCTGTTATCTCAATTGTAAAGACTCTGTTTTGAAAAAAATGTGTTGTAAATATTATATCAATTAACTTTTTTATGAAAAAACCAGATTACACTATTTTAGTTTGTAACTCTTATAGAGTTACAGGAGATTCGCAGGGTTTTTGTAATAAACAGGGTGCTATTTCTTTATTGCAATATATTACTGAAGAATGTGCCGATCGTAGTATAAATGCAGTTGTTACTACAACTGCTTGTTTGAATGTTTGCAGTCAAGGTCCTATTTTAATAATTCAACCAAATAATTATTGGTATGGTGGAGTAACTAAGGATAAGGTGGATGAAATTCTTGATGCTTTAGAAGAAGAGAAGCCAGTTGAGGAGTATTTTATCACATAAATAAAGGATAAGGGTATAGTTTTCACTAAAATGTTATTATCTGTTTAAAAACATAAATTAGCACTGTTGTGCGAGGACAGTCTACTTTTAAATATACTGATGAAGTTATTTGTTTTTTTATTTTTGATGATTTTATAGACATTCAATTACTAAAAGGTAGAGAATTATATACTAAAAAGCTTCCCCCTTTTATTTTATGAATATTCTCAATGGGAGAATTATTCCTTTTTACTCTCACCATGATATTATACGGAAGATTTGATGGTGAATATTATCTTACTTTGAACAATTAAGTTACAAGTAATAACATTTTGATAACCTTACTTGTTAAATCGTTTGCTATAGGATGATTGGAATCGCAGAATACTGTAATTTTTTTGTTAAAAATATAATTTTATTGTAATAAATTTTCTGAAAATTATTTTATAGAACCGATAGCATTCAAGCTTATAAATTTTATTAAATCAATTTCGATTTTGCTTTTCCAACTAGTATCTAATTAGTTTATAATATTTATGTTACAGGGTATTTAGTACTAATGCTAACTTTGTTGTTTATAAAGTTTAAAAAGTAATTGATACTATATCTTCGAGAAGGTATACAAAATGCTAAGGTAAATTCAGAAATTTATACTATCAATAATATTTTATTTATTTTCTGTTGTTTTTTGATAACGTTCTGTTATCTTAAAAAGATCTGAAAGATATCGTTTTTTCATTTTTAGATTGTTTTCTGAAAAAAAATATACAATATGGTGTAGGAAAATAATATTTTTTCCTATGTCCTCTAAGAGAGATGTATATTGATAATCGTTTAAACGATTATACCATTTCAAATCCTTTAATAATGTTTCTGCTAATTGTATATATAATTCATTTGCTTTTTTTATATTTCCGATTTGATGATAAGCATTTGCAAGAGGAGCAGTGGAAAGGTAATCATAAGGAACATTGTAGAATGGTATCACTTTCAGGCATTTATCCAATACTTTTTTTGCTCTTTCAAAATCATTTTTTTCTACTAATTTCATGGCTAATTGTCCAAATATCATGCGAAAAGTTTTTATCATTCGTATGGCATTTTCGTCTAGATAAAGGCCTGGTTGTTCTAAATTTCCCCAATGATATTTGTTCATTACGTTATCATACATTACGTCAGTATCAATGGGTTGATATTGAGCAGCCTCAAACGGGACAATTCGATAAGCTATGCCATCACAACGGAAATATGGGAAAAGTCGTAAATATTTATCATAATCTACAGTTATAGCATAATAAACAGGACGTGACCAATTTTTGTTGTTTTTCAATATTTCTAATATCATCATTTCATCTTTTGTTAAGTATTTTTTTTCATTGAAAGCTAGTTCTTCATTCTTATTTCTTTTAGAGCCTAGATCTAAAAGAAGATAAGGAGGTATCCATGTTGCATTTTCAGGTTTTACTAATCCTGATTTAATTGCTGCTATTGAATCAATAGGAATGGTTATTTTGTAAGTTGGAATGTTATCTATTTCAAAGTTATATCCTAAAAGGTACTTATCCTTTATATTTTCTGATTTAATACGATTTAATACTTCTGTTACCTGCATTGGTTCTTTGCATTCATCGAAGATATAAGCAAAATCGTGTTTTCCTTGTATATATTCATATTTTTTCCATTCAATTGGAAGTGCTCTAGATTCGTATACTTGTCGTTTCATTTGATCAATGTACCAGTCAGTTTGTAGATAACTCAAATTACATACGCGAACATCATTACGAAATCCTTCTACTTCTTGTATGTACCATAGGGGGAAAGTATCATTGTCTCCATTAGTAAAAATAATAGCATTTGGTTCACAAGTGGATAGATAATTCATTGCGAAATCCCTAACAATAAATCTTCCTGATCTATCATGATCATCCCATGTTTGAAAAACCATTTGTATAGGAATTAACAGGCAAAGAATAGTTCCTAATATTATTGTTATAGTATTAGGAAGTTTAAGGTATTTTAATCTTCTAATTATTCCAGCTGAACCAAGACCCGTCCAGATACAAAAGGCATAGAATGATCCGGAATAAATATAGTCTCTTTCGCGTGGTTGGAATGGAGGTTGATTGAGATAAATAGCTATAGCCAAACCAGTCATAAAGAAGAGAGAAAAAGTAATCCAAAACTGTTCTATTCCTTTTTTACCGGAATGAATTTGGAAGAGAATACCTATTATCCCAAGCATGAGAGGTAACATGTAAAATTTATTATGCCCTTTATTCTTAGAAATACTATCGGGCATATCATCTTGTGACCCTACTCGAAATTTGTCAAGAAAATTAATGCCTGTTATCCAGTTTCCATTAGAAATTTCACCGTTTCCTTGAATATCGTTTTGTCTTCCGGAAAAATTCCATAAAAAATAACGCCAATACATAAAATTTATTTGATAACGTAGAAAGAATTTTAGATTTTCTCCAAATGTAGGGGTAATAACGCATTTGATTCCTTGGGGAGAAATCACTCTAACACGAGTTCCTTTAAAATTTGACCATTTTTTATATCCTTGTATATGTTGTGGCAATGAACTATACATTCGAGGGAATAATGTGTTTATGTTGTAGACATAATGTTTTTTTCTCCCTAATTCATAATATCTATCTTTTTCAGAAGAATCTTTTTTAGGGATTTGTGACCAAATAGTTCCTTCATCTTTTGTAATAGCTTCGAGCATATTTTCTCTATTTTCATATTTTATTTCGGATGCAAATGTTTGTCCATAGAATAAAGGAGTTTCTCCATATTGCTCACGAGATAAATAGGCTTTCAATGTAAATATATCCTTTGGTGAATTTTGATTCATAGGAGTATTGGATATAGATCGAATAACAATGAGTGCATAAGAAGAATAACCTATAATAATAACTCCAAAGCTAATCAATATAGTATTTAGCGTGACTAGATCTATATTTTTGGATAAAAACAAGTAAGAGCTTAAGACGATTATGATAAAGATACTCAATCCTATTCCGTTACCAATGAATGGTATACCTACTAGAGTAGTAGCTATAATGAAAGCAATTTTTGTTTTTTGAAAATTTGGAGAATTACATGTAGTTCTCCAAATAGCCCATGACAAAACCCCAAGTATAAAGAGCGAATAAAAGAGAATACCAGAGTTGTAAGGAAATTGAAATATGTTAACAAATAAGAGTTCAAACCATCCACATATTTTCATAGAGCCTTGAATTAATCCATAAAGAATAGAAGCTATGATACTGAAAGAAATTATTAAAGAAATAACTGTTCCTTTCCATGTAGGATTAGATTTTTTACGGAAATAATAGACTAATACAATAGCTGGGATACAAAGTAAATTCAATAGATGAATGGCAATGGATATTCCTATTAAATAGGCAATTAATATTAATAATCGATTGGAATGAGGTTCTTCGGAAATGTATTCCCACTTCAAAATTAACCAAAAAACAATTGCGGTCATAAAGGAAGAAAAAGCATATACTTCTCCTTCTACAGCTGAGAACCAAAATGTATCAGAAAAAGCATAAATTAAAGCCCCTGTTACACCTGATCCTAAAATAGTAATTAATTGAGAAAAATTAATTTTGTTAGAAAAATTATTTAAAATAATTTTTCTAACAAAATGTGTAATAGTCCAAAATAGAAATAAAATAGTTAAAGCACTAAGGATAGCAGAAAGAGCATTTAGGACTAGTGCTACTTGTGAGGGATTTGGAGCAAGATGAGAAACAAGATTACCCAATAACATAAAAATAGGCGCTCCAGGAGGGTGTCCTACTTCTAATTTATATGCCGATGAGATAAATTCACTACAATCCCAAAAGCTAGCTGTTGGTTCAATAGTCATTAAATAGACTGTTGCTGCAATGGTAAATATTATCCATCCTAAAATATTGTTTGCAAGTTTATATTCTTTTATTTCCATTTTATTAAATGTCTATCGGATTTATTATAGATACAAAAACAGTTCATAGGACAAAAATATAAAAAATTAGACTTCTGTATTTTATTTTTATTTACCTTTA
Source organism: Azobacteroides sp. (SeqCode) (assembly GCF_055395615.1). NCBI lineage: Bacteria > Pseudomonadati > Bacteroidota > Bacteroidia > Bacteroidales > Azobacteroides (SeqCode) > Azobacteroides sp. (SeqCode). The sequence goes on along the minus strand of NZ_AP014701.1, from coordinate 210,504 downwards.
TTAGGAAAGAAAACTGTTATGAAGAGAATAGGATTGCTTTCTGATACTCATGCATATTGGGATGATAAATTTGCTTTCTATTTTTCCGATTGTGATGAAGTATGGCATGCTGGAGATATTGGTAGTGAAGAAGTATTAAATCGATTACAACAATTATTCTCAATAGTAAGAGTAGTCTATGGAAATGTAGATGGGTACCCTTTGCGATCTATTTGTCAAAAAATACTTCGTTTTAGGTTAGAGGAAGTTAATGTTTTATTGACTCATATTGGTGGTTATCCTGGAAAATATAATTATAAATTTCATAATGAATTTTATAACAATTCACCTAAACTTTTTGTTTGTGGACATTCTCATATTTTAAAAATTATGTATGATAAATATTTACAAATGTTATGTGTAAATCCAGGAGCTTCTGGAAGGTTCGGATTTCATCAAGTGCGTACGTTACTACGGTTTGTTATTGATGGATCGGATATCAAAAATATGGAAATTGTAGAATTACAATAATAAAATAATTTATTTCTAGAAATTTTTATGAGTTTAAAAAATAATGTATCTGCATATTTGTATTTATCAAAATTTTCATAGAAAAATTATCTATGAATAGTGCTTGAAGTTTTTTATATAATTGTACGAGGATACTAGAAAGTGCTATGAGCAATATTATAAAAATGCAAGTAGAAGAGTCAGTGTATATTCGAACGATTTAATGTGTATTATATAAATACTGAGAAAAAATATTTAAGAGTGGAGTACATGAATGCTTCTAAATATTACCAAAAAATTATATTAATTATTGCTTTGTTGTATCAAATAGAGAGCTAAAAGCTAAGTAGCTATCGACTCTTTTATTGTTGAGGATAAGAGATCCCATTGTCAGACCACTCAATGATGTTAAGAGTATAACTTTTTATGATTGTTAAAATCAACTAATTAAATCTCATCAGATGATAGAACCATTTATACATTAGTATAAAAACTGTTGGATGAATTATTCAGTTGATTTTGGAAATCATGATGCATATCAGGTTTTTCTAAAGTGGAGGAGATTCTAACATTTTTTCTAAATACCATATTAATTATTTTTATGAATTAGTTTTATAATTGATATTTGTACTGTTTGTAAGCATAGATTAAGATTATTCAGTTATCACTATTGCCTTTTACACAAAAATAGATAACATCAATTGAGGCCAATTTTTTTGTAATACTTAATTATCTGTATTAATATGTTTTTTCAAATTCTTGCATAGAAGCAATAAGTGCCTTTATTGCTTCTATGGGTAGTGCATTATAAATAGAGGCACGGAACCCACCCACTGAACGGTGACCCTTAATGCCAATCAGACCTCTAGAAGTGGTAAACTCTTGAAAAGTATTTTCTAAATCTTTGTATTCATCGTTCATAACGAAACACACATTCATCAACGAACGATCTTCTATTGAAGCTGTACCTCTAAACAAACGATTACGATCCACTTCCAAGTATAAGAGAGCCGCTTTTTCCTTATTTTTCTTGTATATTTCTTCTACTCCTCCTAGAGATTTTAACCAATTTAGGGTTTGTAAGATAGCATAAATAGAAATAACAGGCGGAGTATTAAACATGGATCCATTTTTAATATGTATACGGTAATCTAACATAGATGGGATTGGACGATCTACCTTCCCTAAAAGACTATCTTTTATAATTACAAAGGTAACGCCTGCAGGAGCCAAGTTTTTTTGAGCACCTCCATAAATAAGACCGTATTGTTGTACATTTATTGGACGAGAAAAAATATCGGATGACATATCAGCCACCAATGGTATAGGAGATTTAATGTCATAATGTATTTCTGTTCCAAAAATAGTATTATTAGTCGTGATATGAAAGTAATCAGCGTCAGCAGGGATAACATATTTTTTAGGAATATAGGAAAAATTAGCATCCTTAGAGGATGCAACTTCAATAATCTCTCCAAACAATTGAGCTTCTTTAATAGCTTTACTTGCCCATGCTCCAGAATTGAGATAAGCTGCTTTAGTTTTCAATAAATTATATGGAACCATACAAAATTGTAAACTTGCTCCTCCTCCTAAAAACAAAACAGAATAACTCCTTGGAATGTTTAATAGTTCCTTGAATAGAGATATTGTTTTATCCATAACAGATTGAAAATCTCTACTACGATGGCTAATTTCCATTAATGATAAGCCTGTATTAGAAAAATTCATAATTGCTTTTACTGTATTATCTACAGTCTCCTGTGGGAGGACAGAAGGTCCCGGATTAAAATTATACTTTTTCATAATTTTTTTAGGATATTACTTGTAATTATAGAAATTACCAAAGATATAATTTTTTATTGAACCATATTTGTTTTTTTAGATAAAGTACTCTTCTGTATTTAAGTTGTCCAGGAAATAAAAATATTACTTGATAAAGTGACATTTTTACTTAATTTATTTACTTTTAAATAAATCCTAGTTCTAAATTTTGCTTCTTTACTTTTTGATCCCATTTAGATTTATAGATGATTTTTTAAAAAAATTACATCTATGATGGACTCTATTTTTATTTTCACATTTATCAAAATAAATCAGCTAGTCAGATAAGATGTTGCAAATCATACTGATAGTTACATTTTTGTTAAAATCAACATCTTCATCATAAATTAATTCTAAAATTATTGATAGTTACTGAAATTTTAGACTCATAAACTTCTATAAGTATTTTACTATGTTGTTTTTCTAAACACTGTTAATGGAAGTAAAAGTAAAAAATTATATTTTTATTGAATTGAAAGAAAATTCAAATTACGAAAATAAAATCATACAATTTTCAAGAAGATAGTGATTTGCGGAAAATGCTAAAATTGACTGAACCATAAATTCTTTGTTGTTTAAAATGAAGAGATTTGGAAAAATCATATTTTCTTGAATGTTCTAAAACTAAGATGCTATTTTTTTTCATTAAAGATGAGGAAAGCACTAAGGTAGGAATTGAAGACAATTGTTTTAAAGTGTATGGAGGATCGGCAAATATAAAATCAAAAGTATTAGAACAAAATTTTATGAATTGGAAAACGTCTCTTTGGATTATTTGTAATCGGGTTTCTTTCAGTTTTAATTGTATTCCTTTTATGAAGGAACAATGAGTTATTTCTTTTTCCACACACGTTACTATTTTACAGCCGCGAGATAGTAATTCGAAACTAATACTTCCTGTTCCAGCAAACAAATCAAGAGCTAGAGTGTTTTCGAAATTAATATGATTGAAAAGAAAATTGAAGATATTCTCTTTTGCAAAATCAGTTGTAGGTCGTAATTTGAATGACTTTGGAATTTCAAAACGACGACCTCTGTATATCCCTGATATAATGCGCATTAATGTATGAGTTATCTAATAATTACTTTGAAAGAATGAATCAAATTGAACGTTTCATTATCTTTATTTATTAAAATGAAGATAATGAAATATTTAATTTTGCGGTTGTTTTGTTTTTGTAAGATCAGTGATAATTTAAAGTTTTTGTATGAATATACCAGTTATGTATAAATTTAATAGATTCTAATCTAGATAGTTTTAGTTTTCTTTAACGAGATTTAAGAGTTATTTTTGTAGAAAAACTTATATAAAATGCTTCAATCAATGACCGGCTTTGGGAGGGCAATAGTGGATCTTCCTTATAAGAAGATCAGTATAGAAATCAAATCGCTTAATAGTAAGCAGCTAGATTTAAATGTTCGTATACCTATTTTTTTGCGTGAAAAAGAAATAGAAATTCGCAATTTACTATTTCAAACTGTTGGAAGAGGAAAAGTTGATTTTTCTATTTATATAGAATATACTGACATGAAAATTTCTTCTCAAATAAATAAAAATGCTGTTGAGAGTTATTTATATCAATTTAAAGAAATGGCAGAAAATTTGAATATTCCTCTTCCTATAGATTGTCTTTCTGTAATTCTTTCTCTTCCAGGGACGATTGAAGCAAAATTCATAAAATCAGATGAGACTGAATGGGAAACTATAAAACAGGCTGTACATGAAGCGTTAAAAGCATTCATTGAATTTCGTAGACAAGAAGGGATGATGTTGACAGGCATTTTCAGAAGTAAAATCAAATCAATTAGTAATTTTTTGAAGGAAATTGATAAATATGATTCGGATCGTGTAAGAAAAATTAGAACAAAACTTTCTGAATCGATTAAACAAATTGGATTTTTATCTTACGATAAAAATCGTTTCGAACAAGAAATAATATATTATATTGAACGATTAGACATAATGGAAGAGAAAGAAAGATTGAAAAATCATATAAAATATTTTTTGGAAACAATAGAAAAAGAAAAAAGTCAAGGGCGTAAATTAGGATTTATTGTGCAAGAAATTGGACGAGAAATTAATACATTAGGTGCTAAATCTAATCATACTGAAATGCAAAAAATTGTTGTTCAAATGAAAGATGAACTAGAACAAATAAAGGAACAAATACCGAATGTTTTATAAATGATTAATTTATTATTCTGTTGGTATGTGTCAATTAATATGTAGTTCAAAAAAAATAAATAGTAAATTGATTGTCATTTCCGCCCCATCTGGTTCAGGAAAAACTACTATTGTTAATTTTTTATTAAGAGAACAATTATCGCTAGAACTTTCTATATCAGTTACGAGTCGTCCTGCACGTAAAGGAGAAAAAAATGGAGAAGAATATTATTTTCTTACAATGGAAGAATTTGAAAAAAATATAAAAAAAAAATTATTTCTTGAGTATGAAGAAGTATATCCTGGTCGTTTTTATGGTACATTAAAATCAGAAATGGAAGCTAAATTACAAGAAGGAAAAAATATTCTTTTGAATTTAGATATTACTGGAGGCATAAATATCAAGAAGATATATGGAAATAATGCATTATTAATTTTTCTTATGCCTCCTTCTATTAAAGAGTTACAGAGACGATTAGAAAAACGAGGGACAGATTCACCTGAAGTTATAAAGCATAGACTATCTAGAGCAATTTACGAAATTAGTCTGGCTCCAAAGTATGATATAATTATTTTAAATGATGATTTAGAAAAGACTAAAAGGAAGTTTATGCAAATTATAAGTAAATTCATGACTAATAAATGAGAATAGGACTTTTTGCAGGTTCTTTTAATCCAATACATATTGGACATTTAGCAATTGCTAATTATCTTGCTGAATATGAAGGGTACGATAGAATTTGGTTTTTAATTACTCCTCAGAGTCCTTTGAAAAATAAGAACAGATTAATGAATCAAAATTTACGTTTGAGATTGTTACAAAAATCTATTCAAGATTACAACAAATTTGAAATTTGTACTGTTGAGTGGAGTATGCTTCGACCATTTTATACTATTGATACTTTATATAAATTGAGAATGAATTATCCCCAAAACACTTTTGAACTGATTATTGGCTCGGACAATTGGGTTACCTTTCATTATTGGAAAGATTATCTTATAATTTTGGAAGAATTTAAAATTTTCATCTATCCTCGTAACGACTGTCAGCCTATTTATTCTAATCATCCAAATGTGTATCTTTGTAAAGATGCTCCTAGAATAGAAATTTCATCTACTTTTATTCGGGAATCTATTATTGAGGGGAAAGATATTCGCTTTTATATGCCAGAAGGTGTATACAAGGAGATAGTCAAATTTGGATTTATTTCATCCAAATTTGTTTAAAAGCATGAGATAGAATAGAAAAACTTATTTGAATAGAGATTTTACTTATTTACAGTTTCTATATAGCTTAAAATACAATGAAAATAAGTGTTTTATTGGGATTGCAATGGGGAGATGAAGGAAAGGGTAAAGTGGTAGATGTACTTACTCCAAATTATGACATTGTAGCTCGTTTTCAAGGAGGACCAAATGCAGGACATACTCTACTATTTGCAGGAAAAAGATATGTTCTTTGTTCTATTCCATCTGGTGTTTTTCAAAAAAAAGTGAATATAATTGGTAATGGTATGGTGTTAGATCCTATCCTTTTTAAGGAAGAAGTAGAAGTATTAGCATCTTCTTGTAGATATTTAACTGATAAGGTATATATATCTCGAAAAGCACATTTAATTCTTCCTACTCACCGTTTATTAGATATGGCTTATGAAGTACAAAAAGGAATCGGTAAAATTGGAACCACAGGGAAAGGGATTGGTCCGGCTTATACTGATAAAATTAGTCGAAATGGATTGAGAATTGGTGATATAGATTATAATTTTGAAGAAAAATATAAATATGCAATTTCTCGGCATGAAGAATTATTGCATCAAATGAATTTTCAGTATGATTTATCATCTTTAGAAAATGAATGGAAAAAAGGTATTGAGATTATCAAACAATTCAAGAGAATAGATAGTGATAATTTTATTAATAAGGCTTTGAAAGGAGGAAAAACCATACTAGCTGAAGGAGCTCAGGGAACCATGCTGGATATTGATTTTGGATCATACCCTTTTGTCACGTCTTCTAATACAGTGTGTGCAGGTGCATGTACTGGATTAGGGGTAGCTCCAACTAAAATAGGCGATGTATTTGGCCTTTTTAAGGCTTATTGTACTCGTGTAGGAAGCGGACCTTTTCCTACGGAATTGTCGAATAAAATTGGACAAAAACTCCGTGATATTGGTGGTGAATATGGTTCAGTAACTGGGAGACCAAGAAGATGTGGATGGATAGATTTGGTTGCACTTCGTTATGCTATTATGATAAATGGAGTTACTCAGTTAATCATGACGAAAAGCGATGTTTTAGATACTTTTGATACTATTAAAGTATGTGTTGCTTATGCAATAAATGGTCAAAAAACAGAAGATTTTCCATTTGAAATTAATGACTCAGTAAAGCCAGTATATGCGGAATTAGCTGGTTGGAAAATTGATACGACAAAAATGAAATTAGAAAGCGAATTCCCAAAAGCATTTAGAGATTATCTATTATTTTTAGAAAAATATCTGGAAGTAAATATTAAGATTATTTCCATAGGTCCGGATAGAGAACAGACGATAGTTAGAACAATAGAACAATAGAACAATAGAACAATAGAACAATAGAACAATAGAACAATAGAACAATAGAACAATAGAACAATAGAACAATAGAACAATAAAACAATAAAACAATAAAACAATAAAACAATAAAACAATAAAACAATAAAACAATGTATTTTATTCTAATTATAATTGCAATAGTAGGCTGGTTTGTATCAAACAATTTAAAAAAGAAAGCAAAAAAACTTTCTAAAGTCATTTTGAAAAATGGAATAACAGGCAAAAATGTAGCAGAAAAAATGTTGTATGACAATGGGATTTATGATGTACGAGTGATTGTTTCAGATGGAATTCTCACAGACAATTATAATCCGAATAATAAGACTATAAAATTGAGTAAATCTATTTACACAGAGAATAATATATTTTCAGCAGCTGTAGCAGCTCATGAAACAGGACATGCTATACAACATGCGACTGCCTATGTTCCTCTTAATATACGTTCAGCGTTAGTACCTGCAGTAAACTTTTCCTCCAAATGGGTACAATGGATTATACTCGCAGGTTTTTTGTTAATTGGAATTGATTCAAAAATAGGGACATTTGTTTTATTGATTGGTATTGGTTTATTTGCAATAATTACCCTTTTTAGCTTTATCACCTTACCAGTAGAAATAAATGCAAGTATGCGAGCTCTTACTTGGCTTAATCGGTCAGGGATTATTACTTCACAAAATAGTAATGATGCAGAAGAAGCATTAAAAGCGGCTGCATACACTTATGTGGTTGCAGCTTTAGGTTCGTTAGTAACACTACTTTATTATGTGACGATTTACATGAATAGAAGGGATTAGACCAAATTATATATGGTTGGTGGTTGTTTACATTACAGATTACTAATGTTTCCTTCGATAAGTTTCAGGTAGAGGTATATAGAATATTTATTATTGGTAGAAGAGAGTTACAATAGAAAGGTTCATATAATTATTAGAAATACAAAAAATCCTCTGTAAAGGTGGAACAAGGGGGTGTCTTAATTATTCATTGCTTTTGATGAGAAAATTATTAAAAATAGAAGAAGCTCTCTCTTTATGTAAATTTTCTACATTTTAATAGAAATAGCTTCAATTCGTTTTTGATGCCTCCCACCTTCAAAAGGTGTACATAGGAAAATATCTATTATTTTTTTTACGTTTTCTTTCGAAAGATAACGAGCAGGTAACACTAATACATTCGCATTATTATGTTTTCGTGCCAAATGAGCTATTTCTTCATTCCAACATAAAGCAGAGCGTATTTTCTGGTGTTTATTTAGTGTCATATTTATGCCGTTACCAGAACCACAAATTCCTATTCCAATTGATACTTCTTCCTCTTCTATTGCTTCTGCCAATTTATGACCATAGACCGGGTAATCTACACTATCGATAGTATACGTTCCGTAATTGATACAGTACACATTTTGATCGTTTAAAAAGATTTGTATAAATTCTTTTAAGTTAAACCCAGCATGGTCAGATGCAAGCCCAACGATTAGAGTTCCCATTCTTATAGCATTTGTTTTACTTGCTTGTAAACGTTTTTTCCTGTAAACCCGAGCTTTTCGTCGAGAACTTTGTAAGGAGCAGAAAACCCAAATGATTCTAATCCCCATACTTTCCCTTGATTACCAACTAATCCTAAAAGATTAATTGGTAACCCAGCAGTTAATCCGAAAATTTTCTTTCCAGGAAGAATTATTGAATCCTGGTATTCTTTTGTTTGGTTTCTAAATAATCCTTCTGAAGGGATAGAAACAATTCTTACTTTAATACCATCTTTTCTCAATAGTTCTGCACCTTCTACTAAGGTAGATACTTCTGAACCTGAAGCTAATAAAATAATATCAACATTTCCATCGCATTCTATTATATATCCCCCTTTTTCTAATTGTAATGCCTCTTTATTACGACTTGTTTTGGAAGGTAAATCGGTTATATTTTGGCGAGAAAGAATCAACCCTGTAGGAGTAACAGCATTTTCTATAGCCAATTTCCATGCTATAGTTGTTTCGTAAACATCTGCAGGACGAAGCACTAACATAGAATTAAATCCTTTATGATTTTTTAATTTTTCCATTAACCGAATTTGAGCCTCTTGTTCTACAGGTTCATGGGTAGGGCCATCTTCTCCTACACGAAAAGCATCATGTGTCCAAATAAATTTGACAGGAAGTTCCATCAATGCTGCCATGCGCACAGCAGGTTTCATATAGTCAGAAAAAACAAAAAATGTTCCACAAGCTGAAATGACTCCTCCGTAAAGTGCCATACCAATACTCAAGCAAGCCATTGTTAATTCAGCCACACCAACTTGTAGGAAAGCACCAGAAAAATCATCACGAGTAATAGCTCTGGTTTGTTTCAAAAAGCCATCTGTCTTGTCAGAATTAGACAAGTCAGCTGAAGAAACAATCATGTTTTCAACTTGTTCTGCTAAGAATTTCAAAACTGTAGAAGAAGCTGTACGAGTAGCTTGACCCGATTTCTGTTTAATAACTTCCCAATTTATTTTAGGTGATTTTTCCTGTAGCCACGTATGTAGTTTGGTTGCTTTTTCTGGATTTATTTTTGCCCATTCATTTTCTTCTGTAATTCGTTGATTTACAATATTTAGAAGTTCTTCTTTTCTCCTAAAATACAATTCTTTTACTTCTGGAAAAATTTGAAAAGGTTCTTCAGGATTTCCGCCTAAATTTTGAATAGTCGCCTTAAAATTTGCGCCACATTCACTCAAAGGCATTCCATGCGTTGCACAAGTTCCCTCAAAAGAGCTGTTATCATCTTTTACCGCACCTTTTCCAATAATTGTCTTTCCAATAATAAGAGTAGGATGTTTATATTCTTTTTGTGCATCTTGTAAGGCTTTTCGAATTTCTTCTGCATTGTTCCCATTAATTTCAACTACATTCCAACCCCATGAACGATATTTGTCTGCAGTATTTTCGCTTGTTACATTATTTACACAAGTAGATAATTGAATACCATTGGAATCATAAAACATGATCAAATTGTTTAATCCCAAATGACCCGCTATACGACCAGCTCCTTGTGATATTTCTTCTTGAATTCCTCCATCTGATATATAAGTATATATTTTTTGTGGGAGAATATGATTAGTTTTGGATTGAAGAAATTTAGAGGCGATAGCAGCACCCACGGCATAGGTGTGTCCTTGTCCTAAAGGGCCAGAAGTGTTTTCTATGCCACGAAATACATTTAATTCAGGATGTCCAGGAGTAGGACTATTCCATTGACGGAATAGTTTTAGTTCATTTAATGAAAAATAACCTGATAGAGTGAGAACAGAATACAACATGGGAGACATATGCCCTGGGTCTAAGAAAAAACGATCTCTACCATACCAACTTGGGTTATTAGGATCAAAAACTAAAAATTCACTGTAGAGTATATTGATAAAGTCAGCTCCTCCCATAGATCCACCTGGATGTCCAGAATGAGCTTTTTCTACCATAGCAGCTGCTAGTATACGAATATTGTCAGCTGCACGATTTATAAATTGTAAATTTTTCATTGCCTTTTTTATATTTATTATTTCGGTGGTTAATCTTTAAAATACAAATATATGAAAATGAAATTATATGGGCATAAATTATCAAAACAATATTTGATTTTGATAATCGCAATTTGTTTCATTACAATTACAAGAGTTTTATAAATCAATAAAAAATTAATTTTCGACTTTTATATTATATGAAAACTAAAATAAAATTCAATTTTTTAGTTTATATAAAATTTTGTTGATGAAGTTTAGTATATGTTTTGCTACTATGATACATGTTGTATGTAAGAGTAGTACACTCCGATTTTTCTGATTTTTATGAAATTCCGTTTATATAACTCTACTTTCAAATAAGCGTGATAGTGGGTTTCCCTAGTTATAGGACATATCGATAGATATCCAGATAAAATTCTCCCATTTTCTATGATTAAGGGATAATGTCTTTTCCATTCGTGGTGTATTTGCCATGCACTATTTGATGATCGATGATAGTTTATATTAAAAAAATCCTTTTGTTTTCGGAGAAAAAATGTGTTGTAAATGGATAAAAAGATATCCCATACTTTTACGCATGTTTATCTCTACGCAAGGATGGAGATAATAATTATTTTTATATTGATATATTAACATATCTACACTAATATTTCCTTCATAATGAGGAATATATGTTTTTTGCAACACTTGCATTAGTTTGCTTTTTACTCTATAGAGTAATTCATTTGTAATGAAAAATATAATTTTTTGTTCTAAATCTTTTTTTTTTGCTAAAAAGCTACTTTTATAAACTCCCTTACTATTTAGTATAAAAAAATTGAATACCCAATGAAGTGTATTGAATGCAAAGAATTTATTATGAAATGCATAGAAAAGTCTAGTTTTTTATTCAAAACTTTTTCTAATGATATGTATCCTTGTTTTTTTAATATTCCATCAATAATTTGTTTTTCAGAAAAAGGTATTTTATCAGTTTGGAACCAAACTCTCAAAGATGAATAAGAAGATTTGAGTAATAATTTTTCTTGATTTTTTTATAAATCTTTTTATTTCTTCCGTGTTGATAAAAAAATTAGGAAGGAGGTTGGAAGAAATATTGGGTATTGTTTTAATAAGATAAATAAGAACATTGTATGCTGTTAAACGACTTCCTAGAATCCGTAATTTATCTGTCCAACAAGGAATTCTAATTTAAGTTTATAAATACTATTTAGTAGTTCAAAGTGATAAATTGCTGAAGGAGATATACCCCAAAAATCGACGCTTTGGTTAAATAAATCAAATTGCTTTCCTGAGAAATAGCTTACGAGAATAGGTTGAACGGTAGGGTGGAAAAAATCGTAAAGTGTCAATAAAATGGTTTGTCTAATGTCTCTACAAGTGCAAAATCATTAGAATTGGCGTACCAAAAGGGTAAATAAGATAATTGCTGTTGCATCTTGATCATATTGATTTTTGGTTTGTAATATTTAGATGCAAAAAAAATGGATGTTTCATACCATGGATTAAAATAATGAATCATTATCTGATTTTCGTTTTGTTAAGTATAAGTTCTTTATTGAAAACTACAGTTGTTGCAATAGAGGAAACTCTCCATACTTCCGTTTTTTGATAGTTCTTTTGGGGAACCAACTATAACCCCTTTTTCTTTTTTCATCAACCAAATTCTATCAGAAAATTGTAACGCTAGATCTATGTCATGAGTGGAAAGAAAGACTATTTTATATTGTGTTTTACTAATTGTACGAAGTAATTGCATAATTTCCATTTTACTTGAAAAATCAAGAAAAGCTGTTGGTTCATCTAAAAAAATGATAGATGTTTGCTGTGCTAATGTTTTAGCAATCATAGTTTTTTGTCTTTCTCCATCGCTTAAAGTTTGTATTGATTTGTTTCTAAGATTAGAAATGTGTACTAACTGTAAAGCTTTTTCTATAACTACCTTATCTTTTTTATTTAATCTTCCTAAAAATCTAGTGTATGGACTTCTTCCAAGACTTACTAATTCATATACGGACATGTTACATATATTTATCTTTTCCGTCAATACTATACCGATTATTTTAGATAACTCTTTCCTGGGATAGGAAGATAAATTTTTTCTTCCAATAATTATTTTACCATATAAAGGAGACTGAAGACCAGAAAGAGTTCGTAGTAAAGTGGATTTACCAATGCCATTTTTACCAATAAGACAAATAAGTTGTCCAGGACAAATAATTGCATTAAGAGAATGAGTTAGTATTTCATTACATTTTTTCCCTTTATAACCTATAGATAAATTTTGGATATTGATTGTGAAGTCTTCCATAAATTGTTTGAAAATCGATTAAAACAAGTTTATTGAAAAATTTTGTTGACTATCTTTAAATAAGTTCAGTAGTTTTACTATAGTCAGATATTTGGGGATTTTTAACAAAGTACTATATTTATTAAAATGTAGGAGATTTTTCCTAATTTCGAGGTAAGATTTTTTTGTTTTCGCTGTTAAACGAACTTTTTTTTGATTGTTAAATAATCATAGTAATATGAAGTAGTTGATATTTATCACACAATTCTTACATAACTAAGGAAATATTCATCAATTGATGGATTCCGTAAGTATAACATTCCGTATTTCTATACGATGGATGTAGATATATATATACTATTGTGTATACTGGTTTCTTTTTTGCGATATGGAGTTAACTATTATTCTCAACCCTTCTTAAAATAAACAATTCAGTTTGTTTTATTATATCGGTATAGTTAGAATGATCTGAAGAGTTGTTCTACTATTTTGTGAACAGAATCCTTTTCTTTGAATACTTTTTTAAAAAAATTACTTATTTTATTGAATTATCTTTCGTTCTTTTTGAGAAAAATTTAGTTTTCTGATTGGTGAAATTTTTGTGCATAAATCGCATGAATCTTTTGTTTCCTTTTTACAATAGAAGGTTTAACAAAAGCTTGTCTTCTTCTAAGTTCTTTTGTGACACCGGTTTTTTCAAATTTTCTTTTAAACTTTTTCAATGCTTTTTCAATATTTTCGCCTTCTTTTAATGAAATAATAATCATAATCCCTGAAATATTAATTTGAGTTTATTGAAAATAACTTTCTCACTTAATAAATATAGTGTAAAGTTTTTAATGTGTAAAAGTTTTACAACGAATATTTATGGATTATATCTATTTTCATTATTCGTAATAAGTTATATGAGCATGTGAATAATTTTATGATTCATAAATAGTGAAAATCAAATAAACATTACCTTTGCACCGAAAAATTATTGGTAGAAAATTTTTAATTGTTAGATGGAAAGTAGAAACTTATATAAAGATAAAAATTGTTATTTCTGGAAAATCCGATTGGAAATTATTATTAACTCCGTATAATAAAATTAATGTTGTTTTAGATGTTATTAGTAAAGAACATGCTGATCCCTATTTGTATGAGAAATAGTACTGAAAGTATAAATAAACTTGCTCCTTATTCTATTTATATTTCTAACAAAGAATTAAAACAGTTTAAGAAGATATGGAAGGATGTTTTAGTGGAATTGGAATAGATTAGCTTCTTTATAAGGACACTGTTGTAATTGTAAACACTATACCAAATAGTCCATCTTTGCAAGATGGATTATTTTCTGGTGATAGAAGTGTCAATGTAAATGATTCTGTTTTTGTTGTTCATAGTATTACAGAAGAAAAAATTGAAAAGATTTTACGAGGTGGGAATTGGTACCTTCTTAAAATTGAATATTCTTCGAAATTTTTCTAAACGAATTATAAAATTTTGGATTAAAAGGAAAAATAATTTGTCAAATAAGGTTAACTCTGCTTATGAAATTGAAAAAGAAATTGGGTTTATTAAAATATTTGACAAATTCACCCATTCTACCTATAATGAATTTATGAATACTTTAACTGATTTATTATCATTTGGTTGCAAATCGTTATTATAGATTTGAGAATAGATAAAGGAGCTACTTATGATTCAGCAATTAATATTGTTAATGAATTTTTACCAGTAAATAAAGTGATTGTTTATATTGAAGGGAAATCGTTCCATCGTAGGATTTCTGTTTTTAATGGAAATGGAATTTTACAAAAAAGACAAATTATAATTTTGATTGACAAAATGTCAGCTTCAGCAAGTGAAATTATTGCTGGTTCGCTTCAAAGTAATGATAGAGTACTTGGTATGTAGTAATATGTTCAATAGTTATCACTAATTAGAATAATTATTAATTATCTTTTTTTTAACTGAACTACTGCTATATATAAAATTTTGCTTCGTTTATTGACCAGACTTTTATTAAAAAATATATTGTCCCTATAGATTTAAAATTAAGAATAATAAAATCTCTATGCAAATTTATATTCTTGTAAAGAATAAGAAATTGTAACTACTTATTGTTAGAGGATATATTGTTTTTGATAATGTAATTTTTATAAGAGATAGCAAAAGTTTGTGAGAAAAATTGAATAATTTAGTACAGTAATGATTTGATAAGTTGTTGTTTTATAATTTCAAGATTATCATAATTTTCATGTAAACGTAATTATAAATATGTAGTGATGATACTGAGGAAAATATAATTGAATATTAGCAAATTATTTAGGTTTTGAAAAATTGAATTATGAATAAAATAGAAGATGAAAGAATAAAAAAAGCATACGAAACTTTATTACATAATTACGCACATTCAGTACATCGTAAAAAGTTTAATATTATACATAGAGCTTTTAAATTTGCCAGTGAAGCTCATGAAGGTGTTAAGAGATATTCAGGAGAACCTTATATTTTGCATCCATTAGCTGTTGCTTTAATTGTAAGTAAAGAGTTAGAATTAGGTTCTACTTCTATTTCTGCTGCTTTATTACATGATGTCGTGGAAGATACAGATTATACTGTGGAAGATGTGAATTTTTTTTTTGGGGAAAAAATTGCTCAAATAGTAGAAGGATTAACTAAAATTTCTGGAGGGGATTTTTCTAATAAAATTTCTGTACAAGCAGAAAATATGCGAAGGTTATTATTGACCATGTCGAGTGATATTCGAGTGGTTCTCGTGAAAATTGCTGATAGACTTCACAATATGAGAACCTTAAGTTCACTTCCACTTGCTAAACAATATAAAATTGCAGGAGAAACTTTGTATTTGTATGCCCCTATGTCACATCGCCTTGGTTTGTTTTCGATTAAAACTGAATTAGAAGATTTGAGTTTTCAACATGAGTATCCAGAAGAATACAAACAAATAAAACAACAATTGATATCTACTTCTAAAAGTCGAGAGAGGATATATGAACAATTTGCAGCTCCGTTGAAAAAAGCACTTACACAATTAGGATATTATTATAAGATACAAGAGAGAACAAAGTCGGTTTATTCCATTTGGAATAAAATGCAAGTCAAAAAATTAGATTTCAGTGATATATACGATATTTTTGCTGTTAGAATTATTTTTGAACCAAAACCTGATCAAAGGGTAAAAAAACAATGTTGGGATATTTATTCTATAATAACTGATTTTTATCAATTACGCCCTGATAGACTTCGTGATTGGCTTAGTCATCCAAAAGCTAATGGTTATCAGTCGCTTCACTTAACAGTAATGGGGCCTGGAGGACAGTGGATGGAGGTACAAATTCGTAGTTTTCAAATGGATGAAATAGCAGAAAGGGGGGTTGCAGCTCATTGGAAATATAAAGAACAAAGAAGTGATACTGATGTTTCTAAACAAAATGAATTAGACCTTTGGTTGGAAAAAATACAGATAATTTTACAGTCTCCGACTCCAAATGCTATGGATTTTTTAGATACGATAAAATTAAATCTTTATAATGATGAAATATTTGTTTTTACACCAAAAGGAGAAATAAAAACCCTTCCACAGGGAGCTACAACTTTAGATTTTGCCTATGAAATACATTCAGATATAGGTCATCATTGTATTGGAGCTAAAGTTAATCATAAATTAGTACCTATCAGCTATAAATTACTTAGTGGTGACCAAGTTGAAATATTAACATCCGATTCACAACAGCCTAAAAAAGAATGGTTCAATTTTATTATAACAGCTACTGCCAAAACAAAAATAGAATCTTCTATAAAAAAGCAAAGAAAATTGCAGATTCAGGCAGGAGAAAAATTATTAATTAATTATTTTGAAACTCTTAATATTAAGATTACTATTCAAGTTTTGGATAAATTTTGCTCTTTTTATGGATATTCAAAAAAGGAACTTCTGTATTGTTCTTTAGCAGAAAAACAAATAAAATTACCAGAAAATCCACATTCAATATTGAAAAATAAGACTAATAATTTTTTTTTTCATTATGTAAAACAAGCTTTTAATATGATGTTACCTTTACAAGAAGCAAACAAGCCATTTGTAAATGTTTTACAGAATATAGACACAAAAAAAACTTATATATTAAATGAAGAGGAGTTTCAGCAAAACTTTATTATGAAGTCTTGTTGTAATCCTATACCTGGAGATGAAGTTATCGGTTTTATTAATGATGAAGGACGATTGGAGATACATAAAAGGTTATGTCAAGACATATTAGTATTCAAAGCACGTTTTGGCAACCGTATTATTTCTTGTAATTGGGCAGGGCACAAAATTTCTTCCTTTCCTGCTACAGTTGAGTTAAAAGGTATTGATAGAGTAGGAGTATTGAGCGACGTTATACAAGTTATTACCCATAATTTAGCTATAAATATAAATAAAATATCTTTTACTGCTAAAAATGGTATTTTTTTGGGAAAAATTGAAGTTTTTATTCATAATGTAGATGATATTCATATACTCTCTACCAAATTACAAAAAATAAAAGGAATGGAAAATGTTGATCGTATTGATAATTAAGTAAAAACGATACGATCAATAATGTTTGTTTCTGCTATTTTATTAAGCTCTATAACTTTTTTTTCTTGTTGCATTATTAGTTCATTTTTTAATACTGATGAATTTATTTTGACATAAAGAACACGATTTTTGATAAATACATTACATGTGTAGTAACTAATAATGGGATTCATACTATTCCAATAGTTTACTAAACGGGCTTCGGCTAATTTAGTTGTAAATTGGAGATTAGTTTTCAAAAAAAAATTTAGTACTTTTTTTATTAATTGGGGATTTGTTTGTTGCATAGAGTACATTTTTTACATAAAAATATATAAATATTCAAATTATCAAAGAGAACAATAACTTATTTTTTATTTCTGTTTTCAGAAACATATTTATTGATTTAAATTATGGATAATCAATTGATACAATTTTTACAATATTTGAAATATGAAAAAAGATATTCTATTTGCACATTAGAAGCATATGAGAATGATTTATTGCAGTTTAGACGATTTTTTTTAGATGAAAAAGTATTTAATCTACAAACTATTGATACATGTATTGTTCGCCGATGGATTGTTTTTTTAATGAAAGAAAAATATTCTCCTTGCTCTATTAATAGAAAATTGAGTTCGTTAAAATCATTTTTTAAGTATCTGTATCAAAAAAAACAGATAGAAATTAATCCTATCAAGACTATTATAAGAGTAAAAACTAACAAAATGCTTCCTCATTTTGTTAGAGACAAAGAAATGAATAATTTGTTGTCAAATTTATCGAAAGAAAGGAGTTTTGAAGGTAGAAGAGATAAGACAATTTTGGAAGTTTTTTATACAACAGGTATTCGTTGTACGGAGTTAGCAGGATTAAAAGATGAAGATATTGATTTTGGATCAAATTTGATAAAAGTAACTGGGAAGCAAAATAAGCAGCGATTAATTCCATTTTCAAAAATATTAAAAGAGGTTTTAAAATCTTATCAAACTGTTAGAGATAGGATAATTAAAAATCTAGAGAACCCAGCATTTTTTGTGCAAAAAAATGGTCGTCCATTGAATCGTACTATCATATATTATATCGTTAAAAAAAGGTTACTTAATGTTCCAAATTTATCTAAAAGAAGTCCTCATATATTGAGACATACGTTTGCGACAAGTATGTTAAACAATGGAGCTGACTTGAATACAATTAAGGAATTATTAGGACACTCCAGTCTTGCTTCTACTGAGATTTACACTCATATAGCTTTTGATGAACTAAAAAAGATATATTGTCAAGCTCATCCAAGAGCTTAGAAATATAAGAAAGTTTTTATAAAATTTACTCTTGATTATGCTTTATACAAAAAATACGATATTTTGAGAAAATCATGATGACAATTGTGTAGTATAAAATACTAAATAGTACATTCTTAAGTATCATTTCTATAATGAGATTTTTTTTTACAAAAAAGAGTTTCTTTGACGTATAGCTTCGAATGTAATGATTGCAGTGGCAACTGAAGTATTCAATGAATCTGTACCCCCTTGCATCGGTATTTTAATTCGTTGATGAGCATTATTTAACCAAAAATCAGTAAGACCAGTAGCTTCTGACCCTATTACAATTGCTGAAGAAGAAGTAAAATTTGTGTTGTAGTGCCATTTGAAAGCAGTAAGTTCGGCAGCAAGTATTTGAATAGATTTATTCTTCAGATAAGTAAATGCTTCTTCATTTGTAGTAACAGCAATTGGAGTAGTAAATAAGCATCCTATGCTTGAACGAATAACATTCGGATTATAAATATCAATAGAAGGATTACAAATTATCGTTGCATCAATTTTTGCAGCTTTAGCTGTTCGGAGAATAGCTCCAAGGTTACCTGGTTTTTCTATTGACTCTAATACTATAATAAAAGGATTGTTTGATAAATTCAAGTCTGTTAGTAAATGAAGTTTAGGTTTAGCTAATGCTAATATTCCTTGAAAATTTTCTCGACAAGCAATTTTGTTAAAAACAGCTCTATTGACTTTATAAACTATACTTGAAGGAATGATATTAATTATTTTGGAATAATTAGATTTTTCAAATAATTCGAAGCAAATATATACTGTATCTAGTACATATTTGCCGGATAAAGCCAGACTAAGTTCACGAGCACCTTCAACAATGAAAAGTTTCTGTAGCCTCCGTTCGTATGCTTTTATTCTCAATTTTCGAATATTCTTAATGATAGGATTTTGCGTACTTATGATAATTTTTGATGTTTTGTTGTTTGTAAATTTCATAATAAATTATATGATGTTATAAAAGCATTGACATAGCCGCCGTAACATTGTAATTTGTATTACAATATTGTGATTATATCAATGAGAAAAATATTTAAAATGAAGACAGTTTCTTCTCGATCGATATTTCGTGTACTTTGTATATATTCCATGTCAAATTTATATACCTTACACCATATACTTTGTAATAAACATGATTTTTTGTTGCCTTATAAAACTGTAAAAACAGACATAAGTATTTTCGGATAAACCAAAAGAAAATAACTCTTCAAGTTGATTTTTCAGTATTCACATTTGTTGTGTTTTCTAGTAAGTATTTTTAGTCAAAAAAACAAAATTACTCGTTTTCTTTTTGTTTTTCCTATTTTAGGATATATTCTTTGAGAATATACTATATTAGAGATACTGTATTAGTACACAAACATGAACTGAGAAATTGTACTCATTTACTAAAATGAGTTAATTTGTCTCTCTTTACTTTTTGAAGACCTAATAGAGTATAAAGAACTCTCATTCTCTGATAAACACAATAATCAATTAAAGTTAATTGTTAATTGATTATGTTAAAACTTTACAATAATTGCTTTTTTCAGCTCATCAACACTAAAAAAGTATGAAGTTTTCTTCCTAAATTAGAACTGAATTAGGAAATGCCTTTATGTATTAATTCAGCTAAAGCAATAAAATAAAAATTTTCCAGATTAATTAATTGTATACTTGTAAATAATGCTTATGTTTATATGACCCTATACACCATATATTCTATAATATCATATATTTCATTATATTGGGTTAATGAATCTTAAAATGTAAGTACTATCGCAAGTAGTAGCATTCATCATGGTATAAAAAAGTTTTACTTTATTACTAATGATTTAGTTTTTTATTTATTCCTATTTTATTCGTTTAAGTACTACGGCTGTTCTTGCCGGTAAGTATAGTCTTAACCATTCTTTCTTTTCTTTTTTATAGAATTCATCATAAGTAGTAAAATATTCAATTGTATCATCTATCAAACCGAATCCTCCAAATATGAGAGAATCAGTATTAAGGATTATTTTGTATTTATATGGTACTACCAAAAAACCATAATCTGTAAACGATTGAACAGGATTGAAATTAAATACAAAAACCATGTCATTACGAGAGAAGGCTAATATTTGATCATACTCATTATCCCATATTTTTTGAAGTGGAATTGCTTGAAAGTTTTCTATATTGCTAATCAGAAGAATCATAGCTCTATCAAAATTTCCTAGATATTTATATTTCAAATTGTTATCGTCAGCTAAATGCCATTGTCTGCGTGCATATTTGTATGACCAACCATTTCCTTGACGAGGAAAATCTATCCACTCAGGATGTCCAAATTCATTTCCCATGAAATTCAAATAACCACCGCATATGGTAGATGCCGTAATTAATCGGATCATTTTATGAAGGGACATCCCTCTATTTATCACTAAAGAATCCACTTTATATATTTTACTCATTCCAGTATACATTTCTGCATCTATCAATCGAAAAATTATTGTTTTGTCTCCTACTAATGCTTGATCATGGCTTTCTGCATAACTGATAGTTTTTTCATCTATTCGACGATTAGTTAATTCCAACCATATGTCCAAAGGATGCCAATCTTGGTCTTTCTTCTCTTTGATTAACTTAATCCAATAATCTGAAATATTCATTGCCAAGCGATAGTCAAATCCGTATCCTCCATGATTTACTTTAACGGATAACCCGGGCATTCCGCTCATTTCTTCAGCAATAGTAATGGCATGTTTATTGACTTCATGTATTAAACGATTGGCAAGTGTGAGGTAACAAATAGCATCTTCATCTTGATTATGATTATAATAATCATCATAGCTAGTAATTGTTTCTCCTAACCCATGATTTTTATATAGCATAGAAGTTACTCCATCAAAACGAAATCCATCAAAATGATATTCTTCTAACCAAAACTTGCAATTGGATAATAGAAAGTGCAAAACTTCATTTCTTCTATAATTAAAACAAAGAGAATCCCAAATAGGATGTTTTCTTCTTTCTCCCTGATGAAAATATTGATTGTAAGAGCCATCAAATCTCCCTAATCCTTCCATCTCGTTTTTTGTCGAATGAGAATGAACAATGTCCATGATTACAGCTATATTCATAGAATGAGCTGTATCAATTAGTCTTTTTAAATCATCTGGAGTACCAAAACGCGAAGAAGTAGCAAAAAAATTTGACACATGGTATCCAAATGAAGCATAAAAAGGGTGTTCTTGTATTGCCATAATTTGGATAGTATTGTATCCATTTGTTTTGACTCGAGGAAGGACATTTTTTATAAATTCTTTATAAGTTCCGACTTTTTCATTCTCAGTTGCCATACCGATATGACACTCATAAATTAACAAAGGAGTGGTTTTTAGTTGGAAAAATTTATTTTTGAACTGATAGGGATTATTAGGTTCCCATATTTGGGCATTAAAAATATTGTTTTTTTTGTCTTGAATGACAAGTTTTGTCCAAGCTGGAATACGTTCACCTACTTCATTTTTCCAATATAATTTTAGTTTATAAAGGTCTTTATGTTGGAGCTTATTTTTTGGCAAGTGAAGTTCCCATATTCCGTTTTCTAATCTTTTAAGTTGATATTTTTCTTTTTCTTTCCAATCATTGAAATTACCTATTAAGTAAATTTTTGTAGCATTTGGAGCCCATTCTCTAAATACCCAACCTGAGGATGTATGATGTAATCCAAAATATAGATACCCTGATGCAAAGTCACTAAGAGTCATTCTATAGTTATTTGTCAGTTCCTTTTCTCTTCGAAGGAAATACTCATAACGACCTTCTATCACTTTTTTATAGGGTCTAAGCCAAGCATCGTTTTTAATAACTTTAAGAAGTTCCATAAACTTAATATTACAAGTAGATTCAATCTATATACATAAATATAATATTTTCGTATGGCTTTTTAAATAAAGAGAAATATTCGCTTTGTTTTTATAAAAAATGAGTTGTAAATTTGAAAATCAGGGTTTTATATATTAATTGGCTATGTATCAATATAATAATATTGCTAAGTTATGACTAATTCTGCTTTATTTGTAGTTGTTTTGTTGACAGCTATTTTTATGGTAGTAACAGCTTTGTTCCTTGCATGGTTGCTATCTCCAAAATCTATCAATTCAGCAAAGGGAGAATCATATGAATGTGGGGTTCCTACAAGAGGAAGTTCATGGTCTCAATTTAATGTAGGTTATTACCTTTTTGCAATTTTATATTTAGTGTTTGATGTGGAAACCGTATTATTGTTCCCTTGGGCAAGTGTCTTAAGAGATTTAGGAATAAGAGGTTTATTTTGTATGGCATTCTTTTTTATCGTTTTAGTATTTGGCTTGGTTTATTCCTGGAAGAAAGGAGCTTTGCAATGGAAGTAAAAGATATTTATATCCGAAATATGAAAACTGGAGATTTTGAGGATAATGAATACCTTGAAAAGTACCTAAAAGAATTACAGGAGAATGGTGTTAATGTTGTTATAACTAAATTAATAAACTTAATAAACTGGGGGCGTTCCAATTCGGTATGGCCGCTGACTTTTGCAACAAGTTGTTGTGGTATAGAGTTTATGTGTTTAGGCTCTGCTCGTTATGATTTTGCTCGTTTTGGTTGGGAGATTACACGTAATAGTCCGCGTCAAGCAGATGTGATTTTTTGTTGTGGTACTATTGTTTATAAAATGGCTCCTGTATTGAGGCGTTTATACGATCAAATGGCTGAACCTAAATATGTTATGGCTTTTGGTAGTTGTGCAATTGGTGGTGGTCCATTTAAAAATTCTTATCATACGGTTATGGGAATAGATAAAATTATTCCTGTAGATGTATATATTCCTGGTTGTCCTCCTTGTCCCAATGCTATGATTTATGGTATGATGCAATTGGCACGTAAAATTAAAGTACAGATTTTTTTTAAACTGCCAAAACAACCTCATCCAGAACTAAACAGTGTCTTGAAGGGAGGTAAACAGTGAAAATTATTGATGAATTATTGCTGAGGCTTCCTGTTACTATAGAAAAAATGGTTGGTAAAACTTATACTGTCTCAACGTTAAAAGAAAAACTTAGACAAACAGCTCTTTCATTAAAGTATAATGATAAATTATCATTTAATTTTTTAATGGATATTATTGGAATAGATTATTTG
Source organism: Azobacteroides sp. (SeqCode) (assembly GCF_055395615.1). Lineage (NCBI taxonomy): Bacteria > Pseudomonadati > Bacteroidota > Bacteroidia > Bacteroidales > Azobacteroides (SeqCode) > Azobacteroides sp. (SeqCode). Next base: position 186,619 of record NZ_AP014701.1, on the reverse strand, counting down.
GATAGTTTGGGAGTTATTTATTATTTATCTTCTACTCAATTTCCTACTTATATAGTTGTATTAAAAACTTATACGAGTAATAGAGAAAATCCACAAATTGATTCTATTTGCGACTTGTGGCAATCAGCGGGATTGTATGAGAGAGAAATTTATGATTTTTTAGGTATCCGATTTGTAAATAATATGGATATGCGTCGTTTATTTTTGCGTCAGGACTGGAAAGGTTATCCTTTGCGGAAAGATTATGATGCTAGTTTAGAGATAAATTCCATTCCTCTTTTTAATGAGAAGCTGGATATTATGGAAAAGGTAGGAGAAAATAGTAGTGTTTTTGAAAAGGGAGACTATGTGGTAAATTTTGGACCTCAACATCCGGCTACACATGGGGTACTTCATCTTCGTATTGCGTTGGATGGTGAAATTATTAAAAAAGTAGATCCAAACTTTGGTTATATCCATCGTGGCATTGAAAAAATTTGTGAATCTTATACTTATTCTCAAATGTTGCATTTGACAGAACGTTTGGATTACCTTTCCGGGACTATCAATCGTCATGGGATGTGTTTGGTTGTGGAAAGAGGGTTAGAATTGGAAATCCCTGAACGAGCGCATTACATTCGAACTATTATTGATGAATTGACTCGTATTGCTTCTCATTTATTAGGATGGGGGTGTATGGCAATGGATATGGGGTCAATTACAGCTTTTGTCTACGGGATGCGAGACAGAGAAAAGATTATGGATATTTTTGAAGAAACCTGCGGTGGTCGTTTAATGGCTAATTATAGTATAATTGGTGGTGTAGTGAATGATATTCACCCAAATTTTCAACGTAAGGTTAAGGAATTTATTCTTTATATGCGCAAAATGTTGAAGGAACATCACCTTTTATTTACAGATAATCCAATAGTAAGGGGACGTATGCAGGATGTAGGTTATTTGAGTAAAGAACAGGCTATTTCATTGGGAGCAACCGGTCCCACAGGACGAGCTTCTGGTTGGAGTAATGATATTCGTAATATAGAACCGTATGCAGCTTATAAATGTATTGAATTTAAAGAAATACTTCGTACGGATGGATTAACTTTTGATCGTTATATTATTCGTTTGGACGAAATAGAAGAATCATTAAAAATTATAGAGCAATTGATAGATAGTATGCCAGGCGGTGCTTATGCTGTAAAAACAAAATCTATTGTTAAGCTTCCTGAAGGAGAATTTCATCAGAGAGTAGAAGGATCAAGAGGTGAATTTGACATATTTATTCATAGTAAAGGGGGGAAGTATCCTTATCGTGTTAAGTTCCGTTCTCCTTGTATGACTTTAGTAAATACTTTAAAAATCATTGCTGTAGGTACAAAAGTGGCAGATTTAGTTATGCTTGGTGGTTCTTTAGATTATGTTGTTCCCTGTATTGATCGGTAAGAGGATGATTATTTGGTGGTAAAAAAAATAGTAAGACAGTGTTTCAATCATAGAATTCATTATGATGAATAGAAACTGAATCAGAAACTAAATACATGTATTTAGTTTCTGATTTTAAGAATTGATATTATGCTATTATTCTTATACTTACATATCACAAATAGTATGAATAAAGTATTAATTTAATTGATATTTTTGCTGAATGATGTGTATCCTGATAGATTTCAGTTCTTATATTAGTGATTGATTGAGAGAAAAGAAATTGTGAAAAAATGCCGTTAGTTAATGCCAATCTTCGTTGTGTTTAAGATGAAAAATGAGGACATGTTAATAGAATTAAACAAATGAAGTAGATGTACAAAAATGATTACAGTGAGATATTGGAGGAGCGTAGTATTTACTATTGATAATAATAACACTTTATAGATGAAACTACTTAGTAAAATTTATGAAAAAGTTTTTATCAATTTTATTGCTGTTATTTGTTATGAATATGTCTTAATGCAAAGAGTTATAGCATATCTATCTTAATTATAACAAAATAAATGGATATTCTTGATAATTCGATAGATAATTTGTATTTATAAAAATCTGTATTTGAATTGTTGAACTTATTTGATAAGTTTAGTTCTGTTATAGAATTCATTCACAAAAAAGAAAGTATAAATGAGTAATATAAAAGTTTGTTTTGGAAAATTTTCGGATTTTTTTGAGATAATACAAATTGTTTTTGTAGATATAGTTAAGGTAGTAGAATTAGTATTTAAAACAAATACGACAATAATAATGGAATATAAGTGTATAAGATAATAAGAGATTGTATTATAATAGTGCCGAAAACGGAGGTAATTGTTACACTAAATAGTAAAAATAAATCTCAACTGCATATTGAAAAGTTAAAAAATGGGGAAGATATAATTAAATAATTTGTTTTTTATTTATTAATATATGTAGTTATAAATGGTTGTTTTTTGTTTTAATTGATAAGAAATATCAGGAAGTGTTGTAATATTTTTTTTAAAAGCTATGTATAAAGTGTACTTAATCTAAACAAATTACAGATAGTTGATATAATATTATGTCTAGAACAAAATCCCTAGTAAAGGATAGTTTTATCTATGGAGGGAGTACTATAGCATCAAAAATGATGAGTTGGTTACTTACTGTTCTTTTTACTTATACCCTTACCAAGAACGACTTTGGTATGATGACTAATCTTTATGCATATGCTGCGTTAATTATTGTTATTCTTACGTTTGGAATGGAGACTGGTTTTTTTCGTTTTGCTAACCAAACTGATAAGTATTTACTTGTTACGGTTTATTCTACTACTCTTATTGTTGTTAGTTCTACTGTATTAATATTTTTAATTTGCTTTTTAAGTTTTCTTTCTTTTTTGAAAATTTATTTATGGAATAGTGAAATACCGGATATATATATCCGTATGGTTATTATTATATTAAGTATGGATGCTTTTAGTGCAATTCCGTTCGCTTATTTACGATATAAAAAAAAAGCCTTAAAATTCGGAATATTAAAGGTATTAAACGTTGTACTTTATACGGCTTTTTGTATTTTATTTCTTTTAATTTGTCCAAGGATAAATAAATACAATCCTTCCTTAATTACATGGTTTTGGAAAGATGAGTTTAGATTAGGGTATGTTTTTGTTGCTAACTTATTGGCAACATCTATTGAGTTACTTTGTCTTTTATCAGAATTAATTGGATTTAAATATAAATTTGATTCAAACTTAGCAAAAGAGATGTTTCGTTATTGTTTCCCTTTGATGATTATGGGAATCACTGGAGTAAGTAGTAATGTAGTGGATAAATTGATATTTCCAGTATTTTATACTGGTGATTGGCCAATGTTTGATGAATTAGGTGTTTATAGTGCTTGTTTTAAGATAGCACTTATAATGATGATGTTTACTCAAGCGTTTCGATATGCATATGAACCCTTTTTTTTTGAAAAAAGTAGGGGAAAAGATGCTAAAGAGTTGTATGCTGGTGTAATGAAATATTTTATCATTTTAGGGTTACTAGTTTTTTTAGGAGTTGTGTTTTATCTTGATATAATTAAATATCTGATTGCCCCTGAATATTTTAGAGCTTTAAAAATTGTTCCTATTGTTTTATTGAGTGAATTATTTTTTGCTATTTATTTTAATCTTTCTGTGTGGTATAAATTAGTGGATAAGACATATTGGGGGGCTATTTTTTCTACTACTGCTTTTGTATTACTTGTTGTTATTAATATTCTTTTTATTCCTAGATATAGCTATCGAGCCTGTGCATGGGCAGGATTTATAGGAGATGGATTTATTATGTTTGTTTCGTATTTTATTGGACAAAAATACTATCCTATTCGATATGATTTTAAATCTATAGGACTTTACACTTGTCTTGCAGTAATTTTGTATACTGTTTCATGTTTTACTCCGATATGTAATGGGTGCTTTCATCTTGTATTTAATACAGTTTTGATAATTATTTATTTGATTGTTGTGATAAAAAGAGATTTATCTTTAAAAGATATACGTTTTGTCAAACATTTTATTTAACACTTGATATAAATTTCTCTCTAACTTTCGTTTGCACAATCTAAAAAATAATATACCTTTATGAGGTACTCTATGTAAGATTCATTAGCTCAGTAGGTAGAGCACATCCCTTTTAAGGATGGGGTCCTGGGTTCGAGCCCCAGATGGATCACAAGAAATTGAATTTTCTATTATTAATTAATGAGATTTTTTTTCACTAATTAATTAATAAATGGAGATTGTTTTTTTGCTCTTTTAAAAGGTGGATAACTAATTTCTTTTCTATGTATTTTGTGATTGTTTATTTTCTAGCTTCTATCAATCCAATTTAGAGTCTGTTTCTTGAAATTGTTAATAGAACTCCTTTATAAATTTAATGCATTAATTTATAAAGGAGTTCTATTAACAATTTATTTTGATTTATAGAAGATTTTTTTACAGCTTTTACTTTAGCATCATATTCTCGTATTAACGATATATTATTCATTATTTTAGTTGATGTGTAATGTTTCATTGCTTGCATATAATCAGTTATTTGAAAGTCCCATTTAAATCCTAAAATTTGCATAATGTGTTCTTTTGATTGGTCTTTTTCGTATTGACAAATCATCAAATTAGCAAAAAACCCGAATAATACAGTTAAAGTGAGTATTAGGGGATTTCTTTTTGGATTTTGCTCGAAGTAAAAAGCGATACGATTAGCTTTTAATATATTTTTTGTAGCAATAGCTTTTTGTAATTCAAAAATATTAAAATCTTTGCTGATTCCAATGTTTTTTTCTATTATTTCGGCTGTAATTTTTTTTTGATTAAGGGGGAGAATAATGGACAGTTTATCTAATTCTTTTACTATTTTACTTAAATAATTGCCTAAGCAATCCGCAAGAAATTTTGCCATTTGAAAATCAATTTCAATTTTTTCCTTTTTCAAATAATTAATAATGAAATCAGGAATTTTATCTTCGTATATTTTTTTTGATTCAAAAACAATACCTACTTTGTCTATTTCATCTACAAGTTTCTTTTTCCCATTTAGTTTCCCATACTTGTAGTTGATGACAAGTATTGTAGAATAGAGTGGATTTTTAACATAATAGAGCAAGTCGTTTATGTTTTTCAACATTTGTGCTTCTTTTATAATTACTAATTGGTGTTTTGCCATTATAGGATACCTTTGACAAATATTAATAATACTTGCAACGTCTGTTTCCATTCCATAAACAATGGTTTGATTAAAATCTTTTTCTGTTTTTTCTAAAACTGATTGTATCAATAAATTAGTTAATAAATCTATATAATAACTTTCTTCTCCTTGAAAAAGATATATAGGCACAAACTGTTTCGTTCGTATAGTATTTTCTATCGTTTTGAAATTCATATTTTTTGACATTATTGTAATTATTTTTGGATTTCCGTAATTATTACAGTATAATGATCAAAATTAAATAAAAACTGAATTATGTACGAACTAAATCTTCCACCTGCCAATTTAAATATAAGAGAACAAGGAAATAAAGAATATGTTTTTGATCGTTTGCGAAAACAATATGTCCGTTTAACTCCAGAAGAATGGGTACGACAACATTTTGTTAACTATTTTATTAGTTATAAGCACTATCCAGAGGGGTTATTAGCGAATGAGATTTGTATTAAGTTAGGGAAATTGAATTGTCGATGCGATACAATTCTTTATGATTGTTTATTTCACGCTCAAATGATTGTTGAATATAAATCACCTTTTGTAATTCTTACAAAGAAATGTTTTGAACAAATTATTCGCTATAATATGAGTTTGAAAGTACCTTGGCTAATTGTTAGCAATGGGTTACAGCACTATTGCTATAACGTAAGCGAACAGGGGAAATACGTTTTTATAAAGGAAATACCAGAATACTATGATTTGCACAAAAAAACAAGTCAAAATTTGTAAATTTTATTTACAAATTCATTTTTATACTTTTTCCATTTTTTGTAAAATAGAAAAAGTATAAAAAGCTGAAAGTAAGCAGCAAATTGCCAGTATTCCCCAAACTTTCCATAAGTGTATACTGCCCCATAAATAACCAATAAGAGAAACTAAATATCCTCCAATAGCTGTGGATACGAACCAACCTCCCATCATTATTCCTTTGTATTGAGGGGGGGCTACTTTTGATACAAAAGAAATAGCTACTGGACTTAATAACAATTCGGCAGAAGTAAGAATAAAATATGTTAGTATCAACCAATTTGGTGATACTAAATTATCGCTTACTCCTCCTAAACTTTCTAATTCGATAGGAGTTTTTAAGCTAATAGAACCTATAGTTAGGATTATATATCCTAATGAAGCAGCAAGCATGCCAATTCCTATTTTACATGGAGCAGAAGGTTCCTTTCCTTTTTTTGTTAAGAAATTAAATATATACACAAAAACCGGAGTTAATATTATTACAAAGAATGGATTGAATTGTTGGAAAAGTTCTGGACTAATTGGAATAACTGGTTTTATATAATTATATTCAATAAAAATAAAAATAATAGCTATTATTAATATGATTCCATAAATCCATTTCCCCTTTCTATTTTTAGATTGAAAAATACCAAATAAACTATATATCGTAAATACGATTAATGAGAGACTAATTACATCAAATTCGATACGATCTAGTCCTACTACGCTGCTTGCTGTATAATCTCGTGCAAAAAAGGTCAGTGTAAGCCAATTTTGGTCAAATGACATCCAAAAAAATATAACTATAAGATAAACCTGAATAAGTGTGACAATTTTTTCTTTAATTTTTTTTGGAGTAAACATTTTTTTTGTTTTTTCTAAATTAAGAGTGGATTTTTTTTTATAAAAATTTACAGGTTCGTAGGTTTTTCTAAAAAAAAGATAAATGAGCATTAAGATAATATGAATAAAACAAGCCATCCAAAATACAGAGTTGTATGATTCTGATAATCTATTTATGTAAAAATGACTAAAAGCAGTTAAATCTGTTATTTTAACTTGCTGCAATGATGCTAAGTTGGTAAGCTCAGATATACCTTGAGCATTAATTGTTTTATTAAGAAATTGATGAGTCAAAGTTGGAATTTTTGCATCGTAGGATAATCTATTTTTGATGAGAACAAAGTTTGTTATTTTTTCAGCAACAGTAGGAGCAAAAAGAGTACCAATATTAAGAGCCATGTAATAGATACTAAACGCATTATTTCTTTGAGATTGTCGTTCTGGAGAATCGTAGAGATTACCTACCAAAACTTGAAGATTACCTTTAAAAAGTCCTATTCCAATAGAAATTGTTAAAAGTGCTAGGAATACTGACATTAAAACAATACACTCTTGAACGAATATTTTAACACAAAAAGCAAGTAGAAAATATCCACTGAACATAATAAAAATCCCAAATTTTATTGTCTTTCTATAACCCCATCGTTTATCAGCCAAAATTCCTCCAAGTAGAGGTGTAAAATAAACAACACCCAGAAAAATACCTAGTATAGTCGCAGTATAAGCGGCTGTAAGTCCAAATTTTACTTGTAAAAATAACGTAAGAACAGCAAGCATGGTATAATGACCAAAACGTTCACAGGTATTTGTTAGGGCCAAAGTATATAAACCTATTGGGTGGGTTTTAAACATAAAAAAGAGTTAATATTTTTTTTGTAAAGATAAAAATTATTATACGATTTTAGAATCGTATACTGAATAGTATTTAACAGGTGTGTAGATAATCGCCGGTCATTATTTATTGAGAAGTCAAATTAAATGAAAATTAATTTTTATTATGAATTTTTTTAAAACTTATAGAAAATGTGTTTCGATAAAATAGTAATAGAACAGCAACTCCTATGCTAATAAAAGTATCTGCCAAATTAAAGACATAAGGAAAAAATACAAATTTATTTCCTCCAACAAAAGGTATCCATGCTGGCAGGATAAATTTGAACAGAGGAAAATAAAACATGTCTACTACTTTTCCGTATAACCAAGTTGAGTATCCCTTAGATGGAAAAAGAGTAGACATAATCTGAGGAGTACTATCGCTAAAGATAACCCCATAAAAAACACTATCTACAATATTTCCAATTGATCCAGTAAAGAGCATAGATATACAAAGAACATATCCCAAATTAAAATCTCTCTTTATGAGTAGACGCAGATAGAAAAAAAATCCAATGGAAGCAATGATACGAAAAATAGATAAAAACATTTTATCTAGTATATCTATTCCCATAGCCATACCATTATTTTCTACAAATTGAACATGAAACCAATTGGCAACACATCTATCTTCATACAAAAAAAAATGAGTTTTTATCCAAATTTTGACAACTTGATCTGATAAAAGAATGAATACCACAAAAATAATTACCCAAAATCTTTTAATAATCATTTCTTTTTTGCTTCAATACTCAGTGTTGCGTGAGGTACAGCACGCAACCGTTCTTTAGGAATTAACTGTCCCGTAATACGACATATACCATAAGTTTTATTATCTATACGTTTTAAAGCAGATTTTAAGCTTTGAATAAATTGTAGTTGTCTTTGTGCCAAGCGACTAGTTTCCTCTCTGGATAGAGCAGCTCCACCTTCTTCTAAGGTTTTGTACACGGGAGATGAATCTATATCCTCGTTTTCATCTCTATCTATTGCAGTAGATTTTAGTAAATTATAGTCTCGTTCTGCCATCTTTAATTTCTCTAATATTAGAGTACGAAATTCTTCCAATTCTTCATCTGAATATTTTTTTTCCCTATTCATAATACTTGGATTTAAATTCTCCCAAAAATAGGATTTTTATTTAAAATTACCAATTCTAATTCAGAATTCATTATAGCGTATTATTGGGAGTTTTTGTTATACTAACTAACAAATTGAATTCCCCTAATTTTAATTCAATCCCTTCTATATTATCTGATATTGTAATGTTATTAGCAAGCGTTTGACTTTCGATATATCTCTTATTTTCTTTTATTACTTCATTGATATAACTATCTGATTTAATAATTAAATTAATTCTATCTGTAATTTTAAAGTCGTTAGCCTTACGAATATTTTGGATACGATTAACTAATTCTCGAGCAACGCCTGCTTTTTTCAATTTATCAGAAATAGTAATATTCAATGCTACTGTCCATTTCAAGTTATTAGTAACTAACCATCCTGGTATATCTTTAGATACAATTTCTACGTCTTCAATAGTAATTTCTACTGATTTTCCAGATATCGGAATGGAAATTTTACCAATTCGTTCAAATTGAGAAATAGTTTCTTGCGATATACTTGAAATAAATTTTGCTAAATTCTTCGTTATTTTACCATAGCGAGGCCCTAATTTTTTAAAATTAAGTTTTATCTTTTTTATTAGAATATCTTCGGTGTTATCTACATATTTAATTTCTTCTACATTTGTTTCATTTAATATCAGTCTCTGTATGGATGTTATTGCTTCCTTTTGCCGATCATCTAAAACTACAACTGTAATGGAAGAAAGAGGTTGTCGTACTTTGATGTTGGCTTTTTTACGTAATGCTAATACCATGGAAGAAATATCTTGAGCTATTTGCATTTTTTCTTCTAATGATTTGTTTATTAAATTTTTGTTAGTAATAGGAAAGTCAGATAAATGAACAGAAATTTGAGTTTCTTGTACCAAATCGATGTACAATTTATCTGCATAAAATGGAGTAATTGGTGATACTAGTTGAGATATAGTTTTTAAACAAATGTAAAGTGTTTGATAGGCAGAGAGCTTATCGGTATCCATTCCACCTTTCCAAAAACGTTTTCGATTGAGGCGGACATACCAATTACTCAGATTGTCATTGACAAAATTATTTATAGCACGAGCGGCTCGAGTAGGTTCATATGTAGAGAATTGTTCATCTACTTCTTTTATGAGTGAATTTAAAATTGAAAGAATCCAACGGTCTATTTCCGGACGTTTTTCTAAAGGGACTTCAGATTCTGTATAATTAAAATTATCTACATTAGCATATAGAGCAAAGAAAGAGTAAGTATTATGTAGTGTATCGAAAAATTTACGGTAAGCTTCTTCTATTCCTTTTATATTAAATTTCAAATTATCCCAGGGTGATGAATTAATGACCATATACCAACGTAAAGTATCTGGACCGTAAGTTTCAATAATTTCAAATGGGTTTACGGTATTGTTTAAACGTTTTGACATTTTGTTACCATTTTTGTCCAAAACTAACCCATTAGATATTACATTACGAAATGCTATTGAATCTTTGACCATTATACTGATTGCATGTAGAGTAAAAAACCAGCCGCGAGTTTGATCTACTCCTTCAGAAATAAAATCGGCTGGAAAGCTCTCTCCCTTATCTATAAGTTCTTTGTTGTTAAATGGATAATGTAATTGGGCATATGGCATTGCTCCCGAATCAAACCAAACATCAATTAAATCCTTTTCTCGTCTCATAGGTTTGCCTGACTCAGAAATCAGTATAATTTTATCTACATATGGTCGGTGTAAATCAATATGTTCTAAGTTTTGGTAAGGATTCTCTGACATAACTCCGGCTCTTATTGCTTTTTGAATTTCTTCCATTAGTTCTTTAATTGAGCCAATACATTTTTCTTCTGTCCCATCCTGGGTACGCCAAATTGGAAGAGGTGTTCCCCAGTAACGAGAACGAGATATATTCCAATCTTGAAGATTTTTTAACCACTTAGTAAAGCGTCCTTTCCCAATGGATTGAGGCTTCCAATTAATAGTATTATTTAGTTCGATCATTCTGTCTTTAACAGCTGTTGTCCGAATAAACCAACTATCTAGTGGATAATAAAGTATTGGTTTGTCTGTACGCCAGCAATGAGGATAACTGTGAATGTGTTTTTCTATTTTAAATGCACGATTTTGTTGTTTCAACATGATACAAATATCGATATCAAGAGTTGTTTTTGTATTTGTTAGATTATTGTTGTAAGCATTTTTTACGAATCTACCAGCAAATTCATTATAGAGAGAAACATTAATTTGTTTTTTTAGAAATTTTTTTTCTAAATCTTCCAAACGAAAGAATCTACCTATACTATCTACCATTGGTCGACAAATCCCGTTTTTATCTTTTATCATTAAAAGAGGAATATTATTAGCTACTGCTACTTTATAGTCATCTGTACCAAAAGTAGGTGCTATGTGAACGATTCCTGTACCGTTATTTGTAGTTACAAAATCACCGGTAATAATAAAAAAAGCATCTTTATAAGGGTATATCCAAGGTATTAATTGTTCATATTTCATACCTACCAGTGATATTCCCTTCCATGAACCAGTTATTTTGAAGGGGATTAATTTATCTCCGTGATGATAAGATTCTAAAGGTATATTCGATGCTTTTTCATTGAAATGAGTAAAAAGTAAATCTTTTGCTATAACAGCTGTGATGGGTTTCCCTGTATAAGGATTGTAGGATTGAACAGCTACATACTCAATATTTATACCTATGCAAAGAGCGGTATTTGATGGCAAGGTCCAAGGAGTAGTTGTCCAAGCTAAAAAGAAAGCATCACCAAAATCAGACATTTCTATTAATGGATTTATGATTTTGAATTGAGCTGTGCATGTTGTATCCTTTATATCTCGGTAACATCCCAGTTGATTTAGTTCATGTGTACTTAATCCAGTTCCTGCTGCAGGTGAATAAGGTTGAATAGAATACCCCTTATATAGTAATCCTTTTTTATGAAGTTCCTTTAATAGCCACCAAAGTGTTTCGATATATTGATTGTCACAAGTAGTGTATGGATTGTTCATGTCTATCCAATAACCCATTTTGTGGGTCAAATCTTCCCATTCTTTAGTGTATTTCATTACAGTTTTTCTACAAGTAATATTGTACTCTTCTATAGAAATTTTTTTTTCAATATCTTCTTTAGTAATATTTAAAGCTTTTTCTACTTCTAATTCTACGGGTAACCCATGTGTATCCCAACCGGCTTTTCGTTTTACCTGGTATCCTTTCATAGTTTTGTAACGGCAGAATATGTCTTTGACACTTCGTGTTATAATATGATGAATGCCTGGCATTCCATTTGCGGAAGGAGGCCCTTCATAAAATATAAATGAAGGTCTCCCTTCTCTGATTTTTATACTTCGGAAAAAGACATTATTTATTTCCCAGTGTTGTAGTATTTTTTTACTTATCTTTGGTAAATTTAATTTTTTATATTCAGCAAATTTTTTACATTTATCATTCATCAGATTATAGAAGTTTGATATGAATTTTAATATGTGAAAATACACATTTTTTCTTCATAGTGTAATTTTTGTATGTTTTAAAGTATTAGTGAAAATTGTTTTTTGTAATTCTTGATTAAGATTTGTATTTTTCAGGGTGATCGTGATTTTTTGTAAAAATGCTTGGATTTTTAATTATTATGTTTTTTTTATTTCTCTTTTTTGTGTTAGGTCTTTTCGTTTGTATATCTTTTAGTGGATTATTTTTAGGAAAATGGTATTTGCATTCAAAATCTAAAATTGTACAACCTTTTTCTCAAAAGAAAAAGAAAATAAGTTCAGATAAGGGAGAGTACGTTGAATATGAAGAAATTAAAGAGACTGGAAGATAGCCACTTGTTTATCTAAAAATGGAATAGATATGTTTTTTCTTATGTGAATTTTGAGTGGATTTAAAGTAGCTGTACCTCCACCGGGAATCGAACCCAGATTTAAAGTTTAGGAAACTTTTGTTCTATCCGTTGAACTACAGAGGTAGCACTAACTGTTTCTGAAAAAGTACGAAGGTAATGTTTTTGAACATTAATTAATCAAAAATCGTGTGCAGAATTTTTAAAGATTTTATCTTTAAATGGGTACTAAAATGTAAGTGGTAGTATTCTAAAATTTGGTAAATAATTTTTTTTCGTTCATTTTTTGTAAACTGAAAATTTAGCATATTTTCATAAGTCATTTGTAATAGCCCAGCAAATATCCAGCTTTCATTTGAAGAGAGGAAATTAATATGAAAAGGTTTTTGTTGTACAAAAATGCCATTCTGCATATCAAAATACATTCCTTTACGGTAGTTTGTGTTATCAGGATAAAATCCAAGAAACCGACTTAAATTAATTATAAATACCAAATGAAAATTTGTATAGTTTCTTTTTGTAAATTCTAAAATTTGGATAGACTGGAGAATGTAATCAAATAAGAGCTTGTCTGATTGTTTTTCTTTAATGATTCTACTGATAAATTCAGCTAAAAAAATACAAATACTACTTTTTATAGGATTATTTAAGAGAGAGACCAATGGTATATAAATTTTTGCTTCTTTGATACGTTGAAGCTCTCGTAAATTTTGATGTTCTACATCTAGTTCTACTATGGATAAAGGATGAAAAAATGATTTTGATAAACGTATTTTTTGTTTTTTAACTTTGCATATTAAATAAGATATTGGCCCAAATTTTTCGGTAAGAACATGGATAATGGAATGAGTATCATTATAGTTGATACTGTATAGAATAATAGCTTTTGTTTTGTTTTGCATCTCAAACGAAAAAATATAAAACTTTGAAAAAACAAGAGGTATCTTGCTTATTTGAAAATAAGCATTATTTTCGTATTTTAGATATAAGTACGGTCTATTCGTCTATCGGTTAGGACGCAAGATTTTCATTCTTGAAAGAGGGGTTCGATTCCCCTATGGACTACAGAATAGAAATTAAAAAAAGTGCAGTGGAATATGAGGTTGTTTTCATGTATCTTAAATACATATTAAGTTGATTTTGCAAGATTTTCAGGAAACTACATTTAAGCTTCTAAAAAATTATTAGCTTCCCTGCTGTTTTGTCTTTTAAAGTTCTTAGTTTGTTAGTGTAGTTTTGTGATGGTAAAAATATATCTGTATTAATGGATCGTTATAGTATTCAGAATTTTTCATACATTTTTTTAAAAGCACTACGTTAATTTGTTCGTTTTTGTTCAATTATTTGGTTTGAGCTGTTTTTCTGTTCTTACAACAGTTGTCTTTAGATTACAGTTTTCCACCATAAAACTGTAATCTATTAATATAATAGATTGGTATACTTTTTCTTACTTTTCCTCATTTCTTTTGTTTTTGATAATAATATCCATTGATTTCTAATTGAAAACTAATTGCTATTTTATAGTAATTTTCGTAGCAATTTTTATTCTCAAAATATTAACTGATATTTTTTTAGATTTTTTTTTATAAAATTCTATTAAAAGGTTATTATTTAAAATAAATTTTGTAATGGGATACGTAAATGTAATAATAATGAGTTTTCAAAGAAGTATAACGGACTGTACTTAAGTAAATTTTTCTGCTAATAAATTATAGATAATAGCTTTCTAAATGTCAATCCTTGACTTTTGTTACTTTTTTATTGATACATGCTAAATGTAAAATGTTTGAGAAAATTGATAATCATATAATTTTTAATACTTTACTATTAAAAAATGAAATTAAGAATAAGTGAAAAATTAAATTTTGATGAAACTCATAAAGAGTATATATTGTTTTTTGCATCAGCAAATATCATTTTTCGGAGAAAATAATAATTAATAAATCTTATTGATAAGCGTTATAATCTTTTGGATAAAATTTAAGAGTATATAACTTTCTGATTTTAGTTCATTTCAATAAGAAATGGAAAAGATTTCTTATTGAAATTATTGTAGATAATTTTGCATAGCATCATTTAATGTTTTTTAATTTTATAGCTATGACTTTAAGTTTTAACAATGTTATTGAATATTTGTTCAAAATAAATAGTTAGTACATTTGACTTAAAGTTATGGGTATGTATTTTGGTTTCATAATACTTTTCTAAAGTAGATGTTATAAGGGGGGATTAATTGATTTATATATCAATCAAAAGTAACAGAGATATATACTTCATTTTTTTGAATAAAAAAATAAAATAACTAATATCCCTTCCGGAATTTAAAATTCCGGATTCAGGTTCGATAATCAAAAAAATATTAAAATGGATTCTTGATTGATGTAAAGAAAGAAAGTTAAGATAATAATCTTACCCAGTTCATGATAAAAATCAATACTATTGTTTTACTGATTACAAAAAAGAAACTATGAATTTTGATTGAATGTGCTTATACTGATTTTGAACATAGAAACAACGAAGGCTAAAAAAAATAGATACTCATATAAAATGGGATATTGGACATATCTAACTATTTTCTTTAAGAGAAAATTTAAGGGATTTATATAAAGCTTCTTTTTAATTAAAATTATCAAAAAGTGTATAAAACTATGTAAATGATTTTCTTTGATTTATGTTCCTCCTGTCCATCTGTATCATTTATGAACCCATTTCTCCGATTTAAGGCAAGTAATGATTTAATAAAGTGCGTGGTGTGGAAAATGAAACAAATAGCTAGCTAATATAATAATTGAAAACAGACCCTTTTATTCCTTATAGAAACTCAAGTAAAGTAGACACTTTTTGAGCTATAGGACTTCATAGAATAGTCTATGAGTTTTTTATTTGTCCTATTGGTCGATATTTATTTTTTTCGTAAAAAATAGTTTCATAATTGCGTAGTACAAAGATGAACTTCTGTAGTGTTTTACTCGCTTATAATATGCTCCAGAAAGGAGGTGTTCCAGCCACACCTTCCGGTACGGCTACCTTGTTACGACTTAGCCCCAGTCACTGACATTACCCTAGGACGCTCTTTTCAGTTACATACTTCAGGTACTTCCAGCTTCCATGGCTTGACGGGCGGTGTGTACAAGGCCCGGGAACGTATTCACCGCACCGTGGCTGATGTGCGATTACTAGCGAATCCAGCTTCATAGAGTCGAGTTGCAGACTCTAATCCGAACTGAGAGAGGTTTTTGAGATTAGCATCCTGTTGCCAGGTAGCGACCCTTTGTACCTCCCATTGTAACACGTGTGTCGCCCCGGACATAAGGGCCGTGCTGATTTGACGTCATCCTCACCTTCCTCACACCTTACAGTGGCAGTTCCAATAAAGTCCCCAGCTTTACCTGATGGTAACTATTGGTAAGGGTTGCGCTCGTTATGACACTTAAGTCTACACCTCACGGCACGAGCTGACGACAACCATGCAGCACCTCGATATTTGCTATCACTAGCTACATCTTTTCAGATATATTCAAACACCGTTCGAGCCCGGGTAAGGTTCCTCGCGTATCATCGAATTAAACCACATGTTCCTCCGCTTGTGCGGGCCCCCGTCAATTCCTTTGAGTTTCACCGTTGCCGGCGTACTCCCCAGGTGGAATACTTAACGCTTTCGCTTGACCACTTACTGTATATCGCAAACGGTTAGTATTCATCGTTTACAGTGTGGACTACCAGGGTATCTAATCCTGTTTGCTACCCACACTTTCGTGCCTCAGTGTCAGACATGGTCTGGCAAGCAGTCTACACTATTGGAGTTCTTTGTAATATCTATGCATTTCACCGCTACACTACAAATTCCGCCTACCTCGTCCATTCTCAAGTCCGATAGTTTCAATGGCAATTTCCTCGTTGAGCAAGGAGATTTCACCACTGACTTATCGAACCACCTACGCACCCTTTAAACCCAATAAATCCGGATAACGCTTGCATCTTCCGTATTACCGCGGCTGCTGGCACGGAATTAGCCGATGCTTATTCGTAGGATACTTACAATACACTACACGTAGTGCATTTTACTCTCCTAAAAAAGAAGTTTACAATACATAATACCTTCTTCCTTCACGCGATTTGGCTGGTTCAGACTTCCGTCCATTGACCAATATTCCTCACTGCTGCCTCCCGTAGGAGTCTGGTCCGTGTCTCAGTACCAGTGTGGGGGATCAACCTCTCAGTTCCCCTATCCATCGTTGGCTTGGTGAGCCGTTACCTCACCAACTACCTAATAGAACGCATGCCCATCCATAACCGATAAATCTTTAACAAGAATACCATGCAGCACCCTTGTATTATTGAGTATTACTCCGAATTTCTTCGATCTATTCCCAAGTTATGGGTAAGTTGCATACGCGTTACTCACCCGTTCGCCGGTCGTCAGCATCCGAAGACCTGTTACCCCTCGACTTGCATGTGTTAAGCCTATCGCTAGCGTTCATCCTGAGCCAGGATCAAACTCTTCTTTGTTAATCTTTATCTTTAATTCTTAAACTTATTATTAACGAATAATTTCTAAACGAAATCCTTTCTATAATATTTCCTAACTTCTTTAAAGAAGGAATATCTCGAAACTTGTACTACATACAATTATGAAAAAATTTCAAAGATCAAAACAAGACTCTAATGTCCTAAAAATATGAATTTATCACTTTTTCCAGAACATTCCAAATTTACAACTTTTTATCCCTTTTTCAAAATTATAAAATAATTATCTGAATGAGTTAAATAAATATAGTTTAACTCATTCTATTTTTATAATCATCGTAATTGAATTGTCGATAAATTTCTAACGTGTTATTTGTTTTCCATAGACATAAATTTGGGTGAGGAATGCCATTAAACATAGTACTTTTTACTGTTGTGTAATGAATCATATCTTCAAAGATAATTTTATTTCCAATTTGTAATTCTTTATTAAAAGACCAATCACCTATAAAATCTCCACTTAAACAAGAATTACCACCTAATCTGTAAGTAGGTTTTCCTTTTGTTGATTCTTGATAAGCTCCTCTAACTTTTGGGTGGTATGGTGTTTCGAGGCAATCAGGCATGTGACAAGTGAATGAAACATCCAAAATAGCTGTTTTTATTCCATTATTATTTACGATATCCACTATAGAAGAAACTAATACCCCTGTTTTCCAAACGAAAGCAGCTCCTGGTTCTAAAATAATTTGCAAATGAGGATGTTTTTCCTTAAAATTTTGTAATAATTCTATCAAATGTGTTGTGTTATACTCTTTTTGTGTTATTAGATGGCCACCTCCCATATTTAGCCATTTTATTTTGGAGAATAAATCTCCAAACTTATTCTCCACATGTTTTAGCATGTTTTCTAAAGCATAAGAATTGGATTCGAATAAAGCATGAAAATGTAATCCTTCTATCCCATCAGGGAGGTTATTCCCTAATTCTTCTCTTGTAATGCCCAAACGTGATCCTGGAATAGTAGGATTGTATAAACTAGTTTTTATTTCTGAATACTTAGGATTGATGCGTAACCCACAAGATATCTTTGTTGAGTTTACCAAAGTTTCTTTGTAAAAACGATAAAACTGTGCCAATGAATTGAATGTAATATGTGAACTGCAAGATTTAATAACCGAAAAATCTTTTTCAGTATAAGCAGGTGAATAGGTGTGAGCTTTGCTTTTCATTTCCTCTAAAGCTAATCTTGCTTCCCAAGCAGAGCTTGCCGTGGAATAGTGAATGTATTCTTTGATAATTGGAAATGCTTTCCATATGGAAAATGCTTTAAAAGCAAGTATAATTTCTATTTTTGCTTTTTCTTGGATTGATTTTATCAATGATAGGTTTTTACGAAGTAATTTCTCTTCTATTACATAAGCAGGCGAAGATATTTTGGAAAAATCAATCATTATTTAGTATGATTCTTGTTCATTAGGGAAATTGGAATTTTTTACATCT
Organism: Azobacteroides sp. (SeqCode); assembly: GCF_055395615.1. Classification (NCBI taxonomy): domain Bacteria; kingdom Pseudomonadati; phylum Bacteroidota; class Bacteroidia; order Bacteroidales; genus Azobacteroides (SeqCode); species Azobacteroides sp. (SeqCode). Next base: position 168,071 of record NZ_AP014701.1, on the reverse strand, counting down.
TGAACATAATGTTCTACGGATTTTTTAATAATGTTATATAAATCTGTATAGCGACGAAGAAAACGTGGAGTAAAACTCTTATTAATTCCTAACATGTCTTGCAAAACTAATACTTGTCCATCTATATAAGGACCAGCTCCAATTCCGATGATAGGAATAGATAGTTTTTGAGCTACTTGTTTTCCTAACTTGGTAGGTATTTTTTCTAAAACAATACTAAAACAACCTATGTTTTCCAACAAACAAGCATCTTCCATTAGTCTTTTTGCTTCATCTTCTTTTGTTGCCTGGAGGGAATAATTACCAAATTTATTGATAGACTGTGGAGTCAATCCTAGGTGTCCCATAATAGGTATACCAGATGAAAGTATCAATTCTACAGATTCTTGAATTTCTTTTCCTCCTTCTATTTTAATAGCATCAGCCCCTGTTTCTTTCATTATACGAATAGCAGAATGAACAGCTCTTTTAGAATTCCCCTGATAAGAACCAAAGGGCATATCAACACAGAGTAAAGCTCTTCGAACAGCTTTTCGTACAGATTGAGCATACCAAATCATTTGGTCTAAAGTGATTGGGAGAGTGGTAATATTACCTGCCATCACATTGGAAGCTGAATCTCCAACTAAGATAACATCTATTCCTGTCTTATCTATAATAGAAGCCATAGAATAATCGTAAGCAGTAAGCATAGAAATTTTTTCACCTTGTAATTTCATCTTAATAAGATGTCGAATAGTGACTTTATGAATATTATGGGTTGGCATAATTATCAATTATTAGTTTGTAAATTGTAAATATACTAATCAAAATATTTTTGGATGATTTGGATAAGTATAATTTTTTATTATACGTAGGAGTATAATAAAAAATACTAAGGAAATAACGGATAACCACCAGGTATTTCCGATTCCAATGTTATCTATTTTTTCTGCTATTTCAGAATTACATTGAAAAATGTAAGAATTTATAACACCAAAAAAATTATTTGTAAAATGTGCGAAAACTGAAATCCAAATACTGTTTGTATAATGCAAAAGATAGCCTAAATAAGCTCCTAGTAATATACGTGGGAAAAATCCATAAAATTGGAGATGATTTGCACTAAACAAAATAGCTACTATCCAAATAACTATATATGGATTTTTAATAAATCTACTTAAAAGATTTTGTAAGATACCCCTAAAAATAAATTCTTCGCCTATGGCTGTAAATACACATACTATCATAATATTAGAAACTAGGTCTTGCCAGTGATAAATGTATAACATTTGATCAATAGCTTTCTTTGCTATTTTTTCTTGGTTTTTTATCCATTCTTCTAATCCATTTAAACGTTCAGGGAAAACTATTTGTTGGTTAAGTACATAGATGCTATTTAAAAAAGGGATAATTACTAGCATACTCAAAATCACTAAACCAACAATATGCAATTGAAAAGAGGTATCGATGTGTAAGTAATTTTTATAATTGTCACTGAATAGCCAAGCACAAATTATTGCTGGAAAAATAAATATCCCTATGGTTTGAAGGAACTGAATATTTTTCATCCATTCAGGGTATTCTACTATATTTTGCATAATTTCCTGAATTATTGTTGGAGTTTCTGATCCAAATTTTATCATTAGAATGATACTGCCAATTATAGAGGTTATTGTCAATCCTATTATAGTTACAGAAAATAATACTAAAAATTGCGTAACTATAGACGATTGTTTAAATATTCCTTTTAGTTTCATTTTTTTTGTTATTTTTGTTTTTTTTTCTAAAAATACTACTTCCTATCCTCACAATTGTACTCCCTTGTTTGATAGCTAATAGATAATCATCACTCATTCCCATTGATAGCTCTTTAAAACTACTTTTATCAATAAAATGTTGAGTTTTTAATTTCAAAAAGAAATTGGAAAGTGTAGTAAATTCTCTTGTTATTTGAGCTCGATTTTTCGTAAAAGTAGCTATACCCATCAAACCTACAATATTTATGTTTTTAAGAGTCCTCCATAATTTGTCACTGAGTAATTTTTCGATTTCTTCGAAGGAAAAGCCAAATTTATGTACTTCCTGTGCAATATGTATTTGTAATAAAACTTTTATTCTACGGTTATATTTTAGAGCATAACAATTTAACTTGTTCAGAAGTTGAAAACTGTCTATCGAATGAATTACACTTACAAAAGGAGCAATGTAGTTAATTTTGTTTGTTTGTAAATGTCCAACGAAGTGCCACTCTATATCCTTTGGTAATTGTTGATACTTATGGTATAATTCTTGTGCTCGATTTTCTCCAAATAAACGTTGCCCAGCATTATAAGCTTCAAGGATGGAATTATTACTTTGGAATTTTGAAATTACTAATAAACGAACTCCTTTTTTTAAAGTTTTTCTTATGTAGTTTAGCCTATCGCTTATTTTCATAAATTATTGATTTTAATATTCTTTTTAAGTATCAAGAATATAATTTATGGTTATAATTTTTTATTTATTTTTTCTATAAAATTCAAGATTTTATCTTTTCCTGTTTTATCTTTTGAAGATATAGTAAAAATGGGAGGAAGTTTTTCCCAGTTTTTTAATAGAGTGTTTTGATAGATTGAAATATTTTCTTTCAAAGATTTGTTCGATAATTTATCAATTTTTGTAAAGACAATGGAGAAAGGAATATTATTTTCTCCTAATTGTTGTATAAATTCCATATCGTTTTTTTGTGGATTAAGGCGACAATCTACTAGTACAAATAGACAAGTTAATTCTTTACGTTTGTATAAATAATTGTTAATAATTATTTGAAGAATTTTATTTTTTTGTTCTCCTCCTTGTGTATAACCATATCCTGGTAAATCGACCAAGTACCATTTGTTATTAATTAAAAAATGATTGATTAATTGTGTTTTCCCAGGAATAGATGATGTTAAAGCAAGTTTCTTTCGACTGGTAAGCATATTAATGAGAGAAGATTTACCAACATTACTGCGTCCGATAAAAGCATATTCTGGAAGACCGTTTTTTGGACATTTGTTAACATCTGTATTGCTAATAATAAATACTGCTTCTTTTATATTCATGTTATTAAAATATGTACTGTAACCTGTAATGAATAAATACACGATTCTCTTTATTTTTTATAGTGCAAAATTAAATATTTTAATTTAATTTATAAGAGTGTAAAAGTTATCACTATATAAGTAAACAGCAATAATAAACTGAAGTTCTTTTAAAATAAATGGTAAGAAAGTAAGTTTTGTTGTTTGTATAAAATATTATATTTTTGTTTGTGATGTTTTGTTAAATTGCGGATTGGGTCAATTCGTATAAAATGTTGAATTAGAGAAGCAACAAAATGTTTAGACGAACCAAGTATTTGTTTTGTAGTTTTTTTTAAAAAAAATAATATTCGAAAAAGTAATTTTAGAGTTATCTTTCAATTAATTGCCACTAGCTATATGTTTAACCTTGTATTTTGATTATGGAGTAGTATTTATTCGTTCAGTAGATGCTTACATGATGTGTTTTTTGTAATTAATTGTTTTTCATTGATTATAAAGTTTGAGTAAAGAATATTCGGAAGAAAATAAGAAATAGCATGCTAACTAAAAAGAGTGACGTAGTAGTGTAGTATATTTATGAAATGATTGTATTAATATTCTTGATGTGTGGTGTATTTGTCTTTTTTGAAAGTGGTTTGAATGTTAGTAATTTTGATAAATTGAAGCATATACATGAGGTGCAAATATAGACAGAAAGAAACAGGCTTCCGCTTGTATTGAAAGGACTAGGACTAAAGTTAATGAAAGTAAGAATTTAAGAATGGCACATCCTAAACGAAGAACTGGTAAAAGTAGAAGAGATAAAAGAAGAACACATTACAAAGCTGTACTTCCTCAAATAGCTCTCGATCCTACGACTGGAGAATATCATTTGTATCACAGAGCGCACTGGTATGAAGGAAAGCTATATTACAAAGGTAAGGTAATTATAGATAAAACACTTGCATAAACAGTTGTAAATTTATGTGTTATGGTCTAAAGTTGAAGGTTTGAAAAATTGTGTCTATTAGGGTTTTTATGCTGAGATAATGTATTTATGATATGAATAGTATCCGTGCAGTAATAACAGGAATGGGAGGATATATCCCTAAGTATAGATTGACTAATGAAGAAATATCTACGATGGTAGACACTAGTGATGAATGGATTATTAAAAGAATCGGTATCAAAGAAAGAAGAATACTTAAACCTGAAGAAGGGAAAGGTATCACCTATTTAGCTTTGAAAGCGATAGAAGATTTGAAAAGCCGGCATAATTTTGATCCTTTGAAGATAGATGCTATTTTCTGTGCTACCGCTACTCCTGACTATCCGTTTCCTAATTCTGCCAGCTTAATTGCTCATAAAGCGGGAATGAACAATGCTTTTGGATTTGATATGGAAGCTGCTTGTAGTGGATTTATATATGCCTTGGAAATTGCACAAGGTTTGATTGTTTCTGGAAAACATAAAAAAATAATGATAGTTGCGGGTGATGTTCTTTCTACATTTGTAGACTATAGTGACCGGAATACTTCTCCAATCTTTGGAGATGGTTGTGGGTGCGCTTTAATAGAAGCAACTACGGAAAATATGGGTCTTATAGATTCTATCATGTGCTGTGACGGGAGTATTCCTGAAAGTCTGCATGTGTACGGAGGAGGGGCAGTTAATCCTACCACTCATGAAACAGTAAATAAAAAACTACATTATCTTTGGCAAGATGGGAAAATTGTCTTTAGACATGCAGTTTCGAATATGACAAATACTTGTCAAAAATTGATTGAGAGAAATAATTTATCTAAAGATGAAATTGATTGGATAGTCCCACATCAAGCAAATTTACGAATTATAGATGCTGTAGTAAATTATTTGGGAGTTTCTAATGAAAGAGTAATAGTTAATATAGAAAAATGTGGAAATACAGGTGCAGCAAGTATTCCCCTTTGTTTGTGTGAATGGGAATCAAAATTGCATAAAGGAGATAAACTGATTCTTACTGCTTTTGGAGCCGGGTTTACTTGGGGAGCTACTTATTTGAAATGGGGATACAATTTGAATTAATAACTACCAATCCATATGAAATTTTTAGCTATTTAAGGAATTTTTTTGTATAAATTTGATTTAATCAAAAAGTGTCGATGCAGGTTTCTTATCAATGTTGTAAGAGATAACCATACAAATTTTAAATCCATGAAAAAGCATAAATTTAGAGGTAAAATTTGAGTGGAGTGGAGATGGCTAGCTATATTGAACATTGGTGTATTATTTGTCAAACAATAGTTGGTAATTAAATGATATGGTTGAGTATTATGTGTTGATGTTACCTTTCGATATTAATATAATAGTGATTTATAAGAGAATTTGTTGGTTAGATTGTTTTAGTCGGAATTGAGGATAAGTCTTGAGAGAGGATTAATGAGCATTGACTTGTTTAATTTCTACTTTTGGTGTGAATTTTGATTCAACAGAGAAAATTCCTAAGAGTGCTCCCTGCTTTAGTGCGCTTTCTTGAGAAAGAAAAGGATTGAACTTTAATTTTAGTGAGGTAAATTCAATGTGTAGTATTTTACAGTAGCTATAATTGTAAGAGTTGTTAATGTTAAGGTGCTTATTTGCCAATTGGATAGTATTTTTTTAGAATTTTCTAAAACTATTTTGAATCTTTATCTTAAATATAAAGATTCAAAAATCTCAATTTACAAAAGACAATAGTTGTTGCTGAGATATAGTGAAGAATAATTTTAGAATTATAGAGGTATGTGTAACGTTGTTTAAATAGTGAATTAGGTTCTGTAAAAGAAAAAAAAGTTCTTTTGTAATTTTTTTGTAAGGAGAGGTGGCAGAGTGGTCGATTGCGACGGTCTTGAAAATCGTTGAACTGAAAGGTTCCCGGGGTTCGAATCCCTGTCTCTCCGCTTTCTAAGTCGTATTGTTTTGTAAATAAAAGGTAGGCTTAGTTTACTTTCAATAAACATATTTCATTGATGATTTACTAAACTAAATAGGGGAAACATTTCTACTTTGTATTTTTAAACATGAAAGTATTTATAAATGTAAAAGATTTAGGAAATTTGAATTTTGCCGTAAAAGAGGCTTTTGAAATTAAGAAAAACCGTTTTATTTATAAAAAACTTGGGGAAAATAGAACTCTTTTGATGGTTTTTTTCAATTCTAGTTTACGGACACGATTAAGTACGCAAAAAGCAGCTATGAATTTAGGAATGAGTACGATGGTATTAGATATTAATCGTGGATCATGGCAATTGGAGACTGAACTGGGAGTCGTTATGGATGGAGATAAACCTGAACATATTTTAGAAGCTATACCAGTAATGGGATGTTATTGTGATGTAATAGGTGTTCGTTCATTTGCCAAATTTGAAAATAAATTAGATGATTATGGTGAAAATATTCTTCAACAATTTATACGATATTCTAATAAACCTGTTTTTAGTATGGAAGGAGCTACCACTCATCCTCTTCAAGCTTTTGCTGACTTAATTACTATTGAAGAGTTTAAGACAAGAGCTCGTCCTAAGGTAGTTCTTTCCTGGGCTCCTCATCCTAAAGCTTTACCTCAAGCTGTTCCTAATTCGTTTGCTGATTTTATGAATGAAGCTGATATGGATTTTGTGATTACCCACCCTGAAGGTTATGAATTAGATTCTCAATTTACTCGAGGGGCAACAATAGAGTATGATCAGAAAAGGGCATTTGAAGGAGCAGACTTTATTTATGCTAAAAATTGGGCAGTTTTTGAAGATACCCATTATGGACAAGTTTTAAATAAGGATAGAAGTTGGACAATAGATTCTACTAAAATGAATTTAACGAATCACGCAAAATTTATGCACTGTTTGCCTGTACGACGGAATATGGTTGTTACTGACGAAGTAATTGAAAGTCCTCAATCTATTGTGATTCAAGAAGCCGCTAATCGAGAAATATCATGTCAGGCAGTACTTAAACGTATGTTAGAATATTTATAAACAATCCACTCATAGTCCTCTTTATTTAAATTACTACTTTAGTAAGTAATAATTCTTATTCGTTGAATATAAAAATTATATGTTAAGATTTTCCATTATTACTGTCACATTTAATGCTTCTCAATGGCTGGAAAGAACGATTAAGAGTGTTATTTCTCAGTTTGCTATTCCTTCCTCTCTTTTTTTAATTGAATACATCATTGTTGACGGAGATTCTACAGATGCGACATTGAGTATAATTAAAAAATATGAGTCACAAATTAGTCAATGGATAAGTGAATCAGACAATGGACTTTACGATGCAATGAACAAAGGATTAAAATTGGCTACTGGTAATTATGTTTGGTTTCTCAATGCTGGAGATTTGATTTATTCAGAAGATACTGTTCAAGAAATAGTTAATAAACTAGATGAAAATTATTTACCTGATATAATTTATGGAGAAACGGGAATTGTAGATTTTAAAGGTAACCCTTTAGGTATACGTCATTTGAAGTCTCCTGAAAAATTAAATTGGCAAAATTTTCGCATAGGAATGTTGGTTTGTCACCAATCTTTTTTGGTTAAACGGGAGATAGCAGAAATCTATAATTTGAAATACAAATTTGCAGCTGATTATGATTGGTGTATTCAATGTATGAAAAAAGCTAATTTTATTTATAATACGCATCTAACTTTATCTAATTTTTTAGAATTTGGAATAAGTACGACTAACCGAATAGAATCTTTAAAAGAACGTTACCAAATTATGTGCAAAAGTTACGGAACACTATATACTTTAATTGTTCATATTTGGTTTGCTGTTCGATTTTTTACCAATAAATTGTTGAAGAAAAAATGCTTGAAATATATCTTTAATAGTTGTTAAAATGCATTTTGTTATAAAAAAGCTTTTTTCTCACATTGCTGCTATAACTATATTTTTAATATTGGTATCTATTTATTTTGCCCAAAGTGTTTTTCAAGGGAAAGTCATACAACAAGCTGATATGCAAAAAGTTGTTGGCATGGCTACTGATGTAGATGAATATTATAAAAAAGAGAATGTTATATCAGCATGGTCTGGTATGATGTTTTCTGGAATGCCATCTTATCAGACTCGTTTTTGTAGCGATTCGCCTAATTATTTAATTTATCTAGAAAAACCTATCAAATCTATTGATTATGCTGGAGCAAGTATGATACTTACAGCTCTTATTTGTTTTTATATCCTAATGTGTGTTTTTTGTGTAAAACAGTGGTTAGCTGTTACAGGTGCAATAGCTTTTGCTTTTTCGTCTTACAATTTTATTATTATAGATGTAGGACATATTACAAAAATGTATGTTATTGCTTATATGCCTCTGACAATAGCTGGAATAAAATTATTTTTTAAAAAAAGTTGGCTTTGGGGAATTGTTCTTTCTACATTAGGAGTTAGTTTTTCTATTTTAAATGGTCACATACAGATTACTTATTATTTGTTTCTTTTTTGTGTTTTTCTTTTTGTAGGATTGATAATTAATGAATTAAAACGGAAAAAATATTTTTTTTCTGCTAAAGTGATCGGTGTAATGGTTCTTTCTATTGTTTTTGCTACTCTTACTTCTATTGGTAATTTATGTATTGATTATGAAGCATCTCAAGAAAGTACGCGTGGATCATCCGATTTGACTATTTTTAAAGAAGGAAAGAAAGATAAAAAACAATCTTCAGGCCTAAATATAGATTATGCTTTTGCATGGAGTTATGGAGGAGGTGAATTATTCACTTTACTAATCCCTAATGCTTATGGAGGAGCTTCAGTTGAAACTTTAGATAGAAATTCTCATCTTTATAAGATTTACAAATCTTTAGGAAAAAAATTAGGACCAACTATTAAAGCACCAACTTATTGGGGGAATCAACCTTTTACATCTGGTCCTGTGTATTTTGGATCAGTTGTTTGCTTCCTTTTTGTTTTAGGGATATGTGTAATTAAAAATCCTGTTAAATGGTGGATAGTATTTGCTACTCTGTTTTTTATATTTTTGTCTTTTGGGAAAAATTTTATGTTGTTGAATGAATTTTTGTTTTATCATTTCCCAATGTATAACAAATTTCGTACTCCTTCTATGGCATTAGTTATCCCCAGTATGATTTTTCCTTTCATTGGTTTTTTAGGATTAGAACAAATATTAAATGAAAAAGTAGATTTAAAGCAAATAAAAAAATCATTAATTTGGTCTTTTTCTATTACGGGAGGTATTTGTTTATTGGTTTGGTTAGTGCCTACTTTTTTTCTAAAATTTAGTTCTCAAATAGATGAACAGTATCTATTTAATTGCCATCCTTTGATGGAGGCCTTAATAGCTGATAGGCGATTATTAGCATCGAATGATGCTTTACGTTCTTTTCTTTTTATATTATTGACAAGTGTTTTAATATTCTTTTTTCTTCAATCCAAAAATAAAAAATTAGGATTAATTGTTGTTGGTTCTGGAGTATTTTTTTTGGTTACTATTGATATGTGGGGAATAGATAAACGTTATCTCAATAGCAAATCTTTTTCTAGCCAAAAGCTTGTTGAATCATATAAAAAGACAGTAGCAGATGAATTTATACTGCGAGATACTTCATTGTCTTATCGTGTTTTAAACATCAGCACGAATACTTTTAATGAAACAAATACATCTTATTTTCATAAATCTATTGGAGGATACCATGCTGCAAAGTTGAAGAAGTATCAGGAGTTAATAGATCATCGAATTATAAATGAAATAAATATTATACATTCGGCTTTTCAAACATCTATTTCTTTTGATAAATTGCAGAATGTATTCAAGCATACCCCCACACTAAATATGTTGAATTCTAGATATGTTATCTATCATCCTAATAAAAAACCTCTTGTTAATTTATATGCTGGTGGAAATGCGTGGTTTGTAAGTAGGTATGTTTTTGTCGATAATTCCGATCAAGAAATAAAAGCATTAAATAATATTAATCCAAGACAAACAGCAGTTATAAGTAGGGATTTTGTTAAATCGGTAAAAATTAGGAATATTGTTCCTGATCCTACGGCTTATATTCAATTGGTAGAATATAAACCTAATTACTTAAAGTATTATTCATCAACGTCTTTTGATCAGTTTGCTGTGTTTTCTGAAATTTATTATAAAAATGGTTGGAAGTCATTTATAGACAATGTTCCTGTTGAACATTTTTGTGTAAATTGGATACTACGGGCAATATGTATTCCTGCTGGTCAACATACAGTTGAATTTTGTTTTGAAACTGATAAATATAATTTCTTGAATCGAATTAGTTCTATATCTTCTTTAATTATTTTATTAGGATTTATAGGAATATTGATTTACAAATCAAAAGAAAACTTTCAATTTACAAAAATAGAAAAGCTAGATTAACTAAAAAAACTATATCTATGTAATTTTTCGATTGCAGAAATATTCAATACTATTAATCATATAACTTCACTCATTTGAGTATAAAAACGGGTGGAATACATTGGAGCTTGTGATTGATGGAATACTGGGTTTCTAAAAACTTGGGGAGACATTTAGTTGCAACCCAAATGTGTAGTTAATACGAGGTGAAATAATTAATAAATTCGAAAAAAGTACTTAAGATTAAGTACTTTCCGTAATACTTCAACCTTAAGTGTTAGCTCTTGCTGTATTTACATTGAGGAATTGTTATCACACATACTTATGACTAAGTTATATGGATGACTAATACTACCAGACATTTTTTTGATTAGAAAGAGTCTGTAAGAAGACGGAAATAGATTTATATTTAAAATATTATACTGAAAAGCCTCTTGTTATTTATTCATTCGAAATATTAAATTTGATTATTAGTTAGCAAGGAAGAGTTAGACTTAATTTTATTTGGAGTATATCAAAATAGTTTAAGATTTCTGAATTACAATCAACAAATTTATTCATTGATTGTAATTCAGAAGATAAGTTTTTTAACTAAAAAGTTACGTTGTAACTTAGATATTTTTCTTATACTGTTATAGATAGGTTAATTTTTGATTTGGAATATTTTGTTTATAAAGGATCTACATCATAGTGGACAATGACATGTTTAAAATCCGATATTCTGAGTATCTGTATATGGATTTCTTCTAATATTTTACGCAAAGCAATTGAAGAAGCATTAATTTCGATCTTTAAAAGTATGTTCCGAATGTAAAGGCTCTTTATCCTTCCTATTACAGGTTTATAGTGACCTATGACTCTGTCTCCCAGTTTATATTTCAGTAAATCAACGTATTTGTCAGATATTTTGCAAAGTATCTCTTCTACAGTATGATAGAGAAGAATGTATATTAACCGAAATAATGGTGGATATTTAAATAATATTCGTTCTTTTATTTGTATATCATACATCTTTTTATAGTTTTGTTGTAGGACTGTTTCAATTAATGGATGATTTGGATTGGATGTCTGAAGTATAATTTCACTCTGAATCTGTTGTCCTCTCATTTTTTCCACTATTTGAACTAGTAGTTGATAGGCTCGTTCATATGCTCTAAAATCTGGAAAATTCATTAATGTGTCGGCATTAAGTATACCGACTAATCCGACTTTATTTATACTCAGCCTCCTATAAATCATTTGTGTTCCAATTAAAATTTGTGTTTTCCCGGTTTCAAAATTGAAAATAATTTTCTTCAAAGATTTCTTTAATTTAGTTGTATCAAAATCCATACGATCAACTGATATATTAGGGAAAAGTGTTTTGATTTCTTCTTCTACTTTTTCTGTACCATAACCAATTGGGTTTAAATTAAGATTACCACATTCAAAACATTTTTTAGGGAGTAAATAATTTCTTCCGCAATAATGACAAGTTAGTTGATTACTTTTTTTATAAAAAACAAGACTAATATCACAAAAATGACACTTAGGAGTCCAATTACAAATTTCACAAGAAATATGCGATGCAAAGCCCCTTCGATTTTGAAATAAGAGTATTTGTTCTCCATTTTTTAATTTTTGTTTCATACGTTCTATAAGTAAAGGAGAAAATATAGTTTTCATTTTCTTTTTTCGTTTCAATTCCTTTACATCTATTGGAATAATATATGGCTTTTTTATTTTCTCTGTATATTCATTTAATTCAATGTAAGCATATTTCCCTATTTGAGTATTGTAGAATGATTCTATTGAAGGTGTAGCACTTCCTAAAATTACTTTAGAATTGTGTATAGTTGATAAAAAAATAGCTGCATTTCGAGCATGATAGCGAGGAGTAGTTTTTTGTTGTTTATAACTTGGGTCATGTTCTTCATCTATAATTATTAATCCCAAACTCTTAAAAGGCAAAAATAAAGAAGAATGGACTCCCACTATAATTTGATATCTCTTATCATTTAAGAGACTATTCCAAATTTCTATTCGTTTATTTGGATTTATTTTTGAATGGTATACACATACTTTGTCACCAAAAAACTGTTTTAAATGGTTAGTAATCTGTTTTGTTAAAGTAATCTCTGGCAAAAGGTATAATACTTGCCTGTCTTGTTTTAATTTTTTTTTAATAAGATGAATATAAATTTCTATTTCTCCAAAAAAAATATTTTTATGTAAAAGACAGATATTTTTTTTTTGAAATTTTTCTATAATCTGGTCAAATATTTTTTGTTGTAATTCGTTCAATTTACTGAAAGGTTTCAGTATTATTCTATGTCTCTCCAATTGTTTTTTTTCTATACGAAAAGATGAAGGGAATGTTGTTCTTAAAATTTTGCCTAATGTACATAGATAATAATTAGAAATCCATTTCCAAAAATGCAGTTGTGATTGCCAGAAAATGGGTTGAGAACTTTCTACCAATATTATTGGTTTTATTTTTTTTGCATTAATAGTTAGAGTTGAGATGTGTTTAACAATACGTAAAATTATTCCTCGATAATGTTTGTTACTTTCTCCGAAACTAACTAATACTAAATTCCCAATTAGAATTTGTGCCTCCATTTCAGGAGGCACAAAATAAGTAAATGTCTTATTTAAGGGTAACGGTAAAATAACTTCTATGTACAAATTAATTTTATCTAAATTACTAAAATAAAATTTATGCCTTTTAAAAAATTGTTTTTTTTTGCCTACTGTTGTTTTATTGAATGCGAAAAAATATATTTTGCATTTGGTTAATGAACATTTTTTTAAAAAATGTTCATTATTTTTTTCTGTTAAAATCTGCCAAAATCTCACCCCATTTTTTAGTATTCCATTTTAGAATTTTGTTTGTGTAACTATTGTTTTCCAGCCATTTTTCTGCTTTTTCAATCATACAAAAAATAGATTTATTACTTTTACAAATTTTTAGCTTTGTTTTGCATTTTTTATTATAAACCCATAGAATAGCTGTTTCACTATCAGAATAAATGGGTATAGAAATTTTTTTTTGCTTGAGCCATACTAAACCATGTACAATTGCTAAAAATTCTCCTACATTGTTGGTTCCGTTTTGAAACGGTCCCGCATGAAATACTTCTTTTTTTGTTTTTGTAAAAACACCTCTATATTCTATATCTCCTGGATTACCGATACAAGATGCATCTACAGATAAACTATCGTAAGTAATTTTTCTTAATATTTCTTTTTTATTTCTTCTTATATAAAACTGAGGGTTAGATTTATACGCTTTTTCAGCTTCTTGACAAGAAGAAAAAGATTTGTATAGTGGTCTATTAAATCCATTTGTTTGTTTTTTACATTCATTCCATGTTTCGTAAATACCAGGTTTAATTCCTTGCCAAACTACATACCATTTTTGCTTCAAATTGTTTTTCACAAATTATAAAAGGGTAAAATAGATTTATCTCTACCAAATGAATCTATTTTATCTGGTAATAGACTAGTTGTATAATAACTTTATGAGTATCATTATTTGAATAATATTTATTAGAGATTAAGTCAAAAATACTTTACTGTCTATTTTAAATAAAAAAATGCTATAAAACAATATCTATGAAAATAGATAGTTTCTTAATTTGATAATTTGGTAAAAAGAAAATAGCACTTTTTTGAGAAAAAGTTGTAATATTCTTCAATAATATCAGCATTTATTTTACTAATGATAAAACCGACAAAGTTACGATTATTATAATGTAATACTTTGAGTAATTATTTTTTTCTAAAACTTTTTAATAATATTTATCAAAAACATAGTTCATTTTTCTTTCATGAAAATATTAATAGGAGTTCCAGTTAATTTCCATTTTTTTCGTATCTGATTTTCGAGGAATCGTTTATAAGGATCTTTTACCCACTTTGGAAGATTACAAAAGAAAATAAAACTTGGGATAATTGTATTTGCAAGTTGCATAATATATTTTATTCGTACTATTTTACCTTTATTAGTGGGAGGAGGTGTTTTTTCTATTATTGGGAGTAAAATCTCATTTAATTGAGGTGTAGGAATTTTCGTTTTACGAATGTTATAAATTTCTTTGGCAATCTGTAATATTTTGTATATCCGATGCTTGGTTTGTGCTGAAGAAAAGAGAATAGGTACATCAGTAAAAGGAGCTATTCGTTTAAAAATAGCGTCCTTAAACTCACGTATAACATTTTGGTTCTTTTTTTGAACTAAATCCCATTTATTGACTACTATTATTAGCCCTTTTTTATTTCTTTGTATTAAAGAAAAAATTCTGACATCCTGGTTTTCAATACCTTGTGTAGCGTCTATCATTAGGATGCAAACATCTGAATTTTCAATAGCACGAATAGCTCGTATTATGGAATAGTACTCGAGATTCTCTTCAACTTTTTTCTTCTTACGGATTCCAGCAGTGTCTACCAAATAAAATGTTAATCCAAATTTATTGTAAAGTGTATAAATAGAATCTCGAGTAGTTCCTGCAATGCTTGTAACGATATTTTGTTCCTTTTTTGTAAAAGCGTTAATAAGAGATGATTTCCCAACATTAGGCTTTCCTACAATTGCGATAGCTGGAATTGTATTTTCTTTTTTATTATCGGTTTTTTTAGTAAAGTTAGAAATAAGGCAATCCAATAATTCTCCTGTTCCTGAACCATTAATTGCCGATACATTGTATGGGGTTCCTAGTCCGAATGCATAAAATTCTGCTGATTGAGAATGAAGCTCATAATTATCTGCCTTATTAGAGATAAGAATAACTGGTTTTTCTCCCTTTCGAAGAATAGCAGCTATTTGCTGATCTAAATCGATGGTTCCATGCATAACATCCACTAAAAACAAAATGACATCCGCTTCTTCAATAGCAATTTGAACTTGTTTATTAATTTCTTTTTCAAAAATGTCACCGGCATTTAATACCCAACCACCTGTATCAATAATGGAGAATTCCTGTCCGCACCATTCTACTTTTCCATATTGCCGGTCGCGAGTTGTTCCTGTTTCTTTACTTACAATAGCTTGATGACTTTGGGTCAAGCGATTAAATAAAGTCGATTTCCCAACATTAGGCCTTCCTACAATTGCCACTATACTACTCATAAATTATTTAGAAATGTACGAATAAATAAAAATTCACCGTTTTGAACAAAGATAACTGTTTCTATTTATTCTACTTATTTTTGTCAATACAATTGTTGGTAAAGTGAAAATAATTGAGATAGATAGTAATTCTGGTTTTTGTTTTGGAGTAGTGAACGCTATTCAAAAAGCTGAAAAAGAATTGATAGCTAATAATGAATTATATTGTTTAGGTGATATTGTTCACAACAGTCAAGAAGTAGCTCGATTGCAAAATCGAGGATTAAAAACTATTAACTACGAAAGATTGAATAGAATATATAATAAAAAAGTATTATTTCGTGCGCATGGAGAACCGCCTTCTACTTACGAAGTAGCTATTCAAAATAATATTCATATCATAGATGCTACTTGTCCAGTTGTATTACAACTGCAAAAAAAGATTCAGGAACTATATCAATCGTTCGATAAAAAAAAATCGCAAATTGTGATATTTGGAAAAACTGGACATGCAGAAATAAATGCTCTTGTAGGACAAACTAAAGGGACTGCAATTGTAATTGAATGTAAAAATGACATTCAGCAAATAAATTTTAGAAGAAATATTTATCTATTCTCTCAGACCACTATGTCTGTAGATAATTTTAAAGAGATTGTTAAAGAAATAGAGAGTAAAATAACCTCTTCTGTAATATTTTCTCCGTTTAATACAATTTGTTGTCAAGTGGCAAATCGGATACACTATATCCGTAAATTTGCTGCACAACATAATCTTGTATTATTTGTAGCAGAAGGAAAAAGTTCTAACGGCAAGACATTATTCAATGAATGTAAAGGAGTTAATTTGAATACTTTTTTCATTTCCGATGAAAAAGATATTCAATCTGTATGGTTTAATAGAATAAAATCAATAGGCATTTGCGGAGCCACCTCTACCCCTAGATGGTTAATGGAAAAAATTGCTTTATCATTAATGATGCTTCGTTAAATGTTAAAATATATTTTATGTACGATAATAGCTAAAAAACTGTTATGCCTATTATTTTTACATTTATTTTTCCCTCAGACAGAGTATAAAAATATCTATTGATGTAGAATTTTACTTGTTTTAAACAATACGGGGTAGAAAAGAAAGAAGAGTTGACAATTTGAAAAAATCATTCGTTTTTATGTAAATATCCTCACCTTCAAGTAAAGTCTTATAGTTTTATTTATACAGAAAAATAGTAATACTACTTGAGTAGTATTACTCATCTAGCTAAGTAATCAGAAATTTGTTTTAATTATCGAAGTTCAGCCTATGCTGAATGTTGAATAAATTATTTAGTGAGTTGGAAAGATGAAAAATTTTTTGTAACTAATTTCTATTGATGAATAAAAATTGGAGATAGAAATCTATAAACATTTTATTAAAAAATAACATTAAGATGAATTACTTATTAATAAGTAATTCAATCATTTCAATAAAAATTTTTAAGTTCTTTAAATTGGATATTGAAGAATTATAAATTTATAGATAGATTTGAATAAGTGTTTAATAAAGTATGATAAATCTTTTGGATAAAAAAAATAATTACGTATATTTGATACGTCTAGTTATGCAAATGGAATTAGTTGATTTTTTTTAAAATAGGGCTATATAAAGAGTATGTCGAAAATTTGTCAAATCACAGGAAAGAGAGTAATTGTAGGGAATAGTGTGGCGCACTCTAACCACAAAACAAAAAGAAAATTTAATATTAATTTTCTTTCTAAAAAGTTCTACTGGGTAGAAAGAGGTTGTTGGATAAATCTTGGTGTTTCTGCTAATGGGTTACGTATAATAAATAAAATTGGATTAGATGCAGCTATTAAACGAGCTTCTAAAAGAGGGCATTTAATTCTACGATAAGGATGTCAAAGAAAGTAAAAGGAAACAGAGTGCAAGTGATTTTGGAATGTGTTGAACATAAAGAGAGTGGGGTACCCGGAACATCCCGTTATATTACTACGAAGAATAAAAAAAACACAACAAATAGATTGGAGCTTAAGAAATATAATCCTGTTTTGAAAAGAGTGACTCTTCATAAAGAAATCAAATAATCATGGCGAAAAAGACTGTTGCAGGGTATCGAAAAAAAACGGGAGGACGCTCTTATTCTAAGGTGATAAAAATGCTCAAATCTCCTAAAACGGGAGCTTATTTCTTTAAGGAAGAAATGGTTTTAAATGAATCTGTAAAAGATTTTTTTAAAAAAGTATGAATATATAGTATAGGTTAAATATTTTGAGTTTTAAAAAAAATACATACAAAGATTTCCTTCCAATTTAGTAGGTAGTTGGTTTTTTGTTGTTTTTTACGAAGTGTTTTTTAATTAATTACAATTAAGTGAGTTTTTTAAATTCTTTTTCGAAAGATAGAAAAAAAAGTTTAGCCAAGGGTTTATCAAAAACTAGAGAAAATATTTTAAAAAAAATAATAAGAACTATTGTTGGTAAATCTAAAATAGATGAGGATATACTTGATAGTTTGGAAGAAGTATTGATAACTTCAGATATAGGTGTCGATACAACGTTGAAGATCATTAAACGGATAGAAAACAGAATTGTGCAAAATAAGTATGTAAATACCAATGGATTAGTATCTATTCTTAAAGAGGAAATCAGTTTTATATTACAGTATAACAATAAAGAACCAGAGGATTTTGCTTTTTTTGATGGTAAAAAGCCTTATGTGATTATGGTAGTTGGAAGCAATGGTGTAGGAAAAACGACTACTGTTGGGAAGTTAGCTTATTATTTTAAAAAAAAAGATAAAAAAGTTTTTTTAGGAGCCGCAGATACATTTCGAGCTGCTGCTGTGGAACAGTTAAATTTCTGGAGTGAGCGTGTAGGTGTATCTATTATAAAACAAGAAATGGGTGCAGATCCTGCTTCTGTAGCGTATGATACGCTAACATCGGCGATTGCTAATGATGCTGACATAGTTATTATAGATACGGCTGGAAGGCTTCATAACAAAGTTAGTTTGATGAATGAACTAACTAAAATCAAAAATGTTATAAAAAATATGGGGGTCGGTGCTCCTCATGAGATATTATTAGTATTGGATGGTTCAACAGGACAAAATGCATATAATCAGGCAGAATATTTTTTTAAAGCAACTGAAATAACAGCTTTAGCAATTACTAAATTAGATGGATCAGCCAAAGGAGGAGTAGTTATAGGTATTTCTGATAGACTGCAAATTCCAATAAAATATATTGGAATTGGAGAAGGATTAGAAGACTTACAAATCTTCAAAAATGAAGAATTCGTTGATTCTTTATTTTTGAATCAATGAAATGCATTCTAAGTATAAGAATATTAATTTCAGTGATTCTTTAAAATTTGCAAATAATATATTCTTCTGTATCGTTCGACTTGCCAAAACAAATACTTGGATTGTAGTAAATTATAGTCTAAGTGTGATTTTGATACTATCAAGATTTTCCTTTTGAAGGAATGGATACAATTTTTTGTGTTTCTATCTGATTAGATAGAATATTTAGATGTGTTCTATCTAAATTTAGAAAATGTTATCCCCATAAAGGGGGGATATTTTGTTAGATTAATGATGGATAAATAAATTATACCGAGTAAAAGAAGATAAATTCTGCTATATTCGATAATTCCTTTCTATCTCTGTAGAAAGATAGAGAATATAAAAATTGTTTGTATGGTTAGGACTGATACTTATGGATATATTGGTAATTACAAAAATTTTAAAATGAAGGCTAATTCATCAGTCATTTTAGGAGATGTGATCGGGGTTATCTTGATAAAGGATATTTACTAATAGATACTGAATAGTAAAAAAATCTGATATAGTTTTTATTTTTAGATATGATTATAGAGCTAAATGTATTTTGTATGATTTTTTTCTTCATATGCTGAAAAGGTAAATTTGTGTGTTGTAAACAAATTACAGCATTAAGGTACGAATACGAGAATAAAAAAAAGAAAAAAGAGAGTGGTATGTTAAATATAGTTCGTCTACTTTTACTTTGTTATTGGATATAGCTGATGAAGTTAACATCTTTACTTAGGAAGTAATTGTGTTCAAATTTATTTAAGGGGGACGTTTTATTATGCGTAATTATATGGGGGGGGTAGTTGTGTATGTTACTAATATTGTAATCCGTAAGACTGTGAAATGAACGGAGTTTAAATTTTTAATGAATGCAATAGTTGTTAATTTTTTTAATTGAAAAATTTCGAACTTTCTATAATTTTTACAAAATATTAATTTCCATTTCTCAACGAGAAAAAAAGAGTATATGCAAAAAAATAATTATTCTTTACCTTTTGTTTTTCATTCTTTTTTTTCCAATCGACCCATAATTCTTGCTCCAATGGAAAATGTTACAAACATTTATTTTCGTTCACTTTGTAAGTCATTTGGGGCAGATATGGTCTATACTGAGTTTATTTCTGCAAATTCTTTAATTTGTCATATAGGAAAAACTCAGAAAAAATTGGAAGTTAATGATACTGAACACCCTATTGCAATACAAATTTATGGGCAAGATAATGATACAATGGTTGAGGCTGCTCGTATTTGTGAAGAAGTATATCCTGATTTTTTAGATTTGAATTTTGGGTGTCCGGTAAAAAAAATAGCTTGGAATGGTTCTGGTGCAGGAATGCTTCGTGATCCAGAAAAAATGATTAAAATAACCCAACAAGTAGTTCGTGCTGTAAACATTCCTATAACGGTAAAAACTCGCTTAGGATGGGATGAAAATAATAAACTCATTGTTGATTTAGCAGAACGATTACAGGATACGGGAATTGCCTTACTAACTATTCATGGACGAACTCGTTCCCAGATGTATACAGGTAAAGCAGATTGGAGTCTGATTGGAGCAGTAAAAAATAATCCCCGTATGCATATACCAATCTGTGGTAATGGAGATATTACGTCTCCTCAACAGTGTAAACAAGCATTTGACCGATATGGAGTGGATGCTGTTATGATAGGAAGAGCAGCAATCGGAGCTCCTTGGATTTTTCAAGAGATAAAGCATTATTTGTTGTATGATAATCTAGCACCGAAGAAATCATTTGAATACTATTTATCCATTTTGAAACAGCAAATTTTGCAAAATGTATCTCAATTAGGCGAAAGGCAAGGTATTTTGAATAGTCGGAGGCATATTGCTGTAAGCCCAATTTTTAAGGAAATACCTAATTTTAAATCGACAAAAATAGCTATGCTTCAAGCAATAACAGTATCTTCTCTTTTTAGAATAATGGATAATATTTCAATTTTTTCCTAATCAAAATACAAATGTTTAATACAAATTTTCAAAGTTGTAAAATTTAATTTGAATTTGTTTTGTGAAATGCTTCTAAAAGGAATATTAGTCATAACTTTTTGATTTGTCTGTATGGGACAGAAATTTTAGTAAATAAAGAAAGAAATAGAAAAATTAACTTAGGATATAGAGTCTTAATTTATCTGTACAGGTCTGTATAAAATACAGGTCTATAGTTTTAAAGTGTTTATTAGAATTTTATCTACAATAAGTTGAGCTTTGTAGATTTTCCCAGAAAAAAATAGAGAATATAGTTTTTACTACGATGAAAGGGAGATGGTAAAAATATTAATTATATTATTGATCAAATTAGTATTGAGTATTTGTTTTATTGAGAAAAAGTTTTTTGTTCACTATTTTAATAAGAATTTTAGTGAAAAAATATGGAGAGGACATTTGTTATTCTTAAACCGAGTATTGTACAGAGAAAATTAATAGGTGAAATAATTAATCGTTTTGAAAAAAAAGGATTAATGCTTGTAGGTATGAAGATGGTCTGGTTAACTGATGAAGTACTAAATGAACATTACATACATTTACAGGGAAAACCATTTTTTCAACAGTTTAAAAAATCGATGAAAGTTTGTCCTGTAGTTGTTTGTTGTTTGGAAGGAGTTGATGTGGTGAAAGTTGTAAGGAAAATTATTGGTATTACAAACTCTCGTGATGCTTCACCTGGAACAATACGAGGAGATTATAGTATGAGTATGCAAGAAAATGTTGTTCATGCTTCAGATTCCATCGAGATGGCTAATACTGAATTGAAAAGATTTTTTAACGAAAAAGAACTATATACATATAATTCAGTACTGTCATCAAGTTTATATGCCAATGGTGAAGTGTAGGATATTGAATAAAATGTAATAAAAAAATGGTTAAACTGTTTATAATAAATTTATTATGGGTAATTTTATTTTTGTTTTTTTTTGAAAAAGTGCAAGCGAGTAATCGTTCAAAAAATAAGAGACGAGTAGAATTCGAAAATTCTAAAATGTTAAGTGAAGGAGTATGTACTCCTACCTTGAGAAATTTTCTGCTTTTTCAATCAGAAAATAATATAGAAGAGTATCCTGCATATGAATTATACGAAGAAAGTTGGAATACTAATTTTTTGCAGGCGTATGTAGGTATTACTGTTCCAGATTCGTTTATTTTGGATGTTTCAGATTTTGTAATGCCGGTTAAAGGAAAAGTGACTTCTCCTTATGGATTTCGTGGAAGTAGGTTCCATTATGGAACCGATATTAAACTTCAAGTGGGAGATACGATTTGCGCTGCATTTGATGGTAAAGTTAGAATAAGAAAATATAGTTGTAAAGGTTATGGGTATTATCTCGTTCTGAGACATTCAAATGGATTAGAAACAGTCTATGGACATCTCTCTCAATTTCTAGTAGAACAGGAGCAAAATGTAAAGGCTGGGCAACCAATAGGGTTAGGTGGGAATACAGGACGTTCTCACGGTTCTCACCTTCATTTTGAGTTTCGTTTTTTGGGTAATACTATAAATCCAGCTGAAATAATTAATTTTGATGAATTGTCTCTCAAGGATGATATATATGTTTATATAAAAGACAAATCAGGAAAGAGAATTATTAATTCACAGAATCAATTTAATAGGTGGAAAAACAGCAATTCCTCCTATCATCACCGTATTTTGCAGGGTGATACACTAGATGCAATTGCTAAAAAATACAATACGACTGTTAATAAGATTTGTAAAATTAATAAGATAAAATCTAATGCTAAATTACGTGATGGGGATTCTATTCGGGTTTTGTAAAAGGTTTTTGATCTAAAGTATCTATTTCTTTTATCCATAAGTCTACAATTGCATCGCTTGGCATTCTCCAGTCTCCTCTTGGAGATAGACTCACTGACCCAACCTTAGGGCCGTCAGGCAAGCAATTTCGTTTAAATTGATTTTTAAAAAAACGTCTATAAAAAATTCTCATCCATTTTAAAATAATATCATTTGAGTATGTATTAAAAAAGGCATGTTTTGCAAGAAAATATATTTTACTTGGTGTAAATCCATAGCGTAATGTATAGTATAGAAAAAAATCGTGCAATTTGTATGGCCCAATTATATTTTCGGTAAATTGAGTTGTTTGTTCTTTTCCGTCGATAGGTAGTAACTCTGGAGTAATGGGGGTACTAATTATATCTGATAACACAATCTTATCAGATTCCTTCAATTGAGTATCTGCTATCCATTCAACTAAATGATGAATTAAAGTCTTAGGGATTCCTATGTTTACTCCATACATTGACATATGGTCACCATTATAAGTAGTCCATCCTAATGCTAATTCTGACATATCACTTGTTCCTACTACAATACCTTTTTGTTGATTTGCCAGACTCATCAAAATTTGAGTTCGTTCACGTGCTTGTGCATTCTCGTAAGTTACATCGTGAATACTGCAACTATGTCCTATGTCTTTAAAATGTTTGCTACAAGCTGAAATAATATCAATTTCTTGAGTATTAATTCCTAAAATTTTTATTAAAGATAAAGCGTTTCTATGTGTTCTCGGAGAGGTTCCAAAACATGGCATGGTCACTCCACAAATTATTTTTCGAGATAACCCTAATTTATCTATTGTTTTGACACAAATTAATAGAGCTAGAGTAGAATCCAATCCTCCAGATACTCCTATAATCAAAGATTGAGCCTTTGTATGTATTATTCTCTTAGCTAATCCAGAAATCTGAATTGAAAAAATTTCTTCATAACTTTCATTATAATTTTTTGATAAAGGTATAAATGGCGTTGGATTTATAGTTCTTTTTAATTTGAGAGAACTTGTAACTGAATGCTGATGAATAATTATATGTTTGTAATTATTGACAATAGGTAATTGTCCAATAAAGCTTGTATTTTTTCTCCTTTCTGAGTTTAATAACTCACCATCGATTTCACAAATAACTAGTTGTTCATGGAACTGAAAATGATTAGCTTCTATTAATAATTTACCGTTTTCATAGATATAAGCATTACCAGAATACACTAAATCAGTAGTAGATTCTCCAAATCCAGCTGAAGCATATACATAAGCTGTATGGCAACGAGCTGATTGTTGACTAATTAAAGATTTTACGTATCGTTGTTTTCCTATTAATTCATCACTTGCTGACAGATTAAAAATTAATTGTGCTCCAGCCATAGCATGATAGGAAGAAGGAGGTATGACTGACCAAAGATCTTCACAAATTTCTATGGAAAATTTTATAGGTTCTGAATTCAAACTAAATAATAAATTTGTACCGAAAGGGACAGTATTATCAGCATAAGTAATAATTGTAAATTCATTACTCATATAAGGATAGAACCAGCGTTTTTCGTAAAATTCAGAGTAATTTGGTAGATACGATTTAGGAACAATTCCTTTTATTTTTCCGTATTGACAAACAATAGCACAATTATACAGTTTAGAATTATATTCTATAGGAGCTCCAACAATAAAGCAGATAGGTAAATTTTTAACCTCTTTCAATAATTTTTTTAAAAATTTTTCTGTTCCTTCAATCAAAGTTCTTTGTAAAAATAAGTCTCCACATGTATAAGATGAAACAGATAGCTCAGGGAAACAGACTACTTGAACTCTTTTATCGTTAGCATCAATTATAAGTTTTTCTATTTGTTGGATATTAAAACTGCAATCGGCTACTTTTAATTTTGGAATAGCTGCTGCAATTCTAAAAAAACCATAATTTCTCATTTCCTCTCCTTTTTTGCTATTATATGATTTTTAAGTGGATAAGCATATATCTCCAATATTCTTTCTCTTAAAAAAGAAATATCTTTATTTTTCAAACTTATTTTTTCTAATTGTTGACTTAAGTACGCTTCAAAAATTTTTATATCTTTACTCGTATATTTTTCTATGAAATGACTTTTATCTCCCCAGAGTTTATCATAAGCAATGTAATTAATGGGGAAAAACTTATAGTTTAGGAATATTTCTGTATCAATTAAAGAAGCTAATTTCGATATTAATTCTCCTTTAGATTGTTGTATATCTTTTTTTTCTAGTAACGAATTAATTGATTTTCCTAATTGGAAATGAATATTTCCTTTATATCCGAATAATCCTGTTTCCATGTTTATAAAATCATCCTCTTGTTTTTTTTTAAATTTTGGATTATCTCGTTTCTGTTGAGCTTCTTTAGCTTTCAAAAAATCACAAGGATCATATTCGTATGACAAAGCAAGTGGAATTATATTTAATTCTTTAATACTTCTCTCTAAAGATGTATTATTACTTTTTGTAAGCATTTTTAATATAGCTTCCTGAGTCCTATCATTAGCATTTTTAGCTCTGCCTTCTCGTTGTGCAATCCAAATAGACTCTTTTTTTTCTTTAATAACAAAGTGAATGTATTGAGAAAGATGTATAGCCACTTCCAATATTTTGTGGAAATCTGGAGTACGTTTAACAATAAAACTTTTGTTTAATCTTACTATATCTTCAATCCATGCGTGTGCTAATAAATTATCACCGATAGCTATTTCTACTGTTTCGTAATTTCCTTGAATAAGGAATATGCAAAGGATGCTCGCATCCAAAATGATATCTCTATGATTGGAGATAAAAGTACAAGGCTCATTTTTTGATAAATTTTCTATACCGTAACTACTTACGTTTTTTGCTGTTCTATCAATTATATCGTAAGCAGTTTTTATAATAACATTATGCTGAAATTCTCTTATTGTTTTACAACTTTCCATTAAAGTTTTTATTTCTTCCCAACTCTTTTGAGGGAAAAAAAAATTTGTTGTTTGCTTAAAATATGGATCATTTATTAAACGATGAATTGTAGGAATCACTTCTGCATCACAATAAGAACGTATATCATCAAATTTATTCATTGAATATTTATTTATGCAGATTCTATTATTTCGGTTAACAGTTCTTTAATATCTAATCCAGCAGCACGTACTTGCTTTGGGATGAAACTTGTATTGGTCATACCTGGAGTGGTATTTACTTCTAACATTTTTATTTCTTTTTCTGAGGAGATAATGTAATCTACACGAATAATTCCCTTCGCTCCTATCCAGTCATAGATAAGTGCTGTTAGTGTTTGTACTTCATTAGTTAACTTTTTTGATATGTGTGCTGGAGTAATTTCTTCTGCTCTACCAAGGTTGTATTTAGCATCAAAATCGAAAAATTCATTTTTACTTATTATTTCTGTAATTGGGAAAATTATTTGTTTATCCTTTGTTTTATAGCAACCACAAGTCACTTCTGTCCCGGGTATAAAACTTTCAATAAGTACTCCCTCTCCTTCAATAAAGGCATTATAAATAGCTGATTGTATTTGCATAATATTTGTCACTTTTGTTATTCCAAAACTTGATCCATTATTGTTTGGTTTAATAAATAAAGGCAGTCCTAATTTGTCGATTATTTTTTCAGGAAGTATTTTTTCTCCTTTTTTTAGAAAAATAGACTTTGCTATTTTTACTCCAAATCCTTTTAAATAATTATTACAATAATATTTATTGAATGTGAGAGAAGATGCTAAAACCCCACAACATGAATAAGGAATATTTAACATATCTAAATATCCTTGTAGTAATCCATCTTCTCCAGGTGTGCCGTGGATAGTAATATATGCGAAATTAAATTGTATTTTTTCTCCTTCAAAAATGAAGCTAAAATCATTTTTATTTATAAAGATTTTTTTTTTATCGTCCCATTGAACAATCCACACATCTCTTGTTATCAAAACAATGTATGGATTGTATCTTGTTTTATCTATGAAAGAATAAATTTCTTTTGCACTTTTCAGAGAAATCATATGCTCGGAAGAATATCCCCCAGCAACTATTGCAATATTTTTCATAACATATTCAATTTTTAGAGAAATTTCTCCATTTTTCAATTAATAGAGTCATATCTTTTGGAAGAGGACTTTCTAAAAAGATTTCTTCGTTTGTTTTAGGATGAAGAAATTTTAACGTTCGTGCGTGTAGAGCTTGACGTTGGCATATTTCGAAACAATTTCGAATAAATTGCCTATATTTTGTATAATTATTACCTTTTAGTATTCCACTCCCTCCGTAATGTTCATCATTAAATAATGTATGCCCAATGTGTTTCATATGAACGCGAATTTGGTGAGTACGTCCAGTTTTTAAATTACATTCAATTAAGGTTACATATCCAAATCGTTCTAATACTTTATATTTTGTAATCGCTGGTTTTCCATAGTTGGCATTTGGGAATACATCCATTAGCATTCTGTTGTGTAAATTACGTCCAATGTTACATTTAATAGTCCCTTCTTCTGTTTTTATATTACCCCAAACTAGTGCCCAATAATTTCTTTGAGTAGTTTTTTGAAGAAACTGCATACCTAAATTTGTCTTGGCATTATGATTTTTAGCAATGACTAATAAACCGGAAGTGTTTTTATCAATTCTATGTACTAGTCCTAATCGGAATTCTTCATCATAAAAAATAGGATGTACGTTATCAGTAGCTGACAAATAATATCCTGCAATAGCGTTCATCAATGTTCCGGTATAATTACCATTTCCTGGGTGTACAACTAACCCTGCCGGTTTGTCTACCACTATTATATCATCGTCTTCATAAGCAATATTTAGAGGAATATGGTCTGGGACAATTTCAAATTGTCTACGAGGTCTATGTATTATAATAGTTATTACATCTCCAGGTTTTACTTTGTAATTGGATTTTATGGAATAGTTATTTGCATAAATAAAACCTACCTCAGCAGCTTTTTGAATGCAATTACGAGAAGCACCAGCAATTTTATTAGCTAAAAATTTGTCTACCCTTAAAAAATCTTGTTTTTGTTTAGCAACAAAACGAAAATATTCATGCATAGAATGAGTAGATTACTGATTTTTAATTAGGGTACATATTTTTTATTTAATACCAAGATTCTTCCGATTGTTTATCTATAACTATTGTACTATCTTCTATGGAAGAAGATATTTCTTCTGTACCAGAACTTACTAAAACAAATAGAGGAACATTAGCTGATATATGGATACCCGGGGCTAATTTGTCTCCTTTTTTATTTTCTATTCCTACAACTAAATCTTTATATATTCCAGATACTTTTTTTGTTTGTATATATTTAAATCCTACGGATTGTAGCAGTAATCGAGCCTGTTTTTGAGACATATCTTTTATTTCCGGAATAGTTAATAGCAAATCATTAAAAGAACTAATTGTAAGATAAATTACTCGATTCGGTTTAACGCAAGTCCCTATGGGTGGAATAGTATTCAAAATACTTCCTGGAGTACTGTTATTCACAAAAAATGAATCGGCTATGACATATCTCAATTTTTTTTGTTTAAAAATATCTTCTATTTCTTTTACTTGCAAACCTCTCACATCAGGGATTTCAACTTGTTGGTCATGCCTTGTATAAACATCTAACCATTTTATTAAAAAAATGATAATAATTAGAGAAATCGCTATTGCTAATACTCCATTTTTTGCGTAAATATTAGAAAAGAATTTCACAATCAATGATACAATTATTAATTAAATTTATAAAAAGCTAATAAAAAGGCAAATTAAATTTAATTTGCCTTTTTATTCAAATTCATTTTTTGTTCAATTGTTTTATTCATCAGATACAGTCAACTTCTTCCGTCCTTTTGCTCTACGTGAAGCTAATACCTTATTTCCATTGACCGTTTTTATGCGAATGCGAAATCCATGTTTATTTTTTCTCCTCCTGTTGGAAGGTTGAAATGTTCGCTTCATGACCTTACTACATTGTTGAATTAACACTCTATGCGACGGCAAAGGTAGGATTAATTTCTAAAATATCAAAAAAAATATTTAATTTTTTGTATTGTTTACAATTAACTAATTCTAAACAATTTTGTTTGATCTTTTACATTTCTTTCATGTAACTGTTGTTTTAGTAAAACGTTTTGTGGTTTTTCAAGAGTAAGATCAGATTCTAATACCTTACTGACTAAATTACGTGTAGAATTTAATATTTGTCCATCTTGAGAGAGATTAGCTATTTTTAAGTCGAATAAAAATCCACTTTGCTGTGTTCCATTTATGTTCCCTGGACCACGAAGTTTCAAATCTTTTTCTGCAATAATAAATCCATTGTTGGTTTCAGTTATTATAATAAGACGTTTACGAGCATTTTCTGATAATTTATAACGAGTTATTAAAATACATAAAGACTGTTCTGAACAGCGTCCTACTCTTCCGCGCAATTGATGCAATTGAGACAATCCAAAGTACTCGGCATTTTCTATGATAATCATCGAAGCGTTTGGTACATTTATTCCTACTTCTATAGTGGTAGTAGCGATCATTATTTGTGTTATCCCAGAAACAAATTTTTGCATTTCTTTGTCCTTCTCTTCTGGTTTCATTTTTCCATGAATCATACAAATATTGTATTCGGTGAATGCCTCCTTTATAGTATTAAACCCTTCTTTTAGATTTTTTAAATCTATTTTTTCATTTTTTTCTATTAAAGGGTAAACAATATAAACCTGTTTTCCCATCTTTAGATGCTTATGTATGAGTTTATACACTTTATATCTTTTTTCGTCATAAATATGGTAGGTTTTTACTGGTTTTCTCCCAGGAGGGAGTTCATCTATAATAGACACATTTAAATCTCCGTAAATAGTCATTGCTAGTGTACGGGGAATAGGGGTTGCAGTCATAACTAGCACATGTGGAGGAATAATATTTTTATTCCAAAGATTAGCTCTCTGTGTTACTCCAAATCGGTGCTGTTCGTCTACTACTATTAATCCAAGATTGAAAAATTCAACTGTATCTTCAATCAAAGTATGCGTACCAATTAAGAGTTGTATTTCTCCATTTTTAATCTTTGATAGAATTTTTTCTCGTATTTTTTTTTTTGTAGAACCTGTTAGTAAAGCTAATTCTATACCTAATCCTTCTACAAAATGACTGATAGTCTTATAGTGTTGTTCTGCTAAAATTTCTGTAGGTGCCATGATCGCTCCTTGGAATCCATTATCCATTGCTAAGAGAATAGACAATAATGCTACCAACGTTTTTCCGCTTCCTACATCCCCTTGTAACAAACGATTCATTTGTTTTCCAGTGTTTGTATTTTTTCTGATTTCTCTAATTACTTTCTTTTGTGCATTAGTTAATTCAAAAGGAAGATTTTTTTTATAAAAATTATTAAAATAATCTCCTACTTTTTTGAAACAAAACCCACTTGATTTTTTTTCTCTGTATTTGGAAGCAGACAAAATATTAAGTTGTAAGTAAAAAAGTTCTTCAAATTTTAGACGATATTTGGCTTGTTGTAACAGATCGTTAGACTTTGGGAAATGGATATTTCGAATAGCTTTGTCTAAAGATATTAAGTGATGTTCATCTATGATTTCTTTGTTTAATGTTTCTGAAAGGGGAGTCTTGATATTCCTCAATATTTGTATAATAATCTGTCTTATAGTATGAGAATGTAAAAAAAAATTTTTCATTTTTTTTGTTGTATGGTATTCCCCTTGTATACCGACTTTTCCCTCATAAAATTTGCTTTCTAGCTCTAATTCAGGGTGTGGAATTGAGATGTACTTTCCAAAAAAGACAGGTTTACCGAATAAAATATATTCTGTTTCTATTTTGTATAAAATAGGTATCCAGTTGAGTGATTTAAACCAAACTAATTCTATGGTTCCAGTTCCATCATAAAAATTAGCAGTTAGCCGGCGAGAACTTTCTTTCCCTAAATATTTATAGCTGTGTATTTTCCCTTTTATTTGGATAAAATTCATTTTTCTATCAATTTTGCAAATTTTGATGATTTGACTTCGGTTTATATATTGATATGGAAAATAATAAATCATATCTTGACAAGAAACGACATTAATTTCTTCTTTAAGAATTTTTGCTTTTTGGTGTCCTATACCAGGTAAAGTTATTATATGCTGGTTTATATTCATGTATGGTAAATTAGTGCTTCTGCAATTAGCAAATCAATTGGTGTGGTAATTTTTATATTACTATTGCTACCTTTAATCATTGCTGGTGTACAGACTTTTTCTGATTCTATTACAGAGATATCATCTGTAAAATGATCAGAAGATGTTCTTTCGTAAGCATTGATTAATATGTCTGATAAGAAAACTTGAGGTGTTTGAACTAAATAAAATTCAGAACGATTCATTCCTATGTTATTTTCACTTGTAATTTTTCTTAGTGTATCTGTTACCGGAATTGCGGGATAAACGGCTGGTATTTTTTTTGCTATTTCAAAAGCTTTGGAAATCAGATTTTCTCTAACTAATGGGCGTACTCCGTCATGAACAGCTACTAAACATTTTTTTTTAACTAAAAATAATCCATTTTTTACAGAATAAAAGCGATTTATACCTCCTTTAATTATATGATGGAAAATTTCAAATTTATACTTTTTACAAAGGGAATTCCAATATTTTTTTTGTTTTTCTGATAATACTAATATAATATGAATATTAGGATCGTAATGATAAAATACTTCTATAGTATGCATTAGTATAGGTTTGCCTTTTAATAAAAGAAATTGCTTGGGAATAGCTGTTTTCATTCGTATTCCACTTCCTCCAGCGACTATAATAACATATTTTTGTTTCATATTGAGTAATTCATAATTATTAAAATTTTCTTTTTGAAATATACATATTAAAATCAAAACTATGTAAAAAATATAAAAGCTGTTGCTTTTCTTATTGAATTATTATTATTTTTATGAAACTTTAGGCTTCGAAAAATTTAATTTAACAATGAGGAAGTGGCGAATAGAAGATTCAATAGAGCTATACAATATACATGGATGGGGATTAGATTATTTTTCTATTAATGAAAAAGGACATATCACAGTTTCTCCAAAGAGGGATTGTGTGGTGATTGATTTAAAAGAATTGATGGACGAGTTAACTCTTCGAGATATAGAGGCTCCTTTGTTAGTACGTTTTCCAGATATATTAGATAATAGAATTGAAAAAATTTCTGATTGCTTTAAAATTTCCTCCAAAGAATACAACTATACGGCGCAAAATTTTATTATTTATCCCATCAAAGTCAATCAAATGAGACAAGTAGTAGAAGAAATTGTGAATCATGGAAAAAAATTTAACATTGGATTAGAAGCTGGTTCAAAGCCAGAATTGCATGCTGTATTAGCAATTAATACTAATTCGGATTCTGTAATTATTTGTAATGGCTATAAAGATGAAAACTATATTCGACTGGCTTTGTTGGCTCAAAAAATGGGTAAAAATATCTTTATAGTTATTGAGAAGTTAAATGAGTTAAGATTAGTTGCAGAATTGTCAAAGAAGATAGAAATTTGTCCTAATATTGGGATACGAATTAAACTTGTAAGTAATGGAAGCGGTAAGTGGGAAGAATCAGGAGGTGATGGGAGTAAATTTGGACTTTCATCTAGTGAATTGATGGAAGCTATTGATTTTATAAGTAAGAATAAGCTAAAAAACTGTCTAAAGTTAATACATTTTCATATTGGTAGTCAAATAACCAAAATTCGTAAAATTAAGAATGCTTTACGTGAAGCTTCTCAATTTTATGTTCAACTAAGGAGTATGGGGTATGAAATTGACTTTGTGGATATTGGAGGAGGATTAGGAGTAGATTATGATGGAACTCATAATGATCAAAATGAAAATTCAATGAATTATTCTATTCAAGAATATGTTAATGATTCAATTTCCACGTTAGTGGATGCTTGTATTAAAAATAATATTCCACAGCCTAATATTATCACTGAATGTGGGAGATCGCTTACAGCGCATCATTCTGTTCTAATATTTCAAGTATTGGAAACTACTACACTTCCTGAATGGAAAGATGAAGAAGAATCGATTAATGAAAATACACATGAATTAGTGCAAGAATTATATAAATTATGGGATAAAATGAATCATCCTCGTCTAGTAGAAACTTGGCATGATGCTCAACAAATACGAGAAGAGTCACTTGATTTGTTCAATTTAGGAATGTTGGATCTTGTTACTCGTGCACAAATAGAAAAGCTCTATTGGTCAATTGCACGTGAAGTGCAACAAATGACGTTAGATATGAAACATGTCCCGGAAGAGCTTCGAAAAGTATCAAAAATATTACCTGATAAGTATTTTTGTAATTTTTCATTGTTCCGTTCTTTACCTGATTCATGGGCAATAGATCAAGTATTTCCAATTGTTCCAATTGCTCAGTTAGATGAAAAACCTAATCGAACAGCTACTTTACAAGATGTGACTTGTGATTCAGATGGGAAAATAGATAATTTTATTAGTATGAAGCACTCTACATACCATTTACCGGTACATTCTATAAATAAAAAAAAATCCTATTATATTGGTGTATTTTTAGTTGGAGCTTATCAGGAAATATTAGGTGATTTACATAATTTGTTTGGAGAGACGAATGCTGTACATATATCAGTTAATAAAGAAAATTATCAAATAGAGCAAATCATTGATGGAGAAAGAGTTGCTGATGTATTAGGGTATGTACAATATAATGTAAAACGATTGGTACGTACTGTTGAGTTATGGGCAACAGCTTCAATGAAAGAGGGGAAAATAACAGTGGAAGAAGGAAGAGAGTTTTTATCTAATTATCGTTCTGGGTTGTACGGTTATACCTACTTGGAAGAATAATTATGAAAATTATTTCTTTTAATGTAAATGGTATACGATCGGCTATAAAAAAAGGGTTATTTGAATGGCTTGGAAAAGAGGCTCCTGATGTATTTTGCGTACAAGAAATTAAGGCACAACGTGAACAAATAAATATTTTAGCATTTCGACTTTTAGGTTATGATTATCAATTAATCTGTTCTGCTCAAAGGAAAGGTTACAGTGGAGTTGCAATATTTAGTAAAATTCCTCCAAGTATTTGTACATTTGGAATAAATGATTCATTGTTTGATAGTGAGGGAAGAGTCATTCGTGCAGATTTTAACGATTTAACAATTATTTGCGTATATGTTCCTTCAGGTACAACAGGTGAAGTAAGGCAAAGAATTAAGATGAAATTTCTAGATTCATTTACAACATATGTGCTAAACTTACGACAAGAACGTCCTTATATTCTTGTTTGTGGAGACTATAATATTTGTAGGCAAGACAAAGATATCAGTCATCCTGAACGGCATATTGGTGTTTCTGGGTTCCTTCCAGAAGAAAAGAGTTGGTTTGATTATTTTATTCATTGCGGATTTGTTGACTCGTTTCGTGAATTTAATCAAGAACCAAACCAATATAGTTGGTGGAGCTATCGATTTAATGCGAGATCCAGGAATTTAGGATGGCGTATAGATTATCATATTATTACTGAAAATTTACAAAGTCAATTAAAATCATCATCGCTTTTGCAGGATGTAAAAATTTCTGATCATTGTCCAATTTTTATAGAATTATAAATAAAATTTATAAAATTGAGATTCAGATTAATTTGTTTAATTGAATATTGATTACTGATTGCTGATTAATAAGGAAGTATGAGTAGTAGATAAAATAATCGAAGTGTTTTTTTTGCGCTAAAATTGAGTAAGACTACTGTTGTAGAGAATTAGATATCATAGTCTGTTCTTTTAATTTTTATTTTTAGTTTAAGATTCAAATATTATAGTGACGATAAAAGAATTTATGATTGTCAAAAGTATAGATTTTTATCTACGTAGAAAATTTCTACTTTGAATTCCGACTCTTGAAATTAATAGTCTTAAATAATTTTAGTAGATTCCTTCAGATACTTTATATTTTATTTTACTTTTTTTTAAAGTATGTGATGCCATTTGTTTTACTCTTCAAGAATGCGTGTAAATTCATTTCCACGCACATATATTACTTTCATTTGTTTGGTGTATTTATTTTCCGGTGAATGATAGTGTGCTTAGTGGAACTTACTTACAGTTGCATCTTTTAGTTATCCAACTATTAAAATAAATTACTTACAAAGTAAAATAAGGATTGGAACGGTTATAATTAAATTAATTATTTTTTGTTATACTTATTTATACTTATGTCTAAATAATATAGGATTCTCTTCTAAAGAGTAAAAAAACAAAAAAATACATGATAAATTGTTATTGAATATTATTAAATTTTAATAATATTCAATAACAATTTATACCTTGTTATTACAAATAATAAAAAATGATTTGATTATGAATTTAATGCATCAAATTATAGCTAAAGCTAAAGAAAAGAGAAGAAGGATCGTTCTTTCGGAGGGGACAGAAGAGCGTACATTGCATGCTGCAGATAGAGCAATTGCTGACAAAATAGCTGACATTATTTTACTTGGAGATATAGCAAAAATTAAAGCTATTGCCATTGAGTGCAATTTACAGAATGTACTTCAGGCAGAAATTATAGATCCTGTTAGGAACAAAAAAAAAGATGTTTATTCTGTTTTATTACTAGAGTTAAGAAAAAATATGACTATCTCAGAAGCTAGAGAATTAGTTGAAAATCCATTGTATTTAGGTTGTTTGATGATTAAAAACGGGGATGCAGATGGAGCAATTGCTGGGGCAAAGAATACTACCAGTGATGTTTTACGCCCAGCTTTACAAATTATTAAGACTACGCCAGGTATTAATGTTGTTTCCGGATCTTTTTTGATGCTCACCAAAAGCAAAGAGTGTGGAACTGATGGGGCATTAGTTTTTGCCGACTGTGCTGTTATCCCTAATCCTAGTTCAGAAGAACTAGCAGAGATAGCAATTTCTACGGCAAAAACTGCACAAATTCTTCTAGGTATAGAACCAATTGTTGCTTTATTGAGTTTTTCTACTAAAGGGAGTGCTTCGCATGAATTGATAGACAAAATAACTAAAGCTGTTTGTATTGCTAAATTAATTTCTCCTGAATTAACAATAGATGGAGAACTGCAAGCAGATGCGGCTTTAATACCTCTTATTGGGA
This sequence comes from Azobacteroides sp. (SeqCode), assembly GCF_055395615.1. NCBI lineage: Bacteria > Pseudomonadati > Bacteroidota > Bacteroidia > Bacteroidales > Azobacteroides (SeqCode) > Azobacteroides sp. (SeqCode). Next base: position 132,304 of record NZ_AP014701.1, on the reverse strand, counting down.
AAAGTAAAGCATTTGGAAGTCCAGTTGCTGGAAAAGCTAATGTATTAGTATTCCCCAATTTGGAATGTGGAAATATTGCCTACAAATTAGTGCAAAGGTTGGGAAACGCTCAAGCTATAGGTCCAATTCTACAAGGGATGGCTGCGCCTGTTAATGATCTTTCGCGTGGTTGCTCTATAGAAGATATATACAATATGATAGCTATTTGCGTTAACCAGGTTCTAAAGAAATAAAATATCTTTTAAGCAAATTTTCAAATTCCTCTAAAAATTAAATTTATATTTATGTCAAAAACGATAGTTGAACCAATTGAGTCTTTTGGTCTTTCGTCAAAAGATAGGCGTAAGTCGCTTTTTTCTAAAATAGGGGTAGTAGGAGCTGGTAGAGATGGACGAAATATTATTCGTTTGACTTCATCAGCTGGTTTAGAGGTAATTTTTATAGAAGTTTGTCAGGAAAGAATTAATTTTGCCTTTGAAAGGATTAGCGAAGGATTAGATAATAAAATCGAAAATTGGGGTCTAACATTAGCTGAAAAACGAGCTATTTTAGGACGAATAAGAGGTTCAACAAATTATAGTGATTTAGAAGATTGTGATTTCGTTATAGAATGTATTCGATATGATACCGAAACTGGAGAAAGAAGTACAGAGTTACGAAAAGAAGCTTTCAAAGAAATAGAACGAGTTGTTTCTCCTGAAACTATTATTGCTACTAATGCTACGACTGTTGTTATTAGTGAACTTGCTTCAGCATTATTGTATAAAGAACGTTGTTTAAGTTTGCATTTTCCTATTGCTCATGCTGATGCTCGAATATTAGAAGTTGTGAAAGGGCTTTATACTTCTGATAAAGTGTATAGTAAAATACTTTTATTTGCCAAGCTAATAAAATACGAAACTATTGAAGTAAGAGAAAGTAATGGATTAGTTAGTCTACGTCTAATGGCAGTTATGTTGAATGAAGCGTGTCAAATGGTTTTGGAAAACGTTTCTTCTATGGAAAATATTGATTTTTTGACGGAAATTGTCTACGGTATGAGAATTGGTATTTTTAAGATAGCGGATATGATAGGCATAGAAAAGATTGTTCCACTTATGGAAAGTATGTTTAACGAATATGGAGATAAAAAATACAAACCTTCACCGCTTTTATGGAGACTTTACCGTACACAACAACTTGGAACACGCAATGGAAAAGGTTTTTATATTTATGAGAATGAAAAAATAATAAAACCTAATGTTGAATAAGTTTTCAATATGAAAAAAATTGCTATTTTCCCTGGTACTTTTGATCCCTTTACTATTGGGCATTTGTCTTTAGTGGAACGAGGCTTACAATTGGTAGACGAGATTATTATAGCTATTGGAATAAATCCATATAAAAAAACTTTTTTTTCTTTGAGCCAACGTATGGAAACTATCAACGAACTTTTTAGACAAAATCATAGAATAAAAATAAAATATTATGATTGTTTAACTGTAGATTTCGCTGAATCAGTAGGAGCAAAATTTATCTTGAGAGGTATTCGATCTGTTTATGATTTTGAATATGAAAAAAATATAGCGGATGTTAATAGAAAAATATCTGGTATTGAAACGTTTGTTTTATTTACAGAACCAGAACATACACATATTAGCTCTACTATTGTAAGAGAATTGTTAACTTATGGAAAAGATGTGTCTGAATTTATTCCATGTTGATGTTTTTTCTCCTAAGTGTATTAGGAGAAAAAATAAATTATTTTTGTATTTTTTTTCTTTTTGTTTCATTTTGTGTTCTTGTGGACAAAAACATGAAGATTTGATATTACAAAAAATAAATATAACTATTAAAGCTATTAAAAGGTTGTATGTAGATACAGTTAATACAGATAAATTAATTGAAGATGCTATTATTTCTTTATTAGAAAAACTTGATCCACATTCTAGTTATATGACATCAGAAGAGGTTAAAGAAATGAACGAATCTTTGCAAGGCAATTTTGATGGAATAGGAATTCAGTTCAATATGTTGACTGATACTTTGTATGTTATGCAAGTTATTCCTGGAGGTCCATCTGAAAAGGCAGGTATTATGGTAGGAGATCGTATTATTGCTGTAAATGATACCTTAATTGCAGGGATAGGTATGAAAAACGTAAGTGTTATGAAACTTTTACGAGGATCTAAAGGAACAACTGTTAAATTAAAGGTTATGCGTAGAAATAACCCTAATCCATTTATATTTGAAATTGTCCGTTGGGAAATTCCCACCTATAGTTTAGACGCTGCTTATATGATAGATAAAGAAACTGGTTATATCAAATTAAATTGTTTTGGAACAACTACTTACAAGGAATTCAAAACTGCTTTAAAAGGATTATATTCAAAAGGATTAAAAAATTTAGTTTTGGATTTGCAAGATAATGGAGGAGGGTATCTTCAGTCGGCAATAGATATTACTAATGAATTTTTGAAAAAAAATTCATTAATTGTGTACACTAGAGGCTTTCATCAAAGAAGAGAGGAATCTTATGCTACCATGAAGGGCTCTTTTATGAATGGAAAAATTGTTATTCTTATTAATGAATTTACAGCCTCAGCTAGTGAAATTGTTTCTGGTGCTTTGCAAGATTGGGATCGTGCAGTTATTGTTGGGAGAAGGTCTTTTGGTAAAGGATTAGTACAATGTCCAATTCCTTTACCTGATGGGTCAATGTTAAGATTGACTATAGCACATTATTATACACCGACAGGACGTTTTATTCAAAAGCCTTATGAAAATAGAAATAAAGAATCTTACGGAAAAGATTTGATTGAGCGTTATAATCATGGAGAAATGGTAGTTGCTGATAGTATTTATTTTCTTAATTCTCTAAAATATAACACATTAATAAACAAAAGAACAGTCTATGGGGGAGGAGGGATTATGCCTGATTGTTTTGTCCCTATTGATACAAACTATTATACGAGTATGTATTGTTCGTTAATTTCCTCGGGAGTTGTCAATAAATTTACTATGAATTATATAGACAAAAATCGAATTTTTCTTTATAAAAAATATAAAAATATTAGTACATATAAGTCTCAATTTCATGTATCTGATACTATGTTATATGATTTGTTGAATATGTTTAGAAAGGAAAATTGTGTAATGGTAAATACAGAATCTTTTGTTATAGAACCTTCTGGAGATAACAATAAAAAAGGGGAATCAAATGATAAAAAAGAAAAAACTTCAGCTTTTTTAACTAAAGAAGATATGAGACAATTTAAAAAATCAAAATTATTGATTAAACTTCAAATTAAGGCATTAATAGCAAGGGATATTTGGAATATGAATGGATATTATCAAGTTATTAACGATAAAAATGATGCTTTAAAAAAAGCTATTGAAATAATAGAAAATAATATAGTATATAGTAGATTACTTGGGAACAAATAAAAATGGTTAGAAAAGAAATTTTTAACAGTTATAGAATCACGTATTATTATACGTGATTCGTTGTATTTCTATTTTCCTTAATAGATGTTGTTATTGTGACAAATAACGACTCGTCAATAGCTTTAGTTATAGTCATTACTTGGTGCTTAATGTATCTAGCAAGCGTCGAATATATTAGTTTTTTTAATTTTTTTTTGTAAAATAGGTTAAATTTATTCTACTAATATGTCCTGATTATATCAGATTTGGTTAATCCTTTTAGTATTATCTGATCAATCTAATATTTATACGTTTATTTCCTTATTTCTTTATATATTTGTATAATTAGGTTATTGTATTTTCTTTAACAATGATAAAAATAACATTTCCTGATACCTCTGTCCGTGTTTATGATAGAGGGGTAACACCCATGCAAATAGCTAAAAATGTTGGTGGGCATTTTGCACAGAAAGTCTTTTCTGCAAATGTTAATGGTGAAATGTGGGATTTATCCAGACCTATAAATGAAGATGCTAGAGTAAAATTATATAGATGGGAAGATATTGAAGGGAAACGTGTGTTTTGGCATTCATCGGCGCATTTGTTAGCAGGAGCTTTGCAGGAACTTTATCCAAATATTCATTTTGGGATTGGACCAACCACTGAAAATGGATTTTTTTATGATGTGGATTTAGAGAAAAAATTTGATATTAAAGATGCTGATTTAGTAGTTATAGAGAAAAAAATGAGAGAATTGGTAAATAAAAAATTACCCATTTTTCGTCAAAGTATTACTAAACAAGATGCACTAAAGTTATTTGATGAAAAAGGAGAAGTTTACAAAACTGAATTAATCAATGAGTTAGAAGATGGTAAAATTACTATTTATAAACAAGGTAATTTTACTGATTTGTGCAAGGGACCACACTTACCGAATACAGCCTATATTAAGGCTTTTAAGTTAACGGCTATTGCAGGAGCTTATTGGAGAGGGGATGAAAGGAGAAAACAACTGACACGTATTTATGGCGTTTCTTTTCCTAAAAAGAAAGAATTGGACGAATATTTCTTCTTAATGGAAGAAGCAAAGAAGCGAGATCATCGTCGAATAGGAAAAGAAATGGAATTGTTTACATTTTCTCCTAAAATAGGACAGGGACTCCCTCTATGGTTACCTAAAGGAACAAAGTTACGTTTGATATTGGAAGAATTTTTAAAACGAATACAACAAAAATATAATTATCAACAGGTTATGACACCACATATTGGTAATAAAATGTTGTATATAACTTCTGGACATTATGTTAAATATGGAAAATATTCTTTTCAATCAATTCACACACCTGAAGAGGGAGAGGAATTTTTGTTGAAACCAATGAACTGTCCTCATCATTGCGAAATTTACAAAGCTTTTCCGCGTTCTTATAAAGAATTACCACTTCGATTAGCAGAATTTGGTACAGTTTATCGTTATGAACAAAGTGGTGAATTGCACGGATTGACTCGTGTAAGAGGATTTACACAAGATGATGCGCATATTTTTTGTTCACCTGAACAGGTGAAAGGAGAATTTATTAATGTGATAGACATTATTCATACTATTTTTTGTGCTTTGAATTTTGACAATTATGAAGTGCAAATTTCTTTACGAGATGTAAATAACAAGGTAAAATATATTGGTTCGGAAGAGAATTGGAAAAATTCAGAGAGATCGATTATTGAAGTTTGTCAAGAAAAAGAGATAAAGGCGAAAATAGAATTTGGAGAAGCTGCTTTTTATGGTCCAAAACTTGATTTTATAGTAAAAGATGCCTTAGGTAGAAAATGGCAATTGGGAACTATTCAAATAGATTATAATCTACCAGAACGTTTTGAATTGGAGTATATGGGGGCTGACAATCAAAAGCATTGTCCGGTAATGATTCATCGAGCACCATTTGGTTCTATAGAACGATTTGTTGCAGTATTGATTGAACATACTGGTGGTAAATTCCCATTATGGTTAGCTCCCGATCAGGTAGTTATTTTGCCTGTTAGTGAAAAATATAATCAATATGCGAAAGAAATTGCGAAAGAGCTTTGCAGACAAAACATTCGTGTTGTTGTTGATGAAAGAAATGAAAAAGTTGCGAAAAAGATACGAGATAATGAATTAAAAAAAATTCCGTATTTACTAATAGTAGGAGGAAAAGAGAAAGGAAATAGTGAAATTTCTGTAAGGAAGCAAGGAAAAGGGGATATAGGTCTTATGAAAATTACTAATTTCACTGAGTTTTTTAGTGGTGAAATAGAGAAACAAATGAATTAATGGAAATAAATAATGTATGATTTATCTTGATGAGAAAGGATAACTTAAAATATCGTTATAGAATTAACGAGAAAATTCGTGCAAAAGAAGTTCGTGTTGTAGGGGATAATGTCGAGCAAGGGGTTTATTCTGTTTTGGAAGCATTAAGAATGGCAAGTGAGTTAGGGTTAGATTTAATTGAAATATCACCAAATGCTATCCCTTCTGTTTGTAGAATATTCGATTATCAAAAGTTTATTTACCAACAAAAAAAACGTCAGAAAGAGCAAAAAGCGAAACTGATAAAAGTTGTTGTAAAAGAAATTCGTTTTGGACCACAAACTAATGAACATGATTATAATTTTAAGTTAAAACATGCTAAGAATTTTCTTGAAGGAGGGGATAAGGTTAAAGCTTACGTGTTTTTTAAAGGGCGATCGATTCTTTTCAAAGAGCAAGGAGAAATATTATTACTTCGGTTTGCTAACGATTTGGAGAATTATGGTAAGGTTGAACAATTGCCTATCTTAGAAGGAAAAAAAATGATTATTACGTTTTCTCCTAAAAAAAAGAAAATTTTTCTAAAAAAAAATGAGTGAGTCAAATAAAATAGAATAGAGGATAATAAAAAATTCGATATACAATATCGACCTTCATTTTATTGAAGATTGTATATTGTATATCGAAACGCATTAGATGGTTCTAATACTTAGAAGATTGAAAAAAAATTAGATAGATAAACTACTTTTGAAAATTGAGAGTGATTTTCAGTAGTCAAGAAACGGAAAATTTGATAAACGTACGTATTTAATTATTAATAAGTTTTTTTTTAACTAAACGAGTACAACTTAGTAAAATGGATAGTCGGATTTATGACTGTTCAGTTGATTGATTAGCTCTTCTGCATAAGGAAGAGAATCTAATTGTGAAAGATTGTTAAATTAATTTATGCAAATCAAGATAATCATCATTTCTCTTGATTATTTGTTGTTTTATTATGTATATGAGTGGTACAGACTATATATAAATACTAAAGTAAGAATACAAATGCCAAAAATGAGAACTAATTCTGGTTCAAAAAAAAGATTCACCATTACTGGAACAGGAAAAATCAAGAGAAAACACGCTTATAAAAGTCATATTCTTACAAAGAAGACTAAAAAACAGAAGAAAAGACTGACTCATTTTGCTATTCTTAATCATTCTAATATGATTAGTGTAAGAGAATTATTAAGAATTAAATGATTTCTAAAGAAATTTATTAACAGAAATTTTTCAGAAAAAATCTGTAATTGAGCAATGCTAACTTTTAAATATTTTAATTTATTATGTCCAGATCAGTTAATCATGTCGCTTCAAGAGCTAAAAGGAAAAGAATTTTAAAATCAACAAAAGGTTATTATGGTGCAAGAAAAAATGTTTGGACAGTTGCAAAAAACACTTGGGAAAAAGGTCTAACTTATGCTTTTCGTGATAGAAAAACTAAAAAACGAAATTTCCGTTCTTTATGGATTCAGCGTATCAATGCAGCAGCGCGTTTAGAAGGTTTTTCTTATTCTAGATTTATGGATGCTGTACGTAAAAATAGTATTAAAATTAGCCGTAAAGTGCTTGCCGATCTTGCTATGAATCATACAGAAGCATTCAAAGCAATTATAGACAAAATAAAATAAAATAAAATAAAAATTGAAATGTTATAGTTACTATGTATTAATAATTTTAGTTTATTTTTATGACAATAAAGGATCTGAAATATGTCTGAATTGATTTTATGATATTATAAAGTCAAAATTCTTTTTCAAAAAAGTTAAGAGAGAATTTTTAAAAATATTAAGAATCAGTTAGACTTTCTGCTCGTTTCCTGACACCTCCTATCCTCTCAATATGTTTTATATTTTTCATTTGTAGATTTTGGTTGTGCATATCTTTTATTTTGAAAATAAATGTGTTTAGAATTTTTTGTATATATCGTTTTCAAGTCTTCCAATTTCTTCAAAAAAAAAATATTTTTTTGAAGTTCGTATTTTGATAAATAATGAATTGAATTCTTACTACAATAGTAGCTGTTTTAGATTGTAGTAGATAATTATATATTCATTATATTTTAGGAGGGAGAATAAAGAAGAAATGCTTCTTCGGTATGGACTAATAACTGCTATTTTTTTTACTATAATTAAGAATTAATGAATTTGTAAAGATACATGTCTCTTTTTTGATATAAATTTACATCAAAAATAATCTTATTTTGAACTTATTTTATTAATTTTTCAATAAATTTTTAATCATTTTCCTGAATAAAAGTTATGTGAATTTGCTATTTAAAATAATTAATGTTATGTCTATCAATTATATGACAAAGGAGGGTTACGACAAACTACTTGAGGAAATAGCTTATTTAGAGTCTGAAAAACGACTATCAATTATAAATCAATTGATAGAAGCTCGAGATAAAGGAGATTTATCTGAAAATGCTGAGTACGATGCAGCTAGAGAAGCACAAAGTATACTGGAAGCTAGAATTGTACAGTTGAAATCTTTGGTTGCCAATACTCGTTTAATAGATAAAAGTCGCATTCGAACTGATTCCGTACAAATATTAAACAAGGTTACTTTACGTAATATTAAAAATAATCAAACGATAATTTACACCTTAGTATCAGATGTAGAAACTAACCTGAAGGCAGGTAAAATATCTATTGGTACTCCAATAGGTAAGGGGCTTATTGGGAAAAAAGTGGGAGAAATTGCAGAAATAAAAGTTCCTTCTGGAATTATATTTTTTGAAATATTAAATATTTCAAAATGAGTACAATATTCACTAAAATTATAAAAGGAGATATTGCTTCTTACAAGGTAGCAGAGAATGAATATTTTTATGCGTTTTTAGATATTAATCCTTTAGTTAAAGGACACGTTCTAGTTGTTTCAAAAAAAGAAGAAGACTATATTTTTGATTTGGACGATTTGACCCTTGCATCCATGATAATCTTTGCAAAAAGGGTAGCTAAAGCTATAAAAAAAGTAATAGATTGTAAAAAAATAGGATTGACAGTTATTGGGTTAGAAATTCCACATGTTCATATTCATTTAATACCTATCTCTATAGAATCAGATGTTTATTTTAATACTTCTAAAAAACAATTTTTACCAGAACAATTCAAAGCTATTGCAACAGCTATAGCATCAGCCTTTGAAAGTTAAAATAAATAACGAACAATAGCCATTCCTTGATTTTGCGATTTTTTATAATTACGTATAATATTTTAAGTTTTTGAAAAAAGGAAAATTTTCGTACGAAATATAGAGAGGTACTTCTTATTTAGAAAAATCATGATATGTTATGCATCTCTAAGTATTCACAAAAATATAGAACAAAAATCTAGAGAAGGGGATGATAGATTATCTGCTTTTTAAGAGATTTTTTATATCATTGAATAGGCTATGGACTTATAATTTTCTATTATCTAATGAATATAAAATGATACTAGAAAAATAGTCAATTTAAGTTTATTTCTTATTAAGAAAGGGATAAAAGTTATATGAAAAAACAAATTATCCGTTGTACAGACGTAAAAAAAGAATTAATTAAATTGTTAAAAACACTGAATTATGATAATTTATTTGTTTTGACTGATAGGAATACTCAAAAATTATGTTTTCCATTGATTGAGTCAATCCAAGAAATACAATTAGCAAAAAAAATTACTATTCCTAACGGGGATAACAACAAAAACATCACGTTTTTAGTTAAAGTTTGGAAATTTCTCAGTGAAAATAATGCTACACGAAAATCTTTATTGATTAATTTAGGAGGAGGAATGCTTACTGATATAGGTGGATTTTCTGCTTCTACTTTTAAACGGGGAATCTCGTTTATCAATATACCAACGACATTGTTAGGAGCTGTAGATGCTTCTATAGGTGGAAAAACAGGAATAAATGCTAATGGGTTAAAAAATGAAATAGGAATTTTTTCTCCTGCTGTTGCAGTACTAATTAGTACTGACTTTTTCAAAACACTAAATAGTATTAATCTTTTTTCTGGATATGCAGAAATGTTGAAGCATGCTTTACTAAGTACTTCGGAAATGACAAATGAAATTCTTTTTTTTAATATGAATAAACCAGATTATAGAGAGCTGAATGACTTACTATTCAAATCAGTATTAATAAAAGAGCGAATTGTAGAAAAAGATCCTAAGGAACAAGGTATTCGTAAAGCTTTAAATTTTGGACATACTTTTGGACATGCTTTTGAAAGCTTGTCATATAAAATTCGAAGACCTATTCCACATGGATATGCTATTGCTTGGGGAATTATTTGCGAATTATACTTATCTTCTATTCTTTTAGGATTTAATAAAGAGTATTTGATGAAAATTACTTTCTTTGTAAGAGAAAATTACGGAAAATTTTCTTTTAATTGTTCTCACTATCAGTGTTTGTACAAATTTATGCAACACGATAAAAAGAACGAATCAGGGCATATCAACTTTACTTTACTGAAATCGATTGGAGAATTTGTTATTAATCAAACTTCTTCTTTAGAAGAAATAAGCAAAGCATTAGATTTCTATAGAGAATATTTTTAAATGTATTTTCCTTAATAGAAAATATTACAGTAATTTCAAAGCATCTTTAATAATTTGTTCTATTGTAAGATTTGGATTATTATTGACAACTTTATCGACTACTTTCTGTGAAGTTGATTGATTGAATCCTAACATAACTAATGCTAAAATGGCTTCTTTTTTGTTGATTGCATTAGAAGAAATATTTTTAACAAAGGTATTCTCGGAAAGAATATTGATAGGTTTCATTTTATCTTTTAAATCAATGATAATTCTTTCAGCGGTTTTTTTCCCAATACCTTTTATTGCTTTCAAAGCTAACACATCACTAGAAGAAATAACTCTTTTTAGTTCACAAACAGTTAAAGCCGATAAAATCATACGTGCGGTATTTGCCCCAACCCCAGATACGGACATAAGATGAAGAAATAGTTTCCTCTCTTTTTTATCTATAAAACCAAAAAGTTGGTGGATATCTTCTCTAAAAATTTCGCAAAGATATAGTTTACATTTTTTTACTTTGGTAAGTGAAGAATATGTATTTAATGAAATGGCAATCATATATCCTAGATTCCATGCTTCAATTATTACTGAAGTAGGAGTTAACTCGACAATTTCGCCTTTGATGAAATCTAACATATTCTATACGTTCAATTAGAACGTCCTTAACCATTTTTTAGCTTCATTTATGGAAATACCTTTTCTTATAGCATAATCAGATAGCTGAAAATCATCTATTTGCCCAATATAAAAATATTGTGCTTTTGGATGAGCAATATACATGCCAGCAATAGATGCAGTTGGGCAAATTGCTCCATTAGATGTTAATTTTACACCTATTTTTTCCATTTTTAACAAATTATCTATAATAAAATTAAGTGAAATATCAGGATGAACAGGATAACCTGAAGCTGGACGAATCCCCTGATAAGGTACTTTTAGTAATTCTTTTGGAGTAAAAGATTCATTTGGTGCATATCCCCAATATTTTTTGCGGACTTTTTCATGCAAATATTCAGCTGCTGCTTCTGCTAAACAATCACACAAAATTTGTATTATCATATTTTGATAATCATCTTTTGATAAATGAACATTTGTATTTCCTGCTGTAACAGTAAAAAAACCTATATAATCTCCTTCAGGATTAATAAAATCAATTAAAGATTTATAAATATTATCTTTTCTTTTTTCTTGTTGTCGAAGTAAAGGTATATTTTCTCCTTCCACTATCAATGATTCGTTTCTCACTTTCACAGGATAGAATCCAATAATTGCACGAACTATTTTAGGATCATTTTCGCTCCATATAGACAACCATTTTTTAGCTTCATTTACCAAATGAATAGCCTCATTAAACTTGTCTTGTTCATTTTTTGATACTTGTTTTTTTTCTTCAAAAAAGGATACATATTGGACAGGAAATTTCCATGTTGCCAAAAAAGCTCCCCAATTGATGTAAGGTAAAATGTCTTTTATACAAATAAAATTCAAAATTTTTGTACCATCTATCATTGGTTTAGGAATATTATATTCTGTATGCTTTATTTTTAATGAGTGTTTCCTTGCGTAGTATAAAGGAACAAGTTCTTTTCGATTGTTTGTATATTCTCGTAAAGCATAATATTCATTTTTTATTTTTTTTATGTAATCTTCTCTGGAAGAAGTATTTAGTAATTGATTGGCAATTGATACAACTTTTGAGGCATCTGATACATGAACTACTGCTCCTCGATAAAATGGATCAATTTTTAAAGCAGTATGTAATTTAGAAGTAGTGGCTCCGCCAATTAACAAAGGGAGGGATAACCCTGCTTTTTCCATTTCTGATGCGACTATAGACATTTCTAGCAAACTAGGTGTAATTAATCCGCTTAATGCAACTATATCTACTTGATGTTCTTTTGCTTTTTTAACAATCTCTTCCGAAGGAACCATTACACCTATATCTATGACTTCATAATTATTACAAGATAAAATAGTACTTGTAATGTTTTTCCCAATATCATGTACATCTCCTTTAACTGTAGCAAATAATATTTTGCCAGCTTTTGTTATTTGTTCATTTTTATCTGTTTTTAGATGTGGTTGTAAAATAGTTACCGCTTTTTTCATTATGCGTGCAGTTTTTACTACTTGTGGCAAAAACATTTTTCCATCACTAAAGAAGCCACTAACTATATTCATACCATCCATCAAAGGATAGTTTATAATGTCCATCACTTGTGGATATATTTTTATGGCTTCTTGTAAATCTGTTTCTAAAAAGTCATCTACACCTTTGATAATAGCATATTTCAATCGTTCTATTACTGAAAAAGTTCGCCATTCATTATTCTTTTTACTATTTTTTTTATCGTCATTAGATGAAATTGTTTGTTTTTTGATATATCCTGTTAAATCTTCCAATGCATAATTAGAATGATTAAATAAGACATTTTCAATTAATTTTCTTAAATCTGATGGGATATTTACTTGTGTAAGATTTTCTTTTGGATTAATAATTCCCATGTCCATATTTGCATTAATAGCATGGAAAAGAAATACAGAATGTATCATTTGTCTCAAATAATTATTTCCACGAAAAGAAAAAGACAAATTACTTATTCCTCCAGAAACTTTAACAAAAGGTAAATTTTTTTTTATCCATTTAATTGCTTGAATAAAATCTACAGCATAATTATTATGTTCTTCTATTCCTGTAGCAATTGCTAATATATTTGGGTCAAAAATAATATCTGAAGGTTGAAACCCGATTTTATCAGTTAGTAGCTCATACATACGATGACAAATAGTTATTTTTCTTTCGTAGCTATCAGCTTGCCCCTTTTCATCAAAAGCCATAGCAACAATTGCTGCCCCATAAGATTTTATTTTTTGAGCTTTATTTAAGAAATCATTTTCTCCATTTTTCAAACTGATAGAGTTGACAATAGACTTGCCTTGTAGGCACTTTAATCCTGCTTCTATAATATTCCAATCTGAGCTATCTATCATAATTGGGACAGAGGCAATATCTGGATCAGAGATTATCAAATTCAAAAAATTAGTTATTTCTCGAATACCGTCTAACAAACCATTGTCTACATTGATATCTAATATTTGAGCACCGTCTTCTATTTGTTTTCGTGCAACTTTTAAGGCTTTTTCATAATTTTTTGCTTGAATTAATCGAAAAAATTCACGACTTCCAGAAACATTGCAACGTTCCCCGATAATAACAAAATCTGAACTTCTCTTTATTTTTTTACAATTCGAATTTTTGGAAGGAATATGTAAAACATCCAATCCTGAAAGTACTAATTCAGTACTTTTTGCAATAGGTATACGAATGTATTTTTTACGTTCATTTATTAAATGAGCAATTGCAGCAATATGGGTGGGTGTTGTTCCACAACACCCACCCACGATATTGACCAAACGTTCATCTATATATTCACGTATTTGCTCTACCATCATTTCTGGTGTTTCTCTATATTCACCAAGAGCATTGGGCAATCCTGCATTGGGGTAAGCACTTATATAACAGTTTGCTATCCGTCCTAATTCTTTAAGAAAAGGCTTCATAGTTTTTGTTCCAAACGAACAATTCAAACCGATACTCAATAAATCCATGTGTGAAACTGATGTAAGAGCAGCTTCCAAAGTCTGACCTGAAAGAATACGTCCACTGTTACCCGATAAAGTATAAGAAACCATGAGTGGAAGTTTTCTCTTTGCAATTTTCATTTCGTTTTCGGCAGCCATTAAAGCTGCTTTAACGTTGAGAGTGTCGAAAGCTGTCTCAATAAGTAATATATCCACTCCTCCAGCCATTAAAGCATTAACTTGTTCACAATAAGCTTCGTAAAGTTCGTCAAAAGTAATGTTTCTATAAGCGGGATTATTTACATCAGGAGAAAAAGAAGATGTTTTATTTGTTGGTCCAATTGATCCTGCCACAAAACGAGGCTTGTCTGGAGTAAGTCGTGTATATTTTTCTGCTAATTCTTTGGCTATTGTAGCAGCAGCTTTGTTTAAATCTTTAACATGATTTTCTATACCGTAATCAGCCATTACTATGGCTGTCATATTCATGGAATTAGTTTCTATGATATCAGCTCCTGCATCTAAATAAGATTCATGAATAGATTGTACGATATCAGGGCGAGTAATGCATAATATATCACTATTTCCATACATCTCTCCAGGTATATCAGCAAAATGTTTTCCACGATAGTCTACCTCCTTAAGTTTGTAACGTTGTATCATGCTTCCCATTCCTCCGTCAAGAAGGAGAATACGTTCTTCCAAAAGATGAGATATAGAACTCATAGGATAATATAATTTTTAAATATAACCAAAAATTTTATATTTTGTGATAAAAAACTCAAATTTCAATATTTATTTAAAATATTCTGTAAAATACAGTATTATTTTTTATAGTTCATAGCAGTAATCTTTTTATCATAAAATCTTTCTTAAATTATTGATGGAAGTAAAATAAGATTTTCGGGCATTTTTTATGAAAATGCTATGTTACGAATTATAATATACAGGTATTGATTGTAGATATGACAATATCTACAATCAATTTAAAGGAATTAAAAGCAGTACATAATATACTTTTAGTCTCCTTTCTTTAATCTATTTATATAGTTTAATTTGTCTTGCAGACAAAAAGTATAAATTGTTACAAACAATAAAATTTCATATATTTTCTAATGTAAAATGTAGATAATACCACTCATTGTGTTAAATAAACAGGTATTATTTGGATTTAAATATATGAAAATTATTTAACTACTGAATTGTAACAGTTTATAGTCAGTTTGATTGAGAAAAAAATCACTTTTGCAAGTATATAATAGTATCCATCAGATTGATAATTTTATTTGTTTACTAGAATTCTTATTACTTTTGTTGATTATGATTTAATCATATTTAATGCATTGTATTGAAAATTGCTTTTAAATAGAGATTAGATAGCTTTTGGATAAAGTTTATATTATTTTTTGATACAGAATTTCTGAGATTAAATGAAAAATATTGCTCTGTTAGTTAATTTTTAAATTCCAAATATTAGATAGAAAATTCACGTATTACTAATTATTGAGTAAAATGTAGTATATGTATGTTAGATATGAGTTAGTTTATTTCTTTTTGATAAAGAATGAAGAATCTATTCATAGATGATGATTTTGAAGTGGTTAATAATTGTATTAAGTATCTTTTATAAAAATTATTCAGTATAGTCATGTTTATGGAAGGATTTGGTAATTATTGGAATACGATCAGACTGTAATGTGAGCATCATAATGAAAAAACGGTTAAAATGTAGAGAAAGCACCAAAATATAGTATTAATAATTCTTGAGATGTATATATCACTTAATTTCTAATACTTTAAATTAAAATGACTTTTTGTTATTTTTTCGATTTTTAAATTCTTTATTCTACTGAATGTAGTGGAATCCGTGATTTACTAGTAGTTTTTTTGCATTAATAAAGATGAAACCTAAATTTTCTGATATGTTTAACATTTGTTATTGAATGTATTATTTACGATTTTCTGAGTGTATCAGACGATTTATATATGATGAGATATTGTTATAGAAACGCATATGGATATTGATGTTTAAGATTGATTTTTTATAAATCTGTCCCTTAAAAGATCGATTTTCGTTCTGTTTTAAACAATTTTACTAATTTAATTTAAATAGTAAAATATATTTTCCTCTATGATTTCTTAAGGAAATAGAGAGAAAAAGAAGTGTCAGCTGCTATTGTTAGAATGTTATAGTTAAAATTATATAAGTTTCTCTTTTAAGATAGCTAGTCCTTTGCTTGCCTTTTCTTGTATTACTTCTGCATTAGCAGAAGTAATAGACACTTTAGCTGGATCTATTAGATAAATAGAAGCATTTACTTGTACGTAATGAATTAGGCTGGCAGCAGGATAAACTTGCATAGATGTTCCAATGATAACGATAATATTAGCATGAGAAATTGCAACGGAAGCACGCTCTATCTCTGGAACATCTTCTCCGAACCAAACAATAAATGGACGGAGCTGTGAACCATCAACAGAAAGATCCCCTGGAAGTATATCATTGTAACCAATGTCTATTATATATTTTTTATCTTTATTTTTTGAACTACATGCCTTTGTTAGTTCACCATGTAAGTGAATAACATGATTACTTCCTGCTCTTTCATGTAGATCGTCTATATTTTGAGTAACAATAGTAACATCAAATTTTTTTTCCCATTCGGCAATAATTTGATGCCCTTTGTTTGGAAAAACAGAAGCGAGTTTTTTACGACGTTCATTGTAAAATTGTAGTATCAGATTTTGATTAATATACCAACTATCAATATGAGCTACTTGCATTATATCATATTTGTCCCATAACCCATTTTTATCACGAAAAGTAGAAATACCACTCTCTACGCTCATTCCAGCTCCACTTAAAACAACCATTTTTTTTTTCATAATCTCTTGCTAAAATTCTATACAGAAAAGAATACGGGGATTTTTTTTTTTATTACTTCTAATATTTTTTCTATAGTAAGAAGTAAATTTTAAAGAGGCAAATTTTTAGTATCTAATTTTCTTTGATATTTTTGAAGGTAGGTTTCTTCTTGCAAAAGAAAATCTGCTTGACTATTCAAACGAGATTGATATTCTAATATAATTTGATCTTCATTTAAATTTTGAAAACGAATGTATTCTTGTTTAAAAGATAGCATAATATCACCAGTAGAACCATTGCGATGTTTAGCAATAATGATTTCAGCTTTACCTCGTAAGTCGTTACCTTGGTTATCTTCTAGAATTTTATATTGTTCTGGACGATGTATAAAACAAACTACATCAGCATCTTGTTCTATTGCTCCTGATTCTCTTAGGTCAGATAGTTGCGGACGTTTTGCATCTGATCCGCTATCTCTTAAAGAACGATTCTCTACATTTCGATTCAGTTGGGAGAGAGCTATTATAGGTATATCAAGTTCTTTTGCTAAGCCTTTCAGGGAGCGAGAAATGATACTAACTTCTTGTTCTCGACTATTGAAGTTTAGCCCACTAGCGTTCATCAGTTGCAAGTAGTCTATTATAATACATTTTACTTTTTGTTCTTTAACTAAACGGCGAGCCTTGGTACGGAGCTCAAAAATTGAAAGACTTGGTGTATCATCTACAAAAATGGGAGCATCATAGAGCAGTTTTATTTTTTTGTCTAACTGAAGCCATTCATAATTTTCTAATCGACCACTTTTAATTTTTTCTCCTTCAATTTCGCTAATATTTATAATTAGACGATTAACTAATTGAATATTAGACATTTCTAACGAAAAAATAGCTACGGGAATACTGAAATCTATTGCCATGTTTTTAGCCATAGATAAAATAAAAGCTGTTTTACCCATAGATGGACGACTTGCTATTATAATTAAATCGGAATGCTGCCATCCAAAAGTAATTTTGTCTAAATCTGTAAAACCTGACTGTAATCCACTTAATCCATCCGGATGTTTAGTGGTCTCTTGTATTAGATTAATAGCACTATGGACAATAGGAGCAATTTGTGTAAAATCTTTTTTAACATTTTGTTGAGATATTTTAAACAGTTGGCCTTCAGCTTCTTGCATTAAATCTTCCACATCAATAGTTTCGTCAAAGGCTTTGTTTGTTACATTAGATGAAAAGGAAATTAATTGCCTTGCTAACGATTTTTGAGCAACAATACGAGCATGATATTCTAAATGTGCACTAGAAACCACTTTTTGTGATAGTTGGATAATATGAGAAATACCTCCAGAATCTTCTAATGTTCCATTTCGTCGCAGTTGCTCTATTACAGTGAGGATATCGATGGGTTCCTGCTTCATAGAAAGATCTTGAATAGCAGTAAATATCAATCTATGATTTTTGTCGTAAAAGCTTTGAGGAGTTAATATTTCACTAATCATGGAATAAGTATCTTTCTCCAGCATTAAGGCTCCAAGTATTGCTTCTTCCAATTCACGTGCTTGAGGCTGGATACGTCCGATTTCTTCAGTAGGGGACGTTGTTTTTTTGTATAGATTAATTTTATTAGTTTTTTTTTGTATTACCATTATGTATTAGATAGTTTTTTAGGTGGACTAAATTATCTTAATTCAGTAACAAGTCTTTGTATTGCTCCCTTTGGATTATTTTCTTCTGCCAATAGACTTATAAATTTACTTCCAATTATTGCTCCTGAAGCATTTTTAAAAGCAGTAGCTAATGTTTTTTTATTTGAAATTCCGAAACCAATTAATCGAGGATTTCGTAATTTCATACTGTTAATTTTATAAAAATATTCTTGTTTTTGCTTATCAAAACTTTTTTGTATCCCAGTTGTTGCGGCAGCAGAAACCATATAAATAAATCCCTCTACATTATTGTCAATAAGATGAATTCGTTCTTCGGAAGTTTTGGGAGTTATTAACATAATCATTTTTAAATTATAAATATCTGTAATGAATTTATATTCATCGAGGTATTCTTCAAAGGGCAAATCGGGAATAATTAAACCTGATATATTTATTTTCTGACAATCCTTACAAAATTTTTTAAAATCATATTGTATGATTGGATTTAAGTAACTCATCATTATCAATGGAATGTGAATTTCATTTTTAATGGTTTCTAATTGTTTAAAAAGGATTTTCAGATTCATTCCATTTTGAATTGCTCTGTAACTACTTGCTTGAATTACTTTTCCATCTGCTACAGGGTCAGAAAACGGAACACCTATTTCTATCATATCAATACCGTTTATTTGCAATTCTTTAATTATTTCCACAGTATCATTTAGTTGAGGAAATCCAGCAGTAAAATAAATAGAAAAAATATTTCGTTGTTTTTGTTGAAATAGAGTCGTTATTTTGTTCATAAACATTATACATTAGTAAAGTTAGAAATAAATGATCGGATTTTGTTAATATCTTTTAGTCCAGGTTTTATTTCAAATTGACTGTTTAAGTCAATACCACACAATTGAGGATTTTTTAGTTTTTTAATAGCTTCTATATCGTTACTATTAATACCTCCACTTAAAAAAAATGGGACTTTCCTACGGTAGGTAGAAAGTATTTGCCAATCAAATTTTTTACCTGAACCACCATAATGAGAAGTTTTTTTGTCAAAAAGAAAATAGTCACAGATATTTTCATAAGAAATACAAAGAGCCAAATCTTCTTCTTCTTCTATTGAAAGAGCTTTTATTACTAATACTCCATGTTTTTTTAATTCTTTACATAATCGAGGAGATTCTTTACCATGCAATTGTACAATATTTATATTATATCGATCGATTGTATTTAAAATATTTTTTAGAATTTCATTTACAAAGACACCTACCAACTGAATATATTGTGGAAGTTTAAAAGTATTTATATCTAATTTCTCAACATAACGAGGAGATTTTTTATGAAAGATTAATCCTATCATTTGGATATGGAGCTTGCTTAATGCTACTATATTTGCGGGATATTTCATCCCGCAAACTTTTATATTCATAATTGTTCAATAAATTTTTTTAGTGCTTGTGCAGGATTTTTTTTTTTCATAAAATGCTCTCCTATAAGAAATCCACTAAATCCTTCTTTTTTTAATCGAGAAATAATTTGTGGGTGTGAAAGCCCGCTTTCTGAAATTTTTACATATTCCTGTGGTATTCTGCTTGATAATTCAATAGTATGTTGAATATTTGTAACAAATGTTTTTAGATTACGATTATTGATACCTACTACATCAATATTAGGTTGGATATAGTTTAATTCTTCTTTACTGTGTACTTCTAATAAAACTTCCATACCTAATTGATGAGCTATCTCTGTGAATCGAAATAGCTCATCAGGAGAGAGAAGAGCAGCTATCAGAAGAATTATATCTGCTCCCATTACTTTAGATTGGTAGATTTGGTATTCATCTATGATAAAATCTTTTCGTAAAATAGGTATATTTGTAACGGATCGACGAGCTATAAAAAAATCATTTGGTAAAGCTCCGAAATACATTTCGTCGGTGAGTACTGAAATAGCAGCTGCACCCATCATTTCGTATCCTTGTATAATAGTTTCTATATTAGCATCCTTATATATCCATCCTTTAGATGGTGAACATCGCTTGAATTCAGCAATAATTCCTGTACTGGATTGTATCAATGATTGCTTAAATGAGATTTTTTTGTAATGATGAGTTTTTTCTAACTTTTTTTTTAAATAATTAAAAGGAAGTATTATTTTTTGTCTAATAACTTCAAAATACTTATTTGAAGAAATAGTTTCAAGAATGTTTAGATTCATAATATCAAAAAAACATTTTAATGATTTATTTCTAAAAATTTCACTAATGTCTTTTGAGCTTTTCCTGATTCTATAGAATCCTTTGCTTTGTTTATGCAAGTTTGCATATTTAGTTTCGGTTCAATAGTTTGAATAGCTACTGCTGCATTTATTAATACTACATTTTTTTGTGCTTCGGTCGCTGTGTTATTTAACACATTACCGAATATTTTGGCAGCTTCGTAAGGAGTGTCTCCCCCATAAAGTTCTATAGGAGAAACTTTTTGAAACCCTAAACTTTCGGGTGTATAGATATTTTCTTCAAATGTATTAATAATTTTGAAAGCATCTGTTAATGAAATTTCATCATAACCATCCAAACTATGTACAATTGAGAAATCATTACCGCTCTCTTGATAAATATAATTATATAAACGAGCCATCTTTAAATCATATACACCTAATACTTGGCGTTTAGGCATGAGTGGGTTTACAATAGGTCCCAATATATTGAAAAAAGTACGAACTGCTAATGCTTTTCGAATAGGTACAACGGTTTTCAACGCTGGATTGAACAGAGGTGCATGTAGATAAGTAATGTTAGTCTCTTCCAAAGAACGTATGTGTAAATCTAAGTCTTTAGAAAATCGTACGCCGTGTTCTTCTATTACATTGGAAGCTCCACTTACGGAAGTAGATCCATAGTTTCCATGTTTTACAACTTTGTATCCTGCCCCAGCTGTTGCAAAACAAGCGGCCGTTGAAATATTGAAGGTATTTTTTCCATCTCCTCCAGTACCTACAATATCTATCGGATTATAGTCTCTTAATCTATCCATATTTATACACATTTCCAAAAGAGCCTCACGAAACCCGAGTATTTCTTCTATACTAATACTTCTCATAAAATAGACAGTGATAAAAGCAGCTATTTGACTTTCATTGTATTCTCCAGTTGCTATATGGGTTAATGCTTCTTTAGCTTCGCTTCGAGTTAGATATTGATGTTCAAATAAACGAGTTAAAATTCTTCTAAATCCCTTGGAAGAAATTTTTTTATTCATAAACTATATGAGTTTATTATTGATAATTTACTCCTAAAAGAAACTGGGAAACAATTTCCTTTCCTTCCGGAGTCAGTATAGATTCAGGATGAAATTGTACGCCATAAACATTCCATATCTTGTGCTTTAATGCCATAACATAGCCTTCGGAATCTTTTGCTGTAATTTGCAATTCTTCAGGGAAGTTATTTGTGTCTACTATCCATGAATGATATCTTCCTACTTTTATTTGTTTTGGTAAGGTTGCAAATATTCCTTCTTGAACAATGATTTGGATAGGTGTTGCAACTCCGTGATATACATTTTCTAAGTTAATTAACTTTCCACCAAAGGATTCTGCTATAGCTTGATGCCCTAAGCAAACACCTAAAATAGGTTTAATAGGAGCAAAATACTTAATTAAAGGCAATAAAAGACCTGATTCAGATGGGAGCCCTGGGCCTGGGGAAAGGATAATTCGCTCAAATTTTTTTATTTCATTTAAGCTAATTTTGTCGTTTCGATGAACTTTTATATCGTTGTACCCCAGTTCCCTAACTAAATGAACTAAATTATAAGTAAAAGAATCGTAATTATCGAATATTAGTATTTTCACTTTATTATAGACTTCTATCTGAGCAAAGATAATATTTTTAGTTGAAAGTGAAGAAGTAATGTATTGGGATTTTTATGTTCTAATTGAAAAATGAAGGAATTAGTTTCTTTTAAAAAATTCAAGTATATAATACAGGGAGTTACTATTTTGTTCTCAAATGTAAAAATTTCAGTTGTGTTATTTTTTTTATAGAAATTAAGGGAGAATTGATAAAGTAAGTAGTTTGATAACTAAAAAATTTATTACTGACAATAATTGGAACGCTGTACTCATTACTTCTTTGGATATATAAAATCATTTTACAATTAGAAATTAATTTTTGAAAAACAATATGTGATTTTTTATCTATGATAATTATTCATAATACTTCGAAAAAATATTCAAATGAGACAAAAATATATTTTTTAGTATAAATTTAAGATTACATTTTTTGTAAGCAAGATTCAAATTATAAGTTTCTAACTCGATCTATTAAATATTATGTATTATATAGGTAGATTAACTAACTAATTTAAAGTAGGGTTAATATTGTATAGGGATAGAGACAGTGATCTGAAATATTAATAATTCAGTTACATTAAATATGATGCTCTAGTTATAGAGTACTAAACAAGTCGTTATACTATTTGTATTATTGATCTATGATTTTTTACTTCTTCAGAAATTTGTATAGATAGACAAGATAACAAAAAATATAAAATTTTTGCTTTGGATAATGTCTTTGGAATACCTGGAACAGATTTATAAGAATTTAACTTATTTATTGTTTCTATTTTGTCAGGATTATAGTTTTTCGTAGAGTTAGATTTTTATTACTTTGTGTCCTACAAAGGACACAAAGTAATAAAATAATATTTAGAATACTCACAAATGCTAAAGTCTTCTGATTTTTTTGAATTTATTTTACAATATCTCCTTAAAAATTTACCTTTTAATAGCTCAAATGAGCATAAAAAAGCAACTTTTAGGTTGTAAATCTCTCATTAATTATATTAATTTTTTTAGCTCTTTGTTTCTATTATTATAAGTAATAAGAATTCAGACATAGTCTCAAACCATATTAAAATATAGACAAGTCACTCTGACATTATTTAATATTTTCTGAATTTTTAATATTTCTTTAAAATTTTTAAGAAAAAAATACTTTATACCGAAATAATATCAGCATTGTAATATCAACATTAATACTAATATTAGGATTTTACTAACAATTTACAAAAAAATACCTTTTTAATTGTTCAGAACAATTAAAAGATTATACCTGTTTTATTTTGTTGTTTTTTTCGGTTTTGCAATAGTTTCCCGCATACTAGTATCTGCTTGGATATTTTTCATTTTATAATAATCCATAACACCTAAATTACCGTTACAAAACGCTTCTGCCATTGCTTTTGGAACTTCTGCTTCTGCCTCTATTACCTTAGCGCGTGCTTCTTGTGCTTTTGCTTTCATTTCCTGTTCGGATGCAACAGCCATTGCTCGGCGTTCTTCTGCTTTTGCTTGTGCAATATTTTTATCAGCTTGAGCCTGATCCATTTGCAATTCTGCACCAATATTTTTACCTATATCAATATCTGCTACATCAATAGACAATATTTCAAATGCCGTTCCTGCATCTAAACCTTTTTTTAAAACCACTTTAGATATAGCATCTGGTGTTTCTAGTACTTCTTTATGAGTTTCTGATGCACCAATAGAAGCAATTATTCCTTCTCCTACTCGTGCAATTACGGTTTCTTCGCCCGCACCTCCAACCAATTGTCTTATATTGGCACGAACTGTTATTCTTGCTTTTACCAAAAGTTGAATTCCATTTTTTGCTACTGCAGCAATAGCAGGGGTATCAATTACTTTTGGATTAACAGACATTTGTACTGCTTGAAATACATCACGTCCTGCCAAATCTATTGCTGTTGCCATTTGAAAAGTTAGAGCAATATTAGCCTTTTCTGCCGATACTAAAGCATGAACAACCCGTTCTACATGTCCTCCTGCTAAGTAATGTGCTTCTAATTGATCTCTAGCAATATTTCTTAATCCAGCTTTATGAGCTTCGATCATTGCATTTACAACTATAGGAGGTGGAACTTTTCTTAATCGCATTAAAAAAAGTTGTACAAGAGAAATGTTTACACCTGACGCTTTTGCAGTGACCCAAAGAACAAAAGGTACATAATAGAAAAAAATAGACAATAAAGTAACAGCTGTTACAATAAATATTGTCCAAAGAAATAATGTTATTTCCATTTTGAATTTGATTTATTTAGTTTTTACGATTAATTGAGTAGGAGTTACTTTTAAAACAATTATTTTAGTATTTTCGTCAATGAGATTATTCAATGATTTGCCTTCTATAATTATATTGTTTACCTCTACTTTTCCAACTGGATTAAGTCTAGAAATAGTTATTCCTTCGTCTCCTTCAGAAATATTTAAAATGTTTTCGCTAGCTACTGTAGATTTGATATTAGCTTCCAAAGCAATTTTATTTAGTAAGTTAGATTTAACTATATAAATAATAGAAGCAATAACAGTGGATACTACTAAACTTAAAGTGATTATTCCGAATTTAAATCCTAAATAAGTAAATGCACAGCGAACCCCTCCTACTGTGGAAAATAATCCAGCAATAGCTAGAAATGTAACACCTGGAATAAGAAAAAATTCCAGTAGTATCAAAAGAATTCCTAGTGAACAAAGAATAACGACAATGAAAGCATCCATATATACTTTGGATTAATTAAATAAAAATGTCTGAATTACGAGCATTGATCAATACTTTTTTTTGTTTTGTTGTTTTTAACAACGTATTTAGACTTGCACGAAGTGTAAGTGCATTATCATAATTACACTAAAAATTCCTGCTTTGACTATGCAAACGACCTACTTTTCCTAAATTTTTTACTAAAATTGTCTTTTTAAAAGGCTTTTATTTTCATAATCATAGTAGTTGACTACACAGATCAATATCTGTGCATTGGTACTTTTTCACTTTTCATCGTTGTAAAGATAGCACAAATATTATATTTGAACCTAATATATTGTTTTACTTAATAATAGTCATTAATTATTATTTTTTATTTACTTGTTAAGTATTACGTTGTACAGTTAATAAGCACATAATTATAGAGTGTTTTAATTTTCTAAATTTGTATTTTAATATGCATATTTTTCGTAATTTTGGGATCACAACTATTTTTAATCTAGGCAAGTGGTAAAAGACATTTTTCTGAGAACAAATTCATGGATAAAATTATTTGACTATTTACTAAGAGAAGTTTTTTCTTTTGGGTTAAAGACAATTGGGTGTATCATTATTTATATTATAGGGCGCAGAATAATCCATTATTTAGATCAATTTATTGGTAAAATAATGAACAACAAAAAATTCGATTCTTCTGTTATTTCTTTTTTCAAAAGTCTGATAAATATTCTTTTTATTGTAATATTGTTATTATTAATTGTCAATATTTTAGGAATCAATAAAAGTTCTTTTGTTGCTTTACTAGCATCTATTGGTGTAGCCTTTGGTATGGCATTAAGTGGAATACTTCAAAATTTTTCTGGTGGGGTAATAATATTATTTTTTCGTCCATATAAGGTAGGTGATTATATTTTGGTTCAAGGACAAGAAGGTATAGTAAAAGACATTCAAATTTTCAATACAGTGATAATTACATTGGATAACCGTACTATTTTCATTCCAAATAGTGGGTTAAGTTCTAATATAATTATTAATTATAGTGATCAAAGTAAAAGGAGAATAGATTGGACATTTTGTATTGCTTATGGCAATAATTATGATAAAGTAAAGCAAATTGTATTAGAAATTCTTGCTGCTGATGACAGAATTTTTACTCAACCTGCTCCTTCTGTTGTCTTGAAAGAATTCAATAATAGTTCTGTGGATATTTGGGTATTTGCTTGGCTGTTATTGGAAAATTATTTTCCTGTTTATTTTAGCATTAACGAAGCTATTTATAAAAATTTTGCAATGAATAATATTAGTAGTTCTTTTTCGAAACTTACTGTTTATCAAGAACAAAAAAGAGAAAAATAAAAAATTCCTCCCTATTTTCTTACTCCATGAGTAATATTTTTTATGATTTAAAAAAAATAAAAGCTTTTGTTTTTGATGTAGATGGAGTACTATCTCCAGATAGTATTCCTTTACACCCAAGTGGAGAACCTATGCGTATCATCAATACGAAAGATGGGTATGCTATGCAGTTGGCAGCTAAACAAGGGTTTAGAATGGGAATTATTACTGGTGGGGATAGTTCAGCAATATTTAAACGATTTAATTCATTGGGGTTTCAACATATATATTTAAAATCAGTTCGTAAACTAACTGATTTTGACAATTTTCTTCAAAAAAATAAACTTTACCCTGAAGAAGTTTGCTATGTGGGAGATGATATTCCGGATTATGAAATTATGCAAGTAGTAGGACTTCCAGCTTGTCCTGCTAATGCAGTTTTTGAAATTAAATCTATTGCAAAATATATTTCTCATTGTAGTGGTGGACAAGGAGTTGGGAGAGATATTATTGAACAAGTATTGAAAGCACAAGATAAATGGATGAGAGGTAATGCTTTTGGTTGGTAAATAATTTTGATATTAGTTAGTGAAAATGAAAAAAAATAATACATGTTGATATTATCAATTTTGTTGGTAAGTTAGTAATTATAGATTAGTTATATAGGTTAATAATTATCACGCAGACATTGCTGTTTGCAACAGCAATGTCACGGGCATTCTAATTCTATGCTTTATAAAAAATAAAATTTAAATTTACTGTACTGCTCTGAATTCTATCGTATATAGAATGAACTATATTTTATTATTGAGTATATCTAAAATTTCACTGAATTAGATAAATTGATAAGATTTTATACTAAATACTCAAAATATATGAGGAAAATAATTAACTTAGTGGGTAAGGATTTATCTAGATTTAGATAAGAGGTGAAAATAGAAACTTAATAAATGACGTAGTCAGAGAATTGAGTTTGTTTTGTTTAAAATTAGTATACTAAAAATTTGATATAAGATAATTTTGAGTTCTTTGCTTCTTCAGGACTGGATGGAAAATCTTATCAAGATTTTGTTTAGTGATATCTGGAGTGTTTTTTCTTGTAGGAGGAAATTTTGGGTTGTTCTGCTCAAACTAAGGTAAAAATTTATAAGGAATATATGAGTGATACATTGTTAGTTTTAACTGATACGATTATTTGCTTATGATTGATAACTAACAAAAGAGACTGTATAAATATTCTCTGTTTCGTAAAAAACAGAGAATATTTATACAGTCTCTTTTGTTAGTTTCAATACCTTATCAATATAAAAGGAGAAGCTCTAGGATGTTTATATACATAATAGAACTAATCAGATTTATAGACAGGACTGGTACTTGCAGTACTGACTATGGGTATTTTGGATGAGGTATTGAATGATGCTTTTTATAGTGTTAAGAAATTTTTTGGTAGAGATACTTTATGAAAATTTTAAAAAGTGTAGTTCGTATGTATATGTTCAAGCTATGTTATGTCTAAAATGATTATAGAAACTCCGTTGATGAGGCAATATTTTGAAATAAAATCAAAATATCCGGAGACAATTTTATTGTTTCGTGTAGGAGATTTTTATGAAACTTTTGCAAATGATGCTATTGTTACATCGGAAATATTGGGCATTACCTTAACTCATAAAGCTAATGGATCGTGTCAAATGGTAAAATTAGCTGGGTTCCCGTACCATGCATTAGATACTTATTTACCTAAATTAATACGAGCTGGAAAGAGAGTGGCCATTTGTGACCAACTTGAAGATGCTAAAGCAACTAAGCAAATAGTCAAAAGAGGTGTTACTGAATTAGTTACCCCAGGTGTTTCTGTTAATGATAGTATACTAAATCTTAAAGAAAATAATTTTCTATCTGCTGTACATTTTGGTAAAAATATTTGTGGAACGGCATTTCTTGACATTTCTACTGGTGAATTCCTTACTACAGAAGGTAGTAGTAGCTATATAGATAAATTATTCGATTTTTTTTCTCCTAAAGAAGTACTCTTAGAACGAAATAAATTAAAAATATTTAAAGATTTTTTTGGAGACAAACTGTTAACCTTTGAGATGGAGGACTGGGTCTTTACAGAAGATACTGCGAAAGATCGTTTGTATAAACAATTTGAAACAAAAAATCTGAAGGGCTTTGGAATACAGCACTTACCAAATGGGATTATTGCTGCAGGAGCTATTTTACATTATTTGGACTTAACACAGCATACACAAACAAATCATATTCTTTCCCTTACTAGAATTGAAGAAGAACAATATGTACGTTTGGATAAATTCACTGTTCGTAGTTTGGAACTATTGGGTGTAATGAATGAGGGTGGACTATCACTATTGGATATTTTAGATAAAACTATTACGCCTCCAGGAGCTAGGATGTTAAGAAAATGGATAGTATTTCCACTTAAAAAGATTGAACGAATTGAAGAACGTCTCTCCATAGTAGAGTATTTTTTCAGATATCCTTCTATAAGGGTACTTTTGGAACAAGAACTAAATCGAATAGGTGATTTGGAACGTCTTATTTCTAAAGTATCTGTTGGAAAAGTAAATCCCTATGAAGTTACTCAAATTAAGATTGCTTTAGATGCTATTATTCCAATTAAAGAAATATGTTTGGACTGTTCTATAATAAGTTTAAAACAAATTGGAGAGCAATTGAACCTTTGTTCTAAAATCAAAGAGAAGATACAGATAGAATTATCTATAGATCCACCAATTTTATTAAATAAGGGGAATGTAATAGCTGAAGGAGTAAATAAAGAGCTAGATGACTTAAGACAAATTATTAATTCTGGAAAAAATTATCTATTAAAAATACAACAAAGAGAAATTTCTGAAACGGGAATATCTTCTCTAAAAATAGGATATAATAATATATTTGGTTACTATATAGAAGTTCGACATTCTCACAAAAATAAGATTCCCTCTAGTTGGATTCGTAAACAAACATTAGTTCATGCAGAACGTTATATTACAGAGGAACTCAAAATATATGAGGAAAAAATATTGAGAGCAGAAGACAAAATTGTTGAAATGGAAACTTATATTTTTAACAGTCTTGTATTGGAGTTGTCAAAATATATTATTCCTATTCAAACTAATTCTTACCTTGTTGCACAAATAGATTGTTTGTTGTCTTTTTCTAAAATTGCCGAGAAAAATCGATATGTTCGCCCTCAAATAGACGAGAGTAAAATTATTAATATTAAAAACGGACGGCATCCGGTTGTAGAAACTCAACTTCCACCTGGTGAATCATATGTTCCTAACGATATTTACTTAGATAATGATAAGCAACAAATTATTATTATTACTGGACCCAATATGGCAGGAAAATCAGCTCTGTTGCGTCAGACTGCTTTGATTACTTTAATGGCTCAAATTGGCTCTTTTGTTCCTGCAGATTTAGCTAAAATAGGATTGGTAGATAAGATTTTTGCACGTGTGGGAGCTAGCGATAATATTTCCATAGGGGAATCTACTTTTATGGTAGAAATGAATGAAGCAGCTGACATACTTAACAATCTTTCTGATAGGAGTTTAATAATTTTTGATGAATTAGGACGTGGAACTTCTACATATGATGGAATTTCTATTGCTTGGTCTATTGTAGAATATATTCACGAACATTCTCTAATGTATCCTAAGGTTCTTTTCGCTACTCATTATCACGAATTAAACGAAATGGAGAAATATTTCAAGAGGATAAAAAATTACAATATTTCAGTGAAAGAAATAAACAATAAAGTCATTTTTTTACGAAAATTAGTAAAAGGAGGCAGCGAACATAGTTTTGGCATTCATGTTGCAAAAATGGCAGGAATGCCTAAACGTGTTATTCAAAGAGGAAATGAGATTCTTTTTCAGTTGGAAGTGAATAATCAAAAAAAACGAATTGTTCCTTCCAAAGAGCAACTTGTCGAAGATAATGGAAGCTATCAGTTGAATTTTCCTCAGCTGGATTATTCCATACTTTTACAAATTCGAGACGATTTAATACATTTAGATATTGACAATTTAACACCTATGGAAGCTCTGAATAAATTGAACGATATAAAGCAGATTACAAAGAAAGATAGAACCAAAAATAACCTTTTACGTTAATTTATATTCTTTTCTCTTTAATCCTTGCTTTTTTTCCGGTCAATTTACGCAAATAATAAAGTTTAGATCGTCTTACCTTTCCGACTTTATTTAGTATGATACTATCTATGAATGGCGAATTCATAGGAAAAACACGTTCTACACCGATATTTTCAGAAATTTTTCGAACAGTAAAACTTCTAAAATTCCCATAGCCAACTATTTTGATTACTACCCCTCGATATTGTTGGATACGCTCCTTATTTCCTTCCTTAATGCGATACGCTACCGTGACAGTATCACCACTCTTGAAGAGTGGATATGTTTTTTTAGTCAGGTTTGTAAATTTTTGCTCTACTACTTTAATTGGATCCATGAGCTACTTGACACGTTTTAAAAACTCCAATATTTTTAAACTAAATTTTTTAGTTTGAACTAAGGAGTGGAGCAAATTTAAGAACATTTTATTATTAATACAAATATTAAAATAAAATCATAATTTTAAATTCTCAATTTTATTCCAGCAAGTATCGTGTCAGGTTTTAGATTAAAAATGGCATTCATTTCTCCTGCCATAGAAAAACCGCACTGATTGCACATACCTGCTCTTTTCCCTTGGCATTCGGCAAGTCGTGTTCCATCTGGCATAATAAAATTGGAAGTCCAACATTGTTTTTTGAAATTGTTTTGTTTCATAAGTTTCAATCCTGAAACAGAATTCATAATTGGATACCCTTCTTTTTTTTTTCTGAGAATTAATTCTATAATCTCTGAACGTTTGCTCCAGTTTAAAAATAAATGTTCCGTACCTATATATGGAGTGTGAAAATTTAGTGAAATAGATCGTATACTCGGATGATTTTTGACAAAATTTATAGTTTCCTCTACCGAATTATAATTTCGAGAGTTAATTACCATATTAACACTTAATTTATGATGATTAGATGTTGAAATATTTTTAAGCAAACGTTCAAATGAACCTTTTCCTCGTATATCATCGTGAAACCCACCTATACCATCTAAACTTACCCAAATGAAATCGGCTTCTAATTTGAGAAAAGGTATTTGAGCATTAGTAGTAACTGTGGTAGAATAAAATCCTATAGTTTTTGCTAAACGAATTAGACTATTTAAATCTTTTTTTTTGTCATTCCATAAAGTCGGTTCTCCTCCTTCAAAATCTACAAATCTAGATCCTAGATAATAAGAATATTCTAATTCTTCTTTGATTTGTTTATATGATTTGATATTTGGATTGTTTGATCGATAAATTGAGCAATGTTTACAAGCTAAATTACATTTATTAGAAATAAATAAAACTGTCTGTAATGGTTGTTTTTTTCCTAAAAAACGGATATTTACAAACCACTTCAAAAGGTAAAATAATGAATACATCAATAGTAAAAAGAATATTATATTAGTATTAGATGCATTGTTGTTGTCTATCAATATTTTTCAATTCTTCTTTAAAAGAAATTGAATCTTTTAATACTGAAAAGTTTGATAGTTTTTATGCTAATCTCTAGAAAGTCCTCTTTATTCACTCGCAATGTAAGTAAATAATTCTGAATTAAAGTTACAAGTCTATCTTAAATAATTATTATGAGTGTAATTTAAGTGCTATTTCTACGAATTATATTGCTACAGTTATGACTATGCTAGTATCTTTTCTATAAATTATCTATTACGAATGTTTTATAATGATTGTATAATTATGAGAAGGATGCTAGAAGATCGATTAAGTAAATAATTATATAATGATAACCCTCTCTTAAGAATTTCATAGAGTCAGGAGGAAAAAATCGTAGTTTTTATTAATTAATTAATCAATATAGTCTATTTATTTAGGCACTGTGTTGTGTAATATATACTATTGATATTAATCAATTGGGTAAGAGTTTTAAAAAATATAAATTATACAAATAATAGGATTTAGATTAGCATTTCTACTGATTCTATACAGTATATTTTCTTATTCTGCTTTGAATAAATAGTTATTCGACTATATTATTCTAATAGTGTAAATTTTCATATTAATTTAATTAATCTAGAAATTAGAAAATATTATATTTCAGCAATAAAAAAATTATGCAAATACACTAAGAAGGATACTTATGAAAGGTATAACATCAGTATATAATTGTAAAATTACATTCAAGAAATTTTCATACGAAATATGCTATGATTAACAAATTGAAAAACAATGCTGAATACTTGTTCTGTGACAATACTGTTAATCTTAATTGTCATTTGCTTTGATAATTTTTAAAAAAATATAGAGATAGCAAAATTATTTAAGCTATTTATAAGGAAAGAATATTTTAAATATAATAGAAAAAGCCTACCAGTAGTTAACTATTAATTGCAGTTAATGATTAGATTAGTATCTAATCATTTTATTAGGTATTGTATGAAGCTTGTTAAAGTATATTAGTGCAGTTTACCTAGAAGAAAAAGAAGTATGTGTAAATAGTAGTTGAAATTACTATTCTTGAATTTTTAAAACTAAAATTGGGTCGAGAATGTAATAGTCAATTGTATGAAAATAACTACTACAAAAATCAATTGGATAGTGTGCAACATTTGAAGAGACTTTTCTTTGAAAGAAATTTTAGTTTTTATTCTATAAGTAATTAATTGCATATGAATAAAAAGAAAAAAATTATTTTTTTGTATATAAATGAGCTATTATTTTTTCTTGTTCTATACCTTGAGCCGTTTCATAACGACTTACACTCAATATTATTCCAAAATAAATACAACTAATAAGGGTGGAAGTTCCACCACGACTAATTAATGGTAATGTTTGCCCTGTAACAGGTATTAAATTTACAGTTACGGCCATATTGGCTAATGCTTGCGTAACTAATTCTAAAGCAATTCCCATAATCATAAAAGCAGAGAATGGTTTTTGAGAACATTTAGCTATTACACCAACTCTTACAAAAAAAATAATGTAAAGTAAAAGAATCCATAATCCTCCTATTAATCCAACTTCCTCAATAATAATTGCATAAATGAAATCAGAATAAGCTTGAGGAAGGAAATCTCTTTCATTACTATTACCTAATCCTTTTCCAACAATTCCTCCATTAGAAATAGCAATATTAGCATGAGCTACTTGATAATTTTTGTCGGTTATTGAAAAATTAGACTTCCTTATATCAACATCAGTTTTAAAATTTGTAAAACGGGCTTCCCATGTTCTTATACGAGGAAAAATTTCATCTAAAAAATTGTTAGGGGTGTATTTTATTATACAAAGAAAAGCAACTCCTAAAAGAATGATCTCACTACTCAGTATTAACATCCGCCTAATAGAAATTTGTCCTATAAACATCATCAAATAGATTATTCCTGCCAATATAATTGATGTAGAACCGTTATCTATAAAAATAACAGAACAAACTAGTATCATAGATGTAAGTATCCAATGGAAAACTTTACTTTCATTGTTGGAATTTTTTTTACTTAGTAAAAAAGCAGTGAATACTATTAGATTTAATTTAATTATTTCGGAAGGTTGAAAAGAAATACCAACTATGTTTATCCAACGATGTGAATTATTAATAGGAGCACCTAAAAGTCGAGTAACAAGTAGTAATACAAAAATAATTGGCAAAAAACTCCCTAACAAACTAAAATATCGAGGTGGAATAGAATGTATTATCAAAACTATCCCCCAACCTATTAATAAAAATGTAATATGTCGAGAAATAGGTTGCCAATAATCAGTATGAAAAGTTAAGGTACTTGAGGCACTATATACTTCTACAATAGAAATAATACATAAAAATAGAAATATTATCCATATTACTCGATCCCCTCTACATATTTTGTTTATAAAATTCACAATTACAAATTATAAAGATTACAGACACACTGTTTAAACTGTTTCCCTCTATCTTCATAGCTCTGAAACAAATCAAAACTTGCACAACAAGGAGAAAGTAATACGGTATCTCCTTGTTGTGCTATTTCATATGCATGTGATACAACTTTTTGCATAAAATTTGTATCAAATATAATATCTACTTTTCCATCGAAAAAATTGTGGAGCTTGAAATTATCAACACCTAAAAATATCAAGGCTCTGCACTTTTTTATAACTAATTTTTCTATTTCCGAATAATCATTTCCTTTATCTATCCCACCAAGGATTAAAATAATTCTTGTTTTTACACTTTGTAAAGCATAAAAACAAGAATTGACATTAGTAGCTTTGGAATCATTAATGTAATCAACACCTTTTATACGAGCAACTTTTTCCATACGATGCTCTACTGTTTTAAAACTAGAAAGTGAACATTTGATTACTTTATTTTTTATATCTAACAATTTTGCTACGGTTACGGCAGCAAGAAAATTATATAAATTATGTTTTCCCTGCAAGACTAAATATCGGCATGGTATAGAAAATTCTCCATCAATGGTTTTTATTCTTAAATTTTTATTTACTGTATATGCTTTTACTCCTGTTTTTTTTTTCTCAGAAAAAGGATAAGAAGTAACATTAGGTTTTATTTTCTGAATTTCGCAAACAATTATTGGGTCATCAATCCAATAAATAAAAATATCATTCTTTTTTTGATTTTGAATGATACGCATTTTGGAATTTATATAATTTTGCATTTTATATTCGTAGCAATCCAAATGATCAGGAGTGATATTTAATAGGACAGCTATATCTGCTTTGAAATTATACATATCATCTAGTTGAAAACTACTCAATTCAATTACATAATAATCACAATCTTTTTCTGCTATTTGTAAAGCTAAGCTTTTTCCCACATTTCCCACGAGAGCAACATTAAATTTAGCAGCATTTAGAATATGGTAAATAAGCTTGGCAGTTGTAGTCTTACCATTACTTCCAGTAATACAAATAGTTTTAGCTTTTGTATAACGTCCAGCGAATTCTATTTCAGAAATAACTGGAATATTTCTTTCTTTTATTTTTCTTATAATAGAAACCTTATTAGAAATACCTGGACTTTTGATAACTTCATTAGCACTTAGAATTTTTTTTTCATTGTGTTGCCCCTCTTCATAGATAATATTATATCTCTCTAGAATATCTTTGTATGGTTTTTTGATTTTAGATATATCAGAAACAAATGTATTAAAACCTTGTTTCTTTGCTAACACAGCTGCTCCTGTTCCACTTTCACTGGCTCCAAGTACAACTATACGCGAAATAAATTTTTTATTAAAATTATTCATCTATTCTCAATAATTATTTAAAACTGATATTTTTATTTTATTGGTATTTGGTTTAAACTAGTCGTAAAATTTTTATTAAATTTTATCCAATAAAAGTTAGTATTAATAAACCCACCACAATCATTTAATCTTTCAAAGTAAAAATTTGTTTGAATACCTGAATAATTCGAGTTATTAATATTTTCGGCTAAAGAAGTACTATACTTATCAAGTAATTGTATGAAAAACATTCCGGTATCGTACCCAAGCATCCCATATTTCGGATAATTATTAATTAAATCTTTGGAATACCAATATCGATAATTACTATAAAAAGATTTGACATTTTGAGAAACAGGGTCAGCATAGAAAATACTATAGAAGGTAATATTTAGATAGAAAAAACTTCTAGCGTGTTTTACACTATAAATTTGCCAGGTCGGATATCCAAAAAAAGAAATAGAAAAATAAGTGTTTATATTTCTTACTGTTTTTAAGAGAGAAATTAATTTTAATAAAGTGTCTTCTCTATCATCGGAAAGAACTAGTACATTATCTTTATTATTATCTAATTTCGATATCAATTCAGATCGAGTTAGATTTACATCTTCAATAACTTTGTAGGTTATTTTTTTTATTTCCAAATCTTTTTGAATAATATTCACGAAATCCATCTTATTACCTAAAAAATTTGGAGAATAAAAGATAATATTAGCATCTCTATATTTAGAACAAAAAGCAGTAGACACTTTAGTATAAAGATACGATTGAGGTGTATTAATTTGATAGATATTATGATGAAACAATGGTTCATCACTTTTGGAAGTAAAAGGAATGACATAAGGTATATTGTATTTGTCACTAAAATTAGAAATAAGTTTAATTTGTTTTTTTGTCAACCCTCCAATAATTAAATTTACATTTTGTACACAAGGATTATTAAATATGTTCTGTAATAAATTTAGTTCTGAACTAATATCAAAAATTTGTAACTCAACTGAAATCCCTTTTGCCTTAATATCTCTTAATGCAATTAATAAACCTTCGTAATACTCTAACATGCGTTTGCATGTAGTACTTTTATGTGTTTTATCTTTTAATCCGAAAGGCAATAATAAAGCAACCTTAATCGTATCTTTTTTTTTAGATACGTTAGTATAATTGTCTATAGCAATATTTTCCTTATTATATGGAATACAGATAACTTTTCCGATGGTGAATGTTTTAATAGATAATTCTGGGTTGACTCTTAAAATATCTTCTTTTTTTATTTGATATTTTTTTAAAATTGAATACAGAGTTTCATTTTGATGAATAGTATGATAAAAAAATGAATTCATTTTTTTTAGAATTTTTAATTGACTCCCTACTTTAATACTTATTTCACTCCCAGGATTTAAATAATAAATATCCTTTATAGAAACACCATACATTTTAGAAATGGAATGAATCGTCTCTCCTTGTTTAACAGTATGTTGAAAATAGTCTGTTTTTTTTGTAAAAAACACAGAGTTTGCACAAAACGATTGGTCAGATTTTACATTGTAAAAAAGAAATACAAACAATAAAAGAGTAAAAATTCTTTTCAATATAGACATAAGCACTATTCTCTTTTTTTAAGTATTTGTACGAAGTATAACCATACCTTACCGTAATCTAAGATAATTTTCTAAAATTATTATATTAAAAATATATCATCTATTTCATGATTGAAAATTCATCGATACTTATTTTTTTGTTTGACAAAACAAATTGATAGGTATTAAAACTATTTGCAATAAAATTGGTAACATTAGTGTCTAATACTTAAAAAGTCTAATAATTTATCATTTTGGATGATAGAAATAAACTCCACAAAAAAATTAGGAACTAATAAATGAACTTCGATAGCTGTATTTTAATACAGACTAAAATTTCACTTTCTGATTAAATCCTTTAGAACACAACATTATCTATCAGTTATTTTAATAGATAATTTAGATACAATCTGTTACAAACAATTATTGTATTTGCTTTTTAAATTTGAAACAAAAATTCAGGCTAATGGAGGGAATAATAAACTATGTCATTGTAATATATACTTCGATTTTGAAAAAAACATAATATTGACTGTTTGTAACCGATTAATTTTAGAAATTTTACTTTAGTCCAAATTGAAATAAATAGATAATTCTTCTTATTGAAAAAAATTAGAAGTAATAATTATTTTCCTTTTCATGTTTTCATTTTTACTCAAGGATAGAATCGCTATCTGACTTTCTACTAAATATAGAAAGTACTCATTTTTTATATTTAGTAGAAAAATATACTCTGCCAAATATTTTCCAAGTTCAAATCTATTAAAAAATGAATAACCTTGATGTATTATTAGTCTTTCATAATCTTAGGATTTTTCTCGGAAAAAATATTTTCGAAGAAAATATTTTAAACTTTAGACAATGACAAAGACCCTTAATTATAAAATTGTTTCATTTAAATGGAAAGACTCCAATTATAATACTAAGTTTAATGTATTTAAGAACATTAGAGTGAACATTAGATAAAGCCATTTCAATTTTACTAGATTCCTCCCACAACTTCATCCCAAAAAATATAAGTATTAATCAGTAATGTTATAGTTTACAAATGGTTAATATTGATACAATTGTATCCGATTATCTTTAACTGTTATCATTAGATAAATGTTTGTAATTATGAACATTTATGTTATACTTTTTGATCCGTAACCCCATAACTCTTTCACTAATTCCTAATTGGAAAGCAGATTTGGTTATACTACCTTTGCTAGCTATTAATGTATCTATAATCATTTGCTTTTCTACTTTACCTAATACAAAATCTAAACGTCCCACTCTCATCGTATCGGATGAAACACTTGTTTGTAAAGAAGGAGGTAAATTATAAGAATGAATTACATCATCAGTAGTTAAAATCATTGCTCGTTCTATAACATTTTCTAACTCACGAACATTACCTGGCCAAGAATATATCATCAACATATCTAACGCACCACTTGTAATACGTTTGATATTTGTTTGATTTCGTTTATTAATTTTTCGGATAAAATAGTCTGTAAGAATAGTTATATCAGATCTTCGTTCACGAAGTGCAGGAACATAAATTGGAAAAACATGAATACGATAATACAAATCTTCTCGGAATACATTATTCTGTAGCATTTTTTCCAAATTACGATTGGTTGCAGTAATAATACGAACATCTGTTTGAATAGTTTGAGTTCCACCAATACGTTCAAATTGTTTTTGTTGCAATACACGTAATAGTTTTACTTGAATAGAAGAAGGAATATCTGCTATTTCGTCAAGAAAAATAGTACCTCCATTTGCCAATTCAAATCGTCCAATACGTTGCTTATCAGCCCCAGTAAAAGCTCCTTTTTCGTGTCCGAATAATTCATTTTCAATTAAATTTTCGGGTAAAGCTGAACAATTCACTCTTAAAAAAGGTTTTTTAATACGAGTTGATGCACTATGAATAGCTTCGGCTATTAATTCTTTTCCAACTCCACTTTCACCACGAATTATTACAGTACTATTAGTCGGTGCTACTCGATCAACAAGTTCATATAGTTCTCTCATCAAAGCAGAGTTACCAGCCATATTATCAGGACGAAAAGGTTTTTCAAACGATTGTAATCGTTGTTTTTTTTGACTCAATTCGTCTAATTTTCCAATATGTTGATGACGTACAGAGATATGTTTGCCAATAAGAGATCCAACAATTGTTAGGAACTTTATTTCGTAAGAAAAATCTATTTTCCCATCGTTTGTTTTATGTATAGAAAGTGTTCCTATCATTTCACTTTTATTAATAACAGGAATACATAAAAAAGCTATTGGTTTGTCTTTAGTAACAACACCTGCTTTATTGAGAAAAATACTATCTTTTGCAATATCAAAAACAATCGCTGGCTCTCTTGTCACTGCTACTCGGCCAATAATACCCTCGCCTGTTTGATAAGTTGCCTTCATCTTTTCTTTGATGGTCAAACCATAAGAAACACTCGTCATCAGCATACCAGAAAGATTGTCATGCAAAGTAATCATACCTACCGAAGCCTTTAAAAAACTACAAAGATTTTTTAAAAGCTTTTCTAGAACATCCTTAGGATATCCATTTTCGTTTAATAACCCACTTGTATCAGATAGAAACGTCAAATCAGCTTCAGTACAGTATTTTTTTTCTCTCCTATCACAAATCATACGCAAACTACTATAAAAATCTACTAAGTTACAAACTTAATTAAAATACATTTTTTAAGTATAAATCTACAACTTCTTCAGGTGATAAACTTCTCTTAAGAACATTAGCTATACTCTTTATTTTTTTTATAAGTAACGGTATCTTACTTTCTTCTATTTCTATACTTTGTTTTTTTAATAAATTAATGATTGCTCCCTTACCAGAATGTTTTCCAAATAAAATAGAATAACTCTCTCGTCCGATAATATTTCCGTCGAAAGGCTGAAATGTTAATATATTTGATAGAACAGCTCGAGTATGTACTCCAGATTCATGACTTACTGCAAATCGTCCAGAGATAGCTTTTCCATCCAATAAAGGACGTCCAGAGATAGTTGATACGTATCGACATAAATTAAATAAAGCAGAGAGATTATATTTTGTTTCTCCATTTATTTGCCTTAAAGCCATTAAAATTTCTTCTAAAGCAGCATTTCCTGCTCGTTCACCTAATCCATTAACAGTTACAGATAAAGAATCTGCACCAATTTGATATGCAGTAAGAGCATTTGCAGTAGCCATACCAAAATCATTATGTGCATGAAAGTCTATATTTATATTAGGTTTTTCTTTTTTAATAGTTTGAACAATTTTAATTGTTTGAATAGGAGTTAAAATTCCGATAGTATCGGCAAACCGTATTCGAAAAATACCATAATTCTCTGACATATCAATAAATTGGAACATACGTTTTGTTGGACACCTTGAAGCGTCCTGTATCCCTACGCTCACTTGTTTAAATAATCTTTTGGCATATTCTATTATTTCACTAAATGTATCTTCTACCCAATTGTAAGTTTTATTCATAGCTTGTAGCTGAATATTGGACAAAGGGAAAGCAATATGTATCCCTGTTGCTCCAAGAGTACTTGCTTGTTCTATATCTTTTTTTATTG
Source organism: Azobacteroides sp. (SeqCode) (assembly GCF_055395615.1). Classification (NCBI taxonomy): domain Bacteria; kingdom Pseudomonadati; phylum Bacteroidota; class Bacteroidia; order Bacteroidales; genus Azobacteroides (SeqCode); species Azobacteroides sp. (SeqCode). The sequence goes on along the minus strand of NZ_AP014701.1, from coordinate 91,566 downwards.
CTCTACTCCAAACAGAGATAATCGGTCTTAAATTTAAATGTACAATGTCTTGTATGATATCACACTCATCCTCCCCCATTGCGGATGTACCAACTTCTATTTCATCTATCCCTATTTCACTGAGCATTTGTGCTAAACGAATTTTTTCCTTTGGTAGAAAAACAACATTAGGAGCTTGTTCTCCATCCCTAAGAGTAGAGTCTATTAAATAAATAGAATGGTTCATAAGGTTCATAAATTACTATTGATTAACAATCAACTGTTGTGAATAAAAATAGTCTAGGTTTGCTTGTGATACTAAGTTAGATAGCAGTATGAATAAACAGTACACAATACATTACTAATATACTAAAGATCATTTCACTTATAATTTTTCTTAGAAAGATATAAGTGAAAATCATTAAATAAAATTATATTTGATTCTTTTTTTCTTTGTTAGTTAAAAGCTTTGTTTCAAAACATATCATTATTAATTTTACTTTCCAATAAATAACAGAATAAAAAAATAACAGATAATCAAAATTTCTTTTAAAATAAAAGGTAAAGGCACAATTTATATTCATTTTAAGATATACTTAGTTTGGTTAAATATTCATGATTAAACTTAAATGACTCTTTAGTGAATAAAGAGTGTAGAATTAGATATTCTACTCAAGAGCATAAATTTTTCCAATTTAGAAAGATTAGAATAATTTATCTGAATTATTTTTTTTCTGTTTTATACTATCAAATAAGTAGTACTGCTAGTATAGAAATTAATAGTGAGTTTCTTGCACTATAAAATTATTTATAGTATTGAATAGAGTATTCGTTTTCTTGTGCTTTTATAGTCTATGTAAAAAATTAGAAATAACACTATAAAAAAATAATCAATGCTGTTAATGAGGAATAAAATAAAAACATAATGATAAACGTAGAAGATTACTGTTAGTTACACAAATGAAATGATAAATATAATCATTATAAAGTCAGTATTAAAATGAATTGTTGCTCTAATTTTATTAGAACCAAATATAAAAATCTCTAATATTAATAGTGATACTTGTAAAGAAAGTAATCTTTCATTATCTCAATCTTCTAAGAAATATTACAGTACAAAGCTATCATCAAAATGGAATTCACTTTGATGTAATATTTCTTAGAATAAGTACAAGAGTGATTACAATTAATACTCAATTTATTTATTGACATGAAATATTCATATTACAATCCAAGTTGCATTTTTTCCCTATGTTTAGAAGTAAAAATATTTGGTTAAAACTACTATTTATTTCCAATATTATTATTTATACTTACAGTATTCACTCGGGGAATCTTTAGATAGGAAGTTCGAAATTGAAAAAAAGGAATATATTCCAAAGAAATCTTTAAAAGATAATAAAAGAGAGATTATCAGCGATGTTTTTATCTAGAATCATCTATATATTAAGGCTATTCTACTTCCTAGTAAAGAGATTTTAGGATGTAATCGTCGTGTCATTTTAAATCTGTGTCTAAATAATTTTACAAGAATAGTTTTTTATAAAGTCAAATTATTTAATAAATAGAAATAAAGTTTTATAGCTTTTTCTATTTCTGATAGATAAATAAACTCGTCTGCTGTGTGCGAACGAGAGGATTTTCCTGGGCCAATTTTCAAAGATGGAAAATTCATCAAAGCCTGGTCAGAAAGTGTGAGACTTCCAAATGGGGTTAACCCAAAACTTTTAGCTCTTTTTATTAATGGGTGATCGAGCGATATTTGTGATGAGTTTAATCTAAAAGAACGAGCTTTGATTTCGCATAGACAAGTACGATCTATTTTTTCAAAAAGTTGTTTATTAGTGTAGTATTCATTACTTCTTATGTCCACAGTAAATCGACAAATATCTGGAATAATATTGTGTTGTACTCCAGCTTGAATCATTGTTACAGTAGTTTTTACATTTCCAAGCCAATCGCTTTTTAAAGGGAATTGCAAATTTTGAAGCCAATTTATTATAGGAATTGTTTTATAAATAGCATTTATACCTTCGTTTCTTGCAGCATGTCCAGATTCGCCATAAACTGCTCCATCTAAAACCATTAAACCTCGTTCTGCAACTGCAGGTTGCATTTCTGTAGGTTCTCCTACAACTGCCAATGTAATTGGTGGAAGCTCTGACAAAACAGATTCGATACCTTCTGTTCCAGAAATTTCTTCTTCACAAGAAGCTAAAAAAATAAAATTGTTTGGTTGCCAACGAGACGTAAGTATGAAGAAAGACTGGAGTAAAGTCACTAATGAAGCTCCTGCATCATTACTTCCCAACCCATATAATTTTTTGTTTTCTTCCGAAGGAGAGAAAGGATTTCTAGTCCAACTGTGTACTGGCTTTACTGTGTCAATATGAGAATTAAGTAGAATTGTAGGCTTCATATCATCCCATTTATCGGACAGTAACCAAATATTATTTTTCTTTCTTTTAGGATAAAAATTTTCTTTTATCAAAAAAGATTCTAACCAGTTTGATACTTCTGTTTCTTCTCGACTAAAGGAAGGGATGGATATTAATTTTTTCAGTAAATTCAACGCTTTTTTAGTAAGAAGAAACATGTAACCCGAAATAAATTTACTACTAACTGACTTGATATCAGTTTACAATTTTTTCTAAGTATCAATACAGAGAAATCATACTAAAAAGAAAAAACAACCAATTTTTGAGAATTGTCTTGTCTTTTTAAGTTTTGAGTAGTATTTTGTAGAGAGAATTTTTAGCTTTTTTGTTGTGCTTCATTTGCATGAGCCTCTATATATGCAACGGCATCCCCCACTGTTTTTATAACAGTAGACTCGTCGTTCGGAATAGGATTCATATTAAATTCTTTTTCTAAATCCATAATCAGTTCTACAGTATCCAGCGAATCAGCTCCTAAGCTATTTGCGAAGTCAGCTTCAGGTGTAACTTCCGATTTTTCCACATTCAACTTTTCTGAAATGAGTTCTACAACTCGTTCTGAGATTTGAGACATACATTTTTTTGATTTAAATTTAACTTCAATTTTGAATTTTTAATAGCTTTTTTAGAAAAAACAAAGAACACTGTAAAGGTATGATATTTTTTTTTTTTACCAAAATTTTCTCTTTTTATTTAATCAAACTTCAGTGGAATTTATCTAGTTGTGACAGGGTTCTTCCGATAATAGAGTTAAAAATTGCTTTCAGAATAACAAAAATTGAAACTTATTTCAATTTAAAATCTGTGGTTCAAATTTAATTAGAGATTAAATGAAAAAATTACTAAAATTTTGTACGTTTGTAATCCTATGTCAATGAAATATTTTATGTTGAATAATGGATTTAAACTTCCTCAAGTTACCCGAAATATTTTAACTATTAATGTATTTGTTTGGATAACTTGTAGTTTATCCAAACTCTTTGGAATAAGACTGGTTGATATTTTTGGGTTACATTATGTTCAATCAAGAGGATTTTTTCTTTATCAATTGATTACTTATATGTTTGTCCATGAAACATTTTCGCATTTATTTTTTAACATGTTCGCCTTGTTTATGTTTGGTGGAACTATAGAAATAGTTTGGGGACGGAGACGTTTTTTTACCTATTATGTTGTTACTGGTATTGGAGCAGGATTAGTTCAGCTAGTAGTATTTTATATAAAAATTCATTTGGGCTTAGAATTGGGTTCTCAGGAATTATTATACATATATGATTTTATTCCTGTAACTATTGGAGCTTCTGGTGCTATTTTTGGTTTATTGTTAGCTTTTGGTATGCTTTTCCCAGAAACTTCTCTCTATATGATGTTTATTCCTATTCCGATTAAAGCAAAGTATTTTGTTTTAGGATATGGAATACTCGAATTCTTTTGTGGAGTATCTAATTGTTCAGATGATAATGTAGCTCATTTTGCTCATTTAGGAGGGATGTTGTTTGGAATTTTTATGATTCTTTATTGGAAAAGGAAAAGTTAATATTTTTAGAGATTAAGTAAAAAATAGTAGCTGGTGGATACTATTAATAAAATTTTTATAATGAAATGTTCAAATTTGTTACTTATGTGAGTTTGTTTTTTTTGATTATTTCCTCTTTTTCAGATAGAATATCTCCTCTCACTTTTTCTTATATCGCTTATTTTGGATTGTTTTTTCCATTCATTTTTATTCTTAATATTTTGTTTCTTTTTTTTTGGTTGATATTTAAAAAATGGAAACAAACATTTGTTATTTTAGTCGTATTTATAATCTGTAGAGAAGCCATCTATACTTATTTTCCTATTCACAATACAACTAAAAGTATCCCTGAAGGATGTATTCATATACTAACTTATAATGTAATGCATTTTTGGAATTGTGAAGAGAATACGAAAGAAAATTCTAATTCAATACTACGATATGTAGTTAACCAAAATCCAGACATTATTTGTTTTCAAGAGTTTAACCCAGGGAATAAACTTAAATTATTTGCTATACGGAATGCTTTAAGAGCAACACCTTATTATTTTTTTCTTCCATGTGGAGTAGCTTTGTTTTCTAAATATCCGATTTTATCTGCAAAAAAAGTCCCTTTTAAAAGTTTATACAATGGGGCATTGATTACAGAATTAGATATAAATGGGAGGAAGGTTACTATTTTAAATTGCCATTTAGAGTCGAATAAAATTTCGGAAAGTGAGAGAATGGATTTTTATAATTTGATTAAATTACCTCGTGTTCAGAAATTAAAAACATTTGTGCATGTAATATTTCACAGGTTAACTCCAGCGTTTAAGATACGAGCTGAACAAAGCTCTATTATTGCAAAAATGATTAGAAAAAATAAAAATCCTTATGTTATAGTCTGTGGAGACTTTAATGACACACCTATTTCTTCCACTTATCGTAAAATAAGAGGAAACTTAGAAGATGCTTTTGTAGAAAGTGGTTATGGAATGGGGGTTAGTTTTAATTCAAGTTATTTTCTTTTTAGAATAGATTATATTTTTCATAGTAAAAATATGAGAGCTTACCATGCAATGGTTGGAAAATTGAAAAAATCAGACCATTATCCTGTGCAGACTTATTTACAATTTATGGATTATTGACTGTTCATATCCTTTTGAAATAATTGAGAATTTTTGATTATAAATTCAATATCTTCTATGGGAAACCCTCTTTGATAGGCGAAACGTGTGAGTTTTTGGTTTATTTCATAGTCAGTGTTACCTTTTATTGTTTTTCGTTTATTCTCCAGCAGTTTTTTTAATTGTTCACGAATTTCTTGAAGATTTATTCGGGAAAGTGCTTGTTGGATTAAATTTTGAGAGATTTTTTTTTGCTCTAATTCATATTTAATTTTATGAATTCCTTGAAAATTGTTACGTCGAATTTTTCTGTTGATGAAAATTTGACAATAACGCTCTTCATTTAAAAAATTTTCTTTTTTCAATCTTTGAATAATTTTTTCTTGTTTATTGAGAGGAATTTTCCATCGATACATTTGTTTACGAATATCAGAAATACATCGCTCAGTATAGCCACAATATTTCTCTAATTGTTCTAGTATATGTTCGTTATTGATTATTTTCATTATAAAATGCAAAGATGAAATTTTCTATGAAAATTTATAAGTCATAATAGAATATTTTATTGATTTTTTATAAAACTGATAAAAATTACAAATTTTATAATTAAAAAAATGACAAGATAACGAGAGAAGAAAATAAATTTAACTTCTGTATTATAATACTTCATAAAAAAGCGAAATTGTTTTAATAAACAATTGAGAAGATTGTTTTATTAATAAGAAATCTCCAGTTCAATTCTTTTTTTTGAAAAGCCAGTTAGCTCATAAAAAAATAATGTATTTTTGTCCAAAAATGAACGCTTATTTCAGTTTGGGATAATTAAGAGGTTAGTTTTTTTGAAAAAAGCTAGCTTAAAAAATGTTTAATCTGTATATTTGATTTACTGAGATTATACGACTATATTACTTAATTTCTCGAATTAAGTTCATGCCCATTAAAATAGCATGTTGATTCATAGGTAGGAATTTGTGATTGCGTTCAGGAAGAGATTTCTTAAGACTATCTATAATACTTTCTATTTTTACTATTTGAGTTATTTTAAGTACTCCTCCTAGTACAATCATATTGAATATTTTTGTGCTCTCTTCTTTAAGAGCTGCATTTGTAGCGTCTATTTCGAATAGATGAATATCCCTGCGTGTGGGTAATTTCGTAATTCTATATCTATCATAGATAAGTATTCCACCAATTTTTACAGTCTGTTCAAATTTTTCCAAAGAAAGCTGATTTAATATAATAGCAATATTGTACTCATTTACAACTGGTGAGGATATTCGTTCTTCGCTCAATATGACTGTTACATTGGCAGTACCCCCTCGTTGTTCTGGTCCATAAGATGGGAACCATGTTACTTCTTTTCCCTCCAAAATTCCGGCATAAGCTAATATTTTCCCCATAGAGAGTACACCTTGTCCTCCAAATCCAGCTATAATTATTTCGTGCTGCATATAATTTATTTATCTTTTAAAATACCTAATGGATATATGGGTAGCATATTTTTTATCATCCACTTATTAGCTTGAATAGGAGACATTCTCCAACCTGATACACAAATGGAGATAAATTCTATGACCGATGTTCCTTTTCCATCCATTGCATTTTTAAATGCCTTGTAAAGTGTTTTTTGAGATTTTTTAATAGTTTTTGCTGAAAAAACAGCTTCACGACTTACTAAACAAGTTCCTTTCATTTGAGCTAACAATTCCGTTATTTGTAATGGATAACCGTTTAAAGCTGCATCTCTCCCATACGGGCAAGTAGTTGTTGACATTTTAAGTAAAGTGGTAGGAGCCATTTGTCCTCCTGTCATGCCATAAATAGCATTATTGATAAAAATGATAACAATATTTTCTCCCCGATTGCAAGCATGAATAGTTTCTGCAGTTCCGATAGCTGCCAAGTCACCATCTCCTTGATAAGTAAAAACCATCTTATCAGGGTTTAACCTCTTAACTGCAGTCGCTGTAGCAGGAGCGCGTCCATGTGCAGCACTTATCCAGTCAATGTCTATATAATTATAAATAAAGACACCACAGCCCACTGGAGCTATGCCAATAGTTTGCTCTTCCAATCCCGTTTTATCAATTACTTCCGCTGTCAATTTATGTATTATACCATGACAACATCCCGGACAGTAATGCATTGTGTTATTATTCATTAAACGAGGTTTAGTATAGACCAAATTTTCTAGTTTTACTATATCATCCATTAATTTTGTCTTTTCAATTCTTGTAATATTTCTTGTGGCGTAGGAACAATACCCCCCAAACGTCCATAATATTTAACTAGTACTTGACATTCTACAGCTAATTTGATATCCTCAATCATTTGCCCAGCGTTTAGTTCTATAACTAGAATATTTTTTACTTTTTTTTTATAAAAATTTAATTCTTTTATTGGAAAAGGGTATAAGGTAATCGGACGAAAAAGTCCTACTTTAATTCCCTCTTTCCGAGCCATCTCTACTGCTTTTTGACTAATTCGAGCAGCAGAACCGAAAGCTACAATCAAGTAATTAGCATCTTCGCAGAATAACTGTTCGTACAAAACTTCATTTTTTTCAATAGTCTTGTACTTTTTCTGAAGGTTGAGGTTTCGCTGCTCCATAAGAAATGAATTTAATTCTACAGAAGTAATAATATTGGGTTTTCGTGATTTAGGTTTACCTGAAACTGCCCAAGGGTATTCTTTTTTAATTTCTTCTTTAGTTTTTCTAGGATGTTGTGAAGGTAAAATCACCTTTTCCATCATTTGTCCAATTACGCCATCAGTGAGAATCATTGCAGGATTTTTATATTTAAATGCCAAATCGAACCCTAATATTACATGATCTGCCATTTCTTGGACAGAGGCTGGTGCTAAAACAATTATTCGATAATCACCATGTCCTCCTCCTTTTACTGTTTGGAAATAATCAGCCTGACTTGGTTGAATAGTGCCTAGTCCTGGTCCTCCACGCATCACATTTATGATTAACCCAGGCAATTCAGCACCTGCCATATAAGATATTCCTTCTTGTTTTAAACTAATTCCTGGGCTAGAAGATGAAGTCATTACTTTCTTCCCACAGGCTGCACCCCCATAAACCATATTAATGGATGCAATTTCACTTTCAGCCTGAAGAACAACCATTCCCGTAGTTTCCCATGGTTTTTCTTTCATCAACGTTTCCATTATTTCCGATTGAGGGGTGATGGGATAACCGAAATAGCCATCTACACCATAGCGAATGGCTGCGTAAGCGATCGCCTCATTACCTTTTAATAGTCTTATTTCTTCCATAACTTAAAAAGAATTACTCCGATTTCTCTCTTATAAGGTTTTTAGAAAAAAGTATCAACTGTGGATAAAAAATCCAAAATTTTTACCGAATTTTTTTATTCTATCAAAATCATTTTCTTGAGGTTTGAATTTTATGAAAAATATTTCTTCGAAAAGTTTCATTTTCATATTAGTAATGTTGTCACTTAGAATATGGGATGCTTCTCCACTCCATCCGTAAGAACCAAAGCAACTTGCTGGTTTATTCTTTTCACGAACTGGACTCATACATGCAAATATCTGGTATAATTGAGGCAACATATTTTGGTTTATAGTTGGAGAGCCCAATAGATACGCAGATGCTTTAGCTACTTTATCTGCTATTATGGAAGCATCCATTTTTTCAATATCGCAAAAATCTATTTCAATACCTTCTATTTCTTCTAATCCTTCTTTAATCTTTTCTGCAATAATTTTAGTAAATCCATATGCTGAAACAAAAGCAATTAACACGCGATTTTTAATCGGATAGTTATTGAGATATTTCAAGCATAATTGCTCTGTTTTTTCTAAAATTTGTTTCCAATAAGTTCTCAAAATAGGACCATGACCGGTACATATAGTTTTTATTGGAAGATTTTTTATTTTTTTAAGAGCTTTTAAAAAATAAGAACTGAATGGTTGCAGTATCGAATCAAAATAACATTGAAAAGCATCGTTATAATTTCCAACAAGGTCATCATACATTTCTTTATGGCAAAGATGAGCACCAAAAGAATCACATGTAAAAAGAATTTGTTCTTCTTGTAAATAAATGTAAGTACTGTCTGGCCAATGTAAATTGGGAGCATTGATTATGGTCAAATGTTGATTTCCTAAATCAATAATATCATTGTCTTTTACAATTCTTTGAGAAAAATTGTATCCTATCTGATATTTCAGAAATTGAAGCGTTACCGCAGATCCTATTACTTTGGCATTTGGACAAATTTGTAATAGTTTTTGTAAACTACCAGCATGATCTGGTTCTGTATGATTGATAATGATATATTCTATATCGAGAGGATTACATGCTTGCTGAATTTTAGCCTTATAAGCTTCCCAAAAAGTAACTTTAACTGTTTCTACAATAGCTTTTCTTTGTGCATTTATAAAATAAGAATTATAGGTTGTACCGTATTTCGTTTCCATAATAATATCAAAAGTTCTGATGTCATTATCTAATACTCCAATCCATTTAACAGAATCGCTTATTTTTAAAATTTTAGTATCCATAAATAATACTTTTTATCATTATATAGAGGAGAAGTACAGATAGTTGTTTTGACTTGCTAACTACATTTAACTCTATAAACAGTTATGCAATTGTCAGGACACACATATCCACAGCTTGCACAACCAATACACTCCTGTTTTATTATTTGAACGTAGTTATAACCTTTGTTATTGATTTTTTCCCCTAAAGCAAGTACTTTTAGTGGACACTCTACCACACAAAGACTACAACCCTTACATCGATCAGTATCTATCAAAACTTTTCCTCTCGTTTTTGCCATGAATTTATTATTGGATAAAATTTATCCATAGTTAAGATATTTGTTTTGCACTTTTTTTTAATTTTTTTTCTTTCTTTATAATTTTAATTGAGTGATTTTTAATTCTTTCGAAGAAATCGTTTACATCTAGGAATAAGGATTTTTTTTGCTAAAAAAATCTTCACATTTGTAAAAAAACATACCCCCTCTTTTATTTTGTCTAATCTATTGTAAAAATTGAACATAGGTATAAATCCTGTATAAGAAATATAATGACAAATATATGAAAATTGAGAATAAGAATTGATTTTTGGAATATGTAAATATTATTTTACTTTTGTGTGGATTGAAAGGCGAGGTAGCTCAGTAGGTCAGAGCGCATGATTCATAATCATGAGGTCGGGGGATCGTGTCCCCCTCTCGCTACGTGTGTTTCTGTATATAGATACTTTCTTAGTTTTGACTAATAGTATAGGAGGTTTCATTGTAGATTTTTAGAAATTGTGTTAAGTCATGAAATATGAAAATACAATTTGTGCAATAGCGACTCCTCCTGGTCGAGGAGGAGTCGCTATGATAAGGATTTCAGGTAAGAAAGCTGTTGATATTGTAAGCAAAATTTTTATACCTAGAGTTAAGAATACTACCATTAAGAAGCAAATTACTAACACTTCAAATTATGGTACTTTATATAAAAAAGAAGGTGAGGTATTAGATAGAGTTATTATATTTGTATTTCGCTCTCCTTGCTCTTTTACAGGAGAAGATACAGTAGAAATAACATGTCATGGTTCGGTTTATATTCAACAGGAAATAATCAAGTTATTACTAAATAACGGTTGTCGTTTGGCTCATCCAGGTGAGTTTACTCAACGAGCTTTCTTAAATGGAAAAATTGATTTATCTCAAGCAGAAGCTATTGCTGATTTAATTTCTGCCTCTTCAGAGGCAGCTCATCGTTTAGCATTTAATCAAATGCGAGGTGGATTTAGTAAAGAATTAAAGGATCTTCGTTTTCAACTACTCAAATTTGCTTCTTTAATTGAATTAGAGCTAGATTTTGGAGAAGAAAATGTAAAATTTACGGATCATGTAAAATTACTAGATTTAGCTCTCTCTGTTAAGAATACTTTATTTCGTTTAGTTCAATCTTTTGACTTAGGGAATGCTATTAAAAATGGAATTCCAGTAGTAATTGTGGGTGGAACTAATGTTGGGAAATCTACTTTGCTTAATCATTTCTTAAAAGAAGAAAGAGCTATTGTATCTGCAATTCACGGTACAACGAGGGATATTATAGAGGATGTGGTGAATATTGGTGGTATCACTTTTCGATTTATAGATACAGCAGGTATTCGTAATACAAAAGATGAAATAGAAATGCTTGGGGTTGAAAGAACTTATCAGAAAATAAACAAAGCATTTGTTGTTATTTGGATTATTGACATCACAAATTTTAATAAAGAAACGAAATATATTACAGAACGTATTATTCCTTTAATAAAGGACAAAAAATTAATCATTGTATTCAATAAAATTGATAAACTAGATACTGATGAACAGTATATTTCGAAAGGAAAATTTTTACTACATGTTCCTGTAGAGCGCATTTATTTGTCTGCTAAATATAAAAAAAATGTAGATATTTTGGAAAAGACTTTGTTAAATGCTGTAAATCCTGATTTAAATTATGATAATGTGGTTGTAACTAATATAAGACATTATGAAGCGTTAAAATTGGCATTAAAAGCCATTCAAAGAGTTGAAGAAGGACTAAGAACGGATGTATCTTGTGACTTTATTTCACAAGATATCCATGAGTGTACACATTATCTCGGGGAAATTACTGGAGTAATTACAACAGATGAGATATTAGAAAATATATTTAGAAATTTCTGTATTGGAAAATAAACAACGTAATTCTTTATTTGAAATAACAAATTATAAGTGTAAGTTTTTAGTTTTTTTTAAAAAAATATTTTCATCTTTTTGCTGATTCTCTGAAAGATTTCATGAGATTAAAATATTAAACTTAGATGAGGGATCAATCTGAGAATATTTTATACATTTGTACAGTGATTTTTTTAAAAAAAAAATAGTATTTATAGACTGTATCTTACAGTTGCAACAATTAATTGGAAAATTAATTGATTAATCCGGTATTATAAAATTATTTTTAATAAATCTAATATTTGGATGCTTCGAAATTTAATCATTTTTTATTTTAATTAAATATCAACACTACTTGGAAAATAAATTTTCTTACAGCGATTATATCTTGCTTTATATTAGATATAAAGCAAGATTATTTATAAATTCTTTCTGTATATATGTACAACACAATACTTTAAAAAATTTGTCAAGAAATGCTGATTGCAATGATTTTCGACAAAAAAATACTTTGAAATATTTAAAACTCCAATTATAGTATTTCGATTTGTCGAGGTAGCAGGATTCGAACCTGCGACCCCCTGCTCCCAAAGCAGGTGCGCTAACCGGACTGCGCTACACCTCGTCCCAATTGATAATTGGAGCACAAAGGTAATTAATTTTTGTAAATCAGATTAAAATTTACGAAATTTTCAGTCTTTTGCTGCGATTTCGTATATTGCCCTGGCATCGTTCATATTTAATGAGAGAAAATTACCCAATTTTCCTTTTGTATTGATTTTTAAGGTATTTATTAATTTATCGACATCTGATTTTTTAGCTCCCAATTGTTTGAAGTTGACAGGCAATTTAATGGACGAAAAGAATTCTTTTAAAGTGTATATTCCTTTTAAGGCTATTTCCTTTTTACTACCAATTTCTTCAATATTCCATATTCGAATAGAAAATTGTACAAAACGATCTATCCCTGCAGTATAGACATACTGCATCCATGCAGGGAACATAACAGCAAGTCCTGCTCCGTGTGCTATGTTGTATAAGGCACTTAATTCATGTTCTAAAGCGTGAGTAGCCCAGTCTTCTTCTCGACCTACTCCACAAATTCCATTATGAGCAATTGTACTTGCCCACATAATATTAGCTCTAGCATCGTAATTTTCTGGGTTTTTGGTAAGAATTTTTGCTGAATGAATAATAGAAAGTAAAACAGCTTCACATATGCGATCCGTAATGTTAACGCCTTGTGTTTGGGTAAAATAACGTTCCATAACATGCGCCATCATATCAGCAATACCATAAGCTGTTTGACATGCAGGGAGTGTAAAGGTTAAAACTGGATCCATGATAGAGAACACCGGACGAAGCAAAGAGCTACCTATTCCTCGTTTCAACATTCCGTTTATTTTGGTAATAACCGTATTTGGTGACCCCTCACTTCCTGCAGCAGGAAGTGTTAGAACAGTGGCAACAGGCAATGCATGATTAATTGTTACCGTTTCTTCAAAAAAATCCCAAAAATCACCTACGTAACAGATACCAGCAGCAATTGCTTTAGCCGAGTCAATAACACTTCCTCCACCTATTGCCAAAATAAAGTCCACTTTTTCTTTACGGCTCAACTCTATCCCTTCATAAACTAATGTGTCTACTGGATTTGGTTGTACTCCTCCTAATTTGACATATTTAATAAATTCGTTTTGAAGGCTTTTTTCTATTTGAGTTAGTAACCCGCTTTCCTCAGCTGATTTACTTCCGTAATGAATTAAAATTTTGGAACCACCATATTGCTTAACTAATCGTGCTACTTCACAAACAGTATTTTTCCCAAATATAAATTCTGTCGGGCTACAAAATCTAAAATCGTTCATAATTTTTTATTATTATGTTGATGGAATGTTTTTTGTTTTTTTTAAAAAATAGATGCTGATTTTTTTTAAAAATAGATTCTCATTGTCAAGGTACTAAATAATTTAATTGATAGAAAAAGTATTGTATACAAATGTATACTGTATTTACCATATATATCAAATACGATTGTGTTTTGTTTATCTATTCTTATTAGGAATTTTATAATTTATAAACAACCATAGATTATGAAATGAATAAAAATTTGTGTATTACAATTCAAGGAACATGTTATAGATATCAGAAACTTTTACAGACACTTCGGGTTATATATCCGTGTCTGTTCCATTACAAATAAAGTGACGAATTCCACTTTTTATTTCGTTGAGTGAATTAACAATTAAAAGAGAAGAAAATGCTATACTTAATATTTTTTCTCTAAATGTTTTGGTATAGATTACTAGATTATTTGTTTTGTTTTTTTTCTAAAGTTAAAGGTTTATATCCTTTTTTGTTCATGTGAATTATTTCAAAAGCTCTTTCTGTAGAAATAGTAATTATATCAGTTGCACTGTTAGCATTGGTTGAATAATGCATTTGATTTTTAAACAGATCTGATTTAGTGCAGTAGTATATGTTAGATTGAGTTTCTAATGGAATTTCACGAGAAGGAAAACGTTTTTGAGCTTCTATGTAGGAAGTTACTTCGTAATTCAGACAACACCTTAGTTTAGTACATTGTCCAGATAATTTTTGTGTATTAACGGGGATATCTTGTAATTGTGCAACACCTGTGGAAACTGATGCAAAATTGCTCATCCATTTCGCACAACAGAGTTCTCTTCCACAAGAACCTATTCCGCCAATTTGACCAGCTTCTTGACGAACTCCAATTTGTCTCATTTCTATACGGACATGAAAAGCCGAAGCTAAATCTTTGATTAGTTGACGAAAATCTATCCGTTCTTCAGCTATATAATAAAAAGTAGCTTTACTTCCATCACCTTGATATTCTACATAACTAATTTTCATCTGTAATTCCAAACGTTTTGCAAGCTCTCTGGAACGAATTGTTGTTAAATATTCTTTGGTCTTTACTTCTTTAAATTTTTCGATGTCAATAAGTTTGGCTTTCCTGGAAATTTTTTTTATTTCAGCATTCGGTCGAAAACGTTTTTTTATTTGCAATAAGACTAATTGCCCAATTAAGGTAACAATTCCAATATCATTTCCTGGAATAGATTCTACAACAACTAAATCTCCTTTTTTTAATTTTAACTTTTTGTTATTAAGGTAATATCCTTTTCTCGCATTTTTAAATTGAACTTCTATATAATTAGTATTTTGTTGATGTTCTGGAATGTCGCACAAGTAGTCATATGTATTAAGTTTGTTACATTGCTTTTCACAACAACCTTTTGCTGTAATGCAACATTGCCCACTATATAAACAATATTCCATAATTGTTAATTTGTTGGTTATTTTTTTAATAATTTTATTATTTTCATTAATAAATCGAAGAAAACCATGCGAGGATTAACATTGGATTCTATATGTTGTTCTGCCAAAGCGAATTCTCTCATAAAGTCAATGATATTTGTTTCCCTTATATAGGGGTGAAATTTGATTGCAAATTCACCTTCTTCATGGTTCATGTAGTTTATTTTAAATTCATGTAAGCGATAGAGAAAATTTTCTCTTATCATTTGTTGAGCATATATTAAGATTTTTTTCTGCTGATATTGACTCATTCTAGCAAAATTATCCGCTTCTGTTTTTATATTCAAAACATTTTTTTTCCATGCATTGCGCATAATTCTAGTAAACAGATTCAAATAAAATTTATCTTCTTTTACGGAAGATATAATCTGTATTGCATCTCTATAATTTCCTTTTGCCAAACGTATAATTTTTTGAATATCTTGATTCGGAAAATTATATTTTTTTTGTAATGCTTGAAATAAGTCATGGTCAGCAATAGGCGGTATAGTCAAAGTTTGTGTCCTTGAACGAATAGTTGTAATTATTTTGTCTGGATTTTCAGATACTAGAAGAAAAATTGTCTTTTCAGGAGGTTCTTCTAGCAATTTTAGTAACCTATTGGCTGTTACCTCATGCATTTTTTCCGGTAACCAAATAATCACAGCTTTATAATTTGCTTCATAACTTTTAAAGTTTAATTTGTGTATGATTTTATCACTTTCTCTTGCATAAATTAGACCTTGAGTATTATTATGTTCTCCAATACTTTCAATCCAAGAAGTAAAATCTGCATAAGGCATCGTTAGTAGAAATTTTTTCCATTCAGGGAGAAAATCATCACAAAAAACTTCTTTTTTACCTTCTTTTCTTTTTCTATTGACAATAGGAAAAAGAAAATGTAAATCTGGATGGATAAGTTTATCAATTTTTTGGCAGCTTAGGCAATTCCCGCATGCATCTTCTTCTTGAGGATTAGTGCAATACAGATAACGAACATATGCTAACGCTAAAATTAGCGTTCCTACTCCTTGATTTCCAGTAATTAACTGTGCATGGGGAATAAAACCATCTTTTATTGATTGAATTAACCGATGTTTAATTATTGTTTGTCCAACAACATTTTTAAAAAACATTAATACATTTATTAATTAATACACTTCTTTTATTATTTTTTGCACACTATCGGTAGCCATAAAAGTATAAAAATGCAAATTTGGAACATTCGCATTAATTAGCTCTTTGCATTGATGAATACTCCATTCAATACCTACTTGTTGGATTTCTTCATTGGTTTTACACTTCCTCAATTCGTTTACTAGTATCTCAGGGAGATCTATGTGAAATATTTTTGGCAAAACGGTTAGTTGTTCAAGGAAAACAATAGGTTTAATTCCTGGAATTATGGGAATAGTAATTCCTTCTTTCCGGCAAAGAGATGTAAATTCGAAATATTTTTGATTATCAAAAAACATTTGAGTAACAGTATACTTGGCTCCTAAATCAATTTTCTGTTTTAAAAAAGCTATATCTGATTCCATATTGGGAGCTTCTTCGTGTTTTTCTGGGTAACAAGCTACACCAAAAGAGAAAGGTGTTTTTGGTTTTTCAAAAGGATTACCTAATAAATCAGTTCCTTGATTAAAATTATTTACCTGTTTAATTAATTCAGTTGTATGCTCATGACTTTTACTCGAAAAAAAATTATCTTTTTCCAATTTGTTGGTATCTCCTCGTAATAGTAATAAATCAGTTACACCAAGATACTGTAAATCAATCAAAGTGTATTCTGTTTCTTCTTTTGTAAAACCTTTACAGATGATATGAGGAATAGCAGGAATATGATATTTATTTTGTATAGAGGCAGCTATAGCCACTGTTCCAGGACGTTTACGAACACTGATTTTTGTAAGTGTTCCATCATTATTTTCTTTGAAAACATTTTCACTATGATGCGTAGTAATATTGATATATTTCGGAACAAATTCGCGTAACTTATTTATAATGGCGCACACTTTAGAAAAATTATTACCTTTTGGTGGAGGTAAAATTTCAAAGGAAAATGTTATTTTGGAATTATTATTTAGTAAATCAATGATGCTCATAAATGAGTTTTTACATTTCTCACAAAGATAATAATAAAATCACACTTGAAACATTACCTTTGTTATACAAAACATTTTTATTCATATATTGGAGAAGTGGAACGAAAAAGAATACACTTTAAGATATGAAGATATAGTAATTATGAGAAATATCAATTGGACAGAGTTGTCTTTTGGTTATGTGAAAGCTGATTACAATGTAAGGTCATATTATTGTGAAGGGAAATGGAGTTCTTTGGAAATCACAGATTCAGAACAAATACCTATCCATATAGCAGCTACTTGTTTGCATTATGGACAAGAAATTTTTGAAGGATTAAAAGCATTTAGAGGTAAGGATAGAAAAATTAGAATTTTCCGTATGCGTGAAAATGCTTTGCGCATGCAGTCTTCCGCACAAGGTATTTTAATGCCAGAAATTCCAATTGATATGTTTGAGGAGGCAATAATAACCGTGATAAATAAGAATAAGCGCTTTGTTCCACCTTATAGAAGTGGAGCTTCTCTATATATTCGTCCATTATTGATTGGAATGTCGGCACAAGTAGGTGTAAAAGCAGCAAGTGAATACCTTTTTGTGGTATTTGTAACACCTGTAGGTCCTTATTTCAAGGAAGGATTTAAGACTACTTCAGTTGGTATTTTTAGAGAATACGATCGTGCCGCTCCTCTTGGAACAGGTGCTTATAAAGTGGGAGGAAATTATGCTGCTAGTTTAGTAGCAGGAGAAATTGCTTATGAAAAAGGTTATTCCGCTGTATTGTATTTGGACGCTAAAGAAAAAAAATACATTGATGAATGTGGACCTGCTAATTTTTTTGGAATAAAAAATAGTACATATATTACTCCTAAATCAAATTCTATTTTGCCTTCTATTACAAATAAAAGCTTGATGCAACTTGCTGATTCTATTAATGTGAAGGTTGAAAGAAGGCAAATATCAATTGAAGAATTAATAACATTAGAAGAAGCTGGAATGTGTGGTACAGCTGCTGTCATTAGTCCTATTTCAAGAATAGATGATATTGATAAAAATCAATCATATATCTTTTCCAAAGATGGAAAACCTGGACCTATTAGTATAGAATTATATAACAAATTGAAAGCTATTCAATATGGAGATGAAAAAGACGAATTTGGTTGGATAACAGTAGTCGAAGAATGAATTATATGAATTAATAAAATATTGATTTGATTAAGAATCAATATTTTATGTTTACAGACTGTGATTATCTTGTTTTTAACAAAATTCAAAGAGGGATGGAAATACTTACAAAAGTCTATATAAACGATAAGAATTGTATAATTGTTTTGTTGCTTATTTGTTTAAAAATCAATAGAGATTGATGAAAAAAATCTCAAATAGTCTGAATGCAATCAATTGATTGTAAAAGTAAGCATTGCAAAAATAACTGAAGTTGCTTTGGCAACTTGTTCCGCTGGTTAATTTAATATGACAAAGTAATTAATTATCCTGGTGTTGGGGGAACTAAAGACTAAAATATTAATTAGTATCAAAAAACTACAGTAATGAAAGCAACTCAAGAAATGGGGACAAAAGTTCCCTATAAAATATTTTCTGGAACAAATTCTCGTTATCTAGCGGAAAAAATTTGTAAAAAATTAAATTGTCCTCTTGGACAAATGAATATTGAGTGTTTTGCTGATGGTGAATTTGCTATTTCCTATGAAGAATCCATTCGTGGATTTCATGTATTTCTTATCCAATCTACTTTTCCAGATGCAGATAATTTAATGGAATTGCTTTTGATGATTGATGCAGCTAAAAGAGCATCGGCAAAATCCATTGTAGCTGTCGTTCCTTATTTTGGTTGGGCACGACAAGACAGGAAAGACAAGCCACGTGTTGCTATTGGAGCTAAATTAGTTGCAGATTTGTTAGGTGTAGCTGGAATTAATCGATTGATTACAATGGATTTGCATGCTGACCAAATACAGGGTTTTTTCAACGTACCGGTAGATCATTTATATGCTTCTACTATATTGACAGATGAAATTAAAGCGTGGAATTTGTTAAATCCGACTATTGCTACTCCTGATGTTGGTGGAACAAAAAGGGCTAATTCTTATGCTAAGCATCTCGATATACCAATGGTTATTTGTTATAAATTGCGTAAAAAAGCTAATGAAGTATCAGATATGAAGATTATTGGGGATGTAGAAGGAATGGATGTTATCTTAATAGATGATATGGTGGATACTGCTGGGACTATCACCAAAGCTGCTGACTTAATGATGGAAGAAGGTGCGAGTTCTGTTAGAGCCATTGCTTCACATCCGGTAATGTCGGAACCTGCTTCTGTTCGTATTGATAATTCTGCTTTAACAAGTATCACTTTTACTGATACTATCCCCTATTCCCAAAAAAGTGAAAAAATAAAAATCATTTCTATATCTGAACTATTTGCTACTGCTATTATTCGTGTTTGTAACAATGCTTCTATTAGTTCTCTTTACTTGTTACTGTGAATAATATAAATAAAACAATGAATATATTTTTGGATTGAGATTACCAATATTTTAGAATTTTTGTTTGTATTTGCAAAGTATTGAAATATTTTCGATATTTTATTTCTCATTCAATGAATATAGGATTATCTATTTAGATTTGGATAAGGATGTATAGAGAATACGTAATTTGTTATAGTAAATTCATAAAAGCGGTAATTTCCTAGATTTTATTGATATAAATAAATAAAAAATCACCCTTATTTGATTCTAATTAAGGATATAAGAGTATGTAGAGACTAAACCAATAAATAGACTGCAGTTTTCGTTTTAGAATGGATAAGAGAGTACAGTAAAAATCCAATAATTATGAATTAAATATTATATTTTACATAAAAAAATTAAGAATTAATTAAAAAGCATAGGAACATTTTTTGTATAACTTTTTTTTAGAGTTTTATATTTCGAATATATGAAACTTTTCTTCATCTCTAATTTACAATGAAATTATGATGGAACATTTCAATGTTGACAAAGGTGATTTGAAAAAAATAATAGCAATAGCGTTGGGAAAAGGAGGAAATTATGCTGATTTGTATTTTGAACATACAATTACTAATTCTTTGTATTTACAAGATGGAATAATAAATAGAGCAGATACACATATTGATTATGGAGTGGGGATACGGGTAGTTTCAGGTGCTAAACAAGGCTATGCATTTGTAGAAAATGTTGTTTTTGAAGAAATGATAAAAGCTGCTCGAACAGCAGCCCAAATTGCAGACGGACAGAAAGTAATTCCATCAGTAAAGGTGGAAAAAAAACACTTTAGAAATTATTATCCTATTCCAATTTTTTTTAAAAAAATATCCGCAAAGGCAATGATTCCATATCTTCAAAAATTGAATAATCGAATATTTGAATTAGATAAGAGAGTAATTAAAGTTAATGCATCTTTAAAAGATAGTATTTCTTATATTTTATATTATAACTCGGATGGTATACTTTGTCATGACATACGTCCAATGATTCAATTAATTAATGGTTGCACTATGCAACAAGGGAGTAAAATAGAAAATGCTTGTGCTTCACGAGCTGCAAGGCGTGACATGTCTTTTATTACAGACACATTAATAGAAGAAATTGCTAAAGAGGTTGTTTGGCTTACTGCTAGAATGTTTGAAGCTATCAGGCCGCAAGGTGGAGAGATGCCCATAGTAATGAGTTCTGGTAGTAGCGGGATTTTGCTACACGAAGCCATTGGGCATGCTTTTGAAGCTGATTTTAATCGCAAAAACGTTTCTATTTTTTCTGATAAACTAGGTAAAATGATTTGTGATAAACATATTACTGTTGTAGATAGTGGATGCATAAATTATAATAGGGGATGTATTAATTTTGATGATGAAGGTATAGCTAGTCAAAAGACATATGTTATAAATGAAGGGTGTTTAACGTCTTATCTTCACGATCGTATCAGTGCTAAATATTATGATGTAGAGCCGACAGGAAATGGAAGGAGACAATCATTTCGCTACATACCTATTCCGCGTATGCGCTGTACTTATATGGAAAATGGTGATTGTAGTGAGGAGGAAATTTTAGCAAGCGTAAAAAAAGGAATATACGTAGATAATTTTACTAACGGACAAGTGCAAATTGGTGTAGGAGATTTTACATTTTTTGTAAAGTTAGGTTATTTAGTTGAAAATGGAAAATTAACAAATTCTATTAAGGATGTTAATATTATAGGTAATGGTCCAAAAGCTTTAATGGATATTGTTATGGTAGGTAATAATTTAAAAATAGATCAAGGAGGGTGGACTTGTGGTAAAGATGGGCAGTTGTGTCCAGTATCGCATGGACTCCCCTCTATATTGGTTAAAAAGTTAACGGTAGGAGGAGAATAAGAGTATATATGAAAAATGAAAATATAATATCTGAAGAACATAAAAATTTGGCTCGTTGGGTCTTGAAATATGCATTGAATAAAGGATGTTCTGATGTTAGCGTAAACGTTTACACAGAAATTAGTAATTTACTTGAATACCGTGACAATCAATTAGATGTTTTTCTTCAATCTTTTCAAAAAGGTATGTCCATTCAACTATATGTAGATGGGCGGTTTTCTGCTTGTTACACAAATAAATTGAACAAAAAAGATCTGGAGCATTTTATTGTCCATGCTATAAAGACTACCTATTATTTAGGAAAAGATAATTTTCGAAAATTACCTGATGTGAGTCGTTTATATCAAGGTGATGGAAAAGGACTAAATATTTATGATGAGGATATAGATACGTTCTCTGTGAGTGATAAGTTAAATCTAATTAAAAACGATGTAAATGAAGTTTATAATACAGATGAACGTTTGATTTCGGTTATTTCGGAATATTTTGATAGTTTGAGTGGAAAATATATGCTTGCTAGTAATGGGTTCGAAGGAGAGGCTGTGACTACTTATTTTTCCCTTTCAGCTATTACTTCCATGAAAGGGAAAGGAGATGCTCGTCCCTCGGATAGTTGGTATAGTTCAGCCGTTTTTTTTGAAGATATTCAGAAAAAAGGAATTGCTAGAACAGCTTATGAAAGAACTTTTCGTAAACTGCAACAAGAGAAAATAGAATCTGGGATTTACAAGATGTTAGTGGATAATTTAGTAGGGGGTGAATTATTATCTCCGCTTATTTCTGCTTTATGTGGGAGAGATATTCAGCAACAATCTTCTTTTTTGAAAGGGAAGATAGGGGAAAAAATTATTTCTGATAAAATTACTATTATTGACAATCCACATATTCTCCGAACGCAAGGAGCCAGATGGTTTGATACTGAAGGTGTTGCTACTAAAAAAAATAATGTCATAGAAAGTGGAGTACTGAATATGTATTATTTAGATACTTATTATGCTGCTAAATTAGCAATGAAACCTACTATTAAGTCTCCGTCTATTCTTACTTTCAAACATGGGAATGAAAATTTTGAACAAATGCTTTCTTCTGTTAGAAAAGGTATTTGGGTTACAGACTTTAATGGAGGAAATAGTAACGGTGTTACAGGTGATTTTTCATTTGGAATAGAAGGATTTTTAATAGAGAATGGGAAAGCAATGCAACCTTTACATGAAATGAATATTACTGGAAATATGTTAACTCTTTGGAAAAATGTAGAGAAAGTTGGAAATGATCCACGTCGGAATGAATCATGGCAAATTCCGAGTATTCTGTTTGATGATGTTTGTTTTAGTGGAAAATGATATTTTACTGATTTAGTTTTAGTAAAATAAAAGTTTTTTGAAGCAAATTGTTGTTATGAATCGTTATTTTATTTACCTCGCTTATAATGGAAAAAACTATTGTGGTTGGCAAATACAACCTAATAGTAGGACTGTACAGCAAAGAGTTCAGCAATGCTTGAGTATTTTATTACGAAAACCAATTACTGTTACTGGGGCAGGACGGACAGATACAGGAGTTCATGCTAGTTTAATGATAGCTCACTTTGATTGGGAAAATATATTACTTGGCACTGTGTTAACAGAACAATTGAATGAAATTCTTCCTTATGATATATCTATATACAAAATTGTTCCAGTTGAAGCTAATGCTCACGCTCGTTTTGATGCCATTTCTAGAACATATAAATATTATATTACTTATCAAAAAGATCCATTTCAACATGAACAACTTTACAGATTAAAACAACCTTTAAATAAAGATTTAATGAATGAAGCGGCAAATGTTTTATTAAAATACTCTGATTTTACAAGTTTCTGCAAACTACATTCTAACACTAAAACAAATATTTGTCGAATAAATAAAGCTGAATGGAATTCTATACAAAGTATAGATATTTTTACAATACAAGCAGACCGTTTTCTTCGTAATATGGTACGTTTTATTGTACGGGCAATGATAGATATAGGAAAAAATAAGTTATCTGTAGTAAATTTTAAAAAGATTATTGAAAGTAAAAAACATGCTATAGTAACAGCCTCTGCTCCTGCTCATGCATTATTTTTAGCTGGTATTGAATATCCTGATTGGATTTTTAAAAATTAAAGTTTCAGATGAGAAATAAATATATCCAGAAAATGGTATTATAAATGATTGGTTTATTAACAATGTTACCGTTGAAAGCTGAAACAGCTAAAGATGCTTTTTTATCTATGCCTAGATTTATGCTTTTTTCTTTGAATTTTTCTAATCGAATTAATTTAATAGATTCATACAATGCTCATTTGCAATCTATTGTATTAAATATATTTTGGGGATACAATTTTTTGAAAATTTAACAACAGATTATCTTTTGTTAAAAATGAAAAAAAATAGCTCTTTGCAATTAATTGTTCTTCTGATAATTAATAGATTCAAAGCTCTATTGTATTATTTATACCATTTATGATTCAGTATGTAGTAGTTATATTGAATTTTATTCTATTATGGGAATCAATTACAGACAAACTTATTTATTCCAGTTAATAGGGTTTATCTCGTTAATGAACAACCAAGTAATATTATTTGAGATGCTTCTTTTGTATAATTTATATACGACCCCCAAAACTTTATTGTTGTAGCAATTTTATAATATTTCAGAATATATGGGGATAGAGGACGGATGAAAAATGTAAATTTTTTAAAAAAAGAATTAAGATACATAATTGGAATAGTATCCAATTTAGATACTATATGTAGTATTAACTTTTAAACAAAAAAAGAATATACTCTTCTTTGGATAGAAATTATAATAATTATTCATTAAAACGAATTGATTTATGAAGTAAATAGTGGGTGCAATTACTATTTGCACCCACTTGATTGTTTATTAGATAATTAGTGTAATTATGAGTGTAGTAGTAAATTACATTGAGTATTTGTATAGCCTTCAAATTGAAATTGCAAAATTAACGGAGAGATGGAGAGGGTAAAAATTTTATCATGTTTACTTAAATTATAATAAGAATAATTATTAATTTTTTATAGCAAAAAATTAATTTCATAAAGAGTCTGATATATATTGTCACAATATATCATTCGTAGTGATTTGTATTTTTTTTTAATAAAAATATTGAAGAATAAGTAAGAAACTAAATTATAAATTTTCCTTAATTTTTTATTTTATTTTTTCAGATAAAGAAATTATACATTGTTTTATTTTTTTGAAAAAAGTTAGATTTAGAATCACTTTATTATACTTCAATATTTTCTCTATTTTTATGCTTTTAAGACTATAGTAGCATTAAACTATGTAAAATTTGCTATTTCAGCATATTTTATCGAGTGGAGATAAAATTCGTTAATTTTTTTCCAAAAGACAAAGTAAATCTATTGAAAATTTCGATTTAATAATTATTTAATCAATCAATAATTATTAAAGTTTTTTATGAAGAATTTGAAAGGCAATTGAAAATTACTTTTATTGGCATAATTTTTATACTGATGGTTTGTTATTTTAATTTTATTAAAAGTTGAATTTGTAATCCTCCTGTTTATAAAGTTAATGAAACTAATGCAGAAAATTAATTTGAATAGATTTTTTTAAAAAAATGAGTTACTATTTTGAGAGTGTTTTTAAGATGATCAAATTGCTAATTTTGTTAAAGTTTGAAATTTTGATTTTCTATAGAGTAAGTTAAACGAAAAGCGCGATTCATCATTGATATTAGAGTTTGAAAAATTCTTTAGTTTGATAGTAATTTATATACGATAACTAGCTTATTACTATAATGACCTATTATAGGTAGGTTGGCATATGTTAGTCACCGTACGTACGAAAATATATTTTCTATCTTTTAATATTAAGTATGTAAAAAAGGATAAGACTAATTAGTTGATGGTTGCCGTGAATAATAAACTAATTCATTAGGACGCATTAGATGTTTCTAAGTGATGTTTTATTTATAAAATGTTAGATTTTAAATATTTAAGACAATTAGGGAAGTATCGATAAACAGACAGATAAAATTGCAATCTGGAAGTAAGTAGCCAGGAAACTAGTGGCAATATTTATTCGGAGTTTTATTGAATTTGAACAAATACAACTTCTCTAATTCCTTAATACGTTTTTGCAAAAACGACTCGTTGTTTAGATGGCATTCCAGTTAACATGTCTATGCCTGGTACGATATCTTCATTTAAAGGAATACAACGAATAGTCGCTTTAGTTTCCCCCTTGATTTGTTTCTCAGTTTTAGAAGTTCCATCCCAATGAGCCATAATAAATCCACCTTTTTTTATTTTTTCTTTGAATTCGTCGTAAGTATCTACGTAGATAGTATTTGTTGAACGGTAATTCAATGCCTTTTTATAAATATTTTGTTGAATGTCTTTCAAGAGACTTTTTACATAGTTAACAATATTATTAATTGAAATAGTTTCTTTGGTTAATGTATCTCTACGAGAAACTTCAATTGTTCCATTTTCTAAATCACGAATACCTAAAGTCAAACGGATAGGAACACCTTTTAATTCATATTCAGCAAATTTCCATCCTGGTTTTTTATTGTTGGTATTGTCATATTTTACATTAGCACCTATGCTCTTTAAATCATTAATAATATTTGTTGCTTTTTTGTTGATATATTTCAAGCTAAATTCATCTTTAAAAATAGGGATAATGACTACCTGGTAAGGAGCTAATTTTGGAGGTAATACCAATCCGTTGTCATCAGAGTGCATCATAATTAATGCCCCCATTAAACGGGTAGAAACACCCCAAGAAGTAGCCCATACATATTCTCTTTTTCCTTTCTTGTTAAGAAATTGTACATCAAAGGCTTTTGCAAAATTTTGCCCTAGAAAATGGGAAGTTCCTGCTTGTAATGCCTTTCCATCTTGCATTAGAACCTCAATGCAGTAGGTATCAATAGCTCCTGAGAACCGTTCTCCAGATGTTTTAATTCCTTTAATTACTGGAATGGCCATGTATTGCTCTACAAAACTAGCATATATGTTTAATATTTTTACAGTTTCTTCAATGGCTTCTTTTTTTGTGGCATGAGCTGTGTGACCTTCTTGCCAAAGAAATTCAGATGTCCTCAAAAACAGACGAGTACGCATTTCCCAACGAACTACATTTGCCCATTGATTTATTAAAATGGGCAAATCACGATAGGATCGAATCCAATTTTTATAAGTATTCCAAACAATAGTTTCAGAAGTAGGACGTACAATTAGTTCTTCTTCAAGTTTGGATTCTGAATCCACAATTACTCCATTTCCTGTTGGGTTATTTTTTAGTCGGTAATGAGTTACTATAGCACATTCTTTGGCAAAACCTTCTATGTGGCTAGCTTCTTTACTTAAAAAAGATTTAGGTATAAACAAAGGGAAATAGGCATTTACATGTCCTGTTTCTTTAAACATATCATCTAATTGTTTTTGAATTTTTTCCCATATTGCGTAACCGTAGGGTTTAATTATCATACAGCCACGTACAGCAGAATTTTCTGCTAAATCAGCTTTAATTACTAAATCATTGTACCACTGAGAAGAATTTACACTTTTCGGTGTAAGTTCCTTTATCCCTTTTATCATCTTAGATTACTATTGACTTCATTCTAAACCGAATTGCACGAAATTAATATATAAATTTCATTTATTCAGTAGATGAAGACAAAATTCATACTCAAAATTTGGTGTAAATAGATTTTTCCCAATATTTTGATTGATTTCTTTCAAATCCCAAAAACGAATTTCATCTATTTCTTTAGGATTAAAAGAAATAGGAAAATTATAAATTGTTTTATAAGAAAAAATTTTTTCTTTTTCAATATCTGATTCAAACAGATAAGATTGAATAAAATAAGGTATAAAGTTTTTAATATTCAATTCTTCATAAGCTTCTCGCTTTAGAGTTTCTTCCGTTTTTTCTCCGTATTCGATGTGTCCCCCTACGGAAGTGTCCCATTGACCAGGTTGAATATCTTTGTCCATAGAGCGCTTTTGTAGAAGTAGCTTTCCTTTCTCATTAAAAATGTGGAGATGGATAACTGGGTGTAACAACTTATTTCCGTTATGGCATTCACTGCGAGAAGCGCACCCAATTATTTCTCCTAATTTATCTACTAGTGGAAATAACTCATCTATCATAAAACATAAAATTCAGGTTAGTCATTTTGCTTTTAAGTAGAAATATATTGAATATTTTTCTTTCTTAACTGTAGATTTTTTTTTGTTATATTTGGTACTTGTAGTTGGTGAAAAATCATAGTCAGTAAAAGTCATGGACGTAGAAAAATATTCACGGTTAAGTTAAGATAGATAATTTTATAGTACGAAATAGTATGAAACGAAATTACAAAAGAACTTTGATTACTTCCGCTTTGCCGTATGCTAATGGACCAATACATATTGGACATTTGGCAGGTGTTTATATCCCAGCGGATATTTATGCTCGTTATCTTCGATTACGAGGAGAAGAAGTTTTATTTGTAGGAGGTTCGGATGAGCACGGTGTCCCAATTGCTTTAAAAGCTAGAGAAGAAGGTATAACTCCACAGGAAGTTGTAGATCATTATCATCATATCATAAAAAAATCTTTTAAAGAATTCGGGATTTCTTTTGATATTTATTCTCGAACGTCTTTGTCAATTCATCATCAGACAGCATCGGATTTTTTTCGACACTTATATGATAGTGGAAAATTAGTAGAAAAAATTACAGAACAATACTATGATACGCATGCGAAGTTGTTTCTTGCTGATCGTTACATTGTAGGAACATGTTATTTGTGTGGATATAATCGAGCGTATGGTGATCAGTGCGAATCGTGTGGAGCTTCTATTAATACCATGGATTTACTTAATCCAAAATCTGTTGTTACTGATACTTTACCTGAAAAAAGAAAAACTAAACATTGGTATTTACCCTTAAATGAATATACAGAGTGGTTAAAAAAATGGATTTTAAAAGAACATAAGGAATGGAAAGTTAATGTTGTTGGGCAATGCAAATCTTGGTTAGAAGCAGGCTTGTTTCATCGTTCCGTAAGTCGAGACCTTGATTGGGGGGTTTCTGTTCCAATAAAAGGCGCTAAAGGAAAAGTTTTGTATGTTTGGTTTGATGCTCCTATAGGTTATATTTCTAATACCATAGAGTATTCTCCGAACGATTGGAGAAAGTGGTGGAAGGATCCTTACACTAAACTTGTACATTTTATCGGAAAAGATAATATTGTATTTCATTGTATAATTTTTCCAATTATGTTAAAAGCTCATGGAGGATACATTTTTCCGGATAATGTACCTGCTAATGAATTTCTAAATTTAGAAGGAGAAAAAATATCTACTTCTCGTAACTGGGCAATTTGGTTACATGAATATCTGGAAGAATTTCCAAAACAGCAAGATGTTTTACGTTATGTTTTGACAGCTAATGCTCCTGAAACCAAAGATAGTGATTTCACATGGAAAGATTTTCAGACTCGGAATAACAATGAATTAGTTGCTATACTTGGGAATTTTGTTAACAGAGTTCTAGTACTCACTTACAAGTATTTTGAAGGGAGAGTTCCTGAACTTGGAGAATTGAGAGATTCTGATAGATATGTTTTAAATGATTTTTTTCAAAAAAAAGTGATTTTAGAAAATTATTTAGAACAATATCATTTTCGTGATGCTTTGAAAGAAGCCATGAGTTTAGTACGCATTGGAAATAAATATTTGACTGATACTGAAATTTGGAAAATTGTAAAAACAGATATGTCTCGTGCAGCTACTGTATTAAATGTAATTTTGCAAATATTAGTAAGTCTTGCTATTGTGTTCGATCCTTTTTTGCCTTTTACAGCATGTAAAATTCGTCAGTTTGTTCGTAAGGAAAATTTAAAATGGTCTCAATTTGGAAAAATGGATTTATTGGAAACTGGGCATCAACTTAATCCTGCAGACTTATTGTTTGTAAAAATTGGGGATGAAGTTATTGAAAAGCAAATTCAAAAATTATATGAAGTAAAAAAAACTAATGAAGTATCTTCGAGAAGATGAGTGAACTGTTTACTTGTTCTGTATTTTATATTTTTTATTCAAAAGTATGAAATACAAAACGTATGGATGTTGCTGTGGTAATTACAATCTATATCAGTTTTATTTTTTTTGATTAAAGACTATTAGCTCAACGTGAAAAAATTATATCTATATCTAATTTTTTAAATAAAACTTAAATAAAACTATTACATATCATCTTAATATGTCCAAAATATTGATAGATTTATCTCGTGAATATTCAAGTTAATTATTCATGAATTTTTATGTCAGTGAAGATAGGTGAAATATATGTATATTTAATGTGAGTGAAATAAGAAAATTTAAAGAAGGAGAATCTAAATTCTGTAATTCCAAGTTCTGTGGATGATTTAAACAGAATGTATCGCAAAAATATCCTTGCAATTAAATTGTGTGACTGTTGGAATATCTCATTTTATAATTAACAGAGGAGATAATTAAAAAGTAAAAATTTTATGTAACCTATAGTTAGTTAGTAGAAAAATAGTTAGTAGAAAAAATCGGATAATGAATTATTGGTTTTATTTGGATTACGCGATTTGTAAATAGCTATATCATATTCTATTAAGATATAGCTATTTATAAAAATATTAAACGTACAAGTAACACTAAGGTAGTATTTAGTATAGTAGTTAGGGGAAAACGGATATTCTAAAAGTAAAACTTTGCTTATTGAACTTGCTAAGATTTTTAACACTATTTTTGTATGAGATGTGTTGCTGTTACAAATAGCGCAATGTAAATCACGTTGCGCAGTACAAATTGATTTTTATTCGCAATGATTTATAAGTTTATAAACTCATAAATCGGTAGGTATAAAGTAATTATGGAACGGTTTGAATTGAACATATTGGGTTGTGGCTCAGCCCTTCCTACTATTAGACATTCTCTAAGTTCTCAAATAGTTAATTTTTTAGAGAAGTTATATATGATTGATTGCGGTGAAGGGAGTCAGTTGCAATTTCGTTTAATGAAATTAAAATTTCAACGACTTGATCATATTTTTATTTCTCATTTGCATGCTGACCATTGTTTTGGATTATTGGGGTTGATTTCTATGTTTGGATTATTAGGGCGTACAGCTGATTTACACATTTATTCTCATCCTGATACTGAATATTTATTTCAACCTTTAATAAAATATTTCTGCAAAGAAATATTTTATCGGATAATATTTCATTCTTTTGATCCTACTTGTAATGAATTGATATTTGAAGATTATACATTAAAGGTATCTACAATTCCTTTGAAGCATAGAGTACCTACTGTTGGTTTTCTATTCGAAGAAAAACCTCAAACCTCTCATATTTTTCAAAAAAAAATAGATTTTTGTCATATTCCGATTGATTTAGGGAATAACATCAAGAAGAGAGGTAATTTTATTACTTCTGATAGCCAAATAATTTCTCGTAAATATGCTTATTGTTCAGATACAGCCTATAATGAAAAGATTATTCCATTGATAGCTGACGTGGATTTACTTTATCATGAAGCAACTTTTAGTAGTAAAGATTTAATTCGTGCTAAAGAAACTTATCATTCTTCTGCTAGACAAGCTTCTTTAATTGCCAAAGCTGCCAATGTAAAAAAACTCGTGTTAGGTCATTTTTCTGCTAGATATCTTGATGAGACTCTTTTACTGAAAGAAGCTCAAGAAATATTTCCAAATACGATTTTGGCACAAGACCGAATGGTATTACCTATTGGTTCAGAACGAAAATAAGAAAAGTATTTTTTTACAAAAATTGAGCTACTAATAACATTTGTAAATGTTTAATGTTTTTAATCTTGTAAACTTGTAACTGTATGTTTAGTATCTAATTATTTTAAATATAGATGCTGCAACTATATACCTAAAATAATTAGGTACTAAAATAATAATAAAAAATTTAAACAGAGTTAATGTTTTGTTGTAATAAACTTTGGTTTTATTTGAAAATTGTTTTACCTTTGCGTAGTTTAGTTATTAAAATAAAACAAGAGATTGAGTTGGTTATGCCTACAATTCAGCAGTTAGTACGGAAAGGAAGAACAGCTTTGTTTAAGAAAGGGAAGGCGCCTGCGCTGAATTCATGTCCACAGAGGAGAGGGGTTTGTATAAGAGTTTACACTACGACCCCTAAGAAACCTAATTCTGCTATGCGGAAGGTTGCACGTGTACGTTTAACTAATTCTAAAGAGGTCAATGCATATATTCCTGGTGAAGGACATAATTTGCAGGAGCACTCTATTGTATTGGTAAGGGGAGGAAGGGTGAAAGATCTTCCGGGTGTACGTTATCATGTTGTGCGTGGAGCCTTGGATACGGCTGGTGTAGATGGGCGTATGCAGAGGCGTTCTAAATATGGAGGAAAACGTTTAAAAGCAGAAAATACCGCAGTAGCGTCGATGAAAAATAAAAGATAAGACTGTTAATTTAAGGTTTGGTATAAGTTGTAGTTAGTGAATTTAGAAGATAGGAATTTGTGACGACATTAGATTGACTACAAAATTTTTATAAAAATGAGAAAGACAAAGCCAAAAAAGAGGCAAATACTTCTAGATGCTATATTCGAAAATCGAAGAGTTACAAAATTTGTTAATTACTTGATGTGTGATGGCAAAAAAAGTGTGGCTTTTGGTATTTTTTATTCTGCTTTGGAAAAAATAAAAATTAAATTGTCTAATGAACAGAAATCTTCTCTTGAAATTTGGGAACAAGCATTAAATAATATAACTCCGCTTGTTGAAGTGAAGTCTCGACGGGTTGGTGGTGCTACTTTTCAAGTGCCAACTGAAATTTATCCGGAAAGAAAAGAGGCTATTTCAATGAAAAATATGATTTTTTTTGCTCGAAAAAGAGGAGGTAAATCAATGGCTGAAAAACTATCTGCTGAAATTATAGATGCTTTTAATAATCAAGGTGGTGCATATAAAAGAAGGGAAGATATGCATAAGATGGCAGAAGCCAATAGAGCATTTGCGTATTTTAAATTTTAAATTTTGATAGTTAATTTTGAGTAATGAAAGATAGGAATATTAGAAATGTTTAAGAAAAGAAATGGCTATAGGTGTAGATGACCAATTGAAATATACTCGTAATATTGGTATTATGGCACACATTGATGCTGGTAAGACTACTACATCAGAGCGGATACTTTTTTATACAGGGCTTACTCATAAAATTGGGGAGGTTCATGATGGAGCTTCTATAATGGATTGGATGGAACAGGAACAGGAGCGTGGTATTACAATTACTTCTGCTGCGACAACAGCCAATTGGAAGTATAATGACGATGTATATAAAATCAACTTGATTGATACTCCAGGTCATGTCGATTTTACTGTAGAAGTAGAGCGTTCTTTGCGCATTTTAGATGGTTCTATTGTCACTTTTTGTTCGGTAGGGGGTGTAGAACCTCAATCAGAAGCTGTTTGGTATCAAGCGGATAAATATCAAGTACCAAGAATTTGCTATGTAAATAAAATGGATCGTTCTGGAGCGGATTTTTTTGAAGTGATGCGACAAATGAAAGAAGTTTTAAGTGCTAACCCTTGTCCTATCCAAATACCTATTGGGGCTGAAGAGAAATTTTCTGGAATTATAGATTTAGTAAGGATGAAGGCTTTGTGTTGGTACGATGACTCTATGGGTACAGTTTATCTTGTTAAGCAAATCCCTGTAGAAATTATGTCAGAAGCTGAAAGTTGGAGAGGTAAAATGCTTGAAATTTTAGCTGAAGTGGACGATGTCTTTATGGAGAAATATTTGGATGATCCAAATAAAATTATTGAAGATGAAATTCACAGGGTTATTCGTAAAGGGACATTAGCTATGCAGATTAGTCCAATAGTTTGTGGATCTTCCTTCAAAAATAAAGGAGTACAGCCTTTACTGGATGCAGTATGTGCTTATCTTCCAAGTCCGATAGATACTGTTGTGATTAAGGGTACTCATCCTGACGATTTAAAAAAAATAGTCACTCGTAAGCCGAGTGTTTCTGAACCACTGTGTGCTTTAGCATTTAAAATTGCAACAGATCCTTACGTAGGAAGACTTTGTTTTTTTCGTGTTTATTCAGGAGAATTGAAGGCTGGTTCTTATGTTTATAATGCTCGTTCTGGAAAAAAGGAGCGTATCTCTCGATTGTTTCAAATGCATTCTAACAAACAAAATTCAAGGGATTACATTGGGTGTGGTGATATTGGAGCAGGAATAGGATTTAAAGATATTCGAACGGGGGATACTTTGTGTGATGAAAATTATCCAGTTATATTAGAATCTATGGATTTTCCAGAGCCTGTAATTAGCATTGCAGTTGAACCTAAAACACAAAAGGATCTAGATAAGTTGGGATTAGGACTTGCTAAATTAGCGGAAGAAGACCCAACGTTTACTGTTAAAACAGATGAAGAAACAGGACAAACGGTTATTTCAGGTATGGGGGAGCTTCATTTAGAAATAATCATTGACAGATTAAAACGAGAATTTAAGGTAGATTGTAATCAAGGTTCTCCTCGGGTTTCTTATAAAGAAGCTATCACTAAAGCAGTAGAATGGAGAGAAATATATAAAAAACAAACGGGTGGTCGTGGTAAATTCGCTGATATAATTATTCGTATTGAGCCAGTTGATTTGAATTTTGAAGGGGATTTACAATTTATAAATGAAGTAAAAGGTGGTAATATTCCAAAAGAATATATTCCTTCTATCCAAAAGGGTTTTTTTAGAGCAATGAAGAATGGTGTTTTGGCTGGTTATGCGCTAGATAAATTAAAAGTGACGGTTATTGATGGTTCTTTTCACTCTGTGGATTCTGATCAGTTGTCTTTTGAAATATGTGCTATCCAGGCATTTAAAAATGCTAGTGAAAAGGCTGACCCGATTTTAAAGGAACCGATTATGAAAATTGAAATAATTACTCCAGAAGAGAGTATAGGAGATGTAATTAGCGATTTGAATAAACGTCGAGGAAGAATAGAATCTATGGATACCAATCGTATTGGAGTAAGAGTTATAAAAGTATGCGCTCCTTTGTCAGAGATGTTTGGTTATGTAACAGCTTTGCGTACTATTACTTCAGGTCGTGCTACGAGTACTATGTCTTTTTCGCATTACGAAGAAATACCTATTTCTATTGCAGAAACAATATTAAAAAAAATGAACGGTAGAATAGATCTAGTCAAGTAGGATTTTGGTTTTTTATTATATATGAAGAACCAGATTTTAAATAGAAATATCTTATCTTTGTAAAGAGATATTTGTTTTCTAGCATAAAAATAGGGAAGAATATTTTATTAGATTGCTTAGTTGTTAATGATTTGAAAGTAATGAGTGAGAGCCATAAAATTAGAATTAGATTAAAGTCTTACGATTATAATCTAGTAGATAAATCCGCTGAGAAAATTGTGAGGGCTGTAAAAAGTATAGCTGATAATGTGAGTGGACCTATTCCGCTCCCTACTCATAGACGTATTTTTACAGTAAATCGTGCAACTTTTGTAAATAAAAGGTCTCGTGAACAGTTCGAGTTATCTTCGTATAAACGATTAATTGATATTTATGCATCTAATACCAAAGTAGTAGATGCACTGATGAAGTTAGATTTGTCTAGTGGTGTAGAGGTTGAAATAAAAGTATAAATTTAAATTTGAAGATTTGAGTAAGATTGTGTAATATTTTAAAAATCGTTTAGGCTAAGTATGTTACTTATAAAAAGTAGGAAATAGATTAATTAATGTTTAAGTAAAATGCCAGGATTAATTGGGAAAAAAATTGGAATGATGTCTGTTTTTAGTACTGAGGGGAAAAGTCTCCCATGTACTCTTATAGAGGTTGGGCCGTGTGTTGTTACTCAAGTGAAAACTGTCAAAAAAGATGGGTATGAATCTGTTCAGTTGGGATTTGGAGATAAGAAAGAGAAGCATACTACAAAACCAGAACAAGGGCATTTTAGAAAAGCGGGAGTATCTTTTAAAAGATATTTGGTTGAATTTGAAGGACAAGGAGAGTATAAATGTGGGGATATTATAACTGTTGATTTTTTTTGTAAGGGGATTTATGTAGATGTAGTTAGTGTATCGAAAGGTAAAGGATTTCAAGGAGTTGTGAAACGTTATGGTTTTAGAGGAGTTGGAGAAACAACTTTAGGACAAAGTGATCGTCAAAGACATCCAGGTTCTATCGGGGCATGTTCCTATCCTGCAAAAGTATTTAAGGGAACGCGTATGGCAGGGCAAATGGGGAATCAAAGGGTAACTGTAAAAAATCTCGAAATAATAGAGTTAATACCTGAACATAATTTATTGTTAATAAAAGGTTCAGTTCCAGGCTCAAAAGGTTCAATTTTGATAATCGAGAAGTAATGGAAGTAGATATTTTTAATATTAGAGGTAAAAAAACAGGAAGAAAAGTAACATTGAAAGATAGCGTTTTTGGAATTGAACCAAATGACCATGTTGTTTATTTAGATGTGAAACGATATTTGGCGAATAAACGTCAAGGTACATCTAAATCTAAAGAAAGAAGCGAAATGTCAGGTAGCACTCGTAAGTTAGGGCGTCAAAAAGGTAGTGGTAGAGCTCGTAGAGGAGATATTAATTCTCCTATTTTAGTGGGAGGAGCTAGAATATTTGGACCTAGACCTAGAGATTATAGTTTTAAACTAAATAAAAAGGAAAAAAGTTTAGCTCGTAAATCTGTTTTGTCTTATAAAATGCGTGATAGGTCTATTACTGTAATTGAAGATTTCTGTTTTGAAGTGCCAAAAACTAAGGACTTTTTGTCTTTGGTTAAAGATTTGAAAATAAAAATAGCAGACGAAAAATTGCTTATTGTTTTGCCTTGGAAAAATGATAATATTTTTTTATCTGCGAGAAATATATCAAAGGCGAAGGTAATAACTGCTTCTGATTTAAATACTTATAAAGTTTTAGATGCAGTACATTTAGTAATCCTGGAAAGTTCAGTAGCTATTATAAATAATTTTTAACAAAATAATAATGGGAATAATTATTAAACCTGTCGTAACAGAGAAACAAACTCAAATTACAAACAAGAAAACAAATCGTGTTGGGTTGTGTATTTCTCCGGGTTTTAATAAATTGGAGATAAAGGTTGCAGTGAGTGAACTTTATAATGTTTCTGTTATAAAGATAAATACGATGAATTATGATGGAAAGAAGAAATCGAGATCTACTAAGTCAAAAGTTTTTAAAGGGAAAAAGAGTTCTTTTAAAAAAGTAATTGTAACATTGAAAGAGGGGGAGACAATAGATTTTTTCAGTAATATTGATAAATAAATGGGGATTCGTAAGTTGAAGCCGACAACGCCGGGACAAAGGCATAAAATTATTGCTACATTTAGCGAAATTACAGTTGCTAATTCTGAGAAATCTCTTGTTTTTGGTAAATGTAAGTCAGGGGGACGTAATGATGAAGGTCATAGAACAATATGTCATGTTGGAGGAGGGCATAAACGTAAATTTCGTTTAATAGATTTTAAGAGAAATAAAGATGGTGTTCCTGCGACGGTAAAATCTATAGAATATGATCCTAATCGTTCTGCCCGTATTGCCTTGTTGTGTTATGCTGATGGAGAAAAAACGTATATTATCGCTCCAGATAAATTAAAAGTAAATCAAATGGTAGTTTCTGGAAAAAAAGTTGTTCCAGAAGTTGGTAATTCGCTCCCATTATCTGATATTCCTTTAGGTACATTAATCCATAATGTTGAGTTGTATCCTGGACAGGGTGCTAAACTGATTCGTTCTGCCGGAGTGTTTGCTCAGATTATTTCTAGAGAAGCTAATTATGTAATTATTAAAATGCCTTCGGGAGAAATTCGGAAGATATTTGACTTATGTAGGGCTACTATTGGTAGTGTGAGTAATTCTGATCATGCCTTAGAAAAATCAGGAAAAGCTGGAAGAATAAGATGGTTAGGTTGGCGTCCACACGTTCGTGGTGTAGCAATGAATCCTGTTGACCATCCAATGGGTGGTGGGGAAGGACGTGCTTCTGGTGGGCACCCAAGATCTAGTAAAGGTTTGTACACTAAGGGATTTAAAACGAGAAATTTGAAAAAATATTCTTCTAAATATATTATTGAAAGGAAGAAAAAATAACCTAGTATTAGTTTAAAAAAAAATATGAGTCGTTCGTTAAAAAAAGGTCCTTATATCAATGTTAAATTAGAAAAGAAAATTCTATTAATGGGGGAGTCGGGTAGGAGAAAATCTGTTGTAAAAACTTGGGTAAGGGCTTCGATGATTTCTCCTGATTTTGTTGGATATACTATTGCAGTTCACAATGGAAATAAGTTTATTCCTGTTTATATTACAGAAAATATGGTTGGACACAAATTAGGAGAGTTTTCTCCTACACGCCAGTTTCGTGGCCATGCAGGTAATAAGAAAAAGTAAACAAGTCTTATGGATATTAGGAAAAGAATGTTAGTAGAAAAGAGGAGAGAAAATAGTAAAACGATGTATTTTGCTAAGCTGAATGATGTACCAACTTCTCCTCGTAAAATGCGTCTTGTAGTAGATATGATTCGTGGAATGGAAGTTTTTAAGGCTTTGGGCGTTTTGAGATTTTCTAATAAAAAATCCTCTGTAAGAATAGAGAAATTGCTTAAGTCGGCTATTTCTAATTGGGAGCAAAAAACTGGAAGACAAGCATCGAATGGAGAATTGTTTGTAACAAAAATTAATGTAGATTCAGCTACTATGTTGAAAAGAATGCGTCCAGCTCCTCAAGGCAGATCCTACCATGTACGTAAGCGTTCTAATCATGTAGTTTTGTTTGTAAATGAAAAAAAAATAATTTCCTAAAAATGGGACAAAAAGTAAATCCGATAAGTAATCGCTTGGGGATCGTTCGTGGATGGGATTCTAATTGGTATGGGGGTAATAATTATGGGGATAGCTTATATGAAGACAGTAGAATTCGTAAATACTTAAATACCCGTCTTCTTAAAGCAAGTATATCTCGTATTATTATTGGTCGTACATTAAAATTGGTCACTATAACTGTATGTACTGCACGTCCTGGTGTTATTATTGGTAAGGGAGGGCAAGAGGTGGATAAATTGAAGGAAGAATTAAAGAGAATTACTACTAATAAAGAGGTTCAAATAAATATTTTTGAAATAAAAAAGCCAGAATTAGATGCCGTAATTGTAGCCTGTAATATTACACGCCAAGTGGCGAATAAAATAGCTTATCGTCATGCTATAAAGACAGCTATTGCTTCTGCTATGCGAATGGGGGCAGAAGGGATTAAAGTGCAAATTTCTGGACGTTTGAATGGCGTTGAAATAGCTCGTACAGAAATGTACAAAGAAGGAAGAACTCCGTTGCATACATTACGTGCGGATATTGATTATGCTTTGAGTGAAGTTTCAACCAAAGTTGGGTTATTAGGTGTAAAAGTTTGGATTTGTCGTGGAGAAATATATGGTAAACGGGATTTTATTTCCAGGTTTGATAATCAAAAAGAATCAAAGCGTTTTTTTAATAAAATAGGGAATAGAAATGAAAAAAGTAGAGGAGATGAAGGTGTTAAAAATAGAAAAAAGGAATATTAATAATAATTATTAGTGAAAAAGTAAAATTATGGGTAGTATTATAGCAAAAAGGTAATAGTTCATAGTTTATACAAGAGAAAACAAAATGTTACAACCTAAGAAAACAAAGTTTAGAAGAACACAAAAAGGACGAATGAAAGGTAATGCACAGCGAGGAAATCGATTATCTTTTGGTTCTTTTGGTATAAAAACATTGCAAGCAAAATGGATTACGGGAAAGCAAATAGAAGCTGCACGTGTTGCCGTGACACGTCATATGCAGCGTCAAGGCCAAGTTTGGGTTAGAATTTTTCCAGATAAGCCAATCACAAAAAAACCAGCAGAAGTACGTATGGGTAAAGGTAAGGGTGCTCCTGAAGGGTTTGTTGTTCCAGTTACACCAGGAAGGATTCTTTTTGAAGTTGAAGGAGTATCATTTGATGTTGCAAGAGAGGCTTTGAGATTAGCTGCTCAAAAGCTTCCAGTCATAACAAGATTTATTGTGAGACATGATTATGATTTTTTTTTAAATTAAAAATACGTGCTTATATATGGAAATTAAAGATTTGACAATTACTGATTTAAAAGAAAAATTAAGAGTTAAAATAAAAATATACGAACAAAGGAAAATTAGTCATATGGTTTCTCCATTAAATAATCCGGCAATAATTACTCGGTCTCGTAGAGAGATTGCACGTATAAAAACTGAAATACGTCAAAGGGAGATAAGTAATAAATGAAAAATGAATGGAAAGTAGAAATTTAAGAAAAGAGAGGGTAGGAGTTGTTTGTAGCGATAGAATGGATAAATCTATTACTGTTGCTGTAAAATGGAAAGAAAGACATCCTATATACGGAAAGTTTATAAATAGAATGAAAAAGTTTCATGTTCATGATGAAAAAAATGAGTGTAGGGTGGGTGATATTGTAAAAGTTATGGAAACTCGTCCTATAAGTAAAATTAAGAGATGGAGGTTAGTTGAAGTAGTTAAAAAAGTTAACTAATTATGATACAGCAAGAATCTAGGCTTAGAGTAGCTGATAATTCTGGAGCAAAAGAGGCACTTTGTATTCGAGTTTTAGGAGGGACAAGAAGGCGCTA
The DNA here is from genome assembly GCF_055395615.1 of Azobacteroides sp. (SeqCode). Taxonomy (NCBI): domain Bacteria; kingdom Pseudomonadati; phylum Bacteroidota; class Bacteroidia; order Bacteroidales; genus Azobacteroides (SeqCode); species Azobacteroides sp. (SeqCode). The sequence goes on along the minus strand of NZ_AP014701.1, from coordinate 51,287 downwards.
TGCTTCTGTTGGAGACGTGGTTGTCGTAACAATTAAAAATGTTGTACCTTCCAGTGATATTAAAAAAGGTACAGTATTCAAAGCAGTTGTTGTGCGCGTAAAAAAAGAAATCCGTCGTGAGGATGGTTCTTATATTCGTTTTGATGATAATGCCTGTGTGCTCCTGAATAATACAGGAGAGATACGGGGTAGTCGTGTTTTTGGCCCTGTTGCTCGTGAGCTTCGAACTATGAATATGAAAATTGTATCCTTAGCTCCAGAGGTACTATAATTGTTTTAAAAAAATGAGTAAATTACATATTAAAAAAGGTGATACAGTTTATGTGAATGCTGGCGATGATAAGGGTAAAACGGGGCGTGTACTAAGAGTGTTTGTGGATAAACAACGTGCTTTAGTAGAAGGTATTAATATCGTTTGTAAGGGTATCAAGCCAAGTGCAAAGAAACCTCAGGGAGGATTTGAAAAGAAAGAAGCTCCTGTTCATATTTCAAATTTAAATATTTTAGATTCTAAAAGTGGAAAACCTTTACGTATTAGTCGAAAAACAAATAAAAAAGGGGTATTAGTTCGTTTTTCTAGAAAATCTGGGGAGGAAATTAGATAATGAGTACCAATGTGATTAATTTGAAGAGGGAATATCGGGAAAAAATTATACCAATTTTAACTAAAGAGTTTAATTATTCTTCTACAATGCAAGTTCCTGTATTGAAAAAAATAGTAATTAATCAGGGTTTGGGTGGTGCTGTGTCTGATAAAAAACTTATTGATGTTTCTATTCAGGAATTGACAGCTATTACAGGGCAAAAAGCAGTAGCAACTATTTCAAAGAAAGATATATCTAATTTCAAACTTCGTAAGAAAATGCTTATTGGGGCAAAAGTTACTTTGCGTAATGAGCGAATGTATGAATTTCTTGAACGTTTGGTACGTGTAGTTTTGCCTCGTATTCGTGATTTTAAAGGGATAGAAGATAAATTTGATGGAAGAGGAAATTATACTCTTGGAGTTCGAGAACAAATTATTTTTCCTGAAATAAATATTGATAGTATTGTAAAAATAATGGGAATGAATATTACCTTTGTTACTTCTGCAACAAAGGATACGGAAGGTTACGCATTGTTGCGAGAGTTCGGAGTGCCATTTAGGAATATGAAGAGAATTTAGGGAAAAGTATTATGGCTAAAGAGTCAATGAAAGCTCGTGAAATAAAACGACTGAGGTTAGTTGCTAAATATAGCGATAAAAGAATTCAATTGAAAAAAGAGGGGAACTATGATGCTTTGCAGGCTTTGCCCAAAAATTCATCTCCTGTACGATTGCATAATCGATGCAAAATTACAGGGCGTCCTAAGGGATATGTTCGTCAATTTGGTGTTTCGCGTATTCAATTGCGAGAGATAGCTTCTATGGGGTTGATACCTGGTGTGAAAAAAGCAAGTTGGTAAATAGTTATGTTTTTTTTAATTAAGATTATGTTTAAAAAACATATCTCAAATATACGGTTTATTAACATTAGTAATGTTCTGATTAGAATGAAATTAATTCAATTGTTTTTATGACAGATCCGATTGCAGATTATTTAACAAGATTACGGAATGCTATTGAGGCCAAACATAAGATAGTAGAAGTTCCTGCTTCAAATTTAAAAAAAAAGATTACGGAAATTCTTTGTAGTAAGGGTTATATTTTGAGTTATAAATTTCTAGAAGATAGTCGGTTGCATCAAGGTACGATCAAAATTACTATGAAATATGACAATATGAGCAAGGTGAATGCAATTAAAGTGTTAAAACGAGTTTCTAGTCCTGGTTTGCGTATATATACGAATTGTAGGAAAATGCCTCGTGTGTTAAATGGTTTAGGTATAGCTATACTTTCTACCTCGAAAGGAGTAATGACGGATAAAGAAGCACTTGATTTTAAAATTGGTGGTGAAGTTTTGTGTTACGTTTACTAAAGATGCTATACTTACTACCGTATAGAAAACAACAATATGTCTAGAATAGGGAAACTACCAATAATAATACCGGAGAGTGTAACTGTAACTCAAAATGGGAATATAATCTCAGTAAAGGGACCGAGGGCAGAGTTATATCAAGAGGTGAGTTCAATTATCAAAGTTAGAATAGAAGAAAATAAGATAATACTACATAGACTAGATAATGGAAGGAAAAGTTGTGCTTTGCATGGATTGTATCGTTCTTTGATTAAGAATATGGTTGTTGGTGTTTCAAAAGGTTATAGAAAAGAATTAGAATTAGTGGGAGTAGGATATCGTGTTACGAACACTGGGAATTTATTAGATTTTGTATTGGGATATACACATAATATTTATTTGCAATTACCTCCAGAAATTAAAGTTGAAACTAAAAATGAACGTAATAAAAATTCACTTATTGTTTTAGAATCAGCTGATAAACAATTACTTGGACAAGTATGTGCAAAAATACGCTCTTTTCGTAGGGTGGAACCTTATAAAGGTAAGGGTATTCGTTTTGTAGATGAAGTAGTTCGTAGAAAATCTGGGAAATCAGCTAGTAAATAAAATTTCATAGATTGGTGATGATTATAAGAAAATTAAGAAGAATTAAAATAAAACGACGTATTCGTAAATGTATTTCTGGTACTGATAAATGTCCACGTTTGTCAGTATTTAGAAGCAATAAGCAGATTTATTCTCAGCTGATTGATGATTTAACTGGTAATACTTTAGCGATGGCTTCTTCTCTTGGAATTACAGAAAAAGTTTCTAAAAAACAAATTGCTTGTAGAGTAGGTATATTAATAGCTCAAAAGGCTAAAGAGATAGGTATTCGGTCAGTGGTCTTTGATAGAAATGGATATTTATATCATGGTAGAGTGAAGGAACTAGCAGATGCCGCTCGTGAAGGAGGACTTAAATTTTAATTAGAAAAATGGCAATAAATAACAGAGTAAAAACGATAGAAGATTTGGAACTAAAAGAACGGCTAGTTACTATTAAACGTGTAACTAAAGTTACTAAAGGAGGGCGTACATTTAGTTTCGCAGCTATTGTTGTAGTAGGAAATGAAAATGGGGTTGTTGGTTGGGGATTAGGTAAAGCAAGTGAGGTAGCTACTGCAGTTGCTAAAGGTGTAGCAGTAGCAAAGAAGAACTTGATTAAAATACCTATTTATAAAGGTACAATTCCGCATGAGCAATTATCTAAATTTGGTGGTGCTCGGGTTTTAATTAAACCTGCTACTCATGGAACAGGTGTGAAGGCTGGAGGAGCAATGCGTGCAGTATTAGAAAGTGTTGGGATAACTGATGTATTAGCAAAATCTAAAGGTTCATCTAATCCTCATAATATGGTTAAAGCAACAATAGTTGCTTTAAGTGAATTGAGAGATCCAGCTATGGTTGCTCAAAATAGAGGTATATCCACAAAAAGAGTATTTAATGGATAATTTGAAAATTATAAAAGTATGGCAATGATAAGAATTAAACAGGTTATGAGTCGGATTGGATGTCCAAAAAGTCAGAAAAGAACTTTAGATGCTTTGGGATTAAAAAAAAGGGGTTATATAGTAGAACGTAATGATAATTTAGCTATACGAGGGATGGTTAAAAAAGTGAGACATCTAGTTAACTTGGAAAAGTAATTTTATTTGGGAAACAGATAACAATCAATTCTAAAATGAATTTATCTAATTTAAAATCGGCTAAAGGTTCTATAAAAGTTCGTAAAAGAGTCGGTAGAGGGCAAGGTTCAGGTCTTGGAGGAACTTCTACAAGGGGGCATAAAGGGCAAAAGTCTAGATCTGGCTATTCCAAGAAAATAGGATTCGAAGGAGGTCAAATGCCTATCCAGAGACGTCTACCTAAGTTTGGCTTCAAAAATATTAATCATATAAAATACAAAGCAGTTAATCTTAATGTTATACAGACATTAGTAGATGTTCATAATTTAACTAAAGTTAGTATTCAAGATTTGATAGATGCAGGTATTGTCTCTTCAAATCAATTAGTAAAAATTCTTGCTAATGGAATTATTGTTTCTGCAGTTGAAATTACTGCAAACGCTTTTTCTAAGATGGCAGAAAAAGCGATTACAAAAGTAGGTGGGACAGTGGTAAAGCTTTAAAACAATGAGAATAATTGAGATAATAAAAGATGTTTGGAAAATAGAAGATCTAAAAGATCGTATTCTTGTAACTTTTTTTTTGGTTGTAGTATATCGTTTTCTATCTGTTATTACGCTCCCTGGTATTGATCCAACTTTATTAAGTGGATTGAGAGCTCAGACACAAGGAGGATTAATGAGTTTGTTAGATATGTTTTCAGGAGGAGCCTTTTCCAATGCTTCTATTGTGGCTCTAGGAATTATGCCTTATATATCAGCCTCAATTGTAATCCAATTATTAATGATTGTAGTGCCTTTTTTCCAAAAACTTCAACTGGAAGGAGAAAGCGGAAGACAAAAAATAAATCAATATACTCGTTATTTGACATTGTTAGTTTTGATATTACAAGCACCTACGTATCTTATTAATTTGAATGTACAAATGAAATCTGTAGGTTCTGTTGTTCCATATGACGTGTGGTTTACTTTTTCTTCCACTGTTATACTTGCTGCGGGTTCTATGTTTGTATTGTGGATAGGTGAGAAAATTACTGATAAAGGGATAGGGAATGGTATTTCTTTTATTATTATGATTGGTATTATTGCTCGTTTGCCACAGGCTTTAACTCAAGAAGTTATATCAAGAATTAGTGAAACATCTGGAGGATTAGTGATGTTTTTACTTGAAATTATTATTTTATTAGTCGTCATTGCAGGAGCTATTCTTTTGGTTCAGGGTACAAGAAAAATACCAGTTCAGTATGCGAAACAAATAATAGGTAATCGTCAATATGGTGGAGTGAGGCAGTACATTCCTCTAAAAGTAAATGCTGCAAATGTTATGCCAATTATTTTTTCCCAAGCTATTATGTTTATTCCTATTTCTTTGATTGGATTTAGTTCAAGTAAAAATACAAATAATTGGTTTGTAAAAATATTTATTCCTTTGACTAATATGAATGGTTTTTGGTATAATTTTATCGATGTAATATTGATTATCATATTTACTTGGCTTTACACTGCTATTACAATTAATCCTAAACAAATAGCTGAAGATTTGAAGCGTAACAATGGGTTTATACCGGGTGTTAAACCAGGGAAGAAAACAGCAGAATATATTGATAATATTATGTCAAAATTGACTTTTCCAGGTTCTTTGTTTCTTGCTTTAGTAGCAATCATGCCAGCTTTTGCAAAAATGTTTGGAATACAACAGAGATTTGCTTCTTTTTTTGGAGGAACTTCTTTATTGATTTTAGTAGGTGTAGTATTAGATACATTACAACAAATGGAAAGTTATTTATTAAGTCGTCATTATGATGGTTTATTGCGATCGGAAAGAATCAAAAGGCGTTCTAATAGATTTTATTAAATTATTTGTTTTGTGAACAGTGAAAGATGGTTTATCTAAAGACAAACGAAGAAATTGAGTTAATGAGAATAGCTAATCGATTAGTGAGTTTAGTGCTTGCTGAAGTGGCTAAGAATATTACTCCTGGGATTAGTACGTTTCAGTTGGATAAAATAGCTGATGAATTTATTCTTGATAATGGAGCGATACCTTTGTTTAAAGGATATAAAGGATTCTCTAATGCACTATGTGTTTCAGTGAATGAAAATGTAGTTCATGGAATTCCAGGAGATTATTTGTTAAGGGATGGAGATATTGTTTCGGTTGATTGTGGAGTAAAATTGAATGGTTATTGCGGTGATTCAGCTTATACTTTTGAGGTAGGAGAAGTGAATCAAAGCTTAAAGAAGTTATTACAAGTAACTAAGGAATCTTTATATATTGGTATCAATAACGCTATTAGTGGGAAAAGATTAGGAGATATTGGAAATGCAATTCAGACACATTGTGAAAAGGCTGGATATAGTATTGTTAGAGAACTAGTAGGGCATGGAATAGGAAAAGATATGCATGAATCGCCAGAGGTTCCTAATTTTGGAGAAAAAGGTCAAGGTTATTTATTAAAATCAGGAATGTGCATTGCAATAGAACCAATGGTTAATTTTGGGAGGGGAAATGTGAAAATTGAAAAAGATGGTTGGACTGTTCGTACGGTAGATCGTAAACCTTCAGCTCATTTTGAGCATACAATAGCTATTCGGAAAGGGGAAGCGGATATTTTGTCTACATTTGATTTTGTAGAAAAGATATTAAGGGAAAAATAGAAAATTTATATCTATATTTGGAATTTAAAATTTGATGTATGGCTAAACAATCGGCAATAGAACATGATGGGATTGTGAGAGAGGCATTGTCTAATGCAATATTTCGTGTTGAGTTGAAAAATGGACATGAAATCTCGGCACATATTTCTGGAAAAATGCGTATGCATTATATTAAGATATTGCCAGGAGATAAAGTAAAAATAGAGATGTCTCCTTATGATTTATCCAAAGGACGAATTTCATTTAGATATAAATAAAATAGAAAGATATTATGAAAGTAAAGGTTTCGATTAAAAAGCGTGGTCTTAACTCCAAGATTGTTCGTAGAAAAGGGTGTTTGTATGTAATAGACAAAAAAAATCCTAATTTTAAGCAGCGTCAGGGGTAGTTTTTAATTTTTCAGGTTTTTAAACGAATGGCAATAAGAATAGTAGGGGTAGACTTACCTCAAAATAAAAGAGGAGAAGTAGCATTGACTTATATCTATGGTATAGGACGTAGTTTGGCTAATAGAATTCTGACAAAGGCTGGGATTAATAGAGATGTTAAAGTCAAAGATTGGGGAGATGTTCAAGTAGCAGCAATACGTGATATCATTGATCGTGATTTTAAAGTAGAAGGGGAGCTTCGTTCTGAAATTCAATTAAATATTAAACGTTTAATTGATATAGGTTGTTACCGTGGAATACGTCATCGTATAGGATTGCCTGTAAGGGGGCAGAGTACTAAAAATAATGCTCGTACTCGTAAAGGTAGAAGGAAAACCGTTGCTAATAAGAAGAAGGTAACGAAATAAATAATTAATTTGAAAAAAGTAAGAGATGGTAAAAAAAATAGTTGGATCAAAAAAAAAAATAGTGAAAGTGGATGTTGATGGTCAATTACATGTTCATTCTTCATTTAATAATATTATTATTACGATTACAAATAGAGAGGGACAAGTTATTTCGTGGTCTTCTGCTGGTAAGATGGGCTTTAGGAGTTCTAAAAAAAATACTCCCTATGCAGCTCAAATGGCAGCGCGAGATTGTGCTAAAATAGCTTATGATTTAGGATTAAGGAAGGTAAAAGCTTATGTAAAAGGGCCTGGTAATGGGCGTGAGTCTGCTATTCGGACAATACATAGTACTGGAATTGAGGTGACTGAAATTATAGATGTTACTCCTCTTCCACATAATGGATGTCGTTCTCCTAAGGGAAGAAGAATTTAAAAAAAAATATTATTCAGGATAATGGCAAGGTATATTGGACCAAAAACAAAAATTGCACGTAAATTTGGTGAACTTATTTTCGGATCAGATAAAGCTTTTAATAGAAAAAACAGTTCGAATAGAAAAAAGAAAAAAATATCTGAATATGCTGTTCAACTACGTGAAAAACAAAAGGCGAAGCATATTTATGGTTTGTTGGAAAAGCAATTTCGTAACTTGTTTAAAAAAGCGTCTTGTTCAAAAGGTATTACAGGTGAGATTCTTCTTCAATTGTTGGAGTCTCGTTTGGATAATTTAGTTTATCGCATAGGATTTGCAAAAACGAGAACGGGAGCGCGTCAATTAGTTTCTCACAAGCATATTGTAGTTGATAATAAAATAGTGAATATATCTTCATATTTAGTAAAGCCAGGGCAAATTGTAAGAATACGTGAAAAAGCTAAATTGTTTGAAGTTATTCTGAATAGTATAGAGGAAAATCATAGTAAATATTCATGGATTGAATATGATAAATCTTCTATGAGTGCGAGATATTTACATATTCCTGAAAGAACAGATATTCCTGAGAATATCAAAGAACAGTTGATAGTAGAGTTGTATTCTAAATAATAATTTTTCATGGCAATATTAGTATTTCAAAAACCTGATAGAGTAGTAGAGATAGAATCTAGTGATAAGTACGGAAAATTTGAGTTTCACCCATTAGAGTCTGGGTATGGGATTACTATTGGTAATTCTCTTCGTCGCGTTCTTTTGTCATCTCTGGAAGGTTATGCCATCACTTCAATTAAAATTGAGGGTGTAAGTAATGAATTCGCTGTCGTACCAGGTGTTGTGGAGGATGTTACAAACATAATTCTTGGACTTAAACAGGTTAGGTTTAGGCAAAAAAATAAGGGCATTGAATATGAAAAAGTAGTTTTTACTGTTTTAGGAGTAAAGGAATTTAAGGCAAGTGATATTGATAAGTATTTGAATGGATTTGAAATAGTTAACTCCAATTTTGTGATTGCTCATTTAGAGAAAAATGCTAGTCTTAGTGTAGAATTGACAATTAGAAAAGGTAGAGGGTATATTCCAGCAGAAGAAAATCATTTAGAGAGTAATGATGTAAATCAAATAGCTATTGATTCTATTTTTACACCAATAGTAAACGTAAAATATAATGTTGAACCCTTTCGTGTAGAGCAAAAAACAGATTATGAGAAACTAACAATTGAACTTATGACTGATGGTTCTATTTATCCTAAAGATGCTCTAAAAGCAGCAGCTGATATTTTAATTCAGCATTTAGAGTTATTTTCTGAAGGAAAAATTCGATTAGAAAAAGATGAAAATGAAACAGTTGAAGATTTTGATGAAGATATTTTACGAATGCATCAATTATTAAAATCTAAGTTATCGGATATGGATCTATCTGTTCGTGCCCTTAATTGTTTGAGGGTAGAAGAAATAGAAACGATAGAAGATCTTGTGAAGTGTCAAAAAAGTGAATTAATGAAATTTCGTAATTTTGGAAAAAAGTCACTAATTGAATTAGATGAACTGTTAACAAAATTGAATTTAACATTTGGTATGGATGTAAGAAAGTATAATTTAGGCAACAATGAGGCATAGTAAGCGAATTAACCATTTGGGTCGTATTTATTCTCATCGGATAGCGATGCTTTCTAATATGTCTGTTTCATTAATTAAACAAAAGAGGATTTTTACGACTCTTGCTAAAGCAAAGGAACTTCGCAAATACGTAGAGCCAATATTAACAAAATCTAAAAGCGATACGACTCATTCTAGACGATTGGTTTTTAAAAAGTTGCGTGACAAATATGCTGTGACGGAATTGTTTAGAGAAATAGTTAAAAAACTAGAGAATAGACGTGGAGGTTATACTCGTATTATTAAAACAGGTAATCGTTTAGGAGACAATGCTTCTATGTGTTTTATTGAACTAGTAGATTATAATGAGTTGATGTTGAAAAATTCCAATAAGGGAGTAATTAAAGTACGTCGTTCCAGAAAAAAAAGTCATAAGAATGAGAATAGTAATAGTATAAATATAAATAACGAAAAAGAAGAGTTATTTAAAAATCATAATGTTATAAATAAAAATGACTGAGCCAATAGAAAAAAATAAAGTAGAATAATTCAATTAAATTTATGTTATGGAAGGTTTGTAAATATCATTTGCAAGCCTTTTTGTGAATTTAAATAGTTTGAATTATAATGAATAAAAGAAGTAGTAGTGATAAAGTTAAGAAAACCATTAAGTGGTTTTGGATGGTATTTGGAGTTCTGATTGTTTCTATTGTCTTTTTTTTTCTATCGATTGTCAATGGATGGATAGGATATATGTCTTCAGTGAAAAATTTAGAAAATCCTATTAATAAATATGCTTCCCAGGTTATTTCATCTGATATGCAGATCATGGGGACTTATGCTCAAGACAAAGAAAATAGAATTTATATGGATTATAAAAATATTTCACCTGCTTTAATTCAAGCTCTGATTGCTACAGAAGATGTTCGTTTTATGAAACATTCAGGTATTGATTTTTATGCGCTGTTGAGATCTGTAATAAAACGAGGGGTTTTTTTTCAAAAAAATAGTGGAGGTGGTAGTACTATCACTCAACAATTAGCAAAACAACTTTATTCTGAACATGCAAAAAATTTCTTTAAGCGTCTTTTTCAAAAGCCAATTGAATGGGTAATTGCTGTTCAATTAGAACGTTTTTACACAAAGGAAGAAATAATTAATATGTATCTTAATAAATTTGATTTTCTCTATAATGCTGTTGGTATTCAAATGGCTTGCTATGTTTATTTTGGGAAATTACCAGAAAATATTTCTACAGAAGAAGCTGCCACTTTGATAGGGATGTGTAAAAATCCTTCTTATTTTAATCCTTTAAGATATAGAGAAAAAGCGCAAGGGAGACGTAATGTTATTTTAGATTTGATGCGAAAAAATAATTATATCTCGCTAGAAAAATGTGATTCATTGAAGAAATTGCCTTTAGTTATTGATTTTCGTAGAATAAATTACAAAGAAATGATTGCTCCTTATTTTAGAGAACACTTACGTTTATTGATGACAGCAAAAAGACCAGAAAGGAAGGATTATAATCTTGGTAACACTTATAAATATGTGAATGATTCAATAACATGGGAAACTAATCCATTATATGGATGGTGTAAAAAAAATAGAAAATTGGATGGTTCTCCTTATGACCTTTATACCGATGGTTTGAAAATATATACTACATTAGATTCTCGTATGCAAACTTATGCAGAGCAAGCTGTTAGTGAACATATAGGGAATTTTTTGCAACCCATTTTTTTAAAAGAAAAAATGAATAATATAAGAACACCTTATTCTTTTTTGTTAAATGGAAAGATGAATATTTTTTTGGAATATGCTATGAAGCGGACAGATAGGTATCGAATATTAAAAAAAGAAAATATATCGGAAAAAGAAATTAAGATTATTTTTGATAAGCCAATAAAAATGCAAGTTTTTTCTTGGAAAGGTATAAAAGATACAATTATGTCTCCAATGGATTCTGTTCTTTATATGAAATTTTTTCTTCGTACAGGGTTTATGGCAATGGATGCTCATACAGGAGCTATAAAGGCTTATGTAGGTGGAATTGATTATAAATATTTTCAATATGATATGGTGAGTGTAGGTAAAAGGCAAATTGGTTCAACTATTAAACCTTATTTGTATTCGTTAGCAATGGAAAGTGGATTTACTCCTTGTGACGAAATGAGTCATGAACCACAAGAGTTAATTTCAGAGACAGGAGAAATATGGTCACCAAGAAATACTAATAATTTAATGAAGGGAGAAAAAGTTAGTCTCCGTTGGGGATTACAACATTCTGATAATTGGGTTTCTGCTTATTTAATGAAGCAATTATCTCCTTACTCATTTAAGGTAATATTACTTTCTTATGGTCTTTCTGAACCTATTGATGCAGTAGTTTCTTTATGTTTGGGAACTTGTGAGGCTTCTGTAGAACAAATGGTGTCAGGATATTCTGTTTTTGTTAATGGTGGAGTTCGTGTTGAACCAATGTTTATTACTCGTATTGAAGATAGAAATGGGAATGTAATATCTACTTTTAATCCAAGGTTTCACGAAGTAATTAGTGAACAGGCAAGTTATAAGATGTTGAATATGTTAAAGAGTGTAATAGATGGAGGTACAGGTGGGGGGATGCGTAGGTATACCGTAGCCCCTATGGGTGGAAAAACAGGAACCACTCAAAATAATTCAGATTGTTGGTTTATAGGATTTACACCGTCTTTGATAGGAGGATGTTGGGTAGGAGGCGAGGAACGTTCTATTCATTTTAATAAAATAAGCGAAGGGCAAGGTTCGAGAGCAGCTCTACCTATTATGGGTATTTTTCTTAAAAAAGTCTTTGCTGACAAGACATTAGGTTATTCTCAATTTGAAACATTTGTTGTTCCTCAACAATTTACTGATCCTTGTATGTATAAAAATGAATAGAATAATGGTTCTACAATTGTTTATTTATTACTGTAAAATTACAATAGTAGATGATATTATTAATTAATGGTTTATTAGTTTTTTTTGTAATTCCTCTTTAGTATATAGAGGATATAAATGTCCTTTGTAGGCTAAAGAAATTTCTCCTGTTTCTTCAGAAATAACAATAATTTTAGAATCAGTTTGTTCGCTTAGTCCTAGTGCTGAACGATGGCGTAGGCCGTATAAAGAAGGAATATCTTCTCTTTGAGAGAGAGGTAAGATGCACGATGCAGAAATGATCTTTTCTCCTACGATGATTATTGCTCCATCGTGTAAAGGGCTATTTTTAAAAAATATGTTTTCTATTAATCGAGTATTAATGTTAGCGTTTATATTTTCTCCTGTTTTAATAAAACAGTCTAATGATATGTCTTGTTGAATAGCGATTAAAGCTCCTTCTTTTCTTTTTGCCAAATTGAATGAAGCTATTACAATTGATTTGATGTACAAAATATCATTTTGTACATTTGTAGATTTAAATAGTTTTACTATTTTTTTTATACCTTCATCGGATCCCAAATTTTGAAGAAATTCTCGAATTTCTTTTTGAAAAACAATAGTTAATAGAATAACTCCAACATTAATGAATTTGTCTAAAATACTGCCCATAAAGTGCATTTGTAATATTTGAGATATCAATATCCAAAGGATAACAAAAGCTAACACTCCTGTGAAAATAGGAGTTGCTCCTGTTTTTTTTATTAAACGACAAATTTTGTAAATAAAAAAAATAACCAAAATGATATCGATTATATCTTTAATATTGAAATTAATCATATAGTTTTATTTGATTGTATAACTGAATTGTTTGAACTGCCTCTTTTACATCATGAACCCGGAGAATGCTAGCTCCTTGCATTAATGCAAACATGTTTAACGCTGTCGTTCCGTTTAGTGAATTTTCCGTTGTAACTCCTGCTATTTCTCGTATCATTGTTTTGCGCGAAAGACCTACTACAACAGGTAGATTAAAAATATTAAATTGAGCTAATTGGCTTAGAATTTCATAATTTTGATTGGTTGTTTTACTAAAACCAAAACCTGGATCTATCCAAATATCATGTATCCCAATTTGATGCATATAGTTAATTTTTTCTTCGAAATAAAATAAAATTTCTGGCAATAGGTAATTATACTGAGTATGCTTTAACATAGTTTGTGGAGTTCCTCTCATATGCATAATAAGGTAGGTAATCTGTAATTCAGCTATGATATCAAGCATTTTTGTATCCAATTCACCTGCTGTGATATCATTTACAATAGAAATTCCGAAATTTTCCACACATTTTCTTACTACTTTTGAACGAAAGGTATCAATTGAAACTAAAGCATTAGGTATCTCTTTAAAAAGAATATTTAAACCAAACTGTAAACGTTTTATTTCTTCTTCTTCTTTAACAAATACAGCATTAGGGCGAGAAGAATATCCTCCCACATCAATAATAGATGCTCCTTCTTCCAAAATTTGAATTGCTCTTTCTACTATTTCTTTTTCAGTTTGTTTTCTACTTCTAATAAAAAAGGAATCAGGTGTGATATTTAAAATACCCATAACTTTTTTGTCAGTTAGTTGTTCACTATTTGATTTCATAGTACAAAAATAAAATTTTGTATGATTTCGCAATAACTAATGCTTACCTTTGTAGGGTAAATGTTTGTGTTTTTAGAACAAGTCAATATTTGGGATAAAAATTATCTTATAGCTTAAAAAATTATCTTATAGCTTATAATAATAAACTAATTTGAATTCGATTTTTATATTTAAAAATGAGTAATGAATATAGAATTATTGTATCAAATATTTAGACGATATCCTATTATTACAACAAATAGTCAAATTTGTACGATTAATTCCCTTTTTTTTGCACTAAAAGGTGAAAAATTCGATGGTAATGATTATGTTATGCAAGCTCTTACATCTGGGGCAATTTATGCAATAGGGGATAGAAGTGATTTGCCAGAAAGTAACCAAATTATTAAAGTAAAAAATGTACTTCAAACTTTACAGTCTTTGGCAAATTATCATCGTAAACAGATGAATGCAAAAATAATTGCTGTGACTGGAACAAATGGAAAAACGACTACTAAAGAATTAGTAGCAATAGCTTTGTCCTCTAAATATAAGACTCTTTCTACACAGAAAAATCTAAATAATCATATTGGAATTCCTTTAACTTTATTACAATTGAAACCAGATCATCAATTTGCAGTTATTGAAATGGGAGCAAATCATCTGAATGAAATACAAATGCTTTGTAAGATTGTAGAGCCTGATTATGGTATAATTACCAATGTAGGTAAAGCTCATTTGGAAGGTTTTGGTTCTTTTGATGGAGTTGTAAAAACGAAAACAGAACTATACGATTTTATTCGTAAGAATAAAGGGGTGATTTTTGGTAATTCAGATAATTTAATATTGAAAGAGTGGCATAATTCTTTGCCTGTAATTTATTATGGTACTAATTCTTCTAAATCTTTTGTTTACGGACGAATGGTTGCATTTGATCCTACTCTAGTTTTAGAATGGAGTAAAAACAATAAAAACAATAAAGTTGTTACTCAATTGGTAGGTTGGTACAATTTTGAGAATGTATTGGCATCTATTTGTATTGCCAGTTATTTTGGGGTGGAAGATGATATGGTTAATGCTGCTATAGCTAATTATGTCCCGATCAACAATCGTTCTCAGAATTGTAAAACTAAAAAAAATAATCTATTTATAGATACTTATAATGCTAATCCTGATAGTATGCAAGTTGCGTTAGATAATTTTTCTAAATTGTGTGTTTCACCTAAAATGGTTATTCTGGGTGAAATGAAAGAGCTTGGCAAATATAGCAAAGAAGAGCACAAAAAAATAGTAGATAGCCTTTTTAAGAAGAAAATAGATAAAGTGTTTTTAATAGGGAGTAACTTCGAAGAATGTCTATTTCCTTGTTTTAAATGGAAATTGTTTTCTCAAACAGAAAATTGTTTAAAATATTTACAAGTAACACCCATAGAAGGATATCATATTTTGATTAAAGGATCAAGAAAAAATCAATTGGAAAAAATTTTACCTTATTTGTAATTTTAAAAAAATTATGTAATTTATAAAAACTATTATGAAAAGAATGATTTTGTCTTTACGATTATAAAAAATAAACTAAGTGCCTGAATAATAATAAGAAATAAAAAAATAGTCGGATTATTTGTTTTATGTTTATTAGATTGATTTATTAAAAGAATAAAAACTCATTGCTTTGATATGAAAGAATAAAATTATTAGATAATGAGTCCTTTCTTTTTAATATTTTGATATAACTTCAAAGTTGTAATTATTGTTTGGAATAAATCCTTACTCTGTAAATTGAATTTGATTTTTTGAAAAGGTAATATACTCATATATAAAAAGTAAATATGTATACTTTCTTTATAATTTTTGTCATAGTTATCGCCATTTTTTTAATACTTGTGATTGTTGTGCAAAATTCTAAAGGTGGAGGATTAACTTCTGGGTTTACTTCAACTAATCAAATAATTGGAGTTCGTAAAACTGCGGACTTTTTTGAAAAAATTACATGGTGGCTTGCAGGACTATTGGTTGTGTTGTGTATTTTTGCATCACTGTTTAGACATAGTGCTCATAGTACTTTAGAAAATTCTGTCCTCAAAGATGATATTATGGAAACTATTCCTCAACAATAAAGAATGAAATAAAATACACTCCAATTAATATCTGACAAATTTTCAAGTGAGAAAGGAATAAATGAGTGATAAGTCTTGGTATAAAATTTTCGTTTTTTATTTGTATACTATACACTATTAGTATTAATTTTTAATCTAAATTTTATTATGACAACGGGGAAAAGGAAAAACAATGTAATAGCTATTATTATGATGATAGCTATTTTGGGGATGATTGGCTTTGTAACTAATTTGGCAGCTCCAGTAGGAACCATTTGGAAAAACCAATACAAAGATTCTAATTTTTTAGGTATGCTAGGGAATCTTATGAATTTTGCTGCTTATGGGTTTATGGGTATTCCAGCTGGGAAATTTTTAGAAAAAATTGGTTATAAAAAAACGGCTCTTTGTGCTATCATAGTTGGATTTTTTGGTATAGGTGTTCAATTTATTTCTGGTATAATTAGTGGAAATTTGGGATTTGTTATTTATTTGCTTGGAGCATTTATAGCTGGGTTCTCTGTATGTATGTTGAATACTGTTGCTAATCCGATGTTAAATGAAATAGGAGGAGGTGGGAAAAAGGGAGGTACTCTTCTCCAGGCAGGTGGAGTTTGCAATTCTTTACTAGGAACGCTTGCTCCAATATTGGTTGGATCCTTGATTGGAGAAATAACTAAAGATACTACATTTTCTAATGTAAACCCTGTTTTATTTATTGGTATGGGCGTTTTTGCATTAGTAGGTGTTATTTTATATGTTGTTGACATTCCTGAACCTGCCATTATCGAAAAATTAATAGATATATCTTCCAAATATAGTGCGTTGTCATTCCGCCATTTTGTGCTTGGAGCAGTAGGAATATTTATATATGTAGGTGTTGAAGTTGGAATACCTGGTACTATGAAATTTTTCTTAGAAGAAAAAGGGGTGCTGCCTGCTGCAGCGGGGACAGTTGCTGGCACTTATTGGTTTTTAATGCTAATTGGGCGTTTATTGGGAACAGGTATTGCTAGTAAAGTTTCTAGTAAAGAATTACTAGCGTATGCTTCAGGTATTGCTATTCTTTTAGTTTTGACAGCCATTTGTGTCTCTACTTCAGAAAAGATAAAAATGCCTGTTTTTACTGGTTCTACTTTTGGTTTAGAAAGCGTACCTATCAATGCATTATTTCTCGTATTAGTAGGTCTCTTTACTTCAGTAATGTGGGGAGGCATTTTCAATCTGGCTATTGAAGGGTTAGGCAAATATGTTACTACAGCTTCTGGTATTTATATGATGATGGTAATGGGTGGGGGTATTATTCCATTAATACAAAATGGAATTGTGGATATTACAAAATTATTTGGAGAAAAGAGCTATATGGTTTCTTATTGGTTACCTCTTATTGGTCTTTTATATTTGTTTTATTACGCACTTTTTGGTAGTAAAAATATAAATAAAGATATACCAATTTAAAAAATTGGTACTCAGAGTATAATTGAATAAGAAAATTAAAATGGTAAAAAGTGAGATGATGAGAAAATAGGATAAAGAGCTCACATTAGTAGATTATACTAATTTTATTTCTTCACCAATCTTTCGAAATTTTTAAAAAATTTGCTTTTACAAAAGATATTACTAAAAAGTAATACAATATTACAGATTAGTAACAATTACAGAATATACTCAACCACTTGATGATTTACTAATTAGGTTAGAGGTATGATGTTTTGTGTATTTTTTTTAAAATTTTAAATGAAATGTTTGTGATATTTCTTTAGTCTATGCATAACATAGTTTCCCCTTACTAAGGGGGAAAGAGTAAAATTTTATAAAAAAAGTCTAGTTTCCTATTATAGGTTGCAGAAAACTATGGGATTGTAGATATTGATTTAAATTAATATTGATATAGTGAAATGTAAATTTTAATTTGCTCTTAAAAAAGAAATCATGTGCAGTTTATTAATCATAATAATTCCTTTAGTTCTTTTTCTTTTATTGGGATTATTTGGAATGAAATTAAGGCCGAATATATCTGGAATTATTGGAACTGGAGGTTTGGGGATATGTACTTTTATGGCCTATACAGTAGCTTATCAGTATTTTTTTAAGACAGGTAAAATAAATGGTGTATGGGGAAAATTTATTCCATTAAATTTTCAATGGATCCATTTTACAGAAAAATTACATATTGATTTAGGAATTTTATTGGATTCTATTTCAGTAATGATGTTGGTAGTAATTACAACTATATCATTGATGGTACATATTTATAGTTTAGGATACATGAAAGGTGAAATTGGATTTCAGAGGTATTATGCTTTTCTTTCATTATTTAGTTTTTCTATGTTAGGTTTAGTAGTAGCTACTAATATTTTTCAAATGTATATTTTTTGGGAATTAGTAGGGGTGAGTTCCTATTTGTTGATAGGATTTTATTATACTAAACTGTCAGCGGTAGCCGCAAGTAAAAAAGCATTTATTGTTACTCGTTTTGCTGATTTGGGATTTTTAATAGGCATACTGGTTCTGTCTTATTATACAGGAACGTTTGATTTTGAAAGATTAACGATTAATAATGCTATATTAGTAGTCACTTCTATGTCAGGTAAAACATTTCTGGGATTATCTATTTCAGCTTGGGTTTTGACTTTGATTTTTATAGGTGGGGCAGGTAAATCAGCAATGTTTCCTCTGCATATTTGGTTACCTGATGCAATGGAAGGACCAACTCCTGTTTCAGCTTTGATTCATGCAGCAACAATGGTAATAGCAGGTGTTTATTTAGTTGCAAGATTATTTCCAATTTATTTTTTTGCTAATTCTAATATATTAGAGATGATAGCTTTTACAGGAGCTTTTACAGCTTTATTTGCGGCAGTTATTGCTGTTACTCAAACTGATATAAAACGTGTATTAGCATTTTCAACTATTTCACAGGTTGCTTATATGATGGTTGCTCTAGGGGTGTCGGAATATGGTGGACATGAAGGTTTGGGGTATATGGCTTCTATGTTTCATCTTTTTACTCACGCCTTTTTCAAAGCCTTGTTATTTTTGGGAGCTGGTTCAGTAATTCATGCGGTGCATAGTAACGAAATGGATAATATGGGTGGTTTGCATAAATATATGCCTATAACTAATATTACTTTTTTAATAGCATGTTTGTCTATTTCAGGTATTCCTCCTTTTTCTGGTTTTTATAGTAAAGATGAAATATTAGTTGCAGCATTTCATCATCAATTGATTGTCTTCTGGATATTATTGATTGTTTCTGGATTAACAGCATTTTATATGTTTCGTTTATATTTCTGTATTTTTTGGAATGGTGGTAGAAAATGCGATGTATATCATGTACCACATGAATCACCAATAACAATGACATCCCCGTTAATTATATTAAGTATTTTTTCTATGCTTAGTGGGTTAATACCATTTGCTAATTTTATTAGTAGTAATAAAATTTCTTTTCATACATATATTGATTGGACTGTTGCTTCTAT
Organism: Azobacteroides sp. (SeqCode); assembly: GCF_055395615.1. Classification (NCBI taxonomy): domain Bacteria; kingdom Pseudomonadati; phylum Bacteroidota; class Bacteroidia; order Bacteroidales; genus Azobacteroides (SeqCode); species Azobacteroides sp. (SeqCode). The sequence continues at coordinate 32,102 of NZ_AP014701.1, read as the reverse complement.
GAGTCTTATTATGGCTATAATTGGTATTGGAGTAGCAATATTTTTATATTTAAAAGATACTGGTAATCCTATTAAAATTATTCATTTTTTTGGTTTTTTTTATAAAATGATACTACACAAATTTTATTTGGATGAAATTTGGATGTGGATAACAAAGACAGTTATTTTACAATTTATTTGTGAGCCTATTAGATGGTTTGACTATCATATTATTGATGGAAGTATTAATGGATTAGCACGGGTAACGCAAAAAATTTCACTATCTATAAAAGGATTACAATCTGGACAGGTGCAATTTTATGTTTGGGTATTTGTTACAGGTTTAATAGTGATGACAATATTAGTTTTCTTTTTGTAAAAATTACTATAGTAGAAAACTTATGAGTTTGTAGAGTATATCTTAAGAAGTAGGAAATTTCAAAATGGAACTTCCTACTTGTGTATGTAAAAAAAGCAAAGTAGGAATGAGTAAATTTTAAAAATAATAATGTTATGAAAAGACATTACAATATTATTTATTTTTTTATATTTTTTAGTGGAGAATACATTCTATCCAAATTATATTGAGATAGTTTTTAATATTTCATATTAATCAGAATGAAAAAGGATGGTTCTATCTTTTTTATCTAATATGACAAAATTATTCTCTTCAAAAAAAACATCATAGTATGTATAGTGTGTTTTAAGGTTTATTAATAAAAAGAGGGATTTGTTATATAATTAAGTTGAATGTTATTTGAGTTTATCCGTTCAAATTTTGAATTCACAAAAGGTGGGTTAATTTATTTACATATACTACATGAAATTTAGTAGGAGAGGGATTCAGATGAGAGAGAAATGTTTTGTAAATATAAAAAATACAGGGAAAAGTTTATAAGTATAAGTTTTTTGATATGTTTGAAAATTGAAAGACTAGGAATTAATATAGAAAATGTTGGATATAAATTTATTTTCGATATAAAATTTTCTTTACTTTGGTTAAAATCTTGAAAAAAATTATAGAATAGTTATTTTAAAAGAGGATTAATATCTCGTTTCCATTCTTGGATGGAAATATTTTATATATCAGTCAGGAAGACAATAAATAAAAATTATGTTTCATTTGGATGTCGTAACAAATTGGGTGGATAAGTTTCTTCGATCGTGCTTAATAGATAGTATTGTATTGTTTGTTGAGTTTTTTTTAATAGGTCTTGTTGTTTTGACATTTTATGCAACGTTAGCACTCTTGCTTATTTTTTTAGAACGAAAAATTTGTGCATTTTTTCAATGTCGCCTAGGACCTACACGTGTAGGATGTTTTGGAATTCTTCAATCAGTAGCTGATATGATCAAAATATTGCTGAAAGAGTTAATCAAAATAGATAAAGTTGATGTTTTTTTATTTCGTTTGTCTACTTATGTAGTAATTGTTGCTTCTATATGTACATTTGGGGCTATTCCATTTGATAAGGGGTTGCATGTAGTTGATTTTAATATGGGAGTATTTTATTTGTTGTCAGTTTCTTCAATAGGGGTTATCGGAATTTTGTTGGCTGGTTGGGCTTCTAACAATAAATATACAATAATTGGTGCTATCCGATCGGGAGCACAGTTAATTTCTTATGAGTTATCTTGTGGTTTATCAGTGATAACTATTGTTATGCTTTCGGGTTCTTTGAAACTATCCACTATTGTGGAACAACAATCTTATACATGGAATATATTTAGGGGAGGCATCCCTGCAATTATTGCTTTTATTATTTATTTGATAGCAGGACATGCTGAGACTAATCGTGGACCCTTTGATTTACCGGAAGCTGAATCTGAACTAACAGCTGGCTATCATACTGAGTATTCTGGTATTCGGTTTGGATTTTTTTATTTAGCTGAATATTTGAATATGTTTATTATTGCAGCTATTGCAACTACTTTATTTTTAGGAGGTTGGATGCCATTACATATTCCTTGTTGGAATATGTTTAATGAAATTATGGATTGTATCCCATCGATAATATGGTTTTTTTCAAAAACCTTTATTTGTATATTTTTAGCATTATGGGTACGATGGACGATGCCTCGTTTAAGAATAGATCAACTCTTGAATTTAGAATGGAAAGTTCTAATGCCTGTTAGTTTAATCAATATTATATTAATGGCTTTTTGGATAATATATTTATGACTCATACTAAAAATATAATCAAAGGTATATGGTATTTGATTCAGGGATTGTGTATTACAATGCTTAATTTTTTTCGTAAAAAAGTGACGGAGCAATATCCTGAAAACAGAGGAAAGATATTTTCTCACGATCGAGTGAGAGGGCAATTATTGATGTTTCACAATGAAAAAAATCAACATAAATGTACGGCTTGTGGTATTTGTCAGGTAAATTGTCCAAATGGAACCATTCAGATAATCACAAAAAAAATATTAGATGAATTTACTGGAAAAGAAAAAAAAGTTTTAGATGAATATCTATATGACATTGGAAGTTGTACATTTTGTTCTATTTGTACTATTTCGTGCCGACAAAGTGCAATTATATGGACAACTAATTTTGAACATGCATCCTTTACCCGTTGCAAATTATATAAAAGATTGAATAAAAAAGATTCTTCGCTAATTAAAAAATAAAAGTATGAGTCCGATTGTTAATTTGGTAGTATTTATTTGTTTAGGAATAACAAGTTTTTTATTGTCCATATTAGTAGTATTATCTAAAAATTTATTACGCTCTGCTATTTATCTACTATTAGTTTTACTATGTACAGCAGGTTTTTATCTGTTTTTAAATTATCATTTTCTTGCTGCTGTTCAGGTATCAGTTTATGCAGGTGGAGTTGTAATATTATTCGTATTTGCTATTTTTCTTACTAATAAAAATGATTTTTTTGAGAAAAAATGGTGGCGAAGACATGCAATGGGAGGATTAGTTATGTTAGGTGGAATTGCTATTACTACATTTGCTTTATTGAAAAATAAATTTTATTATATAAATAATTACACGATAAAAGGTGACAGAGAAATTAATATGCAACTGATCGGTAAGGCTTTGATAGGAGTAGGAAAATATCAATATCTTTTACCTTTCGAAGTATTGAGTTTGCTCTTACTGGTCTGTATTATTGGAGGGATATTGATAGCGAGAAAAAGATAAAATTAGATAAAAATCGTATAGTTAGATAAAATATTGAAAAGGATTAGACGAATTATTTATAGAGATTACAAGGTGTAGATTACTGGATGGAGAATAGAATATTTTATAGAATTAAAGAATAAAAATTCTAACTGTCGTATTGAAATCTTTGATATTATAAAAATCGTTTCGATTTTTATAAATTTAGAGTAATTTAGCTCTCTAAAGAGAGCTAAATTTACTTGTGGTTAGTTTAGTAGTGAGTAGATTTATTTTTAATAAAATTCATAATAAACCCTGATAAGGAATTTATGCTATTTTAATTTATTTCAGAGTTTTATTAAACTACCATATATTAGTTTAGAGGATTAAAATTATAGCAGGTAAATTATTTAGAGAATATCACCTACAAACTAATTATCTTAACATAATTAGTTTGTAGGTGATATTAGAATCAAATTTGGTGGATATTCCTATTATTTTGAATCGATATTGTAAAAGAAATCGGCGAAACAAATTTTATGCTTATTCAAAATGAAAAAGAAATGGTCAATTTAATATAGATTGAAGTAACTTCTGATTTTTGCTACTGAAGTTTAAGAATGTATAAAATAATAATTTTTTATGATTAAAATAGAGTATTACTTGGTAATTAGTACGTTGATGTTTTTTATTGGAATTTATGGATTTATTTCTCGAAAAAATATGATTGCTATTCTTATTTCATTAGAGTTGATATTGAATGCAGTCGAAATAAATTTTGCTGTATTTAATAGGTATTTATACCCGAAACAATTTGAAGGGATGTTTTTTACTCTTTTTGGAATAGTCATTACGGCTTCTGAGACGGCAATAGCTTTGGCAATAATTGTAAATGCTTACCGTACAATTGGTAATATTGAAATTGAAAATTTGAATAAAATGAAGTAATAAAGTAAGAATAAATAGAAATAAGAAACTGTAAAATATGGACGAAAAAAGGAATATATTATCGTTTAATTGATATTGAAATAGAATATACTTTGTCTTTTAAAATTAATTAGAAAAATAATAAAAAAAGTGGAGATAAATTTTGTATTCTAGCAGGTTGTTGAATGTATCAAAGTTACTGTGTAAATTACAGTAACAACTAATGAGAATAAAAATATTCTCATTATACTAATAAATAATTTAGGATACTTAAAATTATCACTTTTAAGTAAGTAAACAACTTAGCTTAAGTATCTCTTGGATAACAATTTGAAATAAAAAACAATTCGTAGTAAATTGATGCTGAATTTTATTCTTTTTGATTAAAGCTAGGGTACAAGTGGATTACATGATGAATTTTATAGAAGAATTGAAATGGCGTGGTATGATTTATCATATAACGCCAGGCACAGAAGAGCAATTACAAAAAGAGATGACTGTAGCTTATATAGGGATAGATCCAACTGCTGATTCTTTACATATTGGTCATTTAGTAGGACTGATGATGTTAAAACATTTTCAATTAGCAGGTCACCGTCCCATTGTCTTAATAGGAGGAGCTACTGGAATGATTGGAGATCCGTCTATGAAATCACAAGAGCGTAATTTGTTAGATAAAGACACTTTGATAAAAAATCAAAATGGAATAAAAATTCAATTAGCTAAATTTCTTGAATTTGATTCCAGTGCTACTAATGCTGCTATATTAGTTAATAATTATAATTGGATAAAAGATTATTCTTTTTTAGATTTTATTCGTGAAATTGGAAAATATATTACGGTAAATTATATGATGTCAAAAGATTCTGTAAAAAAACGATTGCTCACAAATTCAAAAATTGGAATGTCATTTACAGAATTTTCTTATCAATTGCTTCAGGGCTATGACTATTTTTTTTTATATAAAAATTATAATTGTCGATTGCAAATGGGTGGCTCCGATCAATGGGGAAATATTACTACAGGAGTAGAATTAATTAGGAAAAAAGTAGGAGGTGAAGTTTTTGCTCTGACTTGTCCTTTGATTACAAAAGCTGATGGTAGTAAATTCGGTAAAACAGAATTTGGTAATATCTGGTTAGACAAACGATATACTTCTCCTTATAAATTTTATCAATTTTGGTTAAATGTAAGCGATGCTGATGCGGAAAAGTATATTAAAATTTTCACAACTTTATCCAATGGAAAAATAAATAATATAATTTCAAAACATAAAATAACTCCTCATCTTCGCTCTTTGCAGAAATGCTTAGCAAAAGAAATGACTGTTATAGTTCATTCGCAAGAAGATTATGAAATGGCAGTGAAAGCGTCGGCAACTCTTTTTGGAAATATTACTTCTAATTTTTTAAAACAGTTAGATATAGATATCTTACAAGATATTTTCATAGGTATTCCTCAGTTTAAAATATCAAAAAAGGTATTATCAGTAGGTATAAAGGCAGTTGATTTGTTAGTAGATAGTACACATATTTTTTTATCTAAAGGAGAGATGCGTAAATTGGTTAAAGGAGGTGGAGTAAGTGTTAATAAAGAAAAATTATCTATACCTGATCATTTGATTGATTGTTCTTTTTTGTTAGGAGGCAAATTCATATTAATTCAAAAAGGAAAGAAAAACCATTTTTTACTAAAAATAGAATGATATTGCAGGGAGTTGTTTTGAGATATTCGTGAAGAAAAAAAATTACTTTTGAGTAAATTTAAATAGTTGGGGGTATGTGTTTGTCCCATGGTGTAATGGTAGCACATCTGATTTTGATTCAGCCAGCCTAGGTTCGAATCCTAGTGGGACAACAAGTTTTAAATGTTCGATTGTTTAGTTTTTTTTGTGAAAAATTCACTAGAAAACTGTAAGGTATGTTTGACAGAACGTACAGAATTTTGTATATAAAATTATATACGGAGACAATGGAATCCAATTACCAATAAGCAGCAGTTAATAATATTTATAAATATTGTTCACAACAATTAGGATAAAAAAGTTTATCTACAATAAATTATCGTAATAAAGACTCTTACGAGAGATAAGAGTTATTTTGGAAAATTTTAACAATATGACTCAAATATTAATATCAGAATACTAATATTTCTGATACAGAGAAAAATCATATAAATAAAAATATTTAAGTAGTGAAAGGAGGGGGATATTCATTGTGGAGTACAGAACAATTGGTTGATCCGAAGTTAAGGTCAACGCATGGAACTTTTATAATCGAACAATTTTCCAATTTTTAATAAAAGCATATTAGCCTGGGTTATAATTTAGTGGTTAATAGAGAGAATAATTATAAATTTATAAGTAATGTAAAGGCTTTACGTACCTAGGACATGAATTCGCTTCCTTGAAAATTATTAGTTTATTGATTTTAAAAAAAAATGACAAGGAATGTATAAAAATGCAAAGATATGAGTAAAACATTTTTTTTAAACAAAGTAATAAAAAAGGTAGAGGAGATTGAAAAGTGTTTAATAAATCAAAGGAATTAATTGCCAAGTAGGAAAAATACTTACGGGGAATTTATTTAATCTTATGAGAGATTCATGAGATTAAATAAATAAATGATCGACATGACTTGCGTACCATTCTAGTAATTAGGAAAATATTAGTGATTAAATAAGTAAAAGAAGACATGTTATAAATAAAACATGATAGATAAAAATCTAAATTTGACCTCATTCGCTTAATCATAAGCGAATGAAAGTTTTACTGGTTGATGACTATAAAATGGCTGTAATATGTCTTTTTGGAATCGTTCAATGAGTCGACGTAGAAAGAGGAAATTATTGTATTGGATATTCGGCGAACATTAATTATGGATAATGAAACATTTGAAATAAAAACTTGGTAATAACTGTTTATTTTATGTTTCTTATGGAATTTCTCCTTTTTTCAGTTCTACAATATTCATAAATCGGAATTTACTTTGGCCTTTTAATTTGACTTTATTTTTTCTTAATTTCAATTAAAACTAGAAACTCAGTACTTATCTAATTAATTTTTATTTTATTAAAAAATTGTCGTAATTGTCCAAATACTCATGTTTGGTTTGCAGTTTTTTTAATACTATTCCAGTTTTGATGAGAATTTTAATTTCCCTTTTTAGCATCATTACTTGTTCTTTTTCCCATCTCATTCATTATCGTAAAGAATATTTGTGTTATTGAAAGTGCAAATCAAATATATAGTAAAGTTGGTATGCAATAAAATAAAACACAACTCACTAAAATGAAATAAGTTCAGATATGTTTTACTTTATAATCTCAAATTGTAATTACTGTTGATATAATTTTTTTACATTATTTTCCCGTTTTTATAGGTTTTTTAACTTTTACATTATTTTCGAAGCAAACAATAAAAGCTTTTTTAAATACATTCAATAGATTTTTTTGAATTTGCAAGATTTCATTGAAATTAAGAGATGCTCCGTAGGTATATTTATATAAATTATCTTCTTCATAGTAATCTACTTTGTAACCTTTGAATTGAGGATCATTTTGTGATAGTTTTTTTAGTGAAGTAAAAATTTGCACTTTATATATTTTGTCGTTTGAAGCTTCATTTTTTATTAATGTATCTTTTAAAGATGAAATATTATTTGTAGTCTTTTCATTGGTATATTTTTTTATTGTAGTATTCTTATGATCATAATTTATTTTATATTCTGTAAAAGCAGCACAAATGGCTTTTGCGTATTTTTGTTTCCCTTCTTCACTTAGTAAATACATTTCGGCTTCTGAATTGGTCATAAAATCAAGTTCTATTAGAATTCTTGGCATACTCGTTTTTCTTAAGACTAAATACTCAGCCTGTTTTATTCCACGATCTGCCCATGGAACACAAGATTTCAATCTTGCTTGTACAATAGATGCAAAATCAAGACTTTGATAAACGAAGTTATTTTGCATAAACTCAAAAATAATATAAGATTCAGAGATACTTGGATCAAAATTTTCGTATTTTTCTTTGTAGTTATTCTCTAAATAAATAACAGAGTTCTCCCTTTTTGCTACGTTTAAATTTTCTTTGGTTTTTGAAATTCCAAAAGCGTAAACTTCTGAACCGCGGGTATTAATGTTAATTGATGCATTGGCATGAATAGATATGAATAAATCTGCCTTAATTTTATTAGCTATATCTGCTCGTTTCCATAAATCGACAAACTCATCTTTGTCTCGTGTATATATAACTTTCACATTAGAGTTTTTCTCTACTATATATTTACCTGTAAGTAGAGCAACAGACAGCGTAATATCCTTTTCTTTTCCTTTTTTACCAATTGCTCCAGGATCATGCCCACCGTGCCCTGGGTCAATGACTAATACAAAATCCCCCTTGTTGTTGGAAAAAGAAGAAACAGAAATTGAAAGAGTCAAAAGTGACAACAATATGCGAAGCGATTGTTTTAAAGGCATTGATAACAGTCAATGATTTCAGAACCAAAGTTACAAAAAATGTTTTAAGTAAGAAAAATTCTTTTACTGATATAACTTCAAGTTTTTTAGAAGTTATGAGATATAAATAATATTTAGAAAAACTGATTGTATTTGAAAATATATCTTTAAAAAACTGAAACGAAGATTAACAAACTAAAGAGTTGTTCACTGTATATTTCGCATAACTTCTTGTAAAGGTCTAATTACAAAATTTCTTTCTTTGTAATTAGGATGAGGAATAGTTAGTTCTTCAGATTTATAGACGATGTTTTCGTATAGTATAATATCAATATCAATTATTCTGTCTTGATAATCTTGTTGTTTTATTCTTCCCATTTTTTTTTCTATTTTTTGTGAAATTTTCAGTAGTTCAATGGGTTTAAGATTTGTTTCTACTCTTACAACCATATTTAGAAATAAATTAGTAGATTGAAATCCAAATGGTTGAGTTTCGTAGACAGAAGAAATAGCCGAAAGACTGCCTATTTTTTTAGCTATAAGAGCAATCACTTTCAACAAATTTACTGCTTTGTTTCCCAAATTAGTTCCTAATGATAGATAAGTGGTCATTATATTATTAACATAGCGTCACCATAAGCTCCAAAACGATATTTTGCTTCAATAGCTTGTTTGTATACATCCATAATTAAATCGAATCCTACGAATGCTGCCACTTGTAGTAACATAGAAGAAAGTGGTAAATGAAAATTCGTAACTAGACTTGTTGAAATAGAAAAATTGTAAGGAGGAAAAATAAATTTATTTGTCCAACCAATGAAAGGTCTTAAATGTCCTTGAGAAGTTACTATATTTTCTTTATCTTCAATTGTTCGGAGTACAGATGTTCCAATTGCACAGATTTGTTTGTGATTTTGTATAGCTCTGTTGACTTTATTTACTGCTTCTGTACTGATTACGACCTGTTCAGATTCCGATTTGTGTTTAAATAAATCTTCTACATCAATACCTCGAAAATTTCCAAGCCCGGAATGGACAGTAATAAAAGTAAGCTCGCATCCTTTAAGTTCTAAACGTTTCATCAATTCGCGGCTGAAGTGTAACCCTGCTGCTGGAGCTACAACAGCTCCTTCATTCCTTGCATAAATTGTTTGATACCTCTCACGATCTTCTATAGTTGCTTTTCTTCCTAAATAATTAGGAATAGGCATTTCTCCCAAATTATATAATATTTTTTTGAATACTTTATAAGAACCATTTTGTAAGAAGCGCATAGTTCTCCCCCGAGATGTCGTGTTATCAATTATTTCTGATACAATCGAATCATTATTTTCATTTTTAAAATACAATTTATTTCCAATACGAATTTTACGAGCAGGGTCTACTAGAACATCCCAGATACGTTGTTTATCATCTAATTCCCTCAGTAAAAATACTTCTACTTTTGCTCCTGTTTTTTCTTTATTCCCATATAAACGTGCAGGAATAACAAAGGTGTCATTAAAAATGAAAGTATCTTTATTGTCAAAATATTGAATAATATTTTTAAAAGTTGTGTGTTCTATTTTTCCAGTTTTATGGTATACAATCATCAATTTTGATTCGTCTCTATTAGTTGTAGGAGATAAAGCAATCAATTCTTGAGGAAGATGAAATTTAAATTTTGAAAGTTTCATTTTGAGTTGTTAAGATACAAATATATTATCTAAATTTTCTATTTTCAGACAATCAAGTAGTGTTATATCACCTATTTTTGTTCGTATAAGTTTTGTTAAGTATGCACCAGAATGTACTGCAATCCCAATATCTCGAGTCAAAGCTCGTATATAGGTTCCCTTACTACAAACTATACGTATTTGTATTTCTCTCTGTTGATATGAGAGTAATTCTATTTTATTAATAATAATTGGTTTAGGTTTCAATTCTATTTTTTGATTTTTTCTTGCTAATTTGTACGCTCTGTTTCCATTAATCTTACATGATGAAAAGTTCGGTGGAACTTGTTCTATATTTCCAAGAAATTTTGTTAGTGTTTGTTCTACTAATTTTTTTGTAATATGAGATGTTTTGTAGGTTTTGTCTATCGGTGTTTCTAAATCAAAAGAAGGTGTTGTTGCTCCTACATGAATTATAGCGAAATATTCCTTAGTTTGATGTTGAAATTCTTCAATTTTTTTGGTTGCTTTCCCTGTACAAATAATCATTACTCCCGTTGCGAGTGGATCTAACGTTCCTGCATGTCCAACTTTTATTTTTTTTATTTTTAAAAATTTAGAGATTGCATATCTGACTTTATTTACTAAATCAAAAGATGTCCAATATGGAGGCTTATCTAAATATAGAGTTTCTCCTTTTTGAAAATTCATTATCGAAAAAATGTGTTTATTTTGGTTTTTTAAGAATAGCATAAATTATCAATCCATAGCCTGATATAATTATGATGGGAGCTATCAGAATTCTCCTTGAATTAAATATACTTGGATCAAATCCTGTTTTTTCTGAAGATTTTCCCCATGTACATATAATAAATCCGATCATTATTATTATTACGGAAATGGATATAAGTATAAAATTTTCTTTTCCAAATACTAATCGTTTTTTATTCATTTTATTATCTTACGAAGATTGTTTACACCAATGTCTATATATTTATTCACAGAAAAATAAGTAGTAATGAAAGAAATAAGGATTCCGAATATAAATACACTTCCAAATGTAATTAGCAAAGAATTTAAATTTAATCTATCTATGTATAGAAAATTACTTATTACATAATAAATTAAACAATATAGCAATCCGCATGCTATAGCTGATGCAATCATTCCAATAAAAATACTTGATATTATAAATGGTTTGTAAATATTTCTTCTTTTCACTCCAATTAGTTGCATGGTACGAATGAGAAATCGCTTGGAATATACTGTCAATCGGATAGTGTTATTGATGAGAGTAAAAGAAATAAGGAATAATACAACGGTGACACTTAAAAGAATAAATCCTATTTTAGAAATGTTATTAGTCATTTTTTTTAATGTTTCTTCTCGATATTCTATTGTTTTAATGTTATTGGAATATTTTTTAAGATAATTTTTTATAACTTGCAAACTATCAAGATTAGCATATTGTCGTTTTAAACGAATAACAATTAAATCAGGTAATGGATTAAACCCCAAAAAATCCTCAGGATTTTCTTCTAATTCTGCTGCTAATTGTTTAATTGCTTTTTCTTTTGACAAAAAAATAGACGACTTAACAAAAAGAGATTTATCCAATGCGTCTTGTACGTATTGGATTTCTTTTTTATTTGTGTTGTCTTGTAAAACAATATCAAAAGACAAGCTTTCTTTTATAGAATTGGATATATTATCTGTAAATAAAGATAAAAAAACAACTAAGCCTAATAAAAAAAGTACTAATGACACACTGATTGTAGTCATAACTTTAGAATTTATAAATACGCTAGATTTATTACTTTTTCTCATTTGTAAATTTTATTCTTGAACGGTATAAATACTTGCATTGAAATTTCAACCGTGAATATAAAGATTATTTGTAAAAATTTTGAATTGTTTTGATTTTTTGATTAGAAGTTTATTTATATTTTTTTTGATTTTAAAGTCAAAAAAGATACATTTGATATCTTAAATATTCTTAAAATTGCCCGAGTGGTGAAATTGGTAGACACGCCACTTTGAGGGGGTGGTGCCTATTGTTGGTGTATGGGTTCAAATCCCGTCTCGGGTACTTTCTGTTTACTGAGGTTGCTAAAGTTAATGTCAAAATATTTATGCTGTTGCATCTAAAAATGTTACCTTGTCTAATATATGATGGTGTATTGAATAGTGATTCTTGAGAAATGCGTCATAGTTGGTATAACCATAAATTTTGGACTCATGAGGTTTATTCTTAATTTAAACATGAAATTGAATTCACTGTTAATTTTGAGTTATGTTAAATATGTCAAATAATGGTGATGTTTTGTAAAATACTTTATAAAAAGATAATTTAAAATATGGAAAATATATACTAAATAGAGTATCATAATTATAATTTTTCCTGGTTAAAATACAAGAGTTATTTTGTTAATTTGTGATTTAAGGGGTATCTCAAGGTTGATTTTATTAGAGATATCTTGTATATTCAGAAATATATTGCTAAATTTGATCATGGCGAAAAAGTTAGGAGCTAAGAATAGTTTGTAATACTTAATTTTTAACTTTGCCCGTGTAGCTCAGTGGTAGAGCACTTCCTTGGTAAGGAAGAGGTCCCGGGTTCAAGTCTCGGCACTGGCTCGAGATAGTGGTGTTTTTTGTATTATTAGAATAATGTAACAGTTGAATTATGGCAAAAGAAAAATTTAATCGGTCAAAACCACATGTTAATATTGGAACAATTGGTCATGTAGATCATGGTAAAACAACTTTAACCGCTGCTATTACTGCGGTTTTGGCAAAAAAAGGTCTGTCAGAATTAAAATCGTTTGATCAAATTGATAATGCTCCTGAAGAAAAGGAAAGGGGTATTACCATTAATACTGCTCATGTAGAATATGAGACAGAGACTCGTCATTATGCCCATGTAGATTGTCCTGGTCATGCCGACTATGTTAAAAACATGGTAACGGGGGCAGCTCAAATGGATGGTGCCATCATTGTAGTTGCTGCAACAGATGGTCCTATGCCTCAAACTCGTGAACACATTCTTTTAGCTCGTCAAGTAAATGTTCCGAAGTTAGTTGTTTTTATGAATAAAGTGGATATTGTGGATGATCCTGAAATGTTAGAACTGGTCGAAATGGAAATGCGAGAATTACTTGATTTTTATCAATTTGATGGAACGAATACTCCGATAGTACAGGGTTCTGCTTTGGGTGGATTAAATGGAGATCCAAAATGGGAAGCAAAAATTATGGAATTGATGGATGCTGTAGATAATTGGATACCATTACCTCTGCGTGATATTGATAAGCCGTTTCTTATGCCAATTGAGGATGTATTTTCTATTACAGGTCGTGGTACCGTTGCTACAGGTCGTATTGAAACGGGTGTTATTAGGACAGGAGAGGAAGTTCAAATTATTGGTTTGGGTGCTAATGGAAAAAAGTCGGTAGTTACAGGAGTGGAAATGTTTCGTAAAATTTTAGATGAAGGTCAAGCAGGAGATAATGTAGGGTTATTACTTCGTGGCGTAGATAAGGATGAGGTAAAGCGAGGTATGGTTATTACTCATCCAAATAAAGTAACCCCTCATACTAAAGTAAAAGCTGAAGTATATATTTTGAAAAAAGAAGAAGGTGGGCGTCATACCCCATTTCATAATAAGTATCGTCCTCAATTTTATATTCGTACCTTAGATGTAACAGGCGAAATTACCCTTCCGGAAGATACTGAAATGGTAATGCCTGGAGATAATGTTACAATAGTTATCGAACTAATTTATCCTGTAGCGTGTAACGAAGGACTTCGATTTGCTATCCGTGAGGGAGGTCATACTGTAGGTGCAGGGCAGATTATTGAAATTATAGAGTAAAACAAAAAAGCTGTAAATTGTTCATTAATAACCTCACTTAAATAAATTTGTATTTCTGTATTTTTTTCTTATAATTTAAGATGATACGGGGCTAGCTCAGTTGGTAGAGCATCGGTCTCCAAAACCGATTGTCGGGAGTTCGAATCTCTCGTCCCGTGCCTTCGTGAATCCAATGAGGTGGTATGAAAAAGATAATTTATAGCATAGTTAGTAATATGAGAGAGGGTTATGGAGATCTTATATATAAAGTTTCCTGGCCTACAAAGCAAGAGTTATCAAATAATGTGGTTGTTGTTATAATTGTTTCTCTGGTTATGGCATTAATAGTTTTTGTAATTGATTTTAGCTTTGAGAGTGTTGTAACGTTTTTTTATAATACAATGAAATAGTGAGTTGATTGTCGTTGTTGTACAAGTTGAAAGGTAGGTGAAATGATGTCAGAAATAGAGAAGAAGTTCTATGTTTTACGAGCTATTGGTGGTAAGGAGAATAAGGTAAAGGAGTATCTTGAAGCAGAAATTAGAAAAGATAATAATTTAAAAAATCATATTTCGCGAGTTATTGTCCCTACAGAAAAAGTAGTTCGAAGCATTCGTGGAAAAAATTGTAAGAAAGAGCGTATGTTTCTTCCTGGATATGTTGTTATTGAAGCTGTGTTGGAGAATGAAATAATACACCTTATAAAAAATATTAATTTTGTATCTGGGCTTCTGGGAGGAGATAATCCTATACCTTTGCGTCCTACTGAAGTAGATAGAATCTTGGGACAAATAGACAAAATGCAACACCAAACAGAAGAGTTTGAAGTGAATTATGTTATAGGAGAAACTGTTAAAATTACTTTTGGTCCTTTTACTGGTTTCTATGGTGAAATAGAGGAGATTTATTCTGAAAAGAAAAGACTCAAAGTGATGGTTAAGATTTTTGGACGAAAAAATCCTATCGAATTGGGATATTTGCAAGTAGAAAAGGGGTAGTTTCTGTTTTTTTGAATCTAAGGAGATTATAATCATGTTAGTTTGGCATATCTTAAAAGATTTTAAAATTATTTGATTTATATGTTTAATAGTATTTTAATTCTAAGTTGTTGTAATAATGTTGGAAAATGGCAAAAGAAGTTGCTGGAAAATTAAGATTGCAAATTAAAGGAGGGGCAGCGAATCCTTCTCCTCCAATTGGGCCTTCGTTAGGATCCAAAGGTATTAATATTATGGAATTTTGTAAACAGTTTAACGCAAAAACTCAAGATAAAATAGGGAAAGTATTGCCTGTTATCGTTACTTACTATGTTGATAAATCTTTTGATTTTATCATAAAAAATCCTCCGGTCACCATTCAGTTATTAGATGTAATTAATTTAAAAAATGGTTCTGCAGAGCCGAACCGTAAGAAAATAGGCGAAATTACTTGGGATCAAGTAAAAGTTATTGCAAAAAATAAAATGGCAGATTTAAATTGTTTTTCTGTTGAATCTGCTATAAAAATGGTTATAGGTACAGCAAGGAGTATGGGTATAATTGTGATAAGGGACTCTGAGTAATTAAATTTCAATAGAAATTTTATGGGTAGACTTACAAAAAATCAGAAATTAATTTTAAGTAAAATTGAATTAGAGAAAGTGTACACTCTTAAAGAAGCATCTGTTGTCATTAAGGAAATCACTACTACAATATTTGATGCTTCTGTAGATATGGATATTTGTTTAGGTATTGATCCTCGTAAAGCTAGTCAGATAGTAAGGGGTGCTGTTTCATTACCGTATGGTACAGGAAAACAAATTAAAGTTCTTGCTTTAGTTACTCCTGATCAAGAAATTTTTGCAAAAAATGCAGGAGCCGATTATGTTGGGCTTGATAAATATATCGAAAAGATTAAAAATGGATGGACAGATGTTGACGTAATTATTACTCATCCTTCTGTTATGGGAAGGATCGGCCTTTTAGGTAAGATATTGGGTCCACGAGGTTTAATGCCTAATCCTAGAAGTGGTACAGTTTCCACTGATGTAGGTACTGCTGTGAAAGAAGTGAAACAAGGGAAAATTAATTTTAAGATAGATAAAGGAGGTGTTGTCCATACTTCTATTGGTAAAGTGTCGTTTACTTCTGATCAAATTTATGGCAATGCTAAAGAATTAGTGTTTGCTTTGATCAAAGCAAAACCTGCTACTGTAAAGGGTGTTTATATTAAAAGCATTTATCTTTCAAGTACGATGAGTCCAAGTCTTAAAATTGATCTTAAATCAGTAGATGAGAAATTAAAAATGGATTATGAGAAAGGAAGATAAAGTTACCGTTATTAAACAAATAACTACTTTCATAGGTGAGTATACGAATTTTTATTTAACCAACGTTGCTATGTTGAATGCATTAGCTACAAATAATTTAAGGAGGGATTGCAATAAACAAGAAATTAAACTGATTGTTGTAAAAAATACTTTGCTTAGGAAAGCATTGGAACAAATAAAAGGAGATTTTTCTGAATTAAGTATTGTATTGAAAGGAAGTACAGCAATTATGTTTTCTAATAGTGACAATAAGCCTGCAAAATTGATAAAAAAATTTTCTGATGGAGAAAGTCTTAAGTTGAAAGCAGCTTATGTTCAGGAAAAATTCTATTTTGGAACTAAACACTTAGATTTACTTGTTTGTATCAAAAGTAAAAATGAGCTTATTGGTGATATTGTTTCCCTATTGCAGTCGTCTGGTAAAAAAATTGTTTCAACTCTTAATTTCGGAGAACAAACTATTCATGGAATTTTGAAAGCTCTTTTGAAAAAATTATAAGAGTAATTCTTAAATATTTTAAATAAAAAAATTAAAAATTATATATTATGGCAGATTTGAAAGCTTTTGCTGAACAATTAGTAAATTTGACTATAAAAGAAGTAAATGAACTTGCTGAAATTCTTAAAACTCAGTATGGTATTGAGCCAACTACATCTATTGCAGTTTCTTCGGGTGTACCGTCTTCTGGTAATGTTGAGATAAAAGAGGAAAAAAAATCTTTTGATTTAATTCTTAAGAAAGCTGGAGCTAGTAAGTTGGCAATTGTTAAGTTAGTTAAAGAATTGACAGGACTTGGGTTGAAGGAAGCAAAAGATATTGTTGATAGTGCACCTGCTCCATTGAAAGAGGGTATTGCAAAAGAAGAAGCTGAATCATTAAAAAAATCTTTAGAAGAAGCTGGAGCAGAAGTTGATATTAAATAACAAACCAGCTATTTTTTTTTTGAATTATCAAAATAACTATCATTTTACTGTTTATTATTACTTTCTGTAAATGAAAAATAATCAAAGAATTAGTTTTAGTTCGATAAAAAATCCTGCTGAGTATCCAGATTTTTTAGAAATACAATTAAAGTCATTTCAAGATTTCCTCCAATTAGATACTCCTTTGGAAAAAAGGAAAAATGAAGGATTGTACAAAGTGTTTAAAGAAAATTTTCCTATCACGGATGTTCGTAATAGTTTTGTACTTGATTTTTTAGATTATTATGTTGATTCTCCTCGTTATTCTGTTGAAGAATGTATAGAGAAAGGTGTGACTTATAGTGTTCCTTTAAAAGCTCGATTGAAGCTGTATTGTATGGATAGTGATCATGAGGATTTTGATACTGTTATTCAAGATGTTTATTTAGGTGCAATCCCTTATATGACTAGAAAAGGAACTTTTGTTATTAATGGAGCAGAACGTGTTGTAGTTTCTCAATTACATCGTTCTTCTGGTGTATTCTTCGGACAAAGCTTACACTCTAATGGAACAAAATTATACTCAGCACGTATTATTCCTGCTAAAGGTTCATGGATTGAATTCGCAACTGACATAAATAATGTAATGTACGCTTATATTGATCGTAGAAAAAAATTACCTATCACAACACTTTTAAGAGCTATTGGCTTTGGAAGTGATAAAGATATACTAAATATATTTGGTATAGCAGAAGAAATCACTGCAGATGTAGATAACTTGAAGAAAGTGATTGGGAGGAAATTAGCTGCTCGTGTTTTAAAAGTATGGGTGGAAGATTTTGTAGATGAGGAAACAGGGGAAGTAGTCTCTATCGAACGAAATGAAGTTATTTTAGACCGTGAGATGATATTAGAAAGAAACCATATAGATAAAGTTATAGAATGCGGAACTAAGGTTATTTTGTTGCATCGTGAAGAAAAAAATCTTTCTGACCATACGATAGTATATAATACTTTATTAAAAGATCCGAGTAATTCAGAACAGGATGCTATAATGTATATTTATCGCCAACTTCGTAATATGGATCCTACTGATGATATTAGTGCTAGAGAAACAATTCAAAACTTATTTTTTTCAAATAAAAGGTATGATCTAGGTGAAGTAGGACGCTATTGTATTAATAAAAAATTAAATTTATCAGTTCCTGTAAATGTAAAAGTTCTTACAAAAGAAGATATTAGCGAAATTGTTAAGTATTTAATTGAGCTAGCTAATTCAAAAGCTGATGTGGATGATATTGATCATTTGAGTAATAGACGTGTTCGTACTGTTGGTGAGCAATTGTCCAATCAATTTAGTATTGCTTTGAGTCGTATGGCTCGTACTGTTCGTGAACGTATGAATGTACGAGATAATGAAGTATTTACTCCGATTGATTTAATTAATTCGAAAACTATTTTTTCTGTTATAAATACATTTTTTGGAACAAATGCTTTATCACAATTTATGGATCAAACCAATACATTAGCAGAAATTACACATAAACGACGTATGTCAGCTTTAGGTCCTGGTGGTTTGTCTCGTGAACGTGCTGGGTTTGAAGTGCGAGATGTGCATTATACGCATTATGGGCGTTTGTGCCCGATTGAAACCCCAGAGGGTCCAAATATTGGGTTAATTTCTTCTCTTTGTGTGTATGCGAAAATTGGGAATATGGGTTTTATTGAAACTCCTTATCGTAAGGTGAATAATTCAAAGGTTGATCTTTCCCCTAAAGGGGTTGTTTATTTAGCAGCGGAAGAAGAGGAGGGGAAAATTATTGCACAGGGAAATGATTTAGTAAATGATGATGGAACATTTATTAATGATCGCATCAAGGCTCGTAAAGATGCAGATTACCCAATAGTAGTTCCAAGAGAGGTTGAATTAATGGATATATCTCCGACACAAATTGCTTCTATTGCAGCTGCTTTGATTCCTTTTTTAGAACATAATGATGCTAATCGTGCATTAATGGGTTCCAATATGATGAGACAGGCAGTTCCATTACTAACTTCTGAAGTTCCGATTGTAGGAACGGGGTTAGAAGGGAGAGTGTTAAGTGACTCCCGTACGCAAATTGTTGCTAAAAATGCAGGAGAGGTAATATTTGTTGATGCAACAAGAATTGATATTAGATATGATCGAACAGAGGAAGAAGAATTTGTTAGTTTTGAATCAGCAGTGAAAGCTTATTCTATTCCTAAATTTAGAAAGACAAATCAAAATACTTCAATGGATTTACGTCCTATTGTTAGAAAAGGTGATAGAGTAGAAAAGGGGCAAATTTTGACTGAAGGCTATGCTAGCGAAAACGGAGAACTGGCATTAGGAAAGAATTTGAAGGTAGCATTTATGCCTTGGAAGGGATATAATTTTGAGGATGCTATAGTAATTAGTGAAAGAGTGGTACGTGAAGATATTTTTACTTCTATCCATATAGATGAATATACACTAGAAGTACGTGAAACTAAGCGTGGGGCAGAAGAATTAACCGGTGATATTCCTAACGTAGGAGAAGAAGCAATGAGAAACTTGGATGAGAATGGCATTATTCGTGTAGGTGCAAAAGTAGAACCAGGTGATATATTGATTGGTAAGGTTACTCCTAAGGGGGAATCTGACCCTTCACCGGAAGAAAAACTTCTTCGAGCTATCTTTGGAGAAAAGGCAGGAGATGTAAAGGATGCTTCGTTAAAAGCTCCTTCCTCATTAAATGGGGTTGTCATTGAAACACATCTTTTTTCTAAAGCTCTTAAAAGAGGTAAATCAAGAAAAGATACTAAATCGGCTCTCATTCAACTGAATGAAGAATACAAGATAAAAATAAACGAACTTAAATCTGTTTTAGTTAAAAGGCTTTTGTATTTAATTGGGGATAAAATCTCACAGGGAGTGAAAGATTCTATGGGAGTAGAACTGATTTCGAAAGGTACTAAATTTTCTGAAGAAAAATTAAAAAAAATTGATTATACTTCTGTTCAAATTTCTAAATGGACAGTTGATTATCAAAGAAATAATGTAATTAGTAACTTAATTATTAATTATGTAAAAAAGTATAAGAAACTTGATGCCGAATTGAAACGGAAAGAATTTAATTATGTAATTGGTGATGAATTACCTTCTGGGGTTCTTCAGATGGCAAAAGTATATATTGCTAAAAAACGCAAGTTACAAGTTGGCGATAAAATGGCTGGTCGTCATGGAAATAAGGGAATTGTTTCTCGTATTGTGCGAGATGAAGATATGCCTTTTTTAGAGGATGGAACAGTTGTTGATATCGTTTTAAATCCATTGGGTGTTCCTTCTCGTATGAATTTAGGTCAAATTTTTGAAACTGTATTAGGCTGGTCTGGTGAAAAATTGAATATAAGATTTGCAACACCTATTTTTGATGGTGCTTCATTGAAGGATTTAAATAAATGGACAGACAAGGCTGGGCTTCCTCCTTATGGTAAAACGTATCTTTACGATGGAGGAACAGGAGAATGTTTCGATCAACCGGCAACTGTTGGAGTTATTTATATGCTAAAATTAGGACATATGGTAGATGACAAAATGCATGCTCGTTCTGTTGGTCCGTATTCTTTAATTACTCAACAACCTTTGGGTGGAAAGGCACAATTGGGTGGACAGCGTTTCGGAGAGATGGAAGTTTGGGCACTTGAGGCATTTGGGGCTTC
This sequence comes from Azobacteroides sp. (SeqCode), assembly GCF_055395615.1. Lineage (NCBI taxonomy): Bacteria > Pseudomonadati > Bacteroidota > Bacteroidia > Bacteroidales > Azobacteroides (SeqCode) > Azobacteroides sp. (SeqCode). The sequence continues at coordinate 11,178 of NZ_AP014701.1, read as the reverse complement.
TTTTATTTTGCAAGAAATACTCACTATTAAATCTGATGATGTGATGGGGCGCGAAAAGGCCTATGAGGCAATTGTAAAAGGTACTCCTATACCAACTCCTGGTATTCCTGAATCGTTGAATGTGTTACTGTATGAGATGCGAGGGCTAGCATTAAATATTACTTTAGGATGAGTTGAGTTTTGATTTTTCCAAAGAAAAATTTGTTTGTCTTTACTTTTTTATAAAATACATATGGCTTTGAGAAAAGAGAATAAGGTGAAAGGTTTTACTAAAATATCTATTAGTTTGGCATCTTCTGACGATATATTAGCACAATCTAGTGGTGAAGTGTTGAAGTCAGAAACCATTAATTATCGTACCTATAAACCTGAACGTGACGGACTGTTCTGCGAACGTATTTTTGGTCCAGTAAAAGATTATGAATGTCATTGCGGTAAATATAAACGTATTCGCTATAAAGGTGTTGTATGTGACCGTTGTGGAGTAGAAATAACCGAAAAAAAAGTGCGTCGAGAACGAATGGGACATATTCAATTAGTTGTTCCTGTGGTTCACGTTTGGTATTTTCGTTCATTACCAAATAAAATAGGTTATTTGCTAGGATTGCCTTCTAAGAAATTGGATACAATCATTTACTATGAACGTTTTGTAGTAATCCAGCCGGGGATTACAGATAAGAAAATTTATGATTTGCTTTCTGAGGAGGAATATCTAGAAATTTTAGATAGTCTTCCACCAGGAAATCAGCGATTAGATAATAGTGATTCAGATAAATTTATTGCTAAAATGGGAGGAGAGGCTGTTTATGACCTTTTGTCTCGTTTAGAGTTGGATTCTCTTTCTTATGAATTGCGACATAAAGCTGATAATGATACATCACAGCAAAGGAAAGCCGATGCGTTAAAACGTTTACAAGTAGTTGAATCTTTTCGTTCTTCTAAAAAGAAGAATCGTCCGGAATGGATGGTTATAAAAGTAATCCCAGTAATTCCGCCTGAATTGCGACCTTTAATTCCATTAGATGGAGGGCGTTTTGCTGCTTCTGATGTAAATGATCTATATCGTAGAGTAATTATTCGTAACAACCGTTTGAAACGGTTAATTGATATCAAAGCCCCTGATGTTATTTTAAGAAATGAAAAACGTATGTTGCAAGAAGCAGTAGATTCATTATTCGATAATTCACGTAAATCAAGTGCAGTTAAAACTGATGCCAATCGTTTATTAAAGTCATTATCTGATAGTTTGAAGGGTAAGCAAGGGCGTTTTCGCCAAAATTTACTAGGTAAGCGTGTGGATTATTCTGCTCGTTCAGTAATTGTTGTTGGCCCTGAATTAAAAATGCATGAATGTGGATTACCTAAAGGTATAGCTTCTGAACTTTATAAACCATTTATTATCCGTAAATTGATGGATCGTGGTACTGTTAAAACAGTAAAATCTGCAAAAAAACTTGTAGATAGAGGAGATCCAATTATTTGGGACATATTAGAGTATGTAATGAAAGGGCATCCTGTGCTATTAAATCGTGCTCCGACTTTACATCGTTTGGGTATTCAGGCATTTCAACCTAAATTAATAGAAGGTAAAGCTATTCAATTGCATCCGCTTGCTTGTACAGCTTTCAATGCCGATTTTGATGGAGATCAGATGGCTGTCCATCTCCCTTTGGGAAATGAAGCCATTTTAGAGGCACAAATGTTAATGTTGGCCTCTCATAATATATTAAATCCAGCTAATGGTGCTCCTATTACCATTCCTTCCCAGGATATGGTTTTGGGGTTATTTTATATTACAAAAATATGTAAAGGTGTTAAGGGAGAAGGTTTGAAGTTCTACGGGACAGAAGAGGCAATAATTGCTTATAATGAACGAAAAGTAGATATTCATGCTTTTGTTAAAGTTCGTGTAGATGATGTAGATGAAAAAGGAAATTTTATTAATCATATAGTTGATACTTCTGTAGGTCGCGTAATAGTGAATGAGTTTGTACCAAAAAATGTAGGCTTTGTCAATGAAGAATTATCTAAAAAATCCCTAAAAAATGTTATTGGTAATGTAATTAAAGTTTGTGGTGTGGCTCGTACTGCTCAATTCCTTGATGATATTAAAAATTTGGGGTATACAATGGCTTTTAAAGGATGTTTATCTTTTAATTTAGATAACATTATTGTTCCAAAAGAAAAAGAAATATTTGTACAGAAGGGTTATGAAGAAATAGAGGAAATTTTGACTAACTACAATATGGGGATAATTACTTATAATGAACGTTATAATCAAATTATTGATACGTGGACACATGTTAATTCCCGATTATCTGATGCTTTAATAAAGCAATTACAAGAAGATGGCCAGGGATTTAATCCTGTCTTTATGATGTTAGAATCTGGAGCTCGTGGTAGTAAAGAACAAATTCGTCAATTATCTGGCATGCGTGGTTTGATGGCAAAGCCACAAAAAAGTGGGACAGAAGGTGGTCAGATTATTGAAAATCCAATTCTCTCTAATTTTAAAGAGGGATTATCTGTGTTGGAGTATTTTATCTCTACTCATGGAGCACGTAAAGGTTTAGCAGATACGGCTTTGAAAACAGCAGATGCAGGATATTTGACTCGTCGTTTGGTAGATGTATCTCATAATGTAACCATTACTGAAGAAGATTGTGGGACATTGAGAGGTTTGATTACAACTGAATTGAAAAAAAATGAAGATGTAATAGTTTCTCTTTATGAACGTATTTTGGGTCGTGTTTCTGTGCATGATATTCAACATCCGGTGACTGAGGAAATAATCGTTTATGCAGGGGAACAAATAACAGAGGACAGAGCATTAACTATTCAAAATTCAGCTATAGAATATGTTGAAATACGTTCTGTTTTAACTTGTGAGTCTAAAATAGGCGTTTGTTCGAAATGCTACGGACGTAATTTAGCTACTGGTCGTATGGTTCAAATTGGAGAAGCAGTAGGAGTTATTGCTGCTCAATCCATTGGAGAACCTGGTACACAATTAACTTTACGTACATTCCATGTGGGTGGTATTGCATCCAATGTTGTTACAGAAAGCAGTGTAATTACTAAATACGATGGAATTGTAGAGATAGATGAACTTCGTACAGTAGAAATTGTTGACGAGATGACTAACAATTATTTCATAGTTGTTAGTCGTCTCGCTGAAATGCGCATTGTTGATATTCGAACGAAGGTTATTTTAGCGACATATAATATTCCTTATGCTGCTAAATTATTTTTCAAAGATAAAGATGAGGTTAGAAAAGGAGATTTACTTTTTGAATGGGATGCTTTCAATGCAAGTATTATATCAGAGGTAGCTGGTAGATTTCATTTGGAAAACGTAAGTGAAAATATTACATATAGTAATGAATATGATGAACAGACTGGGTTAAAGGAAAAAGTTATTATAGAGTCTCGTGACAAAATGAAAATTCCCGTTGCTCATATTTTAAATGAAAATGGTGAGATAAAAAAAACATATAATTTACCTTTGGGAGCCCATATCACGAAAGAGGAAGGAGATATAATACAAGTAGGAGAAGTGGTCGTTAAGATTCCTCGTATTGTTGGTAAAACAGGCGATATTACGGGAGGACTTCCTCGTGTGACAGAGTTATTTGAAGCCCGCAATCCGTCCAGTCCTGCTGTTGTGTCTGAAATTGATGGTGAGATTTCCTTTGGAAAAATTAAACGAGGAAATCGTGAGGTAATAGTAACTTCTAAAAGTGGGGATTCTAGAACTTATCTTGTTTCATTGTCCAAGCAAATTCTTGTTCAAGAAAGTGATTATATTCGTGCCGGAATGCGATTGTCTGATGGAATTATTGCTCCATCGGATATTTTGTCAATTAATGGGCTAACAGCTGTACAGGAATATATTGTAAATGAAATTCAAGATGTATATCGTCTGCAAGGGGTAAAAATTAATGATAAACATTTTGAAGTAATAGTTCGTCAAATGATGCGTAAAGTTGAAGTTATAGAAGCTGGTGATACACAATTTGTAACCAAGCAATTAGTGGATAAAGATGAAGTAAGTGAAGAAAATGATCGTATTTGGAATAAAAAAGTTGTTACAGATGTAGGAGACTCTTCTACTGTAGAATTGGGACAGATAATAACAGTTCGTAAGCTTCGTGATGAAAATTCTATTTTAAAGAGGAGAGACCTAAAATTAGTAGAAACGCGAGATACTGTCCCAGCTACAGTGATGCAGATTTTACAAGGAATTACACGAGCTTCTTTGCAAACATCTAGTTTTGTTTCAGCTGCTTCTTTTCAAGAAACAGCTAAAGTACTAAATGAAGCTGCCATTAAGGGTAAAGTAGATAAATTGATAGGTATGAAAGAAAATGTAATTTGTGGTCGGCTAGTTCCTGCAGGTACTGGATTAAAGGAGTATAATAGAATTGTAGTAGAAGAAAAGACTACGAAAGAACTTGAAAGAATGTAATTTTCTGTTTCGATTTGAGAGATGTATTAATAGAAAAGATTGATCGATATATTCATAAAAATGATTTATTGCCGCAATATTCAACAAAGATTATTGTAGGAGTAAGTGGAGGTGTCGATTCTTCTGTTTTGCTTTATATTTTGTGTCAATTGGGCTATGATTGCCAAGTAGCTCATTGTAATTTTCATTTAAGAGGTAAGGAATCATTGAGGGATGAAAGATATGCTGCTTCATTGGCTTCTTCTATGAATGTAGTTTTTTTAAAAAAAGACTTTAATACGCAATGTATCGCTAAACAAAGCAATATTTCTATAGAAATGGCAGCACGATACTTGCGTTATGAATGGTTCGAGTATTTGAGACAAGAACAAAATGCTGAAGTTATTGCTGTAGGTCATCATAGGGGAGATAATATAGAAACTTTATTTTTGAATTTGATACGTGGAACCGGTATTAGAGGATTGAGTGGTATTAGATCAAAAAATGGAAAGATAATTCGTCCATTATTGGATATTAAAAAGCAAGAGTTATTGCAATTTGCTAAGAAAAATCAAATAATTTATGTAACTGATTCAAGTAATTTAGAAGAAAACCATACACGAAATAAAATCCGTTTCAAATTGTTTCCATTATTACGAACACTAAATCCATCTATTGAACAAGTATTACTTCGTACAATAGAAAATTTGTCAGAAGTTGTAAAAATTTATGATGCTCATGTTGAAAAAATGAAAAATAAAGTATTTAATTCAAACGTAGGAATAATAAATATTCCTTCTCTGAAGGAATCCCCTTCTCCAGAATCAATATTATTTGAAATTTTAAAAACTTATGGATTCAATCGTAATGTTATATGCAATGTTGCACGTGCAGTGAAAGGTTTATCTGGCAAAAAATTTTGTGCATCGCAATATACATTAATAAAAGACAGAAAGCAGTTTTTGCTTATTCCCAGTAAAGAAAATAAAGAAAATAAAATTTATGAAATAGCTGAAAGTGCTCTAAAAATAACGGAACCATTATCAATAAGAATATCTTATGAAGATACAAGGAATAATTTTCAAATAAAATGTGATTCTAATACTGCTTTTTTTGATAAAAAAAAATTAAGATTCCCCTTACAATTGAGAAAATGGGAAAAAGGAGATAGATTTATTCCTTTTGGAATGCAAAATTTTCAAAAGGTAAGTGATTATTTTAATAATAACAAAATTGGTAAATTAGAAAAGAAAAAAATATGGTTACTTTGTTCAGGAAATGATATAATTTGGATTGTTGGTAAACGAGTAGATAATCGTTTTAAGATAAATCCTTCAACTAGAAGAGCAATTATTTTTGAATATTTGGGATAGTAATCATAAAAAACCAATGGGACGATTTATATTTTAATGTTAGGTAAATAACATATTATATATGTTGTATACTTACATATTTCATAATTACTTTTATGCAGTATTATAATATTTTGCAGCTTCAGGAAATGGATCGAGACAATTTACTTCTCTTAGCAAGAGAACTTGGGTTAAAGAAAATTAATAAATTAGAGGAAAGTGAACTTATTTATCAAATTTTAGATCAGCAAGCTCTTATAGCAGCGAAGAAAACCAATTCATCCGAGAAAAAGCGAGGACGTCCGAGAAAATTTCAAGCTGAAGTGGTAGAAGATGTTGAATCGAAACAATCAAAAAATAATACGACAATAAATAAGCTAGAATTAGTGGATATAAACAATGAACAAAAAGAATTTAATAAGAACTCTTCTGATATAAAGTCTAATTCTAGATTAGACTCAAAAAATGAAAATACGTCAATAATTGTACCAAAACGAGGAAAAGAAAGGCAATTTGGAAAGAGGCAAGAGCAACACATCCAAAAGGCATATGAAAATAAGAAAGAAAACAAAAAAAATGAAATAAAACAGGTTTTATCTTGTTTAGAAAAAAATCATCTACCTATAAAGGACAATCTAACCCAAGTTCAGATACAAAATGCTAATGTTAATCAGATCAATAATAATATGTCTTCTGATTTAGAGGGGATACTACAAAGTTCAGGAGTATTAGATGTTAGTCAAGAAGGTTATGGTTTTTTGCGTTCAGCAGATTACAACTATTTTCCATCGCCAGATGATATATACCTTTCATCAGGACAAATTCGGTTATTTGGATTAAAAACAGGAGATATAGTATCAGGGCCTGTTCGTCCACCTAGAGAGGGAGAAAAATTTTTTGCACTGGTTAAAGTAGAATTAATTAATGGGTTATGTCCTGAAAAAGTTCGAGATCGTTTGCCGTTTGACCATCTTGTTCCTTTATTTCCGGAAGAAAAGTTTAATTTGACTCGAAGTTTAAGCCCAAAAATTACAGATAAACTTTCGTCTCGTGTAGTGGATTTGTTTACTCCAATAGGTAAAGGACAGCGTGGGCTTATAGTGGCACAACCTAAAACAGGAAAAACTATTCTTTTAAAAAATATTGCTAATTCCATTGCATGGAACTATCCAGAAGTTTATATGATTGTGTTGTTAATTGATGAACGTCCTGAAGAAGTTACTGATATGCAGCGTAGTGTGGATGCTGAAGTTATTGCTTCTACATTTGATGAGCCAGCAGAACGTCATGTAAGAATTGCAGAAATTATTTTGAATAAAGCTAAAAGAATGGTAGAATGTAGACATGATGTAGTTATTTTGTTAGATTCTATTACTCGTTTAGCACGAGCATATAATACGATACAACCAGCTTCTGGGAAAGTATTATCTGGTGGTGTAGATGCCAATGCTCTGCAAAGGCCTAAACGTTTTTTTGGTGCTGCCCGTAAAATTGAAAATGGCGGTTCGTTAACAATTATTGCTACTGCACTAACAGAAACTGGATCCAAAATGGATGATGTAATTTTTGAGGAGTTTAAAGGAACAGGTAATATGGAATTGCAATTAGATCGTAAACTATCTAATAAACGTATCTATCCTGCAGTAGATATTGTAGCCTCTAGCACTCGCCGTGACGACTTGTTACAAGATAGTGATACCGTCAATCGCATGTGGATTTTGCGTAAATATCTATCAGATATGAATAGCATGGAAGCTATGGAATTTGTAAAAGGAAAAATGGAAAACACATTAAACAACAAAGAATTTTTACATTCTATGAATGAGTAATATAAATATATTATTACAATTTATCTTTTTAGTTTAGATATATTTATTTATCACATTCTTTCAAGTACATTGATTCCTAATAATTTAAGACTCGTCTTAATAATTTTCCCTATATTATAAGACAAAATTAAACGGAATTTTTGTACATCCTCGTTTTTTTCTTTTAGTATTGAGTAATCATGATAAAATTGATTATACTCTTTAGCTATGTAAAAAGTATAATTAGCGATTATAGCTGGATTGAAGTTATCAGAGGCTTCTTGAACGATTGTTGGAAAGTCTAATAGTAATTGAATAATATTTTTTTCTTTTTCATTAAGAGAAATATTTTTCGATACGAGTTTAATATGCTGTATTTTAATACTTGATTTTCTCAAAATAGACTGAATCCGTGCGTAAGTGTATTGAATAAATGGCCCGGTATTACCATTAAAATCTATAGATTCTTTCGGATTAAATATCATGTTTTTATGCGGATCTACTTTTAATATAAAATACTTTAAAGCTCCTAATCCTACAGTTTCGTATACTTCAGGGACTTCTTTACTATTATATTTATCTAATTTTCCTAGTTTATTAGAGATTTTTTTTGCAGTTTGTATCATTTCTTTAATCAGATCGTCTGCGTCTACAATCGTACCTTCACGAGATTTCATTTTTCCTTCCGGAAGTTCAACCATCCCATAAGAAAAATGTACTAAATTTCTACCAAATTTAAATCCCAATTTTTCTAATAGTAGAGAAAGTACTTGAAAATGATAGTTCTGTTCGTTACCTACCACATAAACCATTTTGTTGATGGCATAATCATCAAATCGTAATTTTGCTGTTCCAATATCTTGAGTTATATAGACAGAGGTTCCATCAGCACGGAGTAATAGTTTTTCGTCTAATCCATTAGAAGTTAAGTCTGCCCATATTGAACCGTCTTCTTTTTTGTAGAAAATACCTTTTTTTAGACCTTCTAATACTTTCCTTTTCCCTTCTATATAGGTTTGAGATTCATAGTAAATTTTATCAAAATAAACACCTAACTTTTTGTAGGTTTCTTCAAATCCAACATATACCCAATTATTCATTGTCTTCCATAAGTGTATCGTCTCCTGATCTTTTATTTCCCATTTTCGTAGCATTTCACGAGCTTCCAGCATTAGCAATGATTTTTTTTCTGCTTCTTTCGAAGTTAATCCGGAAGCTTCCATTGTTAATATTTCTTTTTGATATTCTTGGTTAAATTTAACGTAATAATTTCCAACGAAATGATCACCTTTTTCCCCAGAAGAATTCGGAGTTTTCCCATTTCCCCATTTTTTCCAAGCTAACATAGATTTGCAAATATGAATTCCTCGATCATTGATGATATTTGTTTTTACTACCCGATTACCAGTTGCTTTTAATAGTTTAGAAATGCTATAACCTAGTAAATTATTGCGTATATGGCCTAAGTGAAGCGGTTTGTTAGTATTAGGAGAGGAGTACTCTACCATTACTAATGGAGCGTCAACTGTAATTTCTTTCATACCATAATTTACTATTCTATGGATAGTATTTAACATGTTAATCCAATATATTGATGCAATCGTAAGATTTAAAAATCCTTTGATTGCATTATATTCAGTAATAATAGGTTGATTTTTAAGTAAGTATTCTCCAATTTCTGTAGATGTTTGTTCTATATTTTTTTTTGACGTTTTTAATAAAGGAAAAACAATTAAGGTTAAATTTCCTTTGAATTCTTTTTTTGTTTTTTGTAATTGTATCAAGTATTTTGGAATTCTTGAAGAATATAAACAGCTTAAATCTTTTTGAATTAATTCTTGAATATTCATAATTATAAAAAAATATTTTAACCAAATAGGAAAAATGTCTTGTTTCTTTATTACATGCAGAGTATACAGGGTATAGTTATTTATTTTTAAAATAATTTTGTTATCAGGAGGATAAGGATTATTTAGTAACGCCTAATTAATAAGCGATAGATTATTTGAGTATGTAAGTTTTTTTGTAATTATATGAATTAATTGAAATTTAAAAAATAGATCCTAAATAGTAGAAATAAGTATTATAGTAATAATAGTAATGCAATTACAGAGGTAAAATATATTTTTTTGCTGGAAATTGTCATTATCAGTATTCGTAGTATTTATTAAAGTAAATTTAGAATTTTTAAAGATTTTTTTTAATTCAATAATAAAGCTTCAATATCATTCATTGTTAAATGAAATCGTTTATTACTGTTTAAATTATTTTGAATAACTTTACAAGCATGTAATACTGTAGCAGTATTGCGATTCCCTATTTGTCTACCAATAAGAGAATAAGAAAAATCCGTATGTTTTTTTGACAAAAACATTGCTATTTGACGAACTTGTGCAATCTCACGCCTGCGAGATTTGGATTGGATTTGTTCAATATTTATCTTGAAGTAAGAACTTACTATACCTAGAATTTTTTCCAATGTGATTCGTTTTTTCTTTTTCTGAACAATTTTGTTCATGACTCTTTGGACTGATTGTAAATTTATCTTACAATTATCAGCTAGTGAGTATGCAATGAGCGAAGTAACAATTCCTTCCAAATCCCTTGCATTTTCTGGTGCATTTTCTACAATATAATTAATGATATTTTCAGAAATATCTAACCCGCTTTGTTCTATTCTGTAATCAAGAATTTTTTTTCTTAATTCCAGATCTGGTTTTTGTAATTCTAAAGTTAACCCCCATTTGAGTCGACTAGTAAGACGTTCTTCCAATCCTGTTATCTCCGAAGGAATCTTATCTGCCGTTAAAATAAGTTGCCTTCCTAACTGATGAAGATGATTGAAAATATGAAAATATGATTGTAAAGTTTTTTCTTTACCTGCTAACTCATGAATATCATCCAATATTAAAATATCTATTTTTTGATAAAAATGAATGAATTCATTAGGCTCATGTTTTCGTGTAGCATCTGTAAATTGAATTTGAAATAAATGAGCAGGAATATAAAGTGTTTTCTTTTGAGGAAAGAGTTCTACTGTTCTGTTTCCGATAGCGTGACATAAATGTGTTTTCCCTACTCCCGCTCCTCCGTAAATAAAACAAGGATTAAAATCTTTTCCAGGTTCTTGAACAATTTTTTGTGCAATAGCGTATACTATTTTGTTACTATCACTTTCAAAAAAATTGTGAAATGTTTGACGATCATTTAGATTGGAGTTCCAATCTTTAATTAATATTAATTGCTGTTTTTTTTTTAAAAATGTAGAACAATCACTTGGTAATGATGTGGTGTATTTATCATTTTTTCGATTAAAACTATTATCCAAAACAATTTGGTAATTTAGAATTATTTGTTCCCCTGTTACTTGAAAAAGGGCTTGAAGGATAAGTTTAGCATACTTTTCTTCCAAATATTCATAAAAAAACTGACTTGGAGTTTGAATCGTAAAACGATTATTCTCGTATTTTAACGGAACAATAGGTGAAAACCAAGTGTGAAAAGTATTTTTTGTAATACTATCCTCTATTATCTTCAAACATTGATTCCATATTTTGACATGTAGATTCAT